>DBGDEA010000022.1:0-93942 GCA_048342875.1 Collinsella sp. | reverse complement strand
ACGGGTCAATCTGCAGTGCGGCCCGAACCCCGTGAGGGCCGGCGCCTTTAGACGCGTGCCGGAAATCCAAGGGTTATACCCTAAGAGCAAACCACCCCTTTTAGGGGTGGTTTTGATTTTTCGGTCCCTCGACATCGGTTGCTCAAACTGCCATGTTCTGTAATTTGCGTCGTATCGGGCACCCTGCCGTTGGGCAATAAAATTGCACCATTCGAGCAATAATTTGCGTTGACCTGCTGAAGAATTGTCTCTGCCTTGTAGCGACATATAGTTCCAGCGGTAAGATGCTTGGGTATCGTAATTTGGTCTGCGGCCGCCGTGCCGCACGCACAGGGCACATCTTGCGCCTGCGAAAGGATCTTTGAATAACATGAAAGCAATCATCCCCGCCGCCGGTCTTGGCACGCGTTTTCTGCCTGGCACCAAGTGCACGCCCAAAGAGATGCTGCCGGTGCTCGACAAGCCCGTCATCCAGTACGTCGTCGAGGAGGCGCTCGATCCCGAGGAGGTCGACGATGCCATCATCGTTACTTCTCCCGGTAAGCCCGAGCTACTGAACTACTTCCAGCCCGATCGCTCGCTCGAGAACCTGCTGCGCGAGCGCGGCAAGAACGCCTATGCCGACGCCGTCGCCCACGCTGGCGGTATGCCGGTCGACTTCCGTTATCAGTACGAGCCCAAGGGCCTCGGCCATGCTATTCGCTCTGCCGCCGACGCCGTGGCAGGGGAGAACTTCCTGGTTCTTCTGGGCGACTACGTTGTGCCTAACCGCGACATCTGCGACAAGATGCTCGCCGTTTCCAAGGAGCACGGTGGCGCTTCGGTTATCGCCGTCGCTGCTTGCTCGCCCGAGGAAGTCAGCCGCTACGGCGTTATCGCCGGTGAGCGCGTCGGTTCGCTTGAGGGTGCCGAGGACGTTGCCGATGCAGAGCCGGGCGCTGTCTGGCGCATCGGCGGTCTGGTCGAGAAGCCCGCTCCCGAGGCGGCTCCGTCCAATCTGTACATCGTCGGTCGCTACCTGCTGAGCCCGCTGGTCATGGACCTGCTGGCCGATCAGCAGGCCGGCAAGGGCGGCGAGATCCAGCTCACCGACGCCATGGCCCGTTCGCTCGACCGCGAGGCCATGTATGCCGTCGTTATTGACCCGCTGTCGGGCTACGACACCGGCACTCCCTCTGGCTGGATGGCCACCAACGCCCTCATGGCCGCAAGCGACCCCCGCTTTGCCAGCGTCTTCTGGGACGCCATCGACGAGCGCGGCGGATTGATGCGCAAGTAAGCCTTCGGGCATCGACATTTACGGGCGCGGACCTCGGTTCGCGCCCGTTTTTTATAAGAGCTGCGATTGCCGGCTCTCTGTTCACAGAAAATATATGAACAGATGTTCGATACACATACATCTACCTGCGTGTTTTCTGTCGAAAAACTTTGCTACTCCAAAAACTCAATCGCGTCAAGGCTTTTCTTGCCCAACGGTCGGTACCTGATAAACTATTAGGTTGCGATAACTGGCGAAGCTATGCCTCGCCAACCCACCGAGCATTTCCGTGAAGGAGGAAAAACCTGGTGACCTACGCATACACTGCCACTGAGCGCAAGCGCGTCAGCTTCGGGAAAATCCCGGAGGCCATGGAGCTCCCCAACCTTATCTCTGTTCAAAGGGAATCCTTTGAGCGTTTTAAGGACGAGGGCCTTCGTGAGGCGTTCAAGGAATCCAGCCCCATCCAGAGCCAGAACCATGTTCTCGAGGTTACCTTCGGCGAGCATCAGTTCGGCGACCCCGCGCACACCGTCGAGGAGTGCCGCGAGAAGGACATGACCTATCAGGCCCCGCTTCTGACCGACGTCCGTCTCACCAACAAGGAGACCGGCGAGATCAAGGAGCAGCTCGTCTTTATGGGCGACTTCCCCATGATGACCGATCAGGGCACCTTCATCATCAACGGTACCGAGCGTATCGTCGTCTCGCAGCTCGTCCGTTCCCCGGGTGTGTACTACAGCTCCGAGATGGATTCGGGCAAGCAGATCTACAAGGCCCAGATCATCCCGTCCCGCGGTGCCTGGCTCGAGTTTGAGGTCGACAAGCGCGACCAGCTCATGGTCTCCATCGACCGTAAGCGCAAGCAGAGCGCCACGATGTTCCTGCGCGCCCTTGGCATCGCCGTCACCAACGATGACATCATCGAGCTGCTCGGCAACTCCGATGTGATCAAGCGCACCCTGGAGCGCGACACCGCCCTCACTCGCGAGGACGCCCTCATCGAGATCTACCGTCGTCTGCGCCCGGGCGAGCCTCCCACCGTGGACGCTTCCCGCAGCCTGCTCGAGGGCCTGCTCTTCAACCCGCAGCGCTACGATCTGGCCCGCGTCGGTCGTTACAAGGTCAACAAGAAGCTCAACCTCACCACCGAGGAAGAGGTCACGGTGCTCACCGACGAGGATATCGTCGCGACGCTGCGCTACCTGCTGTCCCTCGCTGCCGGCGAGCAGGGCTTCAAGGTCGATGACATCGACCACTTTGGCAACCGCCGCATCCGCACCGTCGGCGAGCTCGTCGCCAACCAGTTCCGTATCGGCATGAGCCGTATGGAGCGCGTCGTCCGTGAGCGCATGAGCTCCCAGGACATCGACGAGATCACCCCGCAGTCGCTCATCAACATCCGCCCGATCGTGGCCTCCATCAAGGAGTTCTTCGGTTCCTCGCAGCTCTCGCAGTTCATGGACCAGGCGAACCCCCTGACCGGTCTGACCCACAAGCGCCGCCTGTCCGCACTCGGCCCTGGCGGTCTTGCCGGCCACAAGTCCGGCTCCAGCCGCCGCACCAACGTGCCGACGGCCGTCCGCGACGTTCACAACTCGCACTACAGCCGCATGTGCCCGATCGAGACCCCCGAAGGCCCCAACATCGGCCTGATCGGCTCGCTCGCCCTCTACGCCCGCGTCAACGAGTACGGCTTCATCGAGGCTCCGTTCCGTCGCGTCGAGAACGGCGTTGCCACCGACCAGATCGACTGGATGACCGCTGACGAGGAAGAGAAGCACGTCATCGCGCCGGCTAACACGCCGCTCGATCCCAAGACCAACGAGTTCATCACGACCGATGCCGAGGGCAAGCTTGTCCGCCCGCACACCGTGATCGCCCGTACCCGCGACTTCGACGGCTCCTTCGGCGCTCCCGCCGACGTGCCCGTCGAGGACGTCGACTACATGGACGTCTCGCCGCGTCAGATGCTCTCCGTCGCAGCCACGCTGATCCCGTTCCTCGAGCACGACGACGCCAAGCGTACGCTGATGGGCGCCAACATGCAGCGTCAGGCCGTGCCGCTGGTTCACCCTGCCGCTCCCTATGTCGGTACCGGCATGGAGCGTCGCGCCGCCCTGGACTCCGGCGAGGTCACCCTGGCCAAGAACGCCGGCGAGGTCATTTTTGCCGACGCCGCCAAGATCATCGTCAAGCATGCCGGCGGCATGGACGAGTATCACCTGGCCAAGTACCAGCGCTCCAACCAGTCCACCTGCATCAACCACCGTCCGCTCGTGCGCGTCGGTGACACCGTTGAGCAGGGCGAGCCCCTGGCTGACGGTCCTTCGACCGATCATGGCGAGCTCGCACTGGGTCAGAACCTCACCGTGGCATACATGCCGTGGGAAGGCTTCAACTACGAGGACGGCATCGTCGTGTCCGAGCGCCTGGTGGCCGAGGACCTGCTGACGACCATCAACATCACCCGTCACGAGATCGACGCCCGCGACACCAAGCTCGGCCCCGAGGAGATCACCCGCGAGATCCCGAACCTCTCCGAGGACATGCTTGCCAACCTCGACGAGGACGGCATCATCCGCATCGGCGCCGAGGTCGGCCCTGGCGACATCCTGGTCGGCAAGGTCACGCCTAAGGGCGAGAGCGCTCTGACCGCCGAGGAGCGCCTGCTGCGCGCCATCTTCGGTGCCAAGGCCCACGACGTTCGCGACACCTCCCTTAAGATGCCTCACGGCGCTTACGGTCGCGTCATCGATGTCGTCCGCTTTAGCCGCGAGAACGGCGACGACCTGGCCCCCGGCGTCAACGAGCAGGTGCGCGTCTACGTCGCCCAGCGTCGTAAGATCCAGCAGGGCGATAAGATCGCCGGCCGCCACGGCAACAAGGGTGTTATTTGTAACGTTCTGCCGGTCGAGGACATGCCCTACATGGCTGACGGTACCCCGATCGACGTTATCCTCAACCCGCTGGGCGTTCCTTCGCGTATGAACGTCGGCCAGCTGCTCGAGTGCCACCTTGGCTGGGCTGCTGCCTGCGGTTGGGATACCGAGCAGGCCGACTCCGACAAGTACGTCCCCGGTCCGTTCTTCACCGCGACGCCCGTCTTCGACGGCGCCAAGGAGGACGAGATCGCCGAGGTCATTCGTCGTGCTAACAAGAACATGCTCAACAAGGCCACCGCTGCCTTTGGCGATCACATGCGCCCCGAGTTCGTCACCCAGCTTGACGAGCGCGGCAAGACCCGCCTGTTCGACGGCCGCACCGGCGAGGAGTTCCGCGAGCCCATTACCGTGGGTACGTCCTACATCCTCAAGCTCGGCCACATGGTTGACGACAAGATCCACGCCCGTTCGACCGGCCCTTACAGCCTGGTTACCCAGCAGCCGCTGGGCGGCAAGGCTCAGTTCGGCGGCCAGCGTTTCGGCGAGATGGAAGTTTGGGCACTGTACGCTTACGGTGCTTCCAACGTCCTGCAGGAGATCCTGACCGTCAAGTCCGACGATACCGTGGGCCGCGTCAAGACCTACGAGTCCATCGTCAAGGGCGAGAACGTTCCTGTCCCGGGTATCCCCGAGTCCTTCAAGGTTCTCGTCAAGGAGATTCGTTCGCTCGCACTGGACATCGAGCCCATGCACGATGCCGACGAGGACGCCTCCGCCCCTGTGACCGCCGAGGAGACCTCTGCTCTCGACGACCTGGCTGCGCTCGCCGGCGTTGACGCCGACGTCGAGGCCGAGGATGCCGAGACCGACGAGGCGCCCGAGGCTGTCGCCGCCACGACCACTGATAAGGAGTAGTTGACTGTGGCAGATTTCGAAGCTACTGATTTTGACTCGGTAAAGATCTCCCTTGCCTCCGCCGACCAGATCCGTTCCTGGTCGCACGGTGAGGTTAAGAAGCCGGAGACCATCAATTACCGTACCCTCAAGCCCGAGAAGGACGGCCTGTTCTGCGAGAAGATTTTCGGTCCCGCCAAGGACTGGGAGTGCTCCTGCGGCAAGTACAAGGGCATCCGCTTTAAGGGCATCGTCTGCGAGCGCTGCGGCGTCGAGGTCACCTCGGCCAAGGTGCGTCGCGACCGCATGGGCCACATCGAGCTCGCCGCTCCCGTGTCCCACATCTGGTACTTCAAGAGCCCCACGAGCTTCCCGATGAGCCGTATGCTCGACATCAAGTCCAAGGACCTCGAGAAGGTTCTGTACTTTGCCAGCTACATCATCACCGAGGTTGACTACGAGGCTCGCGAGGCCGACGCCGACGACCTGCGCGAGGAGCTCGCCGCCGATCTGGAAGAGATCGATGCTGAGTGCGCCCGCCAGATCGAGTCCCTCAAGGAGCAGGGCGGCCCCGAGAACTTTGACGAGTTCTCCGACGAGGAGCCGCTGACCCCCGAGGAGATCGCCTCTGGCATCGTCGACATCGAGGAAGAGTGCAAGGACGAGAAGCAGCTCCGCACGGACGCCTTCAACGCCTTCATGAAGCTCACCGAGCGCGACCTCATCTCCGATGAGCCGCTGTTCCGTGAGATGACCCGTTACTACTCCATGTACTTCAAGGGTGGCATGGGTGCCGAGGCTGTCCGCGACCTGCTCGCTGCCATCGACCTCCCTTCCGAGGCCGAGAAGCTCAAGGCCATCATCGCCGACGAGGATTCCCAGAAGCAGAAGCGCGAGAAGGCCGTCAAGCGCCTTGAGGTCGTTGACGCCTTCCTGAAGGGCGGCAACAGCCCCGCGAACATGATCCTGGACGTCATCCCGGTCATTCCGCCCGATCTGCGCCCGATGGTCCAGCTTGACGGTGGCCGCTTCGCCGCGTCCGACCTCAACGACCTGTATCGTCGCGTGATCAACCGCAACAACCGACTCAAGCGCCTGCTCGACCTGGACGCCCCTGCGATCATCGTGAACAACGAGAAGCGCATGCTCCAGGAGTCCGTGGACGCCCTGTTCGACAACGGCCGTCGCGGTCGCCCGGTCTCTGGCCGTGGCGGTCGCCCGCTCAAGTCGCTCGCCGAGGCCCTCAAGGGCAAGCAGGGTCGTTTCCGTCAGAACCTGCTGGGCAAGCGTGTCGACTACTCCGGCCGTTCGGTAATCGTTACCGACCCCAAGCTGCTGCTGCACCAGTGCGGTCTGCCCAAGACCATGGCGCTGGAGCTCTTCAAGCCCTTCGTCATGAAGCGCCTGGTCGAGCTCGGCAAGGTCGAGAACATCAAGGGCGCCAAGCGCGCTATCGACCGTGGTGCCACCTTTGTGTGGGATATCCTCGAAGAGGTCATCGACGGCCGCGTCGTGCTGCTCAACCGTGCACCGACCCTGCACCGCCTGTCCATCCAGGCCTTTGAGCCGGTGCTGGTCGAGGGCAAGGCTATCCACCTGCACCCGCTGGTCTGCTCGCCCTTCAACGCCGACTTCGACGGCGACCAGATGTCTGTCCACGTGCCGCTGTCCAGCCAGGCTCAGGCCGAGGCCCGCGTGCTCATGCTCTCTGCGAACAACCTGCGCTCGCCGGCATCCGGCAAGCCGGTCAACATCCCTTCGCAGGACATGATCATCGGTGTGTACTACCTCACCCAGGTTCGCGAGGGTCTGCCGGGCGAGAACCACGTGTTCTCGAGCTTTGACGATGCGCTGCACGCCTATGACTGCCGCTCCGAGGTCGACATGCAGGCCAAGATCCAGGTCCGTGTGTCCGCTGCCGATGCCAACGTCATCAACGAGGACGGCACCCGTATCTTCCGCGTCAAGAACGGCAAGAACGAGTTTGTCGACTACGACGTCACCGGCAACAAGACCGCGCGCTTCGAGACCTCTATCGGCCGCATCATCTTCAACCGCCAGTGCCTGCCCGAAGACTATGAGTTCATGAACTACAAGATGGTCAAGGGCGATGTGGCCAAGCTGGTTGCCGACTGCTGCGATCGTTACCCCGAGGCCAAGGTTGGCCCGATCCTCGACGCCATCAAGTACTCCGGCTTCCACTACGCTACCCGCGCCGGCCTCACCATCTCAGTGTGGGACGCTCTCATCCCTGCCGAGAAGCAGGAGCTGCTCGACCGCGCCCAGGCCAACGTCGACCAGATCAACGAGTACTTCGAGGAGGGCTTCATCAACGAGACGGAGCGCCACATCGAAGTCGTTAACGAGTGGACCGCTTGTACCGACAAGGTCGCAGCGCTCATGCTCGACATGTTCGACGAGGAGAACCCGCTGTACATGATGGCCGACTCCGGCGCCCGTGGTTCTAAGACCCAGCTGCGTCAGCTCGGCGGCATGCGTGGCCTGATGGCAGACATGTCCGGCGAGACGATCGACCTTCCCATTAAGGCGAACTTCCGCGAGGGCCTGCTGCCGCTCGAGTACTTCATTTCGACCTACGGCGCCCGTAAGGGCCTGGTCGATACCGCATCCCACACCTCGGACTCTGGTTACCTGACCCGTCGTCTGGTCGACGTGGCCCAGGACGTCATTGTCCGCGAGGAGGACTGCGGTACGCACGAGGGCGTTACCTACAACCTCATCATCCCTGGCACCACCGACCTCAACACCGACCTCGTCGGCCGTTGCTTCATTGAGGACGTCGTGGCTCCCGATGGCACCGTGCTCTTTGAGCAGGACGGCTACATTGAGAAGGTCGCCGACATCCAGAAGATGGTCGATGCGGGCCTCAAGAAGGTCAAGCTTCGCGCGCTGCTCACCTGCCGCTCCAAGTACGGCGTGTGCCAGAAGTGCTACGGCTGGGATCTTTCCACCCGTCGTCCGGTCGCCATCGGTACTGCCGTCGGCATTATTGCCGCCCAGTCCATCGGCGAGCCCGGTACGCAGCTTACGATGCGTACCATTCACTCCGGCGGCGTCGCTGGCGTCGACGATATTACGCAGGGTCTGCCTACGGTCAGCCGTATGTTCGATATCGTCGGCAACGTCAACGAGAAGATCCTGGGTCGCGAGGCCGAGCTGGCTCCGTACTCCGGCCACCTCTCGATTAAGCCCGAGAAGTCCGAGTACGTGCTGACGCTCACCGACTCCGAGGATCACACCCGTGTCCTCGACGAGCGTCGCGTTCCCGCTTCGGTGCGCTTTATGCCCGAGATCGAGGACGGCTGCGAGGTTCGCGCCGGCGACCAGATCACCAAGGGCTTCGTCAACTTCCGCAACTTGCGCAAGCTGACCGACATCGAGTCGACGATGCACACCTTCGTCGAGAGCGTTAAGGACGTCTACACCAGCCAGGGCGTCGACCTGAATGACAAGCACATCGAGGTGCTCGCACGTCAGATGCTGCGTCGCGTTCAGATCACCAACCCCGGCGACTCCAAGTACCTGCTTGGTCAGTACGTCGACCGCTACGAGTTCGCCGACGAGGTCGAGCGCGTTGCCCGTCTGGGCGGTCAGGCTCCCGTGGCCGAGCCCGTCATCCTGGGTACGCTCAAGGTCGCGTCCAACATCGACTCCTGGCTGTCGAGCGCTTCGTTCATCCGTACCGCCGGCGTCCTTACCGAGGCTGCCATTGAGGGCAAGGTCGACCACCTGCTCGACCTTAAGTCCAACGTCATCGTCGGTAAGAAGATTCCTGCCGGTACCGGCCTCAAGCCGTACGCCAACGCCAAGCTGACGTATCGCACGGCCGACGGCTACGTGGACATCGACGGCCCGGCTTCGCCCAACGCCAAGTCGCTGCCCGAGTGGGCTCCGGTTGAGCTCAAGGACCTGGACGAGCAGCTCCCGCAGCAGCTCGACTGGGCCGGCTACGACGAGTTCGGTGGTGCTGACGGTTCGTTCACCCGCAACGGCCACACCATCTCCGCCGAGAAGGCTCGTCTGTACCTGTTCGACGACCTGGGCGTGTCGCAGCGCTGGACCAACAAGTTCAGCGAGGTCGGCATCGAGACGGTCGGCGACCTGGTTGGCAAGTCCGAGGAGGATCTGCTGCGCATCGATGGCATCGGTGCCAAGGCGATCGAGGAGCTCCGTGACGGCCTTGAGGCCCACGACCTGCTCTACATCCTCGAGAACAACGACGACGTTGCCGACGAGGAAGACCTCTCGCAGCTGCTGCAGATGGTCTTTAGCCCCGACGGTCCGGACGATATCCTGTTGGGTACCTCCGCTCCGACGCATCACGCCGACGCCGACGAGGAGCTCCTGGGCGCCCCGATCGACGACAAGAAGGCTCCCGCCAACGGTGCCATCAACGAGGACATGGCGTCCCTCGACGAGCTGCTCAACCAGCTCGTGGACACCGACGACGCCGAAGAGGCCAAGGACAACGACGAGGAGTAATTTCCTAGTACGTTAACCGCCCTTCCAAAGACCCGTTTCCCAACAGGGAAGCGGGTCTTTTTTGGTGAGGAACGTTACCCTGACGAGCACGTCGGATTCCCGGAACGGGCCGCCCGCTGTTTAAGTTTGTCGCGAGTTCCGCACGCAAAGGAAAGCACTTAATGTGCTTTCCGTCTTGCGCAGGACTGTAGAGCAGCAAACTTAAACAGCGGGCGGCCCGTTCCGGGAATCTGCCCCCGCGCACAGAGTGGGATTCCTTTTGCCAATAAGGGACAGGTTTATTTTGGTAGGTCTTTCCTGCTTGAATTTGAAACATTTCGTCCGGCCAGAGCGTATCTATGGTGAGGACCTCATCAAGAATCAGTACCGTCACCGGGAGGTGATTATGGAAGAACAAACATTTAGACAGGCGGTCGAAGATCACCGGGATGTCGTGTTTCGGATCGCATTGACGTACCTGCGCGATTGTGCCGACGCCGACGATGTTGCCCAGGATGTCTTTCTTAAGCTGCTTAAAAGCGATGGACATTTTGAGAGTTGGGAGCATCTTCGCCGCTGGCTTATCCGGGTCACGATCAATGAATGTAAATCGCTCTTTCGAAAGCCATGGAGGCGTGTGGAGGATATTGAGAACCTGGCCGATTCGCTTTCGGCGGTGCAGGATGAGACCAAAGCGGTCCTGTCAGACGTCATGCGACTTCCGGAACGATTCCGTGTTCCCATCATGCTCTATTACTATCTGGGCTTTTCGACCTCAGAGATTGCCGAGTTACTGCATGTGCCAGCCGCTACCGTTCGAACGCGTTTAGCTCGCGGTCGATCGAAGCTCAAATTCATCCTAGAGGAGGGCGACCGTGAAATCCAATCAAATCAAGCGGGCCTTCGAGTCCATCCAAGCCGATAGCGATCTTGCAGATCGCGTTCTTAATGCAGCTGAAGGCGAGCCGCTTCGCAAAAGGGGTCATGCTAAGCCCCTCTATGTTGCGGTTATCGGATGTCTTGCCGGAGTGTTGGCGACCGGAGGGGTCGCCTACGCCGTTGTCAATTCCAGCTATTTTGCCTCAGCCTGGGGAAACCACGGCAACGGGGATTCCATTACCTGGACCAACGGCGGTTCATCGGGGACTAAATATACCTACACCAGAGAGTTTGGTGACGGCATCGCGCCCCAAAGCCTGGAGGGCGCAGTTCAGGAGGTTAATCTGTCCGTCGAGGGTAACGGCTATACGCTTGATATCCATGAGATGGCTATTGACCAAAACGGCTGCGGAGCCGTGACGTTTACGTTGTCCAATTCAAATGGCGTTAACTACTACAAGCCGGCAGCAGAGACAGGCGAACTTGTTCTCTATGGTGAAGAAGAACAAGGCATCGGCACGCCCAGCATGAACTTCGGCGAGGAATGGGCTGACACACGCTGCACAATTGATAAGGACACATCAAGCGACACGGTCATTAATGGCACGATGTACTTTGCCTCGTGGGATCGCGAGCGAGATTTGGGACATGCGGTCACCTGGAATATCTGCTGGACTGAGGGCGAAGGCGAGGACGCGAAGCTGTTCGAAGCATCGACGCCCGAGTTTAGCGTTGGAGCGTACGTCGATACAAAGGAACTCCGCTCCGATGACTCGCCTCTCGAGATCAGCCCGTTTTCCATCCAGACGCACATCGATGATCTGGGCTATGAAGCAGTTGATCATAAACTGACCGTCAGCTACAAGGATGGATCGGAGCAGATTATCGAAGATGACGACGCAGGGGCGTACAATTTCTATGTTTCGATGGCACGCAATAGCGGAGAGAACATTTGGGTGCCAACGAAGTTGATTGATGTCGACCAAGTGGTTTCAGTAACGCTCGAAGGCACACGCTGCACTTCAACAGGGGGCGCCGAAACGTCGGAACCCTTTACCATCGTCTATTCGTAAGATTTGGGGCCGCTTCCTACTAGGGGAAGCGGCCTTCTTTGCGGTAAATAGGCGGTTAGACCGCACGATATTCGCCTGCATTTCTGAAGTATGCGGCAAAATCTTGATGGGTCGACCACACCGTATATGCTCAAGCGTTCTACCTGCGGGTTTGTTATCGCAAAATCCCTGTGTGCTCGGTAAGTTCATAATTTGCCGCATACTTCCGAAAACACCGTCAATCTACAGTGTTAGTGAGGTCGGATCACCGCTGGAGCGCGACGTTTCCCCAGATAAAACAGACCAAAATAAACCTGTCCCTTTTTGGTAGGGAACGTTGCCCCGACGAGCACGTCGGATTCCCGGTCCGGGCGGCCCGCTGTTTAAGTTTGTCGCGAGTTCCGCACGCAAAGGAAAGCACTTAATGTGCTTTCCGTCTTGCGCAGGACTGTAGAGCAGCAAACTTAAACAGCGGGCCGCCCGGACCGGGAATCCGCCCCCGCGCACAGAAGGGGATTCCTTTTGTGTAGGCTTTGCGGAAATGTGCCAATTTTGGGATACGCCCGGCGGCGTGGTCTGTTGACGACACAGCTAACGGCACGTATCCTATCGAACTGCGTGTTTCGTAGGGGGATGCTGACCCCTCGATTCAAGCCGTTGCACTTTACAGAAAGCTGGAATCATTCGAGAAGGAGTACGCTTTGCCTACTATTAACCAGCTGGTTCGCCAGGGCCGTCGTTCCGTGCCCAAGAAGTCCAAGAACGCTGCTCTGCAGCACAACTCCCAGAAGCGCGGCGTGTGCACCCGCGTCTTCACCACGAGCCCCAAGAAGCCGAACTCGGCTCTTCGTAAGGTTGCCCGTGTTCGCCTTGTCAACGGCATCGAAGTTACTGCTTACATCCCGGGTGAGGGCCACAACCTGCAGGAGCACTCCATCGTGCTCGTCCGCGGCGGTCGTGTCCGTGACCTCCCTGGTGTCCGTTATCACGTCATCCGTGGCGCCTACGACGCTGCTCCGGTCCAGAACCGTATGCAGGCCCGTTCCAAGTACGGTGCTAAGCGCCCCAAGGCTAAATAAGCCAGATAACGTTTTGATACTTTCGCCGTGTGCCGCCTAAGCGCCGCACGGTAGACACTTAAGGAGATTTCACATGCCGCGTCGTGCAGCAGCTAATCGTCGTGAGGTTCAGCCTGACGCCGTTTACAACAACCGCCTGGTGACTCAGCTCATCAACAAGGTCCTTCTTGACGGCAAGAAGGCCACCGCTGAGCGCATCGTTTACACCGCTTTCGAGATCGTTGCCGAGAAGTCCGAGGGTGGCGACGCTCTCGCTACCTTCAAGAAGGCTATGGACAACGTCAAGCCCACGCTCGAGGTTAAGCCCAAGCGTGTCGGTGGCGCTACCTATCAGGTCCCGATGGAGGTTAACTCCCGTCGTTCCACCGCTCTGGGTATCCGCTGGATCGTCAACTTCTCCCGCGCTCGCAAGGAGAAGACCATGGCCGAGCGTCTCGCCAACGAGATCCTCGACGCTTCCAACGGCCTGGGCGCTTCCGTCAAGAAGCGTGAGGACGTCTTCAAGATGGCCGAGGCCAACCGCGCGTTCTCTCACTATCGTTGGTAAGTTAAGGTAAGGAACTAACATGGCTAAGCCTAAGTACAAGCTTTCCGATACCCGTAACATCGGCATCATGGCCCACATCGATGCCGGTAAGACCACCACGACCGAGCGTATTCTTTACTACACCGGTAAGACCCACAAGATCGGTGAGGTTCATGAGGGCGCTGCCACCATGGACTGGATGGTTCAGGAGCAGGAGCGCGGCGTAACCATTACCTCCGCTGCTACCACGTGCTTCTGGAACAAGGACGGTAAGGACTACCGCATCCAGATCATCGACACCCCGGGCCACGTTGACTTCACCGCTGAGGTCGAGCGCTGCCTGCGCGTCCTCGATGGCGCTGTCGCCGTCTTCGACGCCGTTGCCGGCGTTCAGCCCCAGTCTGAGACCGTTTGGCGTCAGGCTTCTACCTTCAACGTCCCCCGTATCGCCTTCATCAACAAGTATGACCGCGTGGGCGCTGACTTCTTCAACGCTATCGAGACCATGAAGGATCGTCTCGACGCTAACGCCGTGGCCGCTCAGGTCCCGATGGGCGCCGAGGACAGCTTCTGGGGCGTCATCGACCTGGTCACCATGACTGCATGGGACTTCAAGGCCGACGAGAAGGGCATGACCTACCCCGAGCCGATGGACGAGATCCCGGCTGAGTTTGCCGACATCGCTGCCACCAAGCGCGAGGAGCTCCTCGACGCTGCTGCCAGCTTTGACGACGAGCTCATGGAGAAGATTCTCATGGAGGAGGACTTCACCGTCGAGGAGCTCAAGGCTGCTCTGCGCAAGGGCGTTCTGGCCAACGAGCTCAACCTCGTCTTCGTGGGCTCCGCCTACAAGAACAAGGGCGTCCAGGAGCTGCTCGACGCTGTCGTCGACTACCTGCCCAGCCCGCTCGACGTCGAGGCCGTCACCGGTACCGATCCGGACACCGGCGAGGAGATCCAGCGTCATCCTTCCTTCGACGAGCCCTTCTCCGGCCTGGTCTTCAAGATCATGACCGACCCGTTCGTCGGTAAGCTCACCTATGTCCGCGTTTACTCCGGCCGCGCCGAGTCCGGCTCCTACGTGGTCAACGCTTCCAACGGTCAGCGCGAGCGCCTCGGCCGCATCCTCGAGATGAACGCCGCCGAGCGTATCGACCGTGACGACGCTGCCGCTGGCGACATCGTCGCTTGCGTCGGCTTCAAGAACTCCACCACCGGTGACACCCTGTGCGCCGAGGGCAAGGAGATCGTCCTCGAGAAGATCGAGTTCGCTAAGCCCGTTATCGACGTTGCCATCGAGCCCAAGACCAAGGCCGAGCAGGACAAGATGTCCCTTGCTCTGACCAAGCTCGCCGAGGAGGACCCGACCTTCCAGGTGTCCACCAACCACGAGACCGGCCAGACCATCATCGCCGGCATGGGCGAGCTGCACCTCGAGATCATCGTCGACCGTCTGCTCCGTGAGTTCAAGGTTGACGCTAACGTTGGTAAGCCCCAGGTCGCCTACCGCGAGACCGCTGGTCACGATGTCGAGAAGGCTGAGGGCAAGTTCGTCCGTCAGTCCGGCGGTCGCGGTCAGTACGGCCACGCCGTCATCAAGCTCGAGAAGATGGAGGAGGGCTTCGGCTACGAGTTCGTCAACGCTATCGTCGGCGGCGTCGTGCCCAAGGAGTACATCCCGTCCATCGACAAGGGCATCCAGGAGGCCCTGAACACCGGTGTTATCGCCGGCTTCCCGGTCCTCGACGTCAAGGTCACCCTGTTCGACGGTTCTTACCACGAGGTCGACTCCTCCGAGGCCGCCTTCAAGATCGCCGGTTCCATGGCTATCAAGGACGCCCTCAAGAAGTCCGACCCGCAGCTGCTCGAGCCGATCATGGCTGTCGAGGTCGAGACCCCCGAGCAGTACATGGGCGACGTTATGGGCAACCTCTCCGGTCGCCGCGGCAAGATCGAGGGCATGGAGGATCGCAAGAACAGTAAGCTCATCCGTGCCAAGGTGCCGCTGGGCGAGATGTTCGGTTACGCTACCGACCTTCGCTCCCAGACCCAGGGCCGTGCATCCTACACGATGCAGTTCGACTCTTATGAGCCTGCGCCCAAGTCCATCGTGGACGAGGTCATGAGCAAGAACGCCTAAGTTCGAGCTCCCTGTTACGTAATCCTGCGAGAACATCTCTCGCACTCTTTGGAGGTTTAAGTTGGCTACCCAGAAGATCCGCATTCGCCTCAAGGGCTATGATCACGAGGTCGTCGATCAGTCCGCGAAGCTCATCGTCGAGACCGCTCAGAAGACCGGCGCTCGCGTTTCCGGTCCTGTCCCCCTGCCCACCGAGCGCAACCTGTACACGGTTATCCGCTCGCCGCACGTGAACAAGGACTCCCGTGAGCAGTTCGAGATGCGCACCCACAAGCGCCTCATCGACATTCTCGACCCCACCTCGGGCACCGTTGATTCGCTCATGCGTCTCGACCTCCCCGCTGGCGTCGACATCGACATCAAGCTCTAAGCGATATCGCTCATAGCTTAAAGGGCCCCGCTGCCATTATGGTAGCGGGGCTCTTTTGTTTTGAATGGTGGCCTTGGGGGCCCGGATAATGCGGCCGAATGGGTGGCTATGGCGTTTTATTTACCCATGGGGCGCAGCGATGCCTCCTCAAAATGGAAGGATCGCAAGTCGTCTTCTGTCTCGATGCACGCGCGACCAAAGTCATCGACCGTTTGAAAGATTCCACGCGCTAGCTCGTCCCCAGCGGGGGAACGGGCGATAACGTAATCCCCAATCCAATTGAGATGACCGATATATTCGCCGTGGACGGGCGCGAGCGGTCCGGCGTCTTCTTCCATGGCGTTGAGACGCTCTGCCCATGTGTCTACAGCGTTCACGACCGCGTGATAGACCTCCTTGAGTAGCACATCGACGGCGGGAACATTCTCGTTGAGGTCCGAGAGACCGATTGCCGGCAGGCCGCCATCGGGAACCTCCGAAGGCACATAGTTCACATTGACGCCAATGCCGCAGACGGCGAAAGGTTTGCCTTCGTTATCGCGTGCGGCCTCGACCAGAATGCCGCCGAGCTTGCGTCCTCGCGCGACCAGGTCGTTGGGCCATTTGAGGCCAATCTCGTTTGCAAGACCCTGCTTTTCGAGTGCTTCGAGCACCGCTAGGCCGCTGACGGCGGCAAGACCAGAGTACTTTGCGGGATTAACGCATGGACGCAGGACAATCGAAAGCAATAGGTTGCCGGCGGTTGAATCCCACTTGTGGCCGCGCCGGCCGCGTCCTGCCGTTTGCGCGCGGGCGGCAAGTCCTGTGCCGTGCGGCGCACCCTGTTTTCCTGCCTCGAGCAGGTCATCGTTGGTCGATCCGGTTACGTCGACAATCGTTAATTGGGCATCCATAGCGGCTGCTACCTCCTTATTGAATAAGTGAATGACGCAATGGTGTCGAGAGATAGACACAATGTGAAGCCTTTGTCGCATTTGGACAATTTAATGTTAACACGTCAACAAAGACTGAAATGCGTTATCCTCTCTTGGTCGATGTAAACACGTCAACAACTCAAAGGAGGTTAGTGATGGGTTTCACGATTCTTGGAACAGGCTCGGCGCTTCCTGAACGCAGTGTTTCCAATGACGAGCTGTCTGAGTTCCTCGATACCTCGGATGAGTGGATTTTTACCCGCACGGGTATCAAGAGCCGCCACGTCTGCACCGCCGAGTCACTTGACGACCTTGCCGTAGCGGCGAGTGAGCGGGCACTCCAGGTGTCCGGAATCGACGCGAGCCAGCTGGATCTGATCGTCTGCTCGACGACGACGGGTGACCACCTTGTTCCCGCTGAGGCGTGTGCCGTTGCTGAGCGACTAGGCGCGACGTGCCCTGCCTTCGATGTCTCGGCGGCTTGTGCCGGCTTCGTATTTGCGCTCGATGTCGCCGAGGGCTATATCGCCCGCGGTCGCGCCGAGCGCGTGCTTGTCGTTGCTGCCGAGCAGATGACGCGCGCGCTCGACTGGACCGACCGTGCCACCTGCGTGCTCTTTGGCGATGGGGCAGGCGCCGCAGTGATTGAGGCTGGGGGAGACAGTCCCCTTGCCGTTGAGCTTTCGACGGCGCCCGACGTCGAGACGTTGCGCGTTCCCGGTCTGGTCGGTACCTCGCCGTTTAAGGCTTCCGCAGATAGCGCGAGCGTGCTGTCCATGAATGGCCGCCGCGTGTTCAAGTTCGGCGTCAACGCCATCTGCGACACGGTCCATAAGCTTGCGATCGATGCGGGCATTTTGGTCGAAGACATCGATCATTTTGTATTCCATCAGGCTAACGAACGAATCCTGAGCCAGGCGGTCAAGCGCCTGGGCGTGCCGGACGAGCGCGTGGTTCGCACGTTGCGCGAGACCGGCAACATTTCGAGCGCATGCATTCCGCTTGCCCTCGACCGGCTGGCAAACGCCGGTGCACTTCACACAGGCGACACCATCGCCTTGGTTGGATTTGGCGCCGGTCTGGATATAGGTGGCTATCTGCTTCGTTGGAAGTAGTCGCACATAGGAAATAAAAACGCCCCTAGGGCACAAACAAAGGAGAACTACCATGGCAGATCAGAAGACCTTCGAGCGCGTTTGCGACGTTATCCGCGAGACCGCCGGTCTTGACGATGTCGAGATGAAGCCCGAGTCCACGCTCGAGGAGATTGGTCTCGACAGCCTGGGCACCGTCGAGATCCTCGTTGCCGTCGAGGACGAGTTTGGCATCCAGCTCGATACCGAGGAGAACCCCAAGACGGTCGGCGAGTTCGCCGATACGGTCGAGGCGGCATTGGAGAAGTAGAGATGCTCAAGACTCCTCTCTGCGATCTGCTCGGCATCGAAAAGCCCGTGTTCCAGGGCGGTATGGCCTGGATTGCCGATGCCTCGCTGGCGTCCGCAGTGTCCGAGGCGGGTGGCTTAGGCATCATTGCGGCCATGAACGCCGACGCCAACTGGCTGCGCGACCAGATTCACGAGCTGCGCGCCAGGACGGATAAGCCCTTTGGCGTCAACGTCATGCTCATGAGCCCGTTCGCCGACGAGGTTGCACAGGTCGTGATTGACGAGCGAGTGCCGGTCGTCGTGACGGGCGCCGGCAATCCCGCCAAGTACATGAAGGCGTGGAACGAGGCGGGCATCAAGGTCATCCCGGTCGTTGCCTCGGTGGCGCTGGCGCGCCTCGTGGCACGTCGTGGAGCCACGGCGGTTGTTGCCGAGGGTACCGAATCGGGCGGCCATATTGGCGAGACCTCGACGATGGCACTGGTGCCGCAGGTCGTCGATGCGGTTGACATTCCCGTCGTGGCCGCCGGCGGTATTGCCGACGGCCGCGGCGTGGCGGCCGCCTTTATGCTGGGCGCCGAAGGCGTGCAAGTGGGTACGCGCTTTCTGGTCGCAGACGAGTGCACCGTCTCGGAGCAGTACAAAGAGATGGTCCTGAAGGCCAACGACACTTCAACGCGTGCGACCGGTCGCTCGACGGGACATCCAGTGCGCGCCCTCAAGAGCCCCTTCACCAACGCCTATGCCAAGAGCGAGGGTTCCGGCGCGAGTGCCGAGGAGCTCGGTGCTATGGGAACCGGTGCGCTGCGTAAGGCCGCCAAGGACGGCAACTACGAAGAGGGTTCGTTTTTGTGTGGACAGATTGCCGGCATGGTTAGCGAGCGCCAGAGCGCACGCGAAATCGTTGACGATCTGGTCGATGGCGCCGAGCGCGTCCTGAAGGGTGCGTCCGCATGGGTGGCGTAGCGTTTCTGTTTGCCGGCCAGGGTGCCCAACACCCCGCGATGGGCGTCGACCTGATCGAGACATCGCCGGCGGCCGCCGAGGTGTTCACCATTGCCGACGAGGTGCGCCCGGGGACGAGCGAGCAGTGCCGGAGCGCCTCCAAGGAGGAGCTCTCGCAGACCGAGAACACGCAGCCTTGCGTGTTCGTGCACGACTTGGCTGTCGCCGTCGCCCTGCGCGAGCGCGGCGTGGTGCCTGCCGCCTGTGCGGGATTCTCGCTGGGCGAGGTCGCTGCACTCAGCTTTGCGGGGGCATTCGATACGCGAGCGGGTTTTGAGCTCGTGTGTGAGCGCGCGGCATTGATGGCCACGGCGGCCGAGCGTCACCCTGGCGGCATGCGCGCCGTCATCAAACTTGATGCTGCGCAAGTCGAGAACCTGGCTGCGCAGGCCGGCGAGGACTGCTGGCCGGTCAACTACAACAGTCCCCAGCAGACGGTTGTGGCCGGAGCGCCCGATGCGCTGCAGACCCTCGACGTCCTAGTAAAAGAGGCTGGCGGCCGCGCCATGAAGGTCGCGGTGTCGGGTGCATTTCATAGCCCCTATATGGCCGAGGCGACCTGTGGCCTTGCCGCATATATTGAGGCCGGTCACGCGCCGTCCCCGTTGCTCATTCCTGTTTTGGCAAATATGACAGCGGCGCCCTATCCGGCGGACCCCCAGACGGCATCGGATGTCTTGGCCAATCAGGTGAGCAATGCCGTGCGCTGGGTCGATACGCTGCATGCTCTGCAGGATCAAGGCATCGACACATTTATTGAGGTCGGCCCCGGCAAAACGCTGTCCGGCCTGATCAAGCGTACGTTGAGCGACGTTCGTGTGTATTCGTGCGAGACGGCCGAGCAGGTCGCAGCTATTGCCGACGAGCTCGCATAGTCCACAGGGCTGTAACCCGAAAGGAATGACATGGGCAACTTGAACAATGGCGCGCTCGAGCGCAACGACTCACGTCGCGTGGCACTGGTCACGGGCGGCTCGCGGGGTATCGGTCGCGCCTGCGCTATCGGTCTGGCGGAGGATGGCTACGATATCGCCGTCGTCTATGCCGGCAGCGTCGATGCGGCGCGCGAGACGTGCGACGCCTGCGAGGCGGCTGGCGCCACGGCGCGCTCATATCAATGTGACGTGGCCGACCCCGCTGCCGTCAACGCGTGCGTGGAAGCGGTCCTCAACGACTTTGGCTCCATTTGGGCGCTCGTCAACAACGCTGGCATCACCCGCGATGGCCTGCTCATGCGCATGGGCGATGACGCCTTCGATCGCGTGCTCGATGTCAATCTTAAAGGAACGTTTAACACGACGCGTGCGCTCACCAAGACCTTTATGCGCCAGCGCGGCGGCTGCGTCGTCAACATGAGCTCGGTTGTGGGCCTGATGGGCAATGCCGGGCAGGCCAACTACGCTGCCTCCAAGGCGGGCGTGATCGGCCTGACCAAGGCGGTGGCGCGCGAGCTTGCGCCCCGCGGTGTACGAGTGAACGCGGTCGCCCCCGGGTTTGTCGAGACAGATATGACGGCAAAGCTCTCGGAGAAGGTGTGTACGGTAACCGAGGAGCAGATTCCCCTTAAGCGTATGGCGCAGCCCGAAGAGGTGGCCGGTGTGGTGCGATTTTTAGTGAGCGATGCGGCTGCCTACATTACGGGCGAAGTCATACGCGTCGACGGCGGAATGGCGATGTAGAAACCAGGGCCGAAGAACGGCTTGGATGAGGAGACCATGATGGAACAGAAAGTTGCAATCACCGGCATAGGTGCCGTATCGCCGCTCGGCAACACCGCGCTTGCCACCTGGGCGGCAATGTGCGCTGGCACGTGCGGCATCGGCCCGATTACGCACTTCGATACCGATGCGTTTGCCGTCAAGGTAGCGGCCGAGGTCAAGGGCTTTGACGGCAACGAGTACTTTGGCAAGCGTGATGCAAAGCATCTGGACCCCTGCGTTCAGTTTGCGATGGCGGCTTCGGACGAGGCCATGCGCGATGCGGGCTTTGATGTCGAAGGCGCCATCGATCGAGAGCGCCTGGGCGTCTACGTGGGCTCGGGCGTGGGCGGCATGACGACGCTCGTCGACAACGTCCATACGATTGCCGAACGTGGGCCCCGCCGCGCATCGCCCTATATGATCGCGATGATGATCCCCAACATGGCATCGGGCAATATCGCAATCCGCCACAAGGCAAAGGGCCCGACCCTGCCCGTGGTGACCGCGTGCGCAACCTCGGCCCATGCGGTGGGCGAGGCGTTCCGCGCCATCAAGCACGGCTATGCCGACGCGATCCTCGCGGGCGGCGCCGAGGCTGCAATTATCCCCGATGCCGTTGCGGGCTTTACGTCCTGCCGTGCATTGACCACCAACCCCGATCCCGCGACGGCCTGCCGTCCGTTCGATGCAGACCGCGACGGCTTTGTGATGGGCGAGGGCGCCTGCGTGCTCGTGCTCGAGAGCATGGAACATGCGCAGGCGCGCGGTGCGCACATTTATGCCGAGGTCGTGGGCTACGGCAACACCGATGATGCCTATCACATCACGAGTCCTGATCCCGAGGCTGCCGGCATTGCCCGCGCGATATCGCTGGCGGTGACCGAGGGCGACGTCAGGCCTTCCGAGGGTCTCTACATCAATGCTCACGGCACATCGACCAAGCTCAACGATTCGTCCGAGACGGCGGGCATTAAGCGTGCGCTCGGCGAGGACGCGGCGCGCGCCGCGCACGTCTCGTCGACTAAGTCGATGACCGGCCACATGATCGGTGCCACGGGCGCCATCGAGGTCATGGCCTGCGCCATGGCGCTCGAGCAGGGCGTGGTGCCGCCGACCATTAACTACCGCACGCCCGATCCCGCCTGCGATCTTGACTACACGCCCAATCGCGCAGTTCGCGCCGACCTTACCTGGGCGCTTTCGACCAACCTAGGCTTTGGCGGGCACAACGCCGCCATCGCGCTGCGTAGATATACGAGGAGCTAGAGCATGGATTCCAAAAGACTTGCCGAGATAGCCGATGTTATGGAGGACCGCGGCCTCACGCGCGTGCGCGTTGAGGAGCCCGATGGCACCGCGGTCGAACTCGAGCGCGCGAGCGCCGCACAGCCGGTTGCCGTGCCCACGCCCATGCCGAGCACTATGGCCGCTCCAGTTGCAGCTCCCACAGTCGCGCCTGCCGCACCGGAGCCCGCCGCGCAGACACCTGCCGCCGCACCGGAGCCCAAGGGCACCGAGGTGACCGCTCCCATGGTCGGCGTTTTCTATGCTGCCCCGGCGCCGGGCGACGAGCCGTTTGTGCACGTGGGCTCTAAGGTCAAGGCCGGCGAGACCCTCTGCATTATCGAGGCCATGAAGGTTCTCAACGAGGTGACGGCCGAGGCAGACGGCGAGGTGCTCGAGATCTGCGTGGCCGACGGCGACCTCGTGGAGTTTGGCAGCTGCCTCATGAGGATCGGATAGGTGATATCCATGAACAAAGAAGAGCTCAAGAAGCTGTTACCGCATCGCGAGCCGATGCTTTTGCTCGACGAAGCCGAGCTGGTGGGCGACGAGGCCCACGGCAAGATCACGATTACGGGCGACGAGTACTTTTTGCAGGGGCATTTTCCGGGAAACCCGGTCGTCCCCGGCGTGATTCAGTGCGAGATGCTCGCCCAGAACTGCTGCGTGCTGCTGATGGGCGATGAGGAGGCGCGCGGCGCGACGCCGTTCTACACGAGTCTGGACAAGGTGCGCTTTAAGCGTCCGGTGCGCCCGGGCGACACGGTGGATCTGGTGTGCTCCATCACGCGTGCGCGCGGGCCGTTCCGCTTTGCGACGGGTACTGCGAGCGTCAACGGTGAGGTTTGCTGCCGCGCCGATATGTCTTTTGCACTCATGCACGAAAGTTAAGGAAGGCTTCATGTTCGACAAAGTGCTCATCGCCAACCGCGGCGAGGTCGCGGTCCGTGTTATCCGCGCGTGCCGCGATATGGGCATCAAGACCGTCGCCGTCTACTCCACGGCCGATGCGGACGCGCTGCACGTGCAGCTTGCCGACGAGGCGTATTGCATCGGCGGTCCGCGTCTTGCCGAGAGCTACCTCAACGACGATGCTGTGCTCACCTGTGCCGTAAAGTCGGGAGCTAAGGCAATTCATCCCGGCTATGGCTTCTTTTCCGAGAAGGCGAGCTTTGTACGCGACTGCGACAAGTATGGCCTGGCTTTTGTCGGTCCTTCGGCCGAGGTGATCGACAGCATGGGCGACAAGGACGCCGCACGCCGAACGGCTGCCGCGGCGGGCGTGCCCATCGTGCCGGGCTGCGATTTGCTCAAAAGTCCCGAGGAGGCGACGGCCGAGGCCGAGCGCATTGGCTGTCCCGTGCTCATTAAGGCGCGCGCGGGCGGTGGCGGTCGCGGCATTCGCAAGGTCGAGCGCGTGGAAGATGCGGCAAAGGCGTTCATCGAGGCGCGTGCCGAGGGCGAGGCCGTTTTTGGCGACGGCGAGTGCTACATGGAGAAGTTCGTCGCGCCGGCGCACCACGTTGAGGTGCAGATTATGGCCGATAAGCAGGGCCATGTATTTTCGCTCGGCGAGCGCGAGTGCTCGGTGCAGCGTCGCAACCAAAAGCTGATCGAAGAGAGTCCCGCGCCGTGCCTCGACGGACACAACGACATTCGTGCTCGCATGCACAAGGCAGCGCGTGACCTGGCTCGTGCCGTCGGCTACGAAGGAGCCGGTACCATCGAGTTTCTGTATTCGGACGACGGCAATTTCTACTTTATGGAAATGAACACGCGCTTGCAGGTGGAGCATCCGGTTACAGAGTTTGTGACCGATACCGACTTGGTCAAGTGGCAGCTGCGCGTGGCAGCCGGCCAGCCCCTGCCCTTTGAGCAGGAGGACATGCCGGTCCGCAACCACGCCATGGAGTGCCGCATCAATGCCGAAACGCCGGACTTTCTGCCGTCATGCGGAACGGTCACCGCGTTGCGTGTGCCGGGTGGTCCGCGCGTGCGCTGGGATTCCGCCATGTTTACCGGTGCGAAAGTTCCGCCGTACTACGACTCCATGCTCGGCAAGCTCATCGTGTGTGCGCCCACGCGTGACGGCGCCATTCGCAAGATGCGCTCGGCCCTGGGCGAGCTCGTGATTGAGGGCGTGAGCGAAAACAGCGAGCTTCAGCTCGACGTGCTGGCAAACGACGAGTTCTTGTCGGGCATGTACCACACCGATCTGATGGGGCATCTCTATGCTGATGAATAGAAAAGCAAAGACGGTCAACGTCCTCGAGGGGCCGATGACCGAGTCGTGCGCCGAGTTTCCCGCGCGCCACGTGTTTATCAAGTGCCCGGAGTGTCGCCGCGTGATCGATGAAGCACGCCTGCACGACAACCTCGAGGTCTGCCCTCGTTGCGGCAAACACTTTCGCGTGAGCGGTCGCGCGCGCATGCGCATGACGGTCGACGAGGGCACGTTTGAGGAATGGGATGCCAATCTGGCGTCGGAGGACTTCCTCTCGTTTCCCGGCTATGCCGACAAGCTTAAGAGCGTGTGCGAGCGTTCGGGCGAGCGCGACGCCGTTGTGTGCGGCAGGGGCAAAATCTGCGGTTGCGATACCGCGCTCTTCTTTATGGACGCCAACTTTATGATGGGCTCGATGGGTTCCGTGGTGGGCGAGAAGATCTGTCGCACATTTGAGCGAGCGACCGAGCTTGGATTGCCAGTTGTCGGCTTTACCGTTTCGGGCGGCGCGCGCATGCAAGAGGGCGTGACGTCGCTTATGCAGATGGCCAAGATTTCTGCGGCGGTTAGGCGCCACAGCGAGGCGGGCGGTCTGTATATCACGGTGCTCACCGACCCCACGACCGGAGGCGTAACCGCGAGCTTTGCCATGGAGGGCGATATTATCCTGGCCGAGCCCGATGCCCTGACGGCATTTGCCGGCCCGCGCGTGATCGAGCAGAACATGCACAAGCGCCTGCCCAAGGGATTCCAGCGCTCCGAGTTTTTGATGGAGCACGGCTTTTGCGATGCCGTTGTTCCGCGTGGCGAGATTGCGCTCACGGTAGGCGAGCTGCTGGCGCTGCACGAAGGGCACGCGCCCGGCCTGGGGGCACCGCACGAGATTGTGCATACGGGTCGCCGCGGCAAAAAGCTGGAACACTTGTTTAAGCGCTCGGCGCCACCAAAAACCGCGCTCGAGATTGTCAAGCAGACCCGCTCGGCAGATCGCGCCACGGCGGGTGAGATGATCTCGCTGGGCTTGGACGGATTTGTGGAGCTGCATGGCGACCGTTACTTTGGTGATGACGCCGCCGTGGTGGGTGGCATTGGCTGGAAAGACGGACGTCCTGTGACGGTTATCGCCATCGAGCGCGGCACCACGACCAAAGAGCGTATGCGCCGCAACTTTGGCATGGCGCATCCCGAGGGCTACCGCAAAGCGCGTCGCCTGATGCGCCAGGCCGAAAAGTTTGGTCGACCGGTTCTGTGCCTGGTCGATACTTCGGGCGCGTTTTGCGGCATCGGTGCCGAGGAACGCGGCCAGGGTGAGGCGATTGCCCAGAACCTCATGGAGATGAGCGGCCTTAAGACGCCGATTGTCTCGGTGGTGACAGGCGAGGGCGGCTCTGGTGGCGCGCTGGCGCTGTCCGTGGCCGACCGCATCCTGATGCTCTCGAGCTCGGCCTATTCGGTCGTGAGCCCCGAGGCCTGTGCGTCGATCCTGTGGAAGGATACCGAGCGCGCGAATGAGGCCGCCGAGGCGCTTAAGCTCACGGCCCCCGATCTGTTGGCGCTCGGCATCATCGACGGCATTGTTGACGATAGGGGCCTGTCGCATGAGGAGATCGCCGGTGCCGTCATGTCCTCGGCATTTGATGCCTTCGATACACTTGGGCGGCTCGACGACGCGACCCTCACAAACCTCCGTTACGAAAAGTACCGCGCAATCGGTCAGTACCGCACGATGTGACAAAGGGACAGCCCACATGTCGCATTGGGAAAGGCGTTTCATGCCTCAAGTTTCTAACACCTCGTTTACAACGACGGTTTCATCAAACGCCATGGCCGTGGTGGATTATCTGTCCAAAAGTATGATGTCGGCGCTGCCGTTTATTGTCTGTGCGGCGTTGTTTCGCACCGTCGCCGTCATTATGGGCGAAGGCATGCTGGGCCTGTGGTCTGCCGATTCCGAAATCTATCGCCTGTTCTACAGTTGGCTCTATAACGCCGGCTACTACTTCTTGCCCATTTATCTCGGTTGGGCGGCCGCCCGCCAGCTCGGTTGCTCGGAGCAGCTGGGCATGATGCTGGGCGGCGTATTGATTGCGCCCGATCTGCTTAAGCTTGTCGATGCCGCATCGACGACGGGGGCATCGATGACTTCCGTGTATGGCCTGCTTCCCGCGCCGGTCAACGATTACACGACGACTGTTATTCCGGTTCTCATCTCGGTGCCCGTGCTATGGCGAGTGGAGTGTTTCTTTAAGCGCGTTATCCCTAAGGCCGTGGCGTTTTCGTTCGTTCCGTTTGCAACCATGCTTGTCATGGTTCCGGTTTCGCTGTGTATTACGGCGCCGGCGGGCAGCTATCTGGGCATGCTGTTGGGCCAGCTTATGTTTATGCTTGGCAATTCCGGTGGCATCGTGTCGCTGCTCACGCTCATGGGGCTTGCTGCGGGCTGGGAGTTCCTAAAGATCGCCGGCGTCAGCAACGTTGTCCTATCGCTCGCCTATGCGCAGTTTATGAGTGTGGGAACGGATTCGTGCATCCTGATCGCCGCGACGATGGCAACGTTCGCCGTTTGGGGTATGCCCTTTGGCGCGTCGCTTCGCGTTGCGGATAAGGACGAGAAGGCGCTCATGCTGGGCTATTCAATCTCGGGTGTTCTTGGCGGCGTAAGCGAGCCGGCGCTGTACGGTTGCGGCTTTAAATATGGCAGGTGCCTGACGTGCATGGCCATTGGCGGCGCCGTCGGAGGCCTTGTTGCGGCCGTGGGCCACGTTACGGCCTATACCATCGGCATGACGAATGTCCTTATGGTCATTGGCTTTGCCACGGGCGGCATCTCGAACCTGCTGTGGTGCTGCGCTGCCGGCGGTGTGGCATTTGCGGTGTCTGCGGCGCTGAGCTACTGCTTTGGCGTGGTGCCGGCGAAGGGACAGACGACGGGGGACGGAGCCGATTCACCCGAAACCTCGAAGAGCGTGGCTGAAGTAAGCGCGTAAACCTGTGCGACACAAGGACGATTCCTTTGCCATATTCCAAGGCCGTGGCCCGTGTGGGTTGCGGCCTTTTTTGTATCTGGGGGACAAAGTGGCTACACTACAATCCGTTTGAGCAATAGATATATAGGTAGTACCGTGGGGGCGGATGTAGATGGTCGAGTGGATTGTTAAGCGTGCGCAGGGCGACCGTGCGCGCGTGGGCACGTTGACGGGCGTGGTGTGTATTCTCGCCAATGTGGCACTATGCGCTGCGAAGGGCGTAATTGGCGTGCTGTCGGGATCGGTTTCGATTGTGGCGGATGCCATGAACAACCTGTCCGATGCAAGCTCGAATATCGTGAGCGTGCTGGGCTTTAAGCTGGCGAGCAAGCCGGCCGACCCCGAGCATCCTTACGGCCACGGTCGCTACGAGTATCTCTCGGGTTTGGTCGTGGCGGCGCTCGTGCTGCTTATTGGCATCGAACTGGTGAAGTCCTCGGTGGAGCGTATTGTCAACCCGGAGCCTGTCGAGTTCTCGCTTGCTCTGGTGGCAGTCCTGGCACTTTCGATGGTTGTAAAGCTGTGGATGGCGGCCCTCAACCAAAAGCTCGGCGATCGCATTGAGTCCGAGACGCTGCATGCGACCGCGCAGGATTCCAAGAACGATGTCCTTGCCACAGGCGCCGTGTTGGCGTGCGCAATTGTTTCGCAGGTGACGCACATCAATCTTGACGCATGGGTTGGCCTTGCCGTTGGCGCCTATATTGGCTGGAGCGGCTTTGAACTTATTCAAGATACGGTGAGCCCGCTTTTGGGTCAGTCGCCCGATCCTAAGCTGGTCAAGCACATTCGAGACAAGATCATGAGCTATCCCGGCGTTTTGGGCGTTCACGATTTGATGGTTCACGACTACGGCCCGGGCAGGAAGTTCGCAAGCGCTCACGCCGAGATGGCAGCCGAGGCCAGCCCGCTGGAAAGTCACGACACGCTCGATAACATCGAGCAGTCGTTTAGGAACGAAGACGGCATGATTGTCACACTTCACTACGACCCCATCGTGACCGACGATCCAAAGGTGGCGAGCATGCGCTTGCGCATCAACGCAATGGCCCAGGAGATCGATAGCCGCCTTTCGATTCATGATTTGCGCTGCGTGCCGGGCCCCACGCACACCAACGTGATTTTTGACTGCGTGCGTCCCTCGGATCTGCAGATGAGTGCCGAAGACTTAAAGCACGCGCTGGCACAACGGGTCGAATCGGAATATCCCAAGTCGATTGCCAAGATTACGATCGACGAAGACTACGTTGGGCATACCCACGAGTAGGGCTGTGCCGGCAAGGTAACTGAAGCAGAAGGGGAGAGCATGAAGCGTCTATATCTACTCCGCCACGGCCAGACGGAATTCAACGTCAAAAAGCTGGTCCAGGGCCGCTGCGATTCACCTTTGACCGACCTGGGCCGCAAACAAGCGGGGATGGCAGCCGCATGGCTCAAAGCCCACGGCGTCGTCCCCGACAAAGTGGTCTCATCGCCCTTAGGCCGAGCCATGAACACGGCAAGTCTCGTCGCATGCGAACTCCTCGGTCCGGACGCCGCTGTCGAGCCCTGCGAAGGCATCATCGAGCGCGGCTACGGCGCCTTCGAGGAAGGTCCCCACGACGCATTGCCTACCGACGTCTGGGATCCGGGCGAGGACCTGGTCCCCTTCGGAGGAGAGGGAAGCAAAGCGTTACAAGAACGCATGGTAGGCACCCTCACCAATCTCATGGGCGCCGAGGGCATCGAAACCCTCCTAGCAGTAAGCCACGGCAGCGCCAGCCGCCAATTCATCAAGGCTGCAGCCCCAGAGGGCTTCGAGCTCCCAGCAAAACTCCCCAACTGCGCCATCATGATCTTCGATTTCGATGAGGAAAAGTCGGGAGAAGAGGGCGATACGCCTCAATCCAAGTTTACCTTGCGGCAAATCATCGATCCCCAGCAAAGTCATTAGCCTGAGCGAGCAGAGTTAAGCAGACATCAGCGTGTCGTCTCCCGAGCACGGCGAGGGCCGGAGAAATATATTAAGGTCATCGCGAGTTCCGCACGCAAAGGAGAGCACTTAATGTGCTCTCCGTCTTGCGCAGGACTGTAGAGCAGGGACCTTAATATATTTCTCCGGCCCTCGCCGTGCTCGGGAGACGTGCCACGCACTTTACCTGCGTAAACAATGTGAGTGAAATATGAATCTCGATGGATACGCCCGCAGCCGTGTATACTAAACAGCTGTGTGAAACCAGGGGAGTATTCTGGCTGGACAAAATGCCTGCTTAATAGGGTTGTCAGGTAGTCCGGACGCAATACAAGGCTGGGGAGCACGTTGTGTAAGTAGTGGTCCTCTAGGGGCGTACGCTCGGTGGTGTACGCATTGTCCCAAGACCACGCGAGAGTTGGGATCATATCTTGATCAGCATGATTCTCGGCCGCAAGATTGGCATGACCCAGGTTTGGGACGAGGACGACAACGTCGTTCCTGTCACGGTCATCCAGGCTGGCCCCTGCGCTGTCTCGCAGGTTAAAACTCAGGCAACCGACGGCTATGACGCCGTCCAGATCGGTTTCGGCGACATCAAGGCCAAGAACGTGAACAAGCCCATGGCTGGTCACTTCGCCAAGGCCGGCGTCGAGCCTGTCCGCTTCCTTCGTGAGGTCCGCGTCGAGAACGGCGAGGAGCACAAGGTCGGCGAGGTCGTCACCGTCGCTGATTTCGCTGATGTCGAGAAGGTCGACGTCATCGGTACCTCCAAGGGTAAGGGCTTCCAGGGTCGCATCAAGCGCTGGGGTCAGCGCCGCGGTCCTATGACGCATGGTTCTCACTTCCAGCGTCACCCCGGTTCTATCGGTCAGTGCGCCTATCCTGCGCGCGTCCTCAAGGGCGTCAAGATGGCCGGTCACATGGGTAACGAGCGCGTTACCGTCAAGAACCTTTCCGTTGTCCGCATCGATGCCGAGCAGAACCTCATCTTGGTCAAGGGCGCTGTCCCGGGTGCCAAGAATGGTCTCGTCGCCATCCGTATGGCCTAAGGGCCCAGCCCATTTAGCCCAGCGTCATACCAAGGAGAACACTTAAATGGCAAAGTTTGAAGTAAAGAACAGCGAGGGCAAGAAGGTCGCCGAGGCCGAGCTCGCCGCTGAGGTGTACGGCATCGAGCCGAACATCCACGTTATGCACCACATCGTCAAGTGCCAGATGGCCTCTTGGCGTCAGGGCACCCAGTCTGCTAAGGGTCGCTCTGAGGTTTCCGGTGGCGGCAAGAAGCCTTGGCGTCAGAAGGGCACCGGCCGTGCCCGCCAGGGTTCCATCCGTGCTGCCCAGTGGCGTCACGGTGGCGTTGTCTTCGCCCCCAAGCCCCGTTCCTACGCTAAGCGTATGAACAACAAGGAGGTCAAGCTGGCTATGCGCTCTGCGCTGTCCGCCAAGCTGGCCGATGGCGAGCTCGTGCTCGTCGACGACTACGGCTTCGAGAAGCCTTCCACCAAGGCTGCCGTCGCCATGCTCAAGGCTCTCGGCCTTGAGGGCAAGCGTCTGACCATCATCGTTCGCGATGAGGACGTCAACGCCTACCTGTCGTTCCGCAACATTCCCAAGACGTTCATCATCACCGCTGACGAGGCCAACACCTACGATCTCGTCAACAACAACGCTGTGCTGATGCCCGCCGACATCGCCGCTCACTTCGGGGAGGTGCTTGCATAAATGACCGCCCACGAGATCATCATCCGTCCGATCGTGTCCGAGCGTTCCTTCTCCGGCATGGAGCTGAACAAGTACACGTTCGAGGTCGCCAAGGATGCTAACAAGTATCAGATCAAGGACGCTGTCGAGGAGATCTTCGGCGTCAAGGTCGTTCGCGTGAACACCCTGACGGTCAAGCCCAAGACCAAGCGCGTGCGCTATGTCGCCGGCAAGACCCGTTCTTGGAAGAAGGCCATCGTCACGCTGGCCGAGGGCGACACCATCGAGGTCTTTGGCAACCAGGCCTAAGACTCGCTGCTGTTGAGTGAGCTCATGCCTCCCAAATAGGGGAGGCGAGAGCTCAAGGTTTTGGGCGTATAAAATGGACACGCCCGGAACCGTGTATACGTCCGGTGTCATCGCACCCGAGGCAGAACCTCGAATCCCTGTCTGCGATGGCTAACGGATTCCTATTGAAAGGGATTGTAATGGCTGTAAAGCACCTTAAGCCGACCTCCGCTGGTAGGCGTTGGCAGACGATCTCCGATTTCTCCGAGATCACCTGCACCAAGCCCGAGAAGTCTCTTCTCGAGCCCCTGCCCAAGAAGGCCGGTCGTAACAACAACGGCCGCATCACCACCCGCCACCAGGGCGGCGGCGTGAAGCGTCGTTACCGCGTGATCGACTTCAAGCGCAACAAGGACGGCGTGCCCGCCAAGGTTGCCACGATCGAGTACGATCCGAACCGTTCCGCTCGCATCGCTCTGCTGCACTACGCTGACGGTGAGAAGCGCTACATCCTGGCCCCCAAGGGCCTCGAGGTCGGTCAGACCATCATGTCCGGTTCTGACGCCGACATCAAGCCGGGCAACGCTCTGCCCCTCGCCGACATTCCCGTCGGTACGCTCATCCACGCCGTCGAGTTCCAGCCGGGCAAGGGCGCTGCTATCGCCCGTTCCGCCGGTAACTCCTGCCAGCTGATGGGTAAGGAGGGCAAGTACGCTATCGTCCGTATGCCTTCCTCCGAGATGCGTCGCATCCTCGTTACCTGCCGCGCCACCGTCGGTGAGGTCGGCAACGCCGATCACTCCAACATCGTCATCGGCAAGGCCGGCCGTAAGCGTCACATGAACGTGCGCCCGACCGTCCGCGGTACCGTCATGAACCCTGTCGACCACCCGCACGGCGGTGGCGAGGGCAAGAACCACACCTCTGGTCGTCCCTCCGTTACCCCCTGGGGTAAGCCGACGAAGGGCCTTCGTACGCGCAAGAAGAAGAAGGTCTCGAACCAGCACATCATTCGTCGCCGTAAGAAGTAATTTCGGATACCGAGTTTTAGGAGAAAGCACTTATGAGCAGAAGTCTCAAAAAGGGCCCGTTCGTGGAGACTCGCCTTCTCTCGCGTATCACCGCGATGAACGAGGCTGGCAAGAAGGACGTCGTGAAGACCTGGTCCCGCGCGTCCACCATCTTCCCCGAGATGGTTGGTCACACCATCGCCGTCCACGACGGCCGCAAGCATGTGCCCGTGTATGTTACCGAGTCCATGGTTGGTCACAAGCTCGGCGAGTTCGCGCCGACTCGTACGTTCCGTGGCCACAAGGCCAAATAGGGGGTTAACCGTAAATGGCAACTAAGTCTATTGAAACTGAGGCCACCGAGGTTCGCGCCGTCGCTAAGTACGTGCGTGTTTCCCCCAGCAAGGCCCGCCTGGTGGTCGATCTGATCCGCCGCAAGCCTGTCGCTCAGGCCTTCGACATCCTCCACTTCTGCGACCGCGCCGTCGCCGTGGATGTCGAGAAGGTTCTCCGTTCCGCCGTTGCGAACGCCGAGAACAACAACGGTCTGCGTGCCGACAACCTGGTTGTCGCCGCTGCCTATGTTGACGAGGGTCCGACGCTTAAGCGCATCCGTCCCCGCGCCAAGGGTTCCGCTTCTCGCATTCTGAAGCGTACTTCCCACATCACCGTCGTCGTTGCTCCTCGAAAGGAGGCGTAAAGCTGTATGGGTCAGAAAGTCTACCCCACCGGCTTCCGTCTTGGCATCACCGAGAACTGGCGCTCCCGCTGGTTCGCAGAGAAGGATTACGCTAAGACCCTCGGTAACGATCTCGAGATTCGTAAGTACCTCGAGAAGCGTCTTTCCCGCGCAGCTGTCTCCCGCGTCGAGATCGAGCGCGCTGGCGACAAGGTGAAGGTCATCATCCTCACTGCTCGCCCCGGCGTTGTCATCGGTAAGAAGGGTGCCGAGATCGATACCCTCCGTACCGAGCTCGAGAAGGTCGCTGGCGTCTCCAAGGGCCAGCTCTCCGTCGACGTTGTCGAGATCAAGCGCCCCGAGCTCGACGCCAACCTCGTTGCTCAGTCTATCGCCGAGCAGCTCGAGGGCCGCGTTGCCTTCCGTCGCGCTATGCGCAAGGCTGTCCAGTCCGCCCGCAAGGCCGGCGCTAAGGGCATCCGTATCCAGTGCTCCGGTCGTCTCGGCGGTGCCGAGATGGGCCGTCGTGAGTGGTACCGCGAGGGTCGCGTGCCTCTGCACACCCTCCGTGCCAAGATCGACTACGGCACGGCTGTCGCCAGCACCACCATGGGCGCTTGCGGCGTGAAGGTCTGGATTTACCTGGGCGAGAAGCTCCCGGGCCAGCCTGTTCCCAACCCTGCACTCGAGGGCTCTTCCCGTCCTCGTCGTCGTAACTCCGAGAGGAGGGGTCAGTAGTGCTTGCCCCTAAGCGTATTCTTCACCGCAAGGTGCAGCGTGGCTCCATGAAGGGCCAGGCCAAGGGTAATACCGAGCTGCATTTCGGCGAGTTTGGTATCCAGGCTCTCGAGGCCCATTGGATCACCAACCGTCAGATCGAGGCCGCTCGTATTGCCATGACCCGCTACATGAAGCGTGGCGGTCGTGTCTACATCACGATCTTCCCCGATAAGCCCACCACCAAGAAGCCTGCCGAGACTCGCATGGGTTCTGGTAAGGGTAACCCCGAGGAGTGGGTGGCCGTCGTCAAGCCCGGCCGCATCATGTTCGAGGTCAAGGGTGTTCCCGAGGAGGTCGCTCGCGAGGCTCTGCGTCTTGCGCAGCACAAGCTCCCCATCAAGACCAAGATTGTTGCTGCCAAGAACGCTGAGCAGCGCATCGAGAAGGAGATGGCTGAGGAGGCCGCTCTCGAGGCCAAGTGGGCTGCTGAGGACGCCGCCGCCGCCAAGGAGGAGAACTAATGAAGCCCGCAGAGATTCGTGAGCTCTCGGACGCTCAGCTCGTTGAGAAGCTGAAGGAAATGCGCGCCGAGCTCTTTAACCTTCGTTTCCAGATGGCCACCAGCCAGCTGGACAACACCGCTCGCGTCAACACCGTGAAGAAGGACATTGCTCGCGTCCTCACGGAGCAGCGCGCCCGCGAGATCGCAGCGGAGAAGTCCGCTGTCGCCGAGTAGGACCTAAGGAGAGAACATGACTGATTCGCGTAACTCGCGTAAGGTCCGTACGGGTGTCGTTACCTCCGTCTCCGGTGCCAAGACCATTGTTGTCACCATCACCGAGCGCAAGCGTCACCCCAAGTACGGCAAGATGATGACCAGCTCCAAGAAGCTGCACGCTCACGACGAGGAGTGCACGGCTGGCGTGGGCGACACCGTCCGCGTTATGGAGACCCGTCCTATGTCCAAGATGAAGCGTTGGCGCCTCATCGAGGTCGTCGAGCGCGCTAAATAAGCAGTCGCTCTTACGACTTGTACGTTTCCGAAGATGTGCGTATGCCTGGCTTGCATACCACGGGCCGCATAAAGGCTGCGCACCTCTCTTCGGTTCTTAGTTCGGAGGAACATCTACCATGATTCAGATGCAAACCATGCTGAACGTCGCCGACAACTCCGGCGCTCGCAAGATTCGCTGCATCAAGGTGCTTGGCGGTTCCAAGCGTCGTTATGCAGGCATCGGCGATGTGTTCATCGGTGCTGTCCAGGAGGCTACCCCTGGCGCCAACGTCAAGAAGAAGGACGTTGTCCGTTGCGTCGTCGTTCGCACCGTTAAGGAGATCCGCCGCAAGGATGGCTCCTACATTCGCTTTGATGAGAACGCCTGCGTTGTCATCAACAACGATGGTTCGCCCGTCGGTACCCGTATCTTCGGGCCCGTCGCTCGCGAGCTTCGTGACAAGAAGTACATGAAGATCGTCTCGCTCGCTCCCGAGACCCTGTAGTTAGGGGAGATATATGTATATCAAGAAGGGCGATAAGGTCCAGGTTCTCTCTGGTAAGGATCGCGGCAAGCAGGGCGTTGTCCTGCGTGCTCTCCCCGCCGAGAACAAGGTCGTTGTCGAGGGCGTTTCGGTCGTCAAGAAGGCCGTCAAGCCCAACGCTGCCAACCAGCAGGGCGGCATCGTTTCGCAGGAGGCTCCCATCGACGCCTCCAACGTCAATCTCGTTTGCCCCGAGTGCGGTAAGGTTACCCGCGTCGGTCACGAGAAGGACGGCAAGAACAAGCTGCGCGTCTGCAAGAAGTGCGGCCACAAGTTCTAAGCTGCCCGCAACATCAAGTTGCTAGCAAAGGCCCGGATGCCACGGCACCCGGGCCTTTTTCTATCCCCACTCATTGGGGACAGACTTAAATACTCATTGGGGACAGACTTACATGAGTGATTGTGCTCATTGGGGACAGACTTAAATGAGTAGTCCCGGCAGTTGGGGACAGTCCCCATGTGTCGGCAGTTTGGGACGGTCCATTGATGCCTGATGCCCCTAGAGGGGAAGAGTAAGACAGCCTGCTCTGCCTTTTTGGGCTTTGGTGTTCCGCTTCTTTATCCTTTACAAGGATCCTCGCATGCGCATTATCGCGCATAGCATTGCGTGTTAATGCGTATGACCGCGTAAAAATGTGCAAAATATGGCTAAATAATGACCGATAAACAAATAAACACGCAAATACAAGCAAATGCGCGCGCATTTGTGCGAATATAAGGCTGTTGGAAATGAAGAACTTCCGATGACTCAGGAGGCACATATGGCAGATTCCAAGCAGGCTCCACTCGACTCCGCGGCAGCCGCAAAAGCAGCGTTCGCTTCGGTCCAGGATAAGCCGTTCCCTAACGACATCTTTACGGCTCCCGAGCTTCGCTGGGCTGTGATCGGTTGTGGCGTTATCGCCAACCAAATGGCCCAGTCCCTCGCGCTGGCCGGCCGCAAGCTTGCGGGCGTCGCCAACCGCACGCTGTCCAAGGCCCAGGCTTTTGCTGAGCAGTATGGCATCGAGAAGGTCTATGAAACGGTTGAGGACCTCTATGCCGATCCGGATATCGACGCCGTCTATATCACCACGCCGCACAACACGCATATCACCTATCTGCGTGCCGCGCTGGCCGCCGGCAAGCACGTGCTCTGCGAGAAGGCCATTACCCTCAACTCTGCCGAGCTCGACGAGGCCCGTACCATCGCCGACGAGCACAACGTGGTCCTTATGGATGCTACCACGGTGCTCCACATGCCGCTGTATCAGGAGCTGCGCCGTCGCATGGATGCGGGCGACTTTGGCCGCATGAACCTCGCCCAGCTCAACTTTGGCAGCTATAAGGAGTACGGCGACCTGACCAACCGCTTCTACAGCCGCAGCCTTGCCGGCGGCGCCATGCTCGATATTGGCGTGTATGCCCTGTCCGTCATGCGCCTCTTTATGGCAAGCCAGCCCGCTGAGGTCGTTTCGCTGGGCAATACCTGCGAGACTGGCGTTGACGTCGCAGGTGGCATTGTCTGCCGTAACGCCGAGCAGCAGCTGGGCGTCGTGAGCCTTACGCTCCACTCCAAGCAGCCCAAGCGCTCGGTTATCAGCTTCGACAAGTGTTATATCGAGGTCAACGAGTATCCGCGTGCCGACCATGCGACCATCGTGTGGACTGCAGACGGTCACCGCGAGGAGGTCCACACTGGCACCGAGGCCTACGCACTGTGCTACGAGATGGCCGACCTGGAGAAGGCCGTTGCCGGCGATGATTCTAAGCGCGAGCTGCTGGATTATGCTTCTGATGTTATGAAGCTTATGACCAAGCTTCGCGCCGACTGGGGAGTCGTGTACCCCGAGGAGGAGTAAGCGATGCTAGCGGAAGATAGGCTCAACGCGATCGTGTCGATGGTGCAGCAGACCGGCTCGGTTACCGTGCCGGAGCTTGCTGAGGCCCTGGGCGTGACGGCGTCTACTATTCGGCGCGACCTGCAGACGCTCGACCGAGCACACCGTATCGCCAAGGTGCACGGAGGTGCGACAAGTCTGGAGCGCGCGCACGTGACGCGCGACCTGACGATCAGCGAGCGCAGTGATCTCCATAACGATGACAAGGAGCGCATCTGCGCCCGTGCCGCGGCCCTGGTGGAGCCCGAGAGCTTTGTGTACATCGATTCAGGTTCGACGACGCTTAGGCTCATCGAGCATCTTCCGCGCCTTGAGGGCGTCACCTATGTGACCGATTCTGTGCTCCATGCTCAGCACCTCGCTCTGCGCGGCATGCGCACCGTGGTGCTGGGCGGCGAGCTCAAGCCCGAGACCGAAGCGCTCGTTGGCCCCGATGCCTTGGCAACCCTAGACCGCTACAACTTCAATTGCGGTTTTTGGGGTTCTAACGGCATTGCCGCCGAGCAGGGCTTCACCACACCGGATATCGAGGAAGCGCAGGTCAAGCGTATCTCGATGCGCCATACCGCCAAGCGCTTCGTAATCTCAGACGCCAGTAAATTTGGCATGGTGGCGTCCGTCAAGTTCGCGGACTTTCGCGATGCAACGATCATCACTGCGGGCGAGGTGCCAGCCAAGTACCGGGCAATGGACAACGTCATCACGGTCTAGCGACAGGGGACAGGACAAGGCCAAAACCACCACAAAGGTGCCTGTCCCCATTGTGGTGGTTAGCAACGGAAACCGAGTAGTTTTCTCAATAGAAAAGCGGCAACGTCCATCACGGGCGTTGCCGCTTTCGTTGTCTACCGGTTTTGTCTAAGTCTGTAACAACTGGACCGTTAAAAGTGGGCTAGGTGTTACAGATCGAGATACTTCCGAGCCGCGCCGTCCCTTTGTCTCAATTTGTAACATCTGGGACGGATTTTACCGAGTTACTGTTACGGATTGAGATTTTCCCTTGAGGGAGATTCGAATGTCTCGATCTGTAACAGATAGACCGGAAAATGGGTTCTAACTGTTACAGATCGAGACGTTTTGGGACCGTGGCTGGGCCATTGCGGCAAAACCACCACAAAGGTGCCTGTCCCCATTGTGGTGGTTTAGGGCTCCCAGGGGCAGGGGGCTTCGATGTGGATGTGCTCGCCGGTTACGGGATGCGTAAAGGACACGCTGTGGGCGTGGAGCATCAGGCCGCAGGGGCGCGGCGTTCCGTACAGGTCGTCGCCAACCAGGGGATGACGCTCGCTCGCCAGGTGCACGCGAATCTGATGCTTGCGGCCGGTGAGCAACTCGACATCGATATACGAGCGCGCGGGCAGGCCACGACGGCTCTTAAGACGTTTGAGCACCTTCACGCGAGTTTGAGACGGCTTGCCGCTGGCGCCGACGCGCATCTTTCGGCTGTCGTGACGGTCGCGGGCGATGGGCTTGTCGATGAGCTTCTCGTTCCAGTCGATCTTGCCCTCGGCCAGCGCCAGATAGTGCTTTTCGAAGGCGTGGTCGATGACCATTTGGTCAAAGGCGGGCTGCGTCTGTTTGTCGAGCGAAAACAACACCACGCCGGTGGTGTTGCGGTCCAGGCGGTTGAGCGGCTGCATGTCGGTCGCGGCAAAGCCGTCGCCCATCGCCAGCAGCAGGTCGCTGGCGTAGTCGGTAAGTGTGCGTTCACCGGTGCCGTCGCCGTGGACGATCATGCCGGCGGGCTTGTCGATGGCCATGAGCCAGGCATCGCAGTAGAGGACTTGAGGTTCTTCGTTCACGTGTAAGCCTTTCGGTTAGCTAATTCCCACAAACATGCAGCCCGAGGTGGCGCCGCGCAGGCGGGTAGCGGGCTTGCGGCCGGTTTGCGCGGCCTCGACGGCGCGACGGACGCGTGCGACGGCGCGGCCCACCTCATCCGTCTCGAGCAGCGTTCCGTCCACCATGAGACGACGCACGCCGGCATCGAGCAGCTGTGGTACCTGCGGCGTAAGGTCGATGGGGTAGGCGTCGTACAAGCGAGAGCGGCCATGGATGTCGGTGCGTACGGGCATGACCTTGCCGTCGATATTCTTGAGCGACAGCTTGCGGGCGCGCAGGCGGCAGTTGGCGCAATCGTGGATGCAGCCATTGGCCACCTGCAGGATGCAGTGCTCGCTCGTTATAACGCGCGGGCGGCCAAAGACGGTGATGCCTAGGGCTGCGGGCGCGGCGGCGCCGAGCGAGATGATCTCGTCGAGCGTGATCTCGGGCGAGAGCCAAAACGCACCGGCTCCGCGCTCGGCAAGTGCCTCCATGCAGGGCGTGTTATGCACCGGCAGGCAAGAGCGAATCTCGGCCGTGGCGCCGGCATGAGCGGCTACGGCGAGCTCGGAGATATTGCCGACGGCGACGGTGGCTCCGGCATTGATCCAAGGATCGACGCGCTCGTGGTCGACGGCGCGGCAGACCTCGTCGAGTACGGGCACGATACCCTGCTCAAATGCATCGGCAGGGGAGAGTCCGACAGCCTCGAGCGCGTCGGTGGTCATATAGATGCGCGTTGCACCCTCCGCGCGGGCTGCCTCGGCGGCCTCGAGCGAGGTGACGGTGGCGCAGATCTGCGGCTCGTCGCGGTAGTGCTTGGGCATGGGGCGCGTACATTTGTCGAGCACCGGCAACTCGAGCGTTTTTGCGCGCTCCTCGTACGGTGCCAGAATGGCCTCTTCCAGCGCCTTACAAGCGGCGGCGCGCACCTTGTGCACGGCGGAGAAGCCCATGCCGCAGCCCTCATCGAGCGCCACATCAAAGCTCGCGGCCTCAAAGGGAGAGGAGCCCATGCGCCCGACGTGCTCAACCAGATCGGATGCCTCGACGGCGCGGGTCTTGGCGGCCTCGACGGTGAAGCCCGTGGCGGTGGCGGTGAGCGCGGGGTTGTCACAGCAGGTGAGTGTGACAGTAAACGGCTCGCCCAGGCGCGCCACGACGGACACGTCAACAGCTCGGCGGCGCAGCACATCGCGCTTGAGCGCGGCGCCGGCGGCGTCAATGGCGCTCTGGCTTCGAATCACGCGCACGCGGCAGCCCTCGGGCATGCTACGGGGCACGCGGCACTCAATGATGTCACCGGCGGCGGCATCATCGGCGGCAATGGTGGTCAGGAACTGGTCAAACTCGTTATCGTGGCGAAGCTCCAGCAGGTCGCCTTTGCCCACGGGCTCAAACAGCTCAATGCGGGCGATGGCGGCGCGGCGACGGCGGTCGTCGGACTTGAGGCCGCGCACATCGCGGTTGGCCGGGCGGCTGCCCAGCACCGTGCCCACGATCTGGCCGCGGTTGTTGGAACGCTCATAGCTCATCATCTCGTCGCCCGAGGTGCCGTCCTGATAGGCGTGCGTAAAGTCGCGGTTGAAGCAGCGCTTGAGCTGGCGCTGGCGGGCGGCTTCCTCGTCCTTGGCAACGGCGGCTCCGGATAGCATGTCGTCAATTTCGTGACGATACACATCAACGATGGAGTACACGTAATCGGGTGCCTTCATGCGGCCCTCGAGCTTGAGCGATGCGGCGCCGGCGTCATACAGACGGCGAACAAGCTGTGAGGTGTTGGTGTCACGCGGGCACAGCGCGCGCTCGCGACCGGCAGGGGAGAGCGCGCGACCGTTCTCGTCGATCAACTCGTAGGGCAGGCGGCAGGGCTGGGCGCACATGCCGCGGTTGGCCGATCGTCCCGCCATGGCAAAGCTCGACAGCAGGCACAGGCCCGAGTAGCAAAAGCAGATGGCGCCATGGCTGAAGACCTCAAGGTCCACATCGGGCGCGGCGTCGTGAATGGCGGCGATTTCGTCGATGGAGAGCTCGCGCGAGAGAGTCACGCGGTCGGCGCCCTGCTCACGGCACCAAAGGGTTCCGCGGTCGTCGTGGATGTTCGCCTGGGTCGAGATATGTGTCTCGATGCCGGGCATGGTGCGCTTGGCCTCAAAGAACAGACCCCAGTCCTGGATAATGAAGGCATCGGCGCCCAGCGTGGAGCAGCGATGAATGAGCTGCAGTGCATCGCCCATCTCGGACTGCTTGATGACGATGTTGACCGTGACGTAGACGCGCGACCCGGCTAGATGCGCGGCGCGGCAGGCTTGCTCAAAGGCCTCGTCGGTAAAGTTGGTTGCCTTGCGGCGGGCGTTGAAGCTGCCCATGCCGCAGTAGATGGCGTCTGCCCCGGCGGCGAGCGCGGCGGCAAAGGGCTCCGGGCCTCCGGCGGGGGCCAAAAGCTCGGGCCTGCGGTTGGTGGTTCGACTGGCGGTTGCGGTCATATCCTGCCTTTCAAAATGCTCAGATACTCAAAAGTATAGTGGCGTCGCTGCGGTGGGCGACGCCCGCAGCCTAAGCAGGACAAAGTCTTCAGCAGCTTGGACTGGCTGCTCCACATGAGAACCGTTCAGCGGTTCGGGGAAACCGTTGGGCGATAAAATATTCTCGCAACGTGATAATAATCTTGCATCGCGCGGAAACCTTGAGTACTATCCCAATCAAGCGCGGTGTTCAGACCGAACTGTGCCTCCCGGTGTGAACACCGCGCTCACGCTCTCTCAATTGATCGTAAGGAGAAAAACATGAGCAAGACCGTCGTGTCTTCCGATAACGCACCCGCAGCCATCGGCCCGTATTCCCCCGGTATCCAGGCCGGCAACATGGTGTTCCTGTCCGGCCAGCTGGGCATCGATCCCGCGACTGGCAAGATGCCCGAGGGCGTCGAGGCCCAGGCCAAGCAGTCCCTCGCCAACGTTGAGGCCCTGCTGACCGCTGCCGGCGCTACCTTTGCCGATGTCGTCAAGACCACGGTCTACCTGGCCGACATCGCCGACTTCGCTGCCGTGAACGAGATCTACGCTTCCAAGTTCGAGGCTCCGTTCCCCGCGCGCAGCGCTTTCCAGGTTGCCGCTCTTCCGGCCGGCGGTCTGGTCGAGATCGAGGTCGTCGCCGCTCTCTAAGGCGTTGGCCACAACTAAACATGACATGCAAAAAGACCCTGCAGCGCGTGCGAGCTGCAGGGTCTTTTATCAAGTGACGGATCGCTTGTGGAGCCGCGCTCCATTTTGCCCGTTAGCCTTCCTTGCGGACTTTTTGCAGGTAGCGGTAGACGCTGGGCTCCGAGATGCCCAGCGCGGTGGCGGCGCAGGACACGGCGCCCTTGAGCATGAACACCCCGTTGCCGTTGAGGTGGCGAATGACGTCCACGCGGTCGCTCTGACCAAGCGACGCCACATCCAGCCCGCGCGCGCTCAGCAACTCGGCAATGCTGCGGTCGATGAGCTCCTGTGTAGACTCCGAAAGACTTTCGACCTCGATAGACGCGGGCTCCGCCTGCCTTGGCACAGCGTCGAAGCAGGCCATGAGCTGCTGAGCCATGGCGTTGATGGAGCGTACCGTGGAAAGATCGGTGTTGACGCAGAGCATGCCGACGATCTCGTTATCCTCGCGGATAAAGTACGTCGCTGACTCCAACGTCTTGCCGCCGGCACCGCGCCCCTCGTAGCCCGTAATAAACGGCAGGTCGCGATACTTGGCGTCGTGCATGATCTTGAGTGCCAGATCGGTGGCGGGACCGCCGACCTTGCGGCCGCTCACGATGCCGTTGCGAATATCAACGATGGCGTGGTCGGGATCCGAGAAATCGTGCAGCACGATTTCGCTGTTTTTGCCGAGTACCTGCTCCAGAAAATCGACCATCGGCAAAAAGCGACGTACGGTCTCGTTCACGGGCAACTCCTTTGGGTGAAATCGGAAATGTTCATAACAATTTTTTCTCATGGTAACACGGTGTCTATTGATTCACATATTCGCAGGTACATTGCGTAATACGGACGAGCGGTAGGAATTTGGCGGTAAACGGTCGACCAAAAGAAAAGTTAGATGCTATTTTGACAGGACACTTTCCTGACCTGCGGAAATGCATTGTCTCAGCTCAAGAATAGTCTGATAACAAAAAATTATTATTGAGAATGAGAAAAATCTTTAATACGATATGCAACGAAGGCACAACCTCACCCCCGCACTGCGTCACAATAGAGCGCTAGATGCGAAAACAACTACTTCGAGGATTGGTGGTCAAATGGCCCAGGAGACGGTTACGAACGGCACTGAAGCCCTGTTCACTCGCGAAGGCATGCCGCCCGTTACGGAAATGATTCCGTGTGCCCTTCAGCATGTGCTGGCATCGTTTGCCGGCATCATTACCCCGGCGGTCATCATGGCCGGCGTCTACGGCTTTAATAGCCAGCAGAGCACCGACATCATTCAGGTTGCGCTCATTCTTTCGGCAATCGACACGGCCCTTCAAGCCTTCGCTCCCTTCCGTCGCATCGGCGGCGGCCTGCCCATCGTCATGGGCGTTTCGTTCGCGTTCCTGCCGGCCCTGCAGGCCATGGGTGCCTCGGGCTTTAGCTTTGGTGCGCTGCTGGGCGGCGAGATTGTCGGCGGTGCCGTCGCGGTCCTCTTTGGTCTGGCCTACAGCAAGATTAAGTGGCTGTTCCCGCCCGTCGTGACCGGTACGGTCATCTTCTCCATCGGCGTTTCGCTGTATCCCACGGCCGTCAAGTATATGGCCGGCGGTATGGGTACGCCGCTGTGGGGCACCCCGCAGGCCTGGTGCGTCGCTCTTATCACCTTCGCCGTGGTCTTTGCGCTCGCCAACTTTGGCAAGGGCACGCTCAAGCTGGGATCCGTGTTCTTTGGCATGATCGTTGGCATGATTGTCTCCATCCCCTTTGGCATGATCGACTTCTCCAGCGTCGCCACCGCTCAGGTCTTCGCCCTTCCCAAGCTCATGCCCTACGCACTCGAGTTTGATCCCGAGGTCTGCATTACCCTCGCCGTCGTGTTCCCCATGGTCGCCATCCAGGTTATCGGCGACGTCTCCGCTGCCTGCCTGGGCTCCATCGACCGTATGCCCACCGAGCGCGAGCTTTCCGGCGCTATCGTGTCCCAGGGCCTCACCTCTATGGTCGGCGGCCTGCTGGGCGGTCTTCCCACCAGCGCCCTTGGCCAGAACGTGGGCATCATCTGCTCCAACAAGGTCGTCAACAAGTGGGTCTTTGTGATCATCGCGGCCGTCTTTGCCATCGCCGGTCTGTTCCCGCAGCTCTCTGCCGTCCTTTCCGCTATCCCGCAGCCCGTCATCGGCGGCGCGACCGTCGGCGTCTTTGGCACCATCACCATGAACGGCGTGCGCATGTTCACCCGCGAGGGCCTCACGCAGCGCACTACCACCATCGTCGGTACCTCCGTCGTCTTTGGCCTGGGTATCTGGATGGCCAGCGGTTGCCTTGCCGGCGAGGGTATGCCCACCTGGGTTTCCACCGTCATCGGCTCCAATGCCGTAACCCCCACCGCCATCATGGCCATTGTCCTTAACCTGATCCTTCCGCAGACGCCGGTCGTGGCCCAGCACATCGATGCTGCCAAGGACGCTGCCGTGGATCTGGTCTTGCCCGAGAGCAAGAAGTAACCAATTCGGTGCTATTCGTCGGCGGACGCATCGCCTCGTCCGCCGACGTCATGCGGCGCCAAGCCGCACTTCAAAGGGTTTGTCCCTTTGGTGAAGCGTTGACGGGAGAGGGCCCGTTTCCGGTGTAGGCCGGCGCTTCGCACTCCGCCATGTCAGAGGTGTCAAACCCCGCCTCTGATGTCGAAGGGAGCATCCATGCTTCTGGTCGCTAACGGTTCCGTCTTTACCCGCAACGCTCAGACCCCGTTTATTCCAAACGGTGCGGTCGCCATTGACGGAGATACGATCGTCGAAGTGGGCCCCGAGTGCGAGCTCAAGGCCAAGTACCCGGATGCCGAGTACGTCGACGCCCAGGGCAACCTCATCATGCCCGGACTCATCAACTGCCACACCCACATCTATTCGGGTCTAGCCCGCGGCCTTGCCATCAAGGGCTGCAACCCCACCAACTTCCTGGAGAATCTTGAGCAGCAGTGGTGGAAGATCGACGACAACCTGACGCTCGACGGCACCAAGGCCAGCGCCTATGCCACGATCTTGGACTCCATCCGCGACGGCGTCACCACGATCTTCGATCACCATGCGAGCTTCTGTGAGATCCCGGGTAGCCTCTTTACCATTAAGGACGCAGCTCAGGAGCTGGGCATGCGTTCGTGCCTGTGCTACGAGGTCTCCGATCGCCGCGGCCAGGAAAAATGCGACCAGGCCATTGCCGAGAACGCCGAATTTGCCCAGTGGGCCGCCAAGGAGCGTCGCGATAACGACAACCATATGATCGCCGCCATGTTTGGCGGACATGCCACCTTTACGCTTTCGGACGAGACCATGGATAAGATGGCCGAGGCCAACAACGGCCTGACCGGCTTCCACATCCATGTGTGCGAGGGCATGAACGACGTGTGGGATTCCCGCCTCAACCGCGGCGGCATCAGCCCCGTCGAGCGCCTGCTGCAGCACAACCTGCTGGGTCCCGACACCATGCTGGGCCACTGCATCCACGTGACGCCTGCCGAGATGGATATCGTCAAGGAGTCCGGCACCTGGCTCGTCAACAACCCCGAATCCAATATGGGCAACGCCGTGGGCTGCGCCCCCGTGCTCGAGTTCTTCCGCCGCGGCATCCCCGTGTGCATGGGCACCGATGCCTACACCCACGATATGCTCGAGAGCCTCAAGGTCTTCCTGATCATTCAGCGTCACAACGCCGCTATGCCCAACGTGGGCTGGTGCGAGGCAATGACGATGCTGTTCGAGAACAACGCCAAGATGGCCAGCAAGTACTTCGATCGCAAACTCGGTGTGCTCGAGGCCGGCGCTGCCGCCGACGTCATCGTCATGGACTACAAGCCCTTTACGCCGCTGAGCGAGGAGAACATCGACGGCCACATGCTCTTTGGCATGATGGGCAAAAACTGCCGCACCACCATCATCAACGGCCGCGTCCTGTACAAGGATCGCGAGTTCGTTGGCATTGATGAGGACAAGATCAACGCGTGGACCATGGCTGAGTCCAAGAAGCTCTGGAGCACGCTCAACGAACGCACCTACTAATTACAAGTAGATTCACGCGCGTCGGATGTTTCGCCGCGTTCGACGCGCGTATAGGCGGCCTCCGCGGGGTCGCCGGCGCTGTGCTAGCGCTACACCGTATTTGCGCCCGTCGCGCGGTCTCGCCGGGCGTTACAGAGAGGAGCTCATTATGAGCGACATCATGAGGCCGATCCCGTTTTCGCAGCTGATGAACTGGATCATCGAGGAGCACAAGACTCAGGGCGCCGTCTTTGGCGTGCGCAAGATGGTCACGACCAACCAGGAGGGCGCGCTTCCCATTTTTGACGAGCGCATCGAGACTCCGTTTGGCCCGGCCGCCGGTCCCAATACGCAGCTGGCCCAGAACATCGTGGCATCCTACGTGGCCGGTTCCCGCTTCTTTGAGCTCAAGACCGTTCAGGTTATGGACGGCGAGGAGCTCTCCAAGTGTGTGAACAAGCCCTGCATCGTGGCGCAGGACGAGTGCTACAACTGCGAGTGGTCGACCGAGCTCGAGGTTCCGCAGGCCTTTGCCGAGTACGTGAAGGCATGGTTTGCCTGCCACCTGATCGCTCGCGAGTACGGCCTGGGCAGCCCGGATGGTTTTGTCTTCAACATGTCCGTGGGTTATGACCTCGAGGGCATCAAGAGCCCCAAGGTCGATGCGTACATTGAGGGCATGAAGGACGCCAGCGGCTCCGAGGTTTGGAACGAGTGCCGCACGTGGGCGCTCGCTAACCTGGACAAGTTTGAGCATGTCGATGCCGCGTTTGTCGAGTCCATCCCGGCGCGCGTCTCCAACTCCATTACCGAGTCCACGCTGCATGGCTGCCCGCCGGCGGAGATCGAGCGCATCGCGACCTATCTGATTACCGAGAAGGGTCTCAACACCTACATCAAGTGCAACCCCACGCTGCTGGGCTATGAGTTTGCCCGCCAGCGTCTGAACGAGCTGGGCTTTGACTACATCGTTTTCGATGACACGCACTTCCGTGAGGACCTGCAGTGGGCCGATGCCGTGCCTATGTTCGAGCGCCTGATTGCCCTGTGCGCCGAGCGCGGCCTGGAGTTTGGCGTCAAGCTGACCAACACCTTCCCCGTCGACGTGACGAGAAACGAGCTGCCCTCTACCGAGATGTACATGTCCGGCCGTTCGCTGTTCTCGCTGACCATCGAGGCCGCCCGCCGCATTACCGAGCAGTTTGACGGTAAGCTGCGCATCAGCTACTCCGGTGGTGCCACGGTCTACAACATCCGCGCCCTGTATGATGCCGGCATTTGGCCCGTCACCCTGGCGACCGACGTGCTCAAGCCCGGTGGCTACGAGCGCTTTAGCCAGATGGCCGGCGAGTTTACCGACCTGGATGGCAAGCCGTTTGCGGGCGTCTCGCTCGAGGCCGTGACCGCGATTCAGACCGACTCGCTCACCAACCCGCTCTACAAGAAGCCGCTGCGCCCGCTGCCCGACCGCAAGGTCGCCGGCAAGAGCCCGCTTTCCGACTGCTTTACCACGCCGTGCCGCACGAGCTGTCCCATCCAGCAGGATATTCCCGCCTATCTGGCGGCTGTTGACGAGGGCCGCTTCGAGGACGCGCTCAACATCATCATCGAGCGCAACGCCCTGCCGTTTATCACCGGCACCATCTGCCCGCATCCCTGCGGCCGCGCTTGCGAGCGTGCGTTCTACGAGCCCGAGGGTGCCCAGATTCGCGCCAGCAAGCTCAAGGCTGCCCGCGAGGCCATGACCGCCGTGCTGCCCAAGCTGCGCGCCCAGGCCATTGCCAACGACGGCGAGCACAACGTTGCCGTTATCGGTGGCGGCCCGGCCGGTCTGGCGACGGCGTTCTTCCTGACGCGTGCCGGCGTGCCCGTCACTATCTTTGAGGCCCGCGATTCGCTCGGCGGCGTGGTCCGCCACGTGATCCCCGAGTTCCGTATTGCGAGCGACGATATCTCCCACGATGCCGAGCTCTGCCTGGCCTTTGGCGCCAAGGTGCAGCTCAACGCTCGCGTGGATTCCATTGAAGAGCTCAAGGCCCAGGGCTTTACCGACGTGGTCGTGGCCACCGGTGCCTGGATGCCCGGCTCTGCAGGCTTGGGCGAGGGCGCCGAGCTCGACGTGCTGGAGTTCCTCGAGGCCGCCAAGAAGGGCGAGAAGCTCGAGCTGGGCGAGGACGTCGTCGTCATTGGCGCCGGCAACACCGCCATGGATGCGGCTCGCGTGGCCAAGCGCCTGGCCGGCGTGAAGAACGTGCGCCTGGTGTATCGCCGCACCAAGAAGCAGATGCCCGCCGACGAGGAAGAGCTTGATCTTGCTCTTGCCGACGGCGTTGAGTTCTGCGAGCTGCTGGGGCCCAAGGCACTCAACGGCGCTGTGCTAACCTGCGACGTTATGGAGCTTGGCGAGCCGGATGCAAGCGGCCGTCGTAGCCCCGTCGCCACGGGCGAGACCGTCGAGCTTTCCGCCACCACGGTGATCTGTGCCGTGGGCGAGGGCATCGATGCCAGCCTGTACGACGCCGCGGGTGTTGAGCACGACCGTCGCGGCCGTCTTGCCGCCACCTCCACCGGCGTCGAGGGCGTCTGGGCTGCGGGCGACTGCCGTCGCGGTCCTGCTACCGTGGTCGAGGCTATCGCCGACGCCGCCGAAGTCGCCCGTGCCATCGCCGGCGTGGACTTTAACAAGTACGCCGACCAGAATGCTCAGGCCGGTCGCGAGGATACCTGCTACGAGCGCAAGGGGTCGCTGTGCCGCGACAAGCGCAACTGCACCAAGACTCGCTGCCTGGGCTGCGGCTCGGTGTGCGAGGTCTGCTGCGACGTGTGCCCCAACCGCGCCAACGTGGCAATTAAGGTGCCGGGCCTGGCCAAGCATCAGGTCGTCCATGTCGACGGCATGTGCAACGAGTGCGGCAACTGCGCCGTGTTCTGCCCTTACCAGGAGGGTCGTCCCTACAAGGACAAGCTCACCCTGTTCTGGAGCGAGGAGGACATGGAGAACTCCGAGAACGAGGGCTTCCTGGCCGTGGACGAGGACCACTTTAAGGTTCGCGTCGCCGGCACGGTCCGCACCGTCTCGGTCGATGCCGTCAACACCGGTCTTCCCGAGGCCGTCCGCCTGACCATCAGGGCTGTGCGCGACAACTATTCGTACCTTCTTAAGAAATAGGCGAGTCTCTTATGGCCAAATCCATTCAACATAACGTGGCCTACGTTGCCTGCGGAAGCGGTTGCGCCTCCGCAGGCGGCGACGCCCACTGCAGCGAAGGCTGCATTGGCTGTGGCGCCTGCGTCACGGCCTGCCCCCACAGCGCCATTGCGCTGGTCGATGGCATCGCCCGCGTGGACCGCTCCAAGTGCACGGGCTGTGGCCTGTGCAGCATGGCGTGCCCGCAGCGCGTGATTGCCTTCGTTCCCGGCTACCAGAACATCCTGGTGCGCTGCAACAACACCGATAAGGGCGCCATCGCCCGCAAGATCTGCGACACGAGCTGCATCGGTTGCGGCATGTGCGCCAAAAAGTGCCCTGCCGGCGCTATCCGCATCGAGGACAACTGCGCCCATATCGACGGCGCGGACTGCCTGTCGTGCGGCATGTGCGCCGTCATCTGCCCGCATGGCGCCATCCACGACCGCACCGGCATCGCCGCCGGCGTGTAGAAGGGAATCACCATGGCACAGGAATTCACTTTTACCGTTAACGGCGTCGAGCGCACGACGACCCAAAACAAACCGCTGCTGCGCTACCTGCGCGACGACCTGCACATTCACTCCGCCAAGGACGGCTGCTCCGAGGGTGCCTGCGGCACCTGCACCATCCACGTGGACGGCGCGGCCGTCAAGGCTTGCGTGCTGACCACCGCTCTTGCCGCCGGCCGCAACATCGTGACCGTCGAGGGCCTGCCCGAGGACGTGCGCGAGGCCTTTGTATACGCCTTTGGCGCCGTGGGCGCCGTACAGTGCGGGTTTTGCATTCCCGGCATGGTCATGGCGGGTGCAGCGCTCATCGCCGAGGACCCCGAGCCCACCGAGGAGCAGATCAAGTACGCCATCCGCGGCAACGTCTGCCGCTGCACCGGCTACAAGAAGATTATCGAGGGCATTTCGCTGGCAGCTGCGGTGCTCCGCGGCGAAAAGCAGATCGACGAGGACCTGGAGCGCGGCGACGACTACGGTGTGGGCAAGCGCGCCTTCCGCATCGACGTGCGCAAGAAGGTGCTCGGCGAGGGCAAGTATCCCGACGACATCGACGAGCTCGATCAGCCGGGCCTGACCTATGCTAGCGCCGTGCGCTCCAAGTATCCGCGCGCCCGCGTGCTCTCCATTGATACCTCCAAGGCCGAGGCCCTGCCCGGTGTGGTGGGCATCCTGCGCGCCGAGGACGTGCCGGTCAACCAGGTCGGCCACCTTATCCAGGACTGGGATGTCATGATCGCCCAGGGCGATATCACCCGCTGCGTGGGTGACGCCATCGTGCTGGTGGTTGCCGAGGACGAGGCGACGCTCGAGAAGGCTAAGAAGCTCGTAAAGATTGATTACGAGCCGCTGGAGCCCGTGCGCAACATTGTCGAGGCTAGGGCTGCCGACGCCCCGCGCCTGCATGACAGTTTCTTTGCCTTTGGCAACACGGTGGAACTCAAGGACAACGTGTGCCAGAGCCGTCACGTGACGCGCGGCGACGCCGCCAAGGCGCTAGCGGAGAGCGCGTTCACCGTGACGCAGCGCTTTACCACGCCCTTTACCGAGCATGCCTTCTTGGAGCCCGAGTGCGCCGTCGCCTTCCCGTACAAGAACGGCGTCAAGGTGCAGTCGACCGACCAGGGTGCCTACGATACGCGCAAAGAGTGCGCCCACATGTTTGGCTGGGACAACGAGCCCGAGCGTGTGGTTGTCGAGACCATGCTTGTGGGCGGCGGTTTTGGCGGCAAGGAGGACGTTTCGATCCAGCACCTGGCCGCGCTTGCTGCCTATAAGCTCCAGCGTCCTGTGAAGTGCAAGCTCACGCGTGCCGAGTCGCTCGCGTTCCATCCCAAGCGCCACGCCATGGACGGCACCTTTACGCTGGGCTGCGACGCCGAGGGCAACTTTACCGGTCTGGACTGCGAGATCAACTTTGACACCGGCGCCTACGCGTCGCTGTGCGGCCCGGTGCTCGAGCGCGCCTGCACGCATGCCGTCGGCCCCTACAAGTACCAGAACACCGACATTCGCGGTTTTGGTTACTACACCAACAACCCGCCCGCCGGCGCGTACCGAGGCTTTGGCGTTTGCCAGTCCGAGTTTGCGCTCGAGAGCCTGATCGACCTGCTGGCAGAGAAGGTCGGCCTGGATCCGTGGGAGATTCGTTACCGAAACGCCATCGAGCCGGGCGAGGTTTTGCCCAACGGCCAGATTGCCGACTGCTCCACGGCGCTGAAGGAGACGCTGCTCGAGGTCAAGGATGCCTACTATGCGCATCCCGGACACGCCGGTATCGCCTGCGCCATGAAGAACGCCGGCGTGGGCGTTGGCCTGCCCGATGCCGGCCGCTGCAAGATTCGCATCGAGGACGGCGTGGCCGTGGTCTATGCCGCCACGTCCGACATCGGCCAGGGTTGCAACACGGTCTTTTTGCAGGACGTTGCCGAGGCATGCGGCCTGCCGCTTCGCTGCATCGCCAATGGCGAGTGCTCTACCGAGAACGCTCCCGACTCCGGCACCACGTCTGGCTCGCGTCAGACGGTCGTGACCGGCGAGGCCGTGCGCGGTGCCGCCTTCCTGCTGCGCGATGCCATGCTTGACATCGAGGCCGGCAAGCATGCACCCGATGCTCCTGTGAGCGCCCATGGTGATGGCGTCAAGATCGAGTACGACGACGGTCGCGCCTATCAGCTGCACACACAGGAACTCGTCGCCGGCCAGGGTATGCATCCTCAAGATCCCGCTGCCGCCATCAAGGCGCTCGAGGGCTGCGAGTTTGGGTACGTGTACCTGGAGCCGACCGACAAGCTGGGCGCCGACGTTCCCAACCCCAAGAGCCACATCTGCTACGGTTTTGCCACGCATGTGGTCATTCTGGATGATGACGGCCGCGTGAGCGAGGTCTATGCTGCGCACGATTCCGGCAAGGTGGTCAATCCCATCTCCATCCAGGGTCAGATCGAAGGCGGCGTGCTCATGGGTATGGGCTATGCGCTTACCGAGGACTGGCCGCTCAAGGACTGCGTGCCCCAGGCAAGGTACGGCACGCTCGGGCTGTTCCGTGCGCCCGAGATTCCGGATATCCACGCCATCTACGTGGAGAAGGACGAGCTGCTGCCCGTGGCATACGGCGGCAAGGGCATCGGCGAGATCGCAACGATCCCCACGGCGCCCGCCGTACAGAACGCCTACCGCGCGTTTGACGGCAAGCTGCGTCCAAATCTGCCCATGGTGGATACGCCCTACAGCCGCGTCCGCAACCGTGGGTAGGGTAGGGCGCGGACGGCCATTGCTGACGAGCTGTTCGCGCTCAACATCAACTACATACGCTGCGCCTTTGGCCCCGGCTCCATCGCGAGCCGGGGCCCTTTGTTTGGAGTGGAAACTGCGTCCCGGATTTGGCGCTCAGAACGGGACACGCTTTCCGGATGGCATGTTTGGCGGAAACTACGGCCCAGTTTTTGGCTCCAGAACGGGATACATTTTCCGGAACGGTCCACGTGCGGTGGTGTACCGACCCTTTTGCGTGCGCCGCTTGTCGAATTACGTTATAGCTAGCTATATTATAGGAAGGTATAATATAGCTAGCTATAGCGTAAAGGAAGGATGGCCCTATGTTTATCGGAAGAACGGCGGAAATGTCCGAGCTCAATCGACTGTATGGCACGGGCTCCTTTGAGATGCCTGTGATTTACGGCCGCCGTCGCGTGGGCAAAACGCGTCTTATCACAGAGTTTATCCAAGGCAAGAAGGCTATTTACTTTCAAGCTCGTCGCACCAATGCAGAGGCAAACCTGCATGGCTTTAGCCAGGCGATACTTGCGGGCTCCGTTGGTGTTGCTGGCGTGTCGTTTCGTAGTTTTGACGAGGCGTTCGATGCATTGGTCACCATGGCTCGAACGGAGCGTTTGATTGTCGTGATTGACGAGTATCCCTATCTCGCCCAATCGAATCCCGAGATCAGCTCGTTGCTGCAAGACAAGATCGATCACTTGTACAAAGAGACCAAGCTTATGCTTATCCTGTGCGGGTCGTCGCTTTCGTTTATGGAAGAGCAGGTGTTGGGCTACGAGAGTCCGCTATACGGTAGGCGTACGGCCCAGTTTAAGATCATGCCGCTCGATTTTATGACGACCCTCGGCCTGTGGCAGAGCATGGGTCGCGAAGACGCTGCAGTTTGCTATGGCATGACGGGTGGCATTCCTGCATATATCGAGAAAGTCGATCCTGCCGCACCGCTCAAGGACAACATCAAACGTCTTTTTCTTACTCCTACGGGCTATCTCTTTGAGGAGCCGAGTAACCTGCTATTGCAGGAGTGCCGCAATCCCGAGCAATATGATGCGATCGTGCAAGCAATTGCCCAGGGGCGCTCGAAGATCTCGGAGATTGCGAGCTCTACGGGAATCCCTGCGAGCAACGTAAAGAGCTATGTGGATAAGCTGGCGTCGCTTGGGATTGTCGAGCGCGAGCTGCCCCTAAACGAGACGAGCAATAAGCGAGCCGTGTATCTGCTGAGCGATCAGATGTTTAGGTTCTGGTACAAGTTTGTTCCGCAGAACATCGGGCTGATTCAAAACGATATGGCCGAGATGGCGTATGAGCGCATTGAGCCGCACGTATCGGATTACATGGGTACGGTCTTTGAGCTTATATGCAGACAATACGTGTACGAACTCGCGCGGGCGGGCCAGCTTGATGTGGTTCCGGCAAGCGTTGGGCGCTGGTGGGGGACGGATAATCGCACGCATACGCAGGAAGAAATCGACTTGATTGTTGACGATGGCGAGGGCACTGCGCTGTTTGCGGAATGCAAATGGCGCAGTGAACCGGTGGGCGAAGACGTGCTGCAAAAGCTCGTGCATCGAAGCGAGCTCTTTAGGCGGCAGCACAAAAGCTATGCGATCTTCTCGAAGCGAGGCTTTACGCAAGGATGTCAGGAAGCTGCGGCGAGCAGGGGAGATGCCAAGCTGATTTCGTTTGCCGAGATGTGCGAGCGGAGATAACCAAGCACGCTCTGATGTGATGCTCGGAATGGGTCGCGCTAAGGATGCCAAGCGTAAAACCTTCAATGAAAATGGCGTAAAAACTACATCTGTCATGGCGTAAAAACTACATTGAAAGTAGCGTAAAATCAGCATTGAGAATGGCGTAATTTCGCATATCGCGTGATAGAGAGGGACGGCCGTCTATGGATGCACCAAAGAGATTGACCCAAAAGGGATATAGGCCCCGGCTCATAGAGGAGCGCCTCGACACCCTTATGCGGGCGTTTGGCTGTGTGGAGATCAACGGCCCCAAATGGTGCGGCAAGACCTGGACGGCGCTCTCTCGCTCGGCGAGCGTCTCCAGGCTCGATGAGCCTGCGCAGCGTGCGGCGGCAGAGGTCGACCCAAGCCTGGCGCTCATCGGCGATGCGCCACACCTGGTCGATGAATGGCAGGAGGTGCCCGAGGTTTGGGATGCCGCCCGGCGTTTCGTGGACGCGAGCGGCAACGAACGGGGGACACTTTTGCTCACGGGCTCGACCGCGCTCAAAAGCGAGGAGCGCAGCCATGTTCGTCATTCCGGCACGGGTAGGATCGCCCGTCTGTCAATGCGCCCCATGGCCCTGTGTGAGTCGGGCGACGGCGAGCCGCTCGTGTCACTGGCAAGCCTCTTTAAGGGCGAGGATTTTGCCCCTCAGCGTCGCGAGAGCACGGTGGATGACGTCGCCCGCTGGTGCTGCAGGGGCGGTTGGCCTGCAAATCTTGGGCTTTCGGAAGATCTTGCGCGAGAGACGGCAAGCCAGTACGTGCACTCGGTGCTCGACGTCAACGTGCTGGACGAGGGCATGTCGCCCGAGCTTGCACACGGCCTTTTGCGAGCTCTTGCCATGAACGAGAGCCAGGCTGTCACGTACAAGACGCTCGTAAAGGACGCCTCGTACGGTGAGGCGGGCCCCGACGAGAGGACCATCGCTGCGTACTTGGACCTCTTCAACAGGCTCAAGCTGACCGAGGACCTGTGCGGATGGGAGCCGCCCATGCGCTCGAAGGCCCGCGTTCGCGTGCGCCCCAAGCGCTACTTCTGTGACCCGTCACTTGCGGCGGCGTTGCTGGGGGCTACCCCTGAGCGGCTGCTTGGCGATATGCAAACGCTGGGGATGCTCTTTGAGAATCTCGTCCTGCGCGACGTGCGCGTGTTCCTTTCCACCTACGGCGGTGTCGACAACAGTGTCCATTATTTCCGAGATGAGAAGGGCCTTGAGGTCGATCTGATCGTTGAGCACGACGGGCGCTGGGGAGCCATCGAGGTCAAGCTGAGTGATGCGAAAGCAGACGATGGAGCGAGAAATCTCAAGGCGCTGGAGAGGAAAGTGCTCTCCAATCCTGCCGCCCAGAATGCCGCGCCGGCGTTTTTGGCGGTCGTGGTTGGAAAGGGGAGCATTGCCTACACACGCGACGACGGCGTGGCGGTGATTCCCATGGCGGCACTTGGGGCGTAGTGGTTTTGCGGGCGTGCCGTGCTTCCTTTACCGAAAATCCATTTGGTAAACCAGATGCTCGCGGATAGAATAAAGTTGACGGCAGCCCAAGGGTGATAGCTGGGCAGCGCCGTTGCTTGGTCAAGAGGTCAGTGCCTTAATGGCAGCGACTTGTTATGCTTCGAATGCTGCTTGAGTGCCTCGGAAAGTTCGATAAGCGCCGTGAAGAGCGAGACCAAAGCAACCAAGAGCTCTACGAGCTCTGATGGGCCCGGGATGACCGCTGATTCAAGTCACCGGGCCTAAATCTTTTTCATGCATTTGAATAGAGCGGGCAACTCTCTTGGGGCCGTCTGCATGACGTGTGCCTGGCGCATGGTATTGCGCCCCACTTTCATGTCCGTACGGGCGCCTATCCTTACGGCAATGTAGCCGCCTATGTAGCAAGCGGCAGGCAACGGAGAAAGGCCCTAACCGTGTCAGCTGAAAAGACGCCGTGTATCTCGGCTATCGATACGACGAACTTTGCGCGCCAGATTGTGCTGGACTTTGAGTTTGCGCCGGTGCCAAAGCAGCGCCAGCGCCGTGGGCTGCGCAATGAGATTATTGAGGCCGGCGCCGTCAAGCTCGATTACCACGGCAACGTTATGGGTGAGTTCTCGCAGTTTGTGCAGACAGAATTTACCGAAGGCGTTGCGTATCCCGTCCGCGAGCTTACGGGGATATCGGCTGTGGACACCGCGATGGCCGATCCGCTCTATGTGGTGATCAAAAGGCTCAGCGATTGGATCGGTCGCTACTCCGCCCAGGTGGTTTGTTGGAGTGGGGCGGATCGTCGACAGCTTTTGACCGAGTGCCAGGCAAAGCACATCGACCTTTCCGCATTTCCTACGGACTGGGCCGACCTGCAGGCGTTTTACACCTCGATCATGGACGTGGGCAGCCACGGGTGTGTCTCTTTGAGTGACGCGGCGACGTGGTTTGGCATCGAGTTCGACGAGTCGACGGGTCACGCCCACAGCGCCCTAGCCGATGCGCGCGTGACCGCTAAGTTGCTCAAGCAGGTAATGGACGGGGGCTACCACGTGAGCCCACGTGCCCAGGAAGTCCGCCAGCGGTGGGGGATGGGCGAGCGAGCCCAGACACGCCTTTCCAGCAAGTGCCCCGAGCTGAGCGATCTGCTGCTGAAGCTGAAGGCGGAGGGGAGATAGGGGGCGTTCAGTTGGTAGCCGAGGCAGTTGGGACGGTCGAGGTCGCGCTAACGAAAATCCATTTGTTAAACCTGCTAGCCCTGGGTACACTGCATATCGATGGGCCCGGGATGACCGCTGATTCAAGTCACCGGGCCTAAATTCATATCTATAGGTTTAACCGAATGGCTGACAAGCCTACGGGACCTAAGATTCCATGGCATCGCGAATGGGCAGAACGTTGACTCTCGACTTCCCCTTCTATCTGCGTCAGATGGTCATTGGCTTCTGTTCCTTTGCTAGAATCAGAAGCACATTTGTATTGCATCATGCAATCGCGGGGGTTGCCAATGAAATACGCCGAGCTTGTCGACGGAGAGGCCAAGACAGGCGAGCTCAAGAGCTTTCTTGTGGATGGCGAGAACGTTGCCGTGACCATCCGCATACCTAAAAACATGCGTGATGCGGCGAAGGACGCCGCTGCGCTTTCTGGCATCAGCTTTACCTCGCTGGTAAAGATGAGCCTCATCGAATATCTGACCAAGAAGGAGAAATAGCAGTGGCGGATAGCGACGATCTTATCAAGGCCGTTGGCGCCAATATTCAAGAGAAGGCATCTCTCATTTGGAGTGCCGCCGATACCCTGCGTGGCCCCTACAAGCCTCATGAGTACGGCCTGGTCATCCTTCCTATGACCGTTATCAAACGCTTCCACGACTGCCTTGAGCCCACGCACGATGCCGTTCTCGCCGCAGCTGAGAAATACAAAGCCTTTTCCGTGAAGGACGGCTTTTTGCGCGATGCCTCCGGCTACCCCTTCTACAACACCTCTAAGTTCACCTTCGAGACGCTCAAGGCCGACCCGGAGAACATCGAGGACAACTTCAAGGACTACATCAACGGGTTCTCGGACAACGTGCAGGACATCTTGGCACGCATGAAGTTCGCCGACCAGATCGAACGCCTCTCCGACCCAGACGCCCCGCTGCTCTACCAGGTCGTCTGCGACTTCTGCAAGCCGCAGGCCGACATGTCGCCCGACAAGATCAAAGCTGTGGACATGGGCTACATCTTCGAGAACCTCATTCAGCGCTTCTCCGAGTCCTACGACGAGGACGCCGGCGCTCACTTCACGAGCCGCGACATCGTGTACCTCATGACCGACCTGCTCATTCAGGCGGACCCGCACGTCTTCGACGGCGACCGCATCACGAAGACCGTCTACGACCAGACCATGGGAACCTCGCAGATGCTCGGCTGCACCGAGGAGCGCCTGCGCCAGCTCGACGCCGAGGCCCGTGTAACCTGCTACGGTCAGGAGTTCAATCCCTTCACTTTCGGCATCGCGAAGGCGAGTGCGCTAATTCGTGGCGAGGACGACGCCAACATGCGCTTCGGAGATACCCTCTCCGCCGATAAGTTCGATGGCTTCAAGTTCGACTACTGCATTTCCAATCCACCCTTCGGTGACCCGTGGAATCCTCAGGCCCCCTCGGTGGAGAAGGAATTCAAGACTGCCGGCGGTGGACGCTTCCCCGTTGAGAAGCTTCCCGCCAAGGGCGATGGTCAGATGCTCTTCGTGCTCAACGGCCTGTCTAAGCTCAAGGACGACGGCGTGATGGCGATTGTCCAGGACGCGAGTCCGCTCTACAAGGGCAAGCCCGGCAGCGGCGAGGACAGCATCCGCCGATACGTGTTGGAGAACGACTGGCTCGACGCGATCGTGCAGCTGCCCTGCGACTCGTTCTACAACACCGGCATCGCCACCTACGTTTGGCTCTTCAGCAAGGCGAAGGCACCGGAGCATCGCGACCACGTGCTGCTCATCGACGCCTCCCGGTGCTTCGAGAAGCGCCGCAAGGGCATTGGCGACAAGAAGAACGACATCACCAAGTCCTGCCGCGACCTTATCGTCCAGGCGTACTCCGAGTATCGCGACGGCACTTGGACGGGCGCCGGGTCCAACGGACTAGAGGTCTCCGTCGAGGCGCGCCTGATGGAGACGGTCGAGTTTGGCTTCAACCGCGTTGCCGTGGAGAGCCCCGTCGTCGACGAGGACGGAGAACCCGTCCTTAACAAACGCGGGAAAATGCAGGCGGACAAGGCCAAGGAGGACACCGAGGACATCCCGCTCACTCAGGACATTGACGCCTATATCGAGCGCGAGGTACGCCCGTACAACAAGTACGCCTGGGTGGACAAGAAGAAGACCAAGGTGGGCTACACCGTCCCGTTCACGCGCGTGTTCTACAAGTACGCCGAGCTGGAGCCAGCTGACGAGATCGCCAAGCGCATCCTCGAGCACGAGAAGACGCTCGAGAAGAGCCTCAAGGCCCTCTTCGGAGAGGTGCGTTAGCAATGCGGGAGATGAAGGACAGTGGCGTCGAGTGGCTCGGCGAGGTCCCCTCGAGGTGGAAATTGCATAGGGCTAAGCGCCTGTTTAAACTCACCAACGACAGGGGCAACGATGACCTTACGCTTTTGGCAGCGACCCAGAAGCATGGCATGTGGCCTCAGGATAGGCTTGAAGGTGTTGTTCGCGTTAAGGACGATACCGACCTAAGTAGATTCCGTACGGTTCACAGGAATGATTTTGTAATCAGCCTGCGCAGCTTCCAGGGCGGCTTCGAGCGCTCCGACTTCGAAGGGGTCTGTTCGCCTGCTTACCAAACGTTTCGCTCAATAAAGCCAATCGACTATCAGTTCTATAAGTACTTGTTTAAGTCGCCGTCGTTTATTGACCATATGAATTCACTAACGTTGGGCATCCGCGAAGGCAAAACAATCAAGTTCGAGGACTTTGCAGCCCAAGTGCTACCCATGCCTCCCCTCGATGAGCAGCGCCGCATCGCGGAATACCTGGACGATAAGTGCGCCGAAATCGACCGCGCCGTCTCCACCGCCGAGCAGTCTATTGAAGAGTACAGGGCGTATCAAAACGATGTGGTTAAACGAGCCATTGTTTACGGTACGTGTAACGCTTTCAAAGTGAAAGAAAGCGGAGTCCCGGCGATAGGAAAAATGAATGCGAACTGGGGCCTCGTGATGGTGAAGCGTCTCGCTGTATTTCTCAACGGAGATAGAAGTGACAGCTACCCTTCAGGCGACGACATTCAAGAGGCTGGAATTCCGTTTATTACGTCTGGCGACCTCAATGGTCGTTATCTTCCCGACGTCTTTTCGAAGTACATTTCGCAAGATAAGTACGATTCACTTAAGGGTGTGAAGCTACGGCGCGGTGATGTCGTCTTTTGTTTGCGCGGAAGCGTTGGCAAATGCTCGTTGAACCGAACGGAGAACTGCGGCACGGTTGCTTCTTCGCTGACTGTCGCTAGACCCATTTGCTGCGCTCCCGAGTGGCTTAGCTATGCGCTTACGTGCTCATCTACCACCAATCAAGCCATGGCTACTGCCATTGGTGCAACGAGCGCAAATCTTGCCGCTAACGTATTGGCTCGGGCGTTTGTGCCATTGCCCCCTCTCTCCGAACAGCGTCTCATTGCGGACTACTTGGACGAGAAGTGCACCCAGATCGATGCCGATATCGCTGCCAAGCAGGCTATCATCACCGACCTCAAAGCGTACAAGCAGTCGCTCATCTACGAGACCGTCACCGGAAAGCGGGAGGTGTAGCCAATGGGCGATTCCTATCGTCTTCCGGGCATCGTGCTGGAGGCGTCGTCGTCGAAAACGTGGGATATTGCCGTTTCCGAATGGCACGTGGTGGGGTGCCATGACAATGGGAACACCTCCGGAGAGTGTCTTTGCGGGCATGAGGGCATCAGGTATGAGTTCACAATCAAAAATTCCGTCAACGGGAAAGAGCTCTCGCCAATAGGCTCCACCTGCATCCTTAAGTTTGAAAATGATGAGCTCAAGAACGAGGTTGAGGGCTGGAAGGCAGCGATCAAGCTGCTGGAAGCCCTTGAGGCGAGGAAGCCGGGCGTGCGACTCGATGGCATGAACAGGGATCTGTTTTCTCGACGCCTCTACGCTTTCCTTTACGAGAGGGGCGCCTTTCCGGCCAATAGGTACAACGGTTATGACGGTCGAAACGATTACGAGTTCATGGTGGATATGTTCAACAAGAGGACGGCACCGACGGAAAAGCAGCGCGCGAAGATGTACATGGTGCTAAACAAGAGCATATTTCCGTGGCTCGCTCTCTTTGGTCGCGAGTTGAGAGAGATGAGGTTGTAGCATGCCTGTGCAGACAAAGGAAAAGAACCTCGAAGAGGACATCGAGTCGTTTCTCTGCTCGCCTGAGGGCGGTTTCTTCAAGTGCGACGACAGGCATTCGCTCCTCTACGTCGAGGACGGCACCTATCAGATGGTCGGCGGCGGCTACATGGAGCATCGTGACCGTGCGCTCGACGCCGCCACCCTGGTCAACTTCATCCAGACGACGCAGCCCAAGGCGTGGGATCGCTTCGAGCGCATGTGCAACTCCGATTCCACGGCGAAGTTCGCCAAGGTCTTCAACGACGCCGTCGACCGCCTGGGTATGGTCGCGGTGCTCAAACACGGCTTCAAGCACCGAGGAATTCCTTTCAAGGTCGTATTCTTCAAGCCGGAGAGCGGGCTTAACGAAAGCGCCGCCGACCACTATGCCAAGAACGTCTGCCGCTGCATCCGCCAGTTCCACTTCGCCGAGACGGGCAACCAGACCATCGACATGGTCCTGGACGTGAACGGCATCCCCCTGGTGGGCATAGAGCTCAAGGACCAGTTCACCGGCCAAGACGTTGAGAATGCCATGCGCCAGTGGCGCGAGGACCGCGACCCGAGGTGTCGCTGTCTCAAGTTCAACACGCGCATGGTGGCCTTTTTCGCCGTCGATCTCGAAAATGTCTACATGACCACCAAGCTGGAGGGCGCGAAGACCTTCTTCCTGCCGTTCAACCAGGGCTCCGCCGGGGCGGGAAACGACGGCGGCGCCGGCAACCCCGCAAATCCCGACGGTTATGCCACGAGCCACTTGTGGGAGGTCGCCCTGCAGAAGGACAGCCTGCTCGATATCGTCAACAAGTTCCTCCACCTGGAGGTCAAGGAAGAGACAGAGCTCGATGCGCGCGGCAACGAGGTGAAGCGCAAGAAGGAGCGCATCATCTTCCCCCGTTACCACCAGCTCGACTCCGTGCGTAAGGTCATCGCCGACGTGCGCGCGAACGGGACGGGCAAGAACTACCTCGTGCAGCATTCGGCGGGGTCGGGCAAGTCGAACAGCATCGCCTGGACGGCCTATCGCCTTGCATCCCTCTTTGTGGATGACACCCCGCTGTTCGACTCCGTGGTCGTCGTCACCGACCGCCGAGTGCTCGACAGCCAGCTGCAGGAGACCATCTCGGGCTTCGATCACGCCATCGGCTCGGTCGTGACCATCGGCAAGGACAAGACCTCGGCCGACCTGCGGGACGCCATCAACGGCGGCGCTCGTCTCATCGTCTCGACCCTTCAGAAGTTCCCCGTGATCTACGAGCAGGTCGAGAGCAAGGGTAAGCGCTTCGCCATCATCGTCGACGAGGCACATTCGTCCCAGACGGGAACGAGCGCGCTCAAGCTCAAGAGCGCCCTTGCCGACAAGCGCGACGCGCTCGAGGAGTACGCTGAGATCGAGGCGGAAGCCGAGGACGCCGCAGCCGATTGGGAGGACCAGCTCGCCGACGAGCTCGCGAGCCACGGCCGTCACAAGAACCTGACCTTCGTTGCCTTTACCGCCACGCCAAAGGAACAGACGCTCGAGATCTTCGGCGATGAGTGGCCTGACGGGTCCTTCCACCCGTTCCACGTCTACTCGATGCGCCAGGCGATAGAGGAGGGCTTCATTATGGACCCCCTCGCCAACTACGTGAGTTATTCGGAGGCCGTCGAGCTCGCACGCACGGTCCCCGACAATCCCGACGTACCGAGCAGCCCCACGCTCAAGCTGCTCCGCAAGTATAAGGAGCTGCACCCCTATGCCCTCGGCCAGAAAGCCGAGATCATCGTGGAGACATTCCGCAATGTGACACGCACCAAAATCCGCGGCAAGGGCAAGATGATGGTGGTCACGGCCTCGCGCCTCGCGACGGTTCGCTACTACCACGAGATCAAGCGCTACATGCAGAAGAAGGGCTACGATGATATCGAGGTGCTGGTGGCGTTCTCGGGCGCCATTAGCGACCCGGCTGACGGCCCCGACGGTCCCGAGTACACCGAGCCGGTCATCAACGTCGGCCACGATGGACAACGCGTCGCCGAGAGCCAAACGAAGGCCGAGTTCCACAACTATGGGGACGTGCTTGTTGTTGCCGAGAAGTACCAGACGGGCTTTGACGAGCCGCTGCTGCACACGCTGGTGGTGGACAAGAAGCTCAAGGACGTGAAGGCCGTCCAGACGCTCTGCCGCGTCAACCGCATCCACCCGGACAAGGAGGACACCTACATCCTCGACTTCGTGAACAAGCCCGAGGACATCCAGAAGGCTTTCGAACGCTTCTACACCGAGACGTCGCTTTCCGAGCAGATTAACACCGACCTCCTCTATCAGGTGCAGACCGATATTCGCGGTTACGGGCTCTATGACGAGTCTGACATTGAGGCCGCTGCCGAGATAGTCTTCACCGATGGCAAGGGTAAATCGCAGAGCAACGTGCAGGGTAAGCTCGCGGCCGTTTTGAAGCCGGCGGTCGCGCGTTATAACGAGTTGAACGACGATGAACGCTATCAGGTTCGTCGCAAGGTGCGTAGCTTCTGCAAGTGGTACACCTACATCACCCAGATCGTGCGCATGTTTGACCGAGACCTGCATAAGGAATACGTGTATTTAAGCTATCTGCGCCACCTCCTCAAGGTCGAGAAGATCCCCGTCGAGGCTGTGGACGACAAGGTCGAGATGCGCTTCTACAAGCTCAAGCAGGAGTTCGAGGGCAGCATTTCGCTTGAGCCTGGCGGCGGCGTGCTCGATCCCGGTGGCGCGGCCAAGACCGTGACGCCCGATAAGAAGCGCGACCCGCTGCAGGTGCTCGTGGATAAGTTCAACGAGCAGTGGGCTGGCAACTTCACCGAGGGAGATCGTGTGGTTATCGACACGCTGTGGAAGCGTATCGCCGAAAACCCGCAGGTCGCCGACACCATCCGTCGCGACGGCAGACAGGTCTTCGAATCAAGCCTGCTGCCCAAGGTGTTCGATGAGGAGGCTCGCCGCGCCTATGTGGAGAACACGGACTCCTTTACCAGCCTCTTTGAGGACAGTGAGAAGTATCGCGCCATGATGAGCGCCATCGGGCAGCTGCTGGTTGAGAAATTCAAGTAGGATTCCTGAGATTGATGTTGGAAAAAGGGGCAACCGCAAATGAAAGCAACCGAGGCAAATCTACTCGACCTTATGGGCGTGGCGAAGATGCAGTTTGTCATTCCCGTGTACCAGCGAGTTTACTCGTGGAGTGTAAAAGAGTGCGAGGTGCTTTGGGATGACGTCATGCGAGCGGGTCGTGATGGCGTATCGCACTTCGTGGGGTCAATGCTTTATATCCCCGAGTCCGAGAGCTCTGCCACGAGCATTTCGCGCGTGCTTCTGATTGACGGACAGCAGCGCATGACGACGTTTTCGTTGATGATTGCAGCTTTGGCTGACTATTTGGAGAGCAACCCCGACAAGGCTGGCTTCCTTGGCGACCTCAAAATCTCGGCGCTGAGGAAAAATTACCTCTTTAACGATGACGACTACAACGGTCTGGCACGCTACAAGCTGGTGCTCTCGCAGGACGATAAAGAGACGCTGTTCTCCATCGTGTCTGGGGCTCCCGTGCCAGATGAAAAATCGGATCGGATTGTCGAGAACCATGCGTTCTTCCGCGAGAAGATGCGTGGTAAATCATTTGACCCGGCAAGGCTTTGGGCGGGGCTAAACCGCGTGCAGGTCATCGACACTAAGCTCACCGCTGGCGTTGATAATGCCCAGCTCATATTTGAGTCCATGAACTCCAAGGGCAAGCCGCTCACACCCATTGACCTCATCCGTAACTACGTTCTAATGTCGCTTCCCAACGACGAACAGACCAAGCTTTATGAGGGTTATTGGCATCCACTCGAGTGCTTGTTCGGAAAAGGCGGCGAGGACGAGTTCAATGCATTTATCTGGTACTGGCTGTGGCTTAAAGTTCCCAATAGGATGCCGAAGGAGAACGAGGCCTACTACGAGTTTAAGCGCTATTTCGCCGACGACTACGATGGTGACACCGAGGGCCTGCTTAAGGAGCTGCGCGGGTATGCACATAGATACGCCAGTCTGTTCCTTGGTAAGGAGAAGGACGACGGACTGCGCCGAGTGTTCGGCAGAATCGTAAGCCTCGACGTGAAGCAGATAAGGCCCCTCTTAATGTTGCTTTATTCGGTTTACGAGGGGAATGGACTAGACCGCAATGCGTTTTTACGTATCTGCGAGACTATCGAGTCGTTTCTGTTCAGGCGAGCGGTTTGCGGCAGACTTACCACGGGCCTAAATAATTTCTTTGCCGGCATGTATCGCAATCTCGAGCAGCAGGACGATATCGAGGAGTACGTTACGGCGATGCTCCTTATCCACAGCAGCGGTATGACCGCATACTTTCCGACAGACGAGCATTTTGTCGAGGAGTTTAAGGCGCGTGACTGCTACAACCGCTTCTCTAAAAAGCGCTATTACCTGGAACGCATGGAGAACTGGCACCACCCGAAGGAGTCCATCTCAGCCGACGATTACCAGATCGAGCACATCATGCCCCAGACGATTGATGATGAGCACGGCTGGAAGGAATCGCTTGGTGAGAACTGGGAAGACGTCCACGACAGGCTGTGCAACAACTTGGGAAATCTTACGCTGACGGGCTACAACCAGGAGTACTCAAACCGGTCGTTCTCGGACAAGCTCAATCTGCCTGACGTCGGATTTAAGTGCAGCCCGCTCTACCTAAACAAATCGATTGTCTCGCATGAAAAATGGGGTGAGGAAGAGATTGGGCAGCGCGCGGACGAGCTGGCGAAAGAAGCGTGCGAGATATGGAAGTATCCCGACCTTCCGGCAGACGTCGTCGACAAGTACCGTCCTTCTCGTGGGGAGCCTGACGAGGCTCCTGTCTGGACTCTGCATGAGAACCACCCCACCTTTGCCGAAGGTGGGCTCAACCAGAAGCTTTTCGATGAGGTGCGCGAGTCCGTTCTGAGTGGTAACCCTTCGTGGGAGTCCTACATAGCCAAGTACTATGTAGGCTTCAGGTCGGGCAAGCGAAAACTGCATGCCGTGTTAGAAGGTAGGACCAGCAACGGTGGCTGGATTGCCGTCGGCCTGGCAAAGAGCGTGGATGACCTAATTGATCCAGAGGACATGTGCCAGGACAAACGTACGCAGGGTGGATTTGGCCCAGGCCTACCGACCTATGTTGCTCTTCGTAATGCCGATGACATTCCCGCGGTGCTCGATCTTATAAAGCAGTGCTAGGTTAAAGGCCGGGAATCTAATTCCCGGCCCTTGCCATCTCGGAATTGCCGATGGCTTATCTGCCCACCTACACCCCCGCAATCCCGCGCGCCGCGCTCAGCAGCTCGTACTCCCTCTGGCTCCACTGGTGCAGCTCGGCCGCGTGCACGGCGTCGCGACACAGGTCCAGGAACACCTCGGCGCCCTCGCAGAAGCACTCGCGGGCAAAGGCGCCGGATCCGTCCGCAACGCACGCACCGTCGGCAAAAAGCTTCCAGCTGGACGGCTCGCGCGAGCCGTCTCCGAGCAGCTTGATCTGCAGAACATGTGGGCCGCCAGCGGCACATGGCCCTTCTTCCAACGCCTGCACCGTAAAGCGCATCTGGAGGGACAGAGTATAAAATCCGGAAAAGTGTCGAAATAGGCACCTTAAAACTTCGGAAAAGTGTAGCTGGATGACAAAACAGCACTTAGAAGCCGGTGCTGGATGCGGGATCCTGCGGCCGCCTTCAGCTCTCGCTACTCGTCGTCTCCGTCGTTGGGGTCGCCCTTGAGGGTGTTGATGTCCAGGTACTGGTTATCGTCCTCTTTTTGCTGGGTCTCCGACTCCGCTTGGGTGGGGCCGCGGAACAGCTGGAACCCCTCAAACGCAATGACACCGAGCAGGGCAATGATAATGGCGATAAAGGCAACCTTGACTGCCTGCGGAAATTCCGAGAAACGCAGCGCCTTTTCCTCGGCGTAATAATCGGCAAAGCGCTCTTCGCCCGTGCTTTTGGTATACGCCGGCGCGGACGCGGCCTCCGGGTCATATTCCGGTGCGGGCGTGGCGGCGTACGGATCGTTGAGATAATCGCTCGATGCGGTGCCATAGTTCTCGGTCTCGATGCGACCGTTGCCAGCATAGCCATCGGAATAATCGGAATATGCCGCACCGCCCTCATAGTCCGCGGCGCTCGTGTTGGCGGCAAAAAGCGGGTTAACTGGAACGTCGAGCGCCGGCATGCCGGTAGAGGTCTCATCCAGATCGGTTGCAGCCCAGGAATCGTAGGCAACCTGATGGGCAACGGGCTCATCGAGCCTTGTGACCGGAGGCTTGCGTGCCGCAGGAACGGGCAACTGCTGGGCGTTGTACATAACGGTGCTGTCGGCCGATTTGCCCTGCGTCGCCGCAGCGAGAAATGCCGCCGTCTCGGACGGGTCGCTTGCGGGGCGGGGAGCGGTCGTGGGCGCCGAAGTGGGTGCGGGCGTAGGCGCGGGCGTCGGCGCAGATGCGGGCTTAGGCGCAAGTGCGGGATTGGGACTTGACGGGCGAGCCCCGCCGCCCATGAGTTCGTCGGCGGTCCACGGGCGATCATCCATCACGTCGTCAAGGCTCAGCGAAAACAGGTCGTCTTCACTCTCATCGAACATGCGGTGCACATGTCCACCAATTGCCGGAATCAATCCGCGACCGGTGCATGATGCCTTGCTCAACGCCATTCTGTTCCATCCTTTCGAAATACTAATGACATCGATTATATGGAACTTCCCAAGCGGCTCGGTCTTGGATTCGTGCTTTCCAGAACTCGCGCCCAAAAGGGGAGGGGCAATCCAGGCGAGTGCCTACTTGTCGCCAGCAGCAGCTTTGGCCTCGTTGAGGTAGCTATAGAAGCTGTACTTAGAGATGCCAAAGAACTCGCAGGCACGCTCGCTCGACTTGGAAATGAGGAAGGCGCCGCGACGGTCAAGGTAGCCAATGGCGCGGATGCGCTCATCTTTGGTCATGAGCGCCGCGGGCTTGCCCACAAACTGTTCGCACTCGCGCAGCAGGTCTTCGAGCAGGTCGCCGATGTTTTTGGTGATGGGCTCGGGCTCGGTGTATCCCTTGTCGCCCGTGCCGGTGAGCGCGTCGAGCGAGCGCTCAAAAGCCTTCATGAGCGTAATGTCAAAGTTAATGCCCAAAATGCCGACGGGCTTGCCCTCGTCGTTGCGGATAAAGATGGTCGAGGACTTGAGCAGCTTGCCTTCGGCGGTTTTGGTGAGGTATGGCTCGCGGTCGTGCACGTCGGCGGTGCCCTCGTGCATGGACTCAAGCACAATATGGCTGGGGCCGTCACCCAGTTTGCGCCCGCTGACGTGGCCGTTTTCGATCACTACGATGGAGTGGTCCACGTCCTCGGTCTCCAAGTCGTGGACGACGACTTCGCAGTTGGGGCCAAATTGGAGCGCCAGGCCGTGTGCAAGGCGCTTATAAAACTCAATCTGTGCGGGGGTCATAGGTGCCTTCCTAAAAATTAGTTTGGGCTCACTTTGCCATAAACCCCACTTGTTCGCAAATAACGAAAGCGTCGCTGCGTTATGTAACCGTTCGTCGGCGAAAAGGTACCGATTACGGCAACAAACAATTTGTTAGGTTTACCAATCAAAAAGTGTGATAGAACAGTGCTAACAAACTTTTTGTTTGGCATCCACATAAAAGTTCAGTCGCATGAATGGGAATGGGCTGAAACGCGTATGCGGGGGCCGGCAAGAGAGAACTTAAGGAGTTCACCGTATGGCCGATAAGATCCAGTGGGCGGGCAACACGATGCCCAAGAGCGATGACAAGCACTTGGGAATCATGAGCCTCGACCACGTGAAGAAGGCCCGCGCCTTCCACCAGTCGTTCCCCCAGTACACCGTCACTCCGCTTGCCCGCCTGGATGGCCAGGCCGCGCGCCTGGGCCTGTCCAACCTATGCGTTAAGGACGAGAGCTATCGCTTTGGCCTCAACGCTTTTAAGGTTCTGGGCGGTTCGTTTGCCATGGCCAACTACATTGCCGACGAGACCGGCAAGGACGTTGCCGAGTGCACCTTCGATTACCTGACCTCCGATCAGCTTGCCAAGGATTTTGGCCAGGCTACCTTCTTTACCGCCACCGACGGCAACCATGGTCGCGGCGTGGCGTGGGCTGCCAACAAGCTGGGCCAGAAGGCCGTCGTGCACATGCCCAAGGGTTCCACCAAGCCCCGCTTCGATAATATCGCCGCCGAGGGCGCCACGGTGACCATCGAAGAGGTCAACTACGACGAGTGCGTGCGCATGGCCGCCGCCGAGGCCGATGCCTGCGAGCGCGGCGTCATCGTTCAGGACACCGCCTGGGAGGGCTACGAGAAGATCCCGTCCTGGATCATGGAGGGCTACGGCACCATGGCTTCCGAGGCTGCCGAGCAGCTGCGCGAGATGGCCATCAACCGCCCGACGCACGTCTTTGTCCAGGCTGGCGTAGGCTCGCTCGCCGGCGCCGTGGTGGGCTACTTCACCAACCTGTATCCCGATAACCCGCCGACCTTCGTTGTGGTCGAGTGCGCTCCGGCCGCCTGCCTGTACAAGGGCGCTGCCGCCGGCGACGGCGACCCGCGCATCGTGGACGGCGACATGCCCTCCATCATGGCCGGCCTGTGCTGCGGCGAGCCCAACATCCTGGGCTGGGATATCCTGCGCAACCACACCACCGCCTTCGTGTCCTGCCCCGACTGGGTCACCGCTCGCGGCATGCGCACCCTGGGTGCTCCCGAGAAGGGTGACCCGCGCGTCATTTCCGGCGAGTCCGGCGCAGTGACCACCGGCCTGGTCGAGACCCTCATGCTCGATCCCGAGTACGCCGAGCTCAAGGAGCTCATCGGCCTGGACAAGACGAGCTCCGTGCTCTGCTTCTCCACCGAGGGCGACACGGATCCGGATCAGTACCGTCGCATCGTCTGGGAAGGCGAATACCCCACTTGCTAATACTGGGCGGAGTAAATAGGTATCGCTCCGCCACCTCACAGGTAGATTCCTTCGTTTGAAAGGTTATGAACAATGGCTAAAGAACTCGATTTCGACGCTATCAAGGCTGCTGCTGAGTCCCATCGTGCTGATATGACGCGTTTTCTTCGCGCAATGATTAGCCATCCCTCTGAGTCTTGCGAGGAGGGTGAGGTTGTCGCTTGCATCAAGGCCGAGATGGAGAGCCTTGGCTATGACGAGGTCAAGGTCGACGGCCTGGGCAACGTTATGGGCTTTATGGGCGAGGGCGACAAGATCATCGCCATCGACTCCCACATCGACACCGTTGGCATCGGCAACATCGATAACTGGGATGCCGATCCTTATGAGGGCTACGAGACCGACGAGATCATCTACGGCCGCGGCGGCTCCGACCAGGAGGGTGGCATGGCTTCTGCTACCTACGCTGCCAAGATGATGAAGGACATGGGCCTCATCCCCGAGGGCTACAAGATCATGGTCGTCGGTACCGTCCAGGAAGAGGACTGCGACGGCATGTGCTGGCAGTACATCTACAACAAGGACGGCATTAAGCCCGAGTTCGTCATTTCCACCGAGCCCACCGACGGCGGCATCTATCGCGGTCACCGCGGCCGCATGGAGATCCGCGTCGACGTTCACGGCACCTCCTGCCACGGCTCCGCTCCCGACCGCGGCGACAACGCCATCTACAAGATGGCCGACATCATCGCCGACGTCCGCGCCCTCAACAACAACGGCTGCGACGAGTCGACCGACATCAAGGGCCTCGTCAAGATGCTCGACCCCAAGTACAACCCCGAGCACTTCGAGGACGCCCGCTTCCTGGGCCGCGGCACCTGCACCGTCAGCCAGATCTTCTACACCAGCCCCAGCCGCTGCGCTGTCGCTGACTCCTGCGCCATCTCCATCGACCGTCGCATGACCGCCGGCGAGACCTGGGAGTCCTGCCTGGACGAGATCCGCAACCTGCCGGCCGCCAAGAAGTACGGCGACGACGTGAAGGTCTCCATGTACATGTACGACCGTCCGTCCTGGACCGGCGAGGTCTACGAGACCGAGGCTTACTTCCCCACGTGGATCAACAAGGAGACCGCTCCGCACGTCAAGGCCCTCGTCGACGCCCACAAGGCCATGTTCGGTGACGAGCGCATCGGCTGCGAGCCCAGCATGGACAAGCGCACCGGTCGTCCGCTGTGCGACAAGTGGACCTTCTCTACGAACTGTGTTTCCATCCAGGGCCGCTACGGCATCCCCTGCGTCGGCTTTGGCCCGGGTGCCGAGTCTCAGGCTCACGCCCCCAACGAGGTCACCTACAAGGATGACCTGGTCACCGCTGCCGCCATGTACGTGGCTGCCCTGAACCTCTACGATCCGAGCCAGGCCGATGGCGACGCCACCGTGTTCCGCGCCGGTCTGACCAACAACAAGATCGATTAGTCCCATTCCTCGATTTTGTTGAGCCGGGGGCCGCTCGTGTCCCCGGCGCTCCCTGTTGACTTGGGGCCCGCGGTCGTTATCTCCCATGCTTCCTCAACGGTAGCGGGTCCTCGTCATAGCGCTCTGCATGTTCTAGCCACACGCGCATGCCGGAGCACATCTACTCATTGCGATCGTTTCACCTTTAGAAAGGACATTTACATGGACGCCAAGTTTACCGAGCTCGTCGAGCAGCTGAACGGCCTCGATTTTAAGGGTATGTACGGCAGCGACTTCCTGCACACCTGGGATAAGACCACCGATGAGCTCAAGGCTCTCTACATCGTCGCCGACGCCCTGCGCGAGCTGCGCGAGAACAACGTCTCGTCCAAGATCTTCGACTCGGGCCTGGCCGTCTCCCTGTTCCGCGATAACTCCACCCGTACGCGCTTCTCCTTCTCTAAGGCCGCCAACCTGCTCGGCCTTGAGCTGCAGGACCTGGACGAGAAGAAGTCCCAGATCGCTCACGGCGAGACCGTCCGCGAGACCGCTACCATGATCTCCTTCATGGCCGACGTCATCGGCATCCGCGACGACATGTACATCGGCAAGGGCGACGCCTACATGGCCGAGGTCTCCGAGTCTGTCCAGCAGGCTTACGAGGACGGCGTTCTGGATCACCGTCCCACGCTCATTTCCCTGCAGTCCGACTCCGATCACCCCACGCAGTCCTCTGCCGACATGCTCTACCTCATCAACGAGTTTGGCGGCCTCGAGAACCTCAAGGGCAAGAAGGTTGCCGTCACCTGGGCCTATTCGCCCTCTTACGGCAAGCCGCTGTCCTGCCCGCAGTCGCTGATCAGCCTGCTGCCCCGTTTTGGCATGGACGTCACCCTGGCCCACCCCGAGGGCTACGACCTCATGCCCGAGGTCGTCGAGCGCGCCAAGGGCTACGCCGCCGAGTCCGGCACCACCTTTAAGCAGGTCAACACCATGGCCGAGGCCTTCGAGGGCGCCGACATCGTGATCCCCAAGAGCTGGGCTCCGTTTGCCGCCATGGAGAAGCGTACCAACCTGTACGCTGAGGGCGACGACGCCGGCATCGCAGCGCTCGAGAAGGAGCTGCTCGCCCAGAACGCTACCCATCAGGACTGGTGCTCCACGACCGAGCTCATGGAGAAGACTGCCAACGGCCAGGACACCATCTTTATGCACCCGCTGCCCGCCGACATCTCCGGTGTCTCCTGCGAGCACGGCGAGGTCAACGCCGACGTCTTCGACATGCACCGCGTGGGCATGTACAAGGAGGCCAGCTACAAGCCGTACGCCATCGCTGCCATGATGTTCCTGCAGAAGGTTGCCGATCCCGCCGCTACCCTCAAGGCCCTCGACGAGCGCAACACCGCCCGTTGGCTCCAGGCCTAAAGCCGGGCTGAGAAATGGCTAAGCGTATCGTTGTCGCCCTGGGCGGAAACGCCCTCGGCGCCAACCTTCCCGAGCAGATGGAGGCCGTCAAGACGACTTCCAAGGCTATCGTCGACCTGATCGAGGAGGGCAACGAGGTCGTCGTCGTGCATGGCAACGGTCCCCAGGTGGGCATGATCGCCAACGCGATGGCTGAGCTCACGCGCTCTAATCCTCAGAAGTACGTTCCCTGCCCCTTGTCCGTTTGCGGCGCCATGAGCCAGGGCTACATTGGCTATGACCTGCAAAATGCGCTGCGCGAGGAAATGCTCGACCGCAATATCGACAAGGGTGTCGCCACCGTGCTCACCCAGGTCGAGGTTGCGGCGGACGATCCGGCCTTTGCCGACCCGGTCAAGCCGATCGGTCCGTGGATGAGCGAGGCCGAGGCCAAGGAGCTGGAGGCCGATCGCGGCTATCAGTTCATCCACGACGAGAAGCAGGGCTTCCGTCGCGTGGTTGCCTCGCCCAAGCCCGTGAACATCGTCGAGCTCGACACCATTAAGTCGCTCGTCGAGTCCAACCATGTGGTGATCTCCTGCGGCGGCGGTGGCATTCCCGTCACCAAGGCCCAGGGCAACCACCTTAAGGGCGCTGCCGCCGTCATCGATAAGGACTTTGCGGCCGAGAAGCTCGCCGAACAGCTCGATGCCGATGCCCTGATCATCCTGACGGCCGTGGAGAAGGTTGCCATTGGCTTTGGCACCGACCACGAGCAGTGGCTCGACACGCTGACCGCGGCTGACGTAAAGCGTCTGTCCGAGGCCAACGAGTTCGGTCGCGGCTCCATGCTGCCCAAGGTCCAGGCAGCCTCGACATTTGCCGAGAGCAAGCCGGGCCGCACGGCGCTCATCACGCTGCTCGAGAAGGCGCGCGATGGCCTTGCTGGCAAGACCGGTACCACGTTTACCGGCGACGCTGAGTAGGCATATCTGCACCATTGAGGAGGGTGCCCTGCGTCGCGGGGTGCCCTCCTTTGTGCTATGGAGAGCCAAGGGGCGTTCGCTGGAAAACGAGCGCATGCCTGTTCTGACGGAGTGCGAGCTTGGTATGGTGGGTATAGCAACTATGGTGTCCAAGGTGGCCAGGGGAGGTTTGCGGAGATGAAACTCGGTTGCGTGATTATGGCCTCGGGCGAGGGCAAGCGGTTTGGCTCCAACAAGATGCTCGCCGATATCTATGGCGAGCCGCTGATTGCCCGGACCATCGATTCGGTTCCCCAGGGCTTCGATGTCGTGGTTTCGACGCGTTGGCCCGAGGTCGCCCGGATTTGTGAGGACAAGCATTGCCCGTGCGTGCTGCACGATGGCGAGCTGCGCAGCGAAAGCGTCCGTGCGGGCCTTTCGTGGGGAGTCGAACGCAACTGGAAAGGCTACCTCTTTTTGCCGGGCGACCAGCCGCTCGTGAGTTCGGATTCTTTTGAGGCTATGGTTCGTGCATTTGACGAGTGTGGCCGCAAGCATCCGGTGCGTCTTGCGTGCAACGGTGAGCCTTCGAGCCCGGTGCTCTTTCCGGCGGAACTGTTCGATGCGCTCATGCGTCTTGAGGGCAAGGACGGCGGCGGTTCGATCCTCAAGGAGCGTACCGACGTGGTGCTGGTCGAGGCGCGTGCCTACGAGCTGTGGGATGTCGATACCGCCAAGGGACAGCGACGCATAGCGGAGCATATCGCCGCCTGCTCGTATTTTGATCGCGTGGCCAACTGCATAAATCAATAAGGAGCAATTATGATCATCATCAAAAACGGCGCGCTCGTGACGCCCCAGGGGCTTCGCCGCGCCGATCTTGCCATGGAGGGCGATAAGATCGTGCGGATCGCCGCGGCGATTGAGCCGGCCGAGGGCGATACCGTCGAGGATGCCGCGGGCTGCTGGGTGTTTCCCGGCTTTATCGACGGCCACACACACATGCAGTGCTGGACCGGCATGGATTGGACAGCCGATAGCTTTGAGACCGGCACGCGCGCGGCTGTCTGCGGCGGTACGACGACCATCGTGGACTACGCGACGGCCGATCGTGGCGTGACCATGCCCGATGCCTTGGCCGAGTGGCATCGCCGCGCCGACGGCACCTGCACGGCAAACTACGCCTTTCATATGGCACTCGCCGAGTGGAACGAGCGCAACCGCGCCGACCTTTTGGCCATGCGCGAGGCGGGCGTATCGTCGTTTAAGACCTACTTTGCCTATGACCACCTGCGCCTGGACGATGCCGAGACGCTCGAGGTGCTCGAGGAGCTCAAGCATATTGGCGGCATACTGTGCGTGCATTGCGAGAACGGCACGCTGGTGAATGAGCTGCAGAAGCGCGTGTTTGAGCAAGGTATCCACGGGCCCGAGGGCCACGCGCTCAGCCGTCCGGACGTGTGCGAGGCCGAGGCAGTGAGCCGCCTGCTATATCTGGCGCACCTGGCCGGCGACGTACCGGTCAACGTGGTTCACCTTTCGACCAAGCTGGGGCTCGAGGCCATCCGTGCCGCCAAGGCGCGCGGGCAGAAGAATATCTATGTCGAGACCTGCCCTCAGTATCTGATGCTCGACGATACGTGCTATTTGGAGCAGGGCGAGGACGGCTTTGCGGGCGCCAAATATGTGATGAGCCCGCCGCTGCGCCATGCGGGCGACCGTGCGGCACTGCGCGAGGCGCTTGTGGCCGGCGAGATCGATACGATCGCGACCGACCACTGCAGCTTTAACCTGCACGGGCAAAAGGACCGCGGGCGCGACGACTTCCGCGCGATTCCCAACGGCGGGCCCGGTGTGGAGCATCGCCCCGTCGCGATCGCTACGAGCTTTGAGGGACAGCTGGGTCCCGAGGATCTGTGCCGCTTGATGAGCGAGAACCCGGCGCGCGTCTTTGGCATGTATCCGCGCAAGGGATGTCTTGCCGAGGGCTCCGATGCCGATGTGTGCGTGTGGGATCCCAAGGCGCGCTGGACGATTAGCGCCGCGACGCAGCATCAGGCCGTGGACTACACGCCGCTCGAGGGCTTTGAGGCACATGGCCGCGCCAAGGCTGTGTTTGTGAATGGCGTGCTGGCCGCGCGCGACGGCGAGCCCACCGGAGCCCAACCCGGCCGCTACGTCCCCCGCTAGCAGGAAGATCACCGGATTCCCCTCCACAGTTGCGGTGGAATAGTTCCTGTTTAGCCGCCAAATAGGCCGTTTCAGGAACTATTCCACCGCAACTTATAGGTCTGCTGGGGCAGCGCCGGCTATTTGAGGCTGGTGGCGACGACGGAGCGGCCGAGGGCTGCCTCGAAGCGGTCGGCCATCGTGGGGTCGCTGAGCGTGTCGACTTGGTTGAGCATGACGCGTGCGGTGCTGAGTTCCATCACCCGTATCTCGGCATTGAGCACCTGTGCGACGCGCTCGGGCGTGGCGATGTCGGTGAGCTCGCAGCCGCAACGCTCGCAAAAGAGCTCGGGGCGGTGGACGGCTTCGTGGATGGGCTTGCCGAGCCCTGAGGCGCCGACGATCCAGACGATGTTGGCCGTGCCAGAGGGAATCACCGGCTCCCAGGCGGCGTGGGCCTTGAGCGGGAGCCGCTTGCTGCCGTCCGCCTCGGCCAGGACGTAGTCAAAGCGCTGCGCCAGCTGGTCGAGCGGCTCGGCAGGGGAGGAGAGCTTGCCCGTCTGGGGGTCCAAGACGCCTGCCTGGCAGATGCTTCCCCGCACAAGCCCCGCGCAGGCCTCGCAGGTGCAGCCTGGGGCGTGTGGGGCACCTGGCTTCCAGGGCGCGGCGTCCAGGCGACGGCTCGACCCGTCCCATGGCACGCCGGCGACGGGGAGCATGCGCGTGGTGGTGCAGAGGAGCACGCGGCCGCCAGCGCGCATAAGCTCAAGGCCGAGCGTCTTTAGCAAGGTCGACTTGCCACCGCTGCCGATAATCGCGGTAATGCCCGGCTCGATCCTGAGCGCCGAGGCAAGATTGCCGCTAACCGTTTCCATCTGTTCACCGCCGTATAATACTGTGATAATAAATAATCATCAGAGTAGCGGTCGAACCGCTTTTGCTCTGCTCAAACCGTAGCACAGGGAGGTGCCCCGGGAATGCTCGTTTATGTTCGCGGCGCCGGCGATATCGCCACGGGCGTCGCCGCTCGCTTGGTGCGCGCCGGCGTGTCGGTTGTCATGGCCGATATCGCGGTTCCCACGTGCATCCGTCGCACAATCAGTTTTTGCGAGGCCATTCGCTTGGGCGAGGTCCAGGTCGAGGGCATCCGCGCTCGCTTGGCGCAGACGCCGGCAGAGGCGCTTGCAATTACCGAGGCCGGAGACGTCGCCGTGGTGGTGGACCCCCGGGCCAAGATGCTCGACGAACTGAAACCCGCTGCCGTGGTCGATGCGATTTTGGCCAAGCGCAACTTGGGCACCACGCGCGATATGGCGCCTGTCGTCATCGCCGTGGGGCCGGGCTTTACCGCGCCGGTCGATTGCGACGCCGTGGTCGAGACCATGCGCGGGCATTTTTTGGGCCGCGTGATTACCCAGGGCTCCCCCCAGCCCAACACGGGTGTGCCAGGCATGATCGGCGGATACGGCAAGGAGCGTGTTATCCACAGCCCCGCCGCCGGCGTGTTTCGGTCCGACCGCGCAATCGGCGACATCGTGAGCGCCGGAGACGTGATTGGCTACGCGGACGATACGCCCATGATCACGCAGATTGACGGCTGCTTGCGCGGCCTTTTGGCGAACGGCGTGCAGGTGACTGAGGGCTTTAAATGCGCCGATGTCGATCCGCGCGGCGATGCCAGCTATATCAACTACATTTCGGACAAGGCGACGTCGGTCGGCGGCGGCGTGCTCGAGGCACTCGCTATGCTCACCGATATCTTTAGAGGATAGAAGGCGGCAATGGAAAAGCTCGATGTTGTGAATGCGGCGCTTGCCGCCCTGCGTGCTGGCGAGACGTGCGAGCTCGTGGTCGTGGCCGGCACGGCGGGGTCGTCGCCGCGCGGCGTGGGCGCCTGGATGGCCGTCTTTGCCGACGGCAGCCAGGCGGGCACTATCGGCGGCGGCAAGATTGAGCTCTTTGCGCTGGATGAGGCGCGCGAACTCCTGAGCGCGGGACAGTCGCGTCTGGTCCGCTACACCATGGGCGGCGAGAACTCCGATACCGGCATGATCTGCGGCGGAGCCATCTGCCTGTGCTATCTGCATCTGGATGCGACCCAGGCACCGTTGTTCCAGGAAATTGCCGACGTCTTGGTCTATCGGCGCATCGGCGACTTCGTCATCGACTTTGAGCCGTTTATCGCGAGCGCGCTCGAGGGCGATGTGGCCGAGTACCATGGCGAGGCATCGCGCCATACCATTGCGGGCTGCCCCGGGCTTTCACTGGTGGAGGAGGGGAGTAACGTCACCTACACTAACGCCGCCTCCGAGATTCCTCCCGCGCACATCGAGACGCTCTGCCCCGAGGGCCTGACCTATATCTTTGGCTGCGGCCACGTGGGCGCCGCGACGGCGCGGGTGCTCATGGCGGCGGGCTTTGCCGTCGTGGCGTGCGACGACCGCCCCGGAACGCTGACCCCCGATTGGGTGCCCGGTGTCTACGACCGTCGTCTGGTCGACTACAAGAGCCTGAGCAAGCAGTGCCCCATCGGCCCGCGCGACCTGGTGGTCGTCGCCACGGCGGGTCACAAGTCCGATATCGACGTGGTGATTCAGGCCATGCGCGCCAAGCCTGCCTACCTGGGCTGTCTGGGTTCGCGCCGCAAGACGGCCTTTGTGCGTGCCCGCCTGGAGCAGGAAGGCTTTACGCAGGACCAGATCGACGAGCTGCACCTTCCGATCGGCGTCGCCATCGAGGCCGAGGACCCCGAGGAGATCGCCATCTCCATCGCCGCCGAGATGATCCACCTGCGACGCACCAAACTCGTCCCCCGCAAGCGCTAATCGCATCCCCACCAATAAGTTGCGGTGAAATTCGGATTGTTTAAGCCTGTTAGGCCGCCCAACAGTCCCTATTTCACCGCAACTGCTTGTTGGGACCCATTTGTGCGGGGGAGTTGTGGAGTTGTGCAGGCAGACGAGGTTTTTCTGGAAATACGCTCACGATGCGCGTATAGTACCGATTGTTTTGTCGGCTCCTGCTGCGTCGAGTCCAAACCGCAAAATGCCATGAGCGGCGCGGATGCAGCCAGGAGGCACGAGGACAACCCATCGTGGCCACGCCCCGTGCTTAAAACCCCAAGAAGGAGTGAACAATGGCAGAAGAGAAGTATGTGCCGCGTCTGAAGACCAAGTACAACAACGAGGTCAAGCAGCAGCTTCAGGACAAGTTCCAGTACGAGAACGTCATGATGATCCCCAAGTTTGAGAAGATCGTCGTGAACATGGGTGTCGGCGAGGCCGCTACCGATTCCAAGGCCATCGACGGTGCCGTGCGCGACCTGCGCGCCATCACCGGACAGCAGCCGATGATCACCCGTGCCCGTAAGTCCATCGCTACCTTCCGCCTGCGCGCTGGTATGCCGATCGGCTGCAAGGTTACCCTGCGTGGCGACCGTATGTGGGAGTTCTTCGATCGTCTGACCTCCGTCGCGATCCCCCGTATCCGCGACTTCCGCGGCATTTCCGCCAAGAGCTTCGACGGCCGTGGTAACTTCTCCATGGGCGTCACCGAGCAGCTCATCTTCCCCGAGATCGACTTCGATTCCGTCGATCACCAGCGTGGTATGGACATCACTTTCGTGACCACCGCCAACACCGATGAGGAGGCCAAGGCCCTTCTGGACGCCTTCGGTTTCCCGTTCAAGAAATAGGTTCACCTGCCCTATAAGCGCCGTTCCCACAAGGGGGCGGCGCTTGGGGCGAACAATACTCTATGTGAGGAGGATATAAGTGGCTAAGACATCGATGATCGTCAAGTGCAATCGCAAGCAGAAGTTCTCTACTCGTGAGTACACGCGCTGCCAGCGCTGCGGCCGTCCGCACTCTGTGTACCGCAAGTTCGGCCTGTGCCGTGTCTGCTTCCGCGAGCTTGCACTCAAGGGCGAGCTTCCCGGCGTTAAGAAGGCCAGCTGGTAAGTCACTACCAGCGTTTCAAGCATCAGTTTGGAACAGGGAAAACGCGCTAAAAAGGCTTTGCCGTTAAGGGCGGCGAAGAACCAAGAGCACGTGTTCATCAAGAACGAAGGAGAATCTGTATGAACCTTACAGACCCGATCGCAGATATGCTTACGCGCATCCGTAACGCTAACTCTGTGAACAAGGCCACGGTCTCCATGCCGAGCAGCAAGAAGCTCGTCGAGATCGCTCGTGTTCTGCACGAGGAGGGCTACATCGAGGGCTACGATGTCGAGGACACCGTTCCCCAGAAGACTCTGCACATCACGCTTAAGTATGGTCCCAAGAAGGCTAAGGTCATCAACGGCATCCGCCGCATTTCCAAGCCGGGCCTGCGTAAGTACACCGGCGTTGCCGACATGCCCCGCGTCCGCGGTGGCCTTGGTACCGCCATTATTTCCACCAGCCATGGCGTCATGACCGACCGCGATGCTCGCAAGCACAACGTCGGCGGCGAGATCATCGCTTACGTCTGGTAATTCGCTCGGTAGGTAGAAGGAAAGGAGATCACCGTGTCTCGTATCGGTAATAAGCCTGTCCAGATTCCCGCCGGAGTCGAAGTGGCAGTCAACGGCAACAACGTTGTCGTCAAGGGCCCCAAGGGCCAGCTCGAGCTCGATGTCTTTGAGAAGCTCGCTATCAACGTCGAGGACAACGTCCTCACCGTTTCCCGTCCCGACGACGAGCGTGAGACCCGTGCCCGCCACGGCCTCACCCGCGCCCTCATCCACAACATGGTTGTTGGCGTTTCCGAGGGCTTCGAGAAGAAGCTCGAGCTCGCCGGCGTCGGTTACCGCGTGCAGCAGAAGGGCAAGAACCTCGAGTTCTCCCTGGGCTTCTCGCACCCCGTGATCGTCGAGGCTCCCGAGGGCATCACCTTCGAGGTTCCCGACAACACCCACGTGAACGTCAAGGGTATCAACAAGCAGCAGGTCGGTCAGATTGCCGCTGAGATCCGCGGCCATCGTCCTCCCGAGCCTTACAAGGGCAAGGGTATCCACTACGTTGGCGAGCACATCCGCCGCAAGCTGGGTAAGGCCGCCAAGTAGTCGTAACCGACTCACTCGCATAAGACCAGCACCCCGTCAGGTGCTGGCAAGATCAACCTTTTTAGGAGTTTACGTATGAACAAGCATAAGGCGAAGCTGGAAGGCCTCAAGCGTCGTCAGCGTCGTGTTCGCGGCAAGGTCTCGGGTACCTCCGAGCGTCCGCGTCTTCGCGTGACCCGTACTAACGCCAACATCTATGCCCAGATCATCGACGACAGCAAGGGCTCCAGCCTGACGCTCGTCTCTGCCTCGACCCTCGAGGCCGAGTTCAAGGGCACCCACACCTCGAACAAGGAGGCTGCGGAGAAGGTCGGTCAGCTCGTTGGCAAGCGCGCCATCGAGGCCGGCATCACCAAGGTCGCCTTCGATCGCGGTGGCCGTATCTACCATGGCCGCGTCAAGGCCCTCGCCGACGGTGCTCGTGCCGCCGGTCTCGAGTTCTAGGAGGTATGTAGCACATGGCTCGTAATCAGAAGCAGCAGCGCGAGGCCTCCGAGTTCGAGGAGCGCGTCGTTTACATCAACCGCGTGTCGAAGACCGTCAAGGGTGGTCGTCGCATGAGCCTCGTCGCTCTCGTCGTCGTTGGCGACGGCAAGGGCAACGTCGGCGTTGGCATGGGCAAGTCCGCTGAGGTGCCCATGGCCATCTCCAAGGCATCTCTCGATGCCAAGAAGAACATGTTCCACGTGCCGGTGACCGAGCAGGGCACCATCCCGCACGAGGTTCTCGGCCACTTTGGTGCCGGCCGCATCATCATCAAGCCCGCTGTCGAGGGTACCGGCGTTATCGCCGGCGGCGCTGTGCGTCCCCTCTTCGAGCTTGCTGGCATCAAGAACGTCCTGTCCAAGTCCCTCGGTACCGACAACGGCCTCAACATCATCAAGGCTGCCGTCGAGGGCCTCAAGGAGCTCTCCAGCCCTGAGGACGTCGCGGCTCGCCGTGGCCTGACGGTCTCCGAGATGTTCGTCGGTAAGGAGAACTAAGCATGGCTGACACCATCAAGATCAAGCAGGTCCGCAGCACCAACGGTTGCAAGCAGGACCAGGTTCGTACTGTCCGTGCCCTCGGTCTCCACAGGATCCGCGAGGTTCGCGAGATTGCTGACAACGAGTCCGTCCGCGGCATGATCTTCAAGGTCAAGCACCTTGTCGAGATTGTAGAGGAGTAGCAAATGCAGCTTCACGATCTTACTCCCGCGCCCGGTTCCACCAAGAACCGCAAGCGCGTCGGCCGTGGCAATTCTTCGGGTCACGGCACCACTTCTGGCCGCGGCCAGAAGGGCCAGGGTTCCCGCTCTGGCGGCACCAAGGGTGCCGGCTTCGAGGGTGGCCAGACTCCGCTGGCCATGCGCCTGCCCAAGCTTCCGGGCTTCCGCAACCCCCGTCGTATCGAGTACACCGCCGTTAACGTTGAGCGTCTCGAGCGTAAGTTCGAGGACGGCGCTGTGATCGACGGTGCCGCTCTTAAGGCCGCTCGCATCACCAAGAGCGAGTTCGAGCCCGTCAAGGTGCTCGGCAATGGTGAGCTCACCAAGAAGTTCACGGTCAAGGTCGACAAGGTCAGCGCTTCTGCGCAGGCCAAGATCGAGGCCGCCGGCGGAAAGGTCGAGCTGCCGTGCTAAATGGTCTTAAGAATGCTTTCCGCATCAAAGAATTGCGCGAAAAGATTCTTTTTACCATAGCTATGCTCGTCGTGTACCGCATTGGTGCGCACGTTCCTGTGCCCGGCATTCCCTTCCAGGGGATGCTGGGCCTTTTCTCGACCGATAACAATTCGGTCGCCGCAGGTGCTATGGCCCTCCTGAATCTTTTCTCTGGCGGCGCGTTGAGCTATGTGTCGGTGTTTTCGCTGGGCATCATGCCTTACATCACCAGCTCGATCATCCTCCAGATGCTCCAGGCCGTCGTGCCTTCCCTGCATGAGCTTGCCCGCGAGGGCGAGGTCGGTCAGACCAAGATTACGCAGTATTCGCGTTACCTCACCCTGGCTCTGGCAATCCTCAACTCCGTGGGTTACCTCTTCCTCTTTAAGAGCTTCGGCATCAGCTTCAATGGCGCCGGCGCTCCCGAGATCATCTTCGACCTCATGATCGTCGGTACGCTCACCGCGGGCGCCATGCTGATCATGTGGATTGGTGAGCTCATCACCCAGCGCGGTATCGGCAATGGCATGTCGCTGATCATCTTCGCGAACATCATGGCCGGTCTGCCGCAGGCTATCTTCTCCAGCACCGAGGGCAACGCCGGTGGCATCATCACCATGGTGATCATCTGCGCCATCATCCTGCTGGTTATCCCGCTGATTGTTTTCCTTGAGCGCGGCCAGCGCCGCATCCCGGTCTCCTACGCTAAGCGCGTCGTGGGCCGTCGCATGATGGGTGGCCAGACCACCTACCTGCCCATCAAGGTCAACACCGCGGGTGTCGTGCCGATCATCTTCGCTTCGGCGCTGCTGTACTTCCCGGCTCAGATTGCCGTGTTCTTCCCCGGCATCGGCTGGATTCAGGCAGTTGCCTCCGCGCTTTCGACCGGTTGGCTCAACTGGGTGCTTAACGTTGTCCTCATCGTGTTCTTCGCGTACTTCTACACCTCCATGGTGTTCAACCCCGATGACACGGCCGATAACCTTAAGAAGCAGGGCGGCTTTATTCCGGGCGTCCGTCCGGGTAGGGCTACCGCGGCCTACATCAAGAACGCGCTCAACAAGATCACGCTTCCCAGCGCTGTCTTTTTGGCGCTCATCGCCATCGTGCCTTCGATCATCTTCTCCTTCACGGGTAACCATCTGATCCAGGCATTTGGCGGCACGTCCATCCTCATCATGGTCGGCGTCGTGCTCGACACGGTCGATAAGCTCGAAGGCCAGATCAAGATGTATGATTACGATGGATTCTTTAAATAGGCTAGAGGAGGATTGCTCATGAACCTCGTATTGCTCGGAGCTCCGGGTGCCGGTAAGGGCACCGTCGCACAGGAGCTCGTCGCCGAGTTTGGCGTCGCCCATATTTCCACGGGCGACCTGCTGCGTGCTGCCGTCAAGGGTGGCACCGAGCTTGGTATTCAGGCTAAGAAGTACATGGACGCTGGCGAGCTCGTTCCCGACCAGCTCGTGATCGACCTTGTCAAGGAGCGCCTTGCCGCCGATGACGCCCAGCAGGGCTTCATCCTCGACGGCTTCCCGCGCAACACCGTCCAGGCTGTGACGCTCGATTCCGAGCTCTCCGCCATGGGTCGCGAGATCGATTGCGCCCTTCTGGTCGATGTGGCCCCCGAGGTCATTATCGATCGTCTGTCTTCGCGTCGCACCTGCCGCGCCTGCGGTTACACCGGCACCGCTGCCGATGCCACCTGCCCCAAGTGCGGTGGCGAGATGTATCAGCGCGACGACGACAAGCCCGAGACCATCAAGAACCGTCTCGACGTCTACGAGAAGTCCACGAGCCCGCTCGTTGACTACTATCGTGGCCAGGGTCTGCTCAAGTCGGTCAACGGTGACCAGGCTCGCGAGACCGTGTACGGGGATGTCAAAGAGGCTCTCGGTCTATGATCAAGATTAAGTCTGCAACGCAAATCGAGCAGATGAAGAAGGCAGGAGCGCTATCTAAGATGGCGCTCCGCCACGTTGGAGCCATGGTGCGCCCAGGCGTTTCCACCTTTGAGCTCGATCAGCTCGCGGAGCAGATTATCCGCATGCATGGCGGCACCCCGGCCTTTAAGGGTTACGGCGGGTTCCCGGGAACCATTTGCGCATCGATCAACGATGCCGTGGTCCACGGTATTCCCAACCCCGACATGATCCTGCGCGATGGCGATATCATCTCCATCGATACGGGAGCCATTGTCGACGGTTGGGTCGGCGATAACGCTTGGACTTTTTTCGTCGGCACCCCCACGCCCGAGGCCAAGGCCCTATGCGAGGTTACGCGCGATTGCCTTAAGGCTGCCATTGAGCAGGCTGTTCCCGGTAACCATATCGGGGATGTTGGTTATGCCGTTCAGTCTCTCGCCGAGACTCACGGTTACGGCGTGCTTCGTGACTATGTGGGCCATGGCATTGGCCGCGTGATGCACGAGGACCCCAACGTTCCTAACTATGGAAAGAAGGGGAGGGGCGTTCGCCTCCAGGCCGGCATGGTCATTGCCATCGAGCCGATGGTTACGATGGGTTCCAATCATGTGAGCACGGGCTCCGACGGTTGGATTGTTACGACCAACGATCACCTGCCCGCCGCGCACTACGAGAACACCGTCGCCATTACCAATGACGGTCCGGTGATTCTTACCACGGATGCGCAAGGTGCTTGGTGTTCGCTCCAGGGCGGAGAAATGTAACAAGTTCCACTTAGTTGTGGAGCCATTACGAAGTTATTACGATGCGTGCATACGTGTTGTATAATACTCAATCGCTGTCGTTTTCTAGAGAAAGATGATTGCTTGTGAAGAAGGAAGACGCAATTGAGCTCGAGGGTACGGTAAAGGAACCGCTGCCCAACGCCATGTTTAAGGTTGAGCTCGAGAACGGTCATTCGGTTCTGTGCAACATTTCCGGCAAGATCCGAATGAATTACATCCGTATTCTCCCCGGTGACAGGGTTGTCGTGGAGCTTTCCCCGTACGACCTGACCCGCGGCCGCATCACCTATCGCTATAAATAGCGGCGCGCATACACGCACTCCTATTCCGACTGCAGGCTTAGCTCAACCTACGGTCGGATTGTGTGTGAAGACCAGCCATAGTTTTAAACGCCTGCGGCTGGGCGAGTAGATAGTAGGGAAGTAGTTTGAGCGCTACCGAAAGGAAGAACGATGAAGGTACGTCCTTCGGTCAAGAAGATGTGCGATAAGTGCAAAATCATTAGGCGCCATGGCAAGGTCCTCGTCATTTGCGAGAACCCCCGTCATAAGCAGCGTCAGGGTTAAGAGAGGAGACTACGTTGGCCCGTATTAATGGTGTCGACCTCCCGCGTGAGAAGCGCGTTGAGATCGGTCTGACCTACATTTACGGCATCGGCCGCACCACTGCGACGAAGATTTGCGTCGAGTGCAACGTTAACGTGGATACGCGCGTTAAGGACCTCACCGAGGATGAGGTTAACGCCATCCGCGATTATATCGATAAGAACCAGATCATGGTTGAGGGCGACCTCCGCCGTGAGCGCAACCAGAACGTCAAGCGCCTTATGGACATCGGCTGCAACCGCGGCCTTCGTCACCGCAAGGGCCTCCCGGTCCGCGGCCAGCGCACCCACACTAACGCTCGCACCCGCAAGGGCCCGAAGCGTCAGATCGGTGCTAAGAAGAAGAAATAAGGAGCGCTAGATAGATGGCTACTGCTAAGAAGAACGTTCGCGCTGCCCGTCTGAAGCGCGCGGACCGTAAGAACATTTCCGTGGGCCAGGCTCACATTCGTTCTACGTTCAACAACACGATCGTTTCGATCACCGATCCCCAGGGCAACGTCATTTCCTGGAAGTCGGCTGGCCAGGTGGGCTTCAAGGGCTCCCGTAAGTCCACGCCGTTCGCTGCCCAGATGGCTGCCGAGGCTGCTGCCAAGCAGGCCATGGAGCACGGTATGAAGAAGGTTTCCGTCTTCGTCAAGGGCCCCGGCTCCGGTCGTGAGACCGCCATCCGCTCCCTCCAGGCTGCTGGCCTCGAGGTCTCGAGCATCCAGGACAAGACCCCCATCCCGCACAACGGCTGCCGCCCCAAGAAGCGTCGCCGCGTGTAACTGAAAGGATCGTATCAATATGGCAATCGACAGGACTCCTGTTCTTAAGCGCTGCCGTCAGCTCGGGATCGATCCCGCTGAGCTCGGTTACAGCAGCAAGAAGGAATCTATCCGTCAGCCCAAGCGCCGTCGCAAGGAATCTGAGTACGGCATGCAGCTGCGCGAGAAGCAGAAGGTCAAGTTCATCTATGGCGTTCTGGAGAAGCAGTTTCACGGCTACTTCAACAAGGCCCGTAAGATGAACGGCGTCACCGGTGAGAACCTCATGATCATCCTTGAGTCTCGCCTCGACAACGTCGTCTTCCGTCTTGGCTTCGCCCGCACCCGCAAAGAGGCTCGTCAGTCCGTCCGTCACGGTCACTTCACCGTGAACGGCAAGCGCGTGGACATCCCGTCCTACCGCGTCAAGGCCGGCGACGTCGTCGCTGTCGGCGAGAAGTTCCGTGACCTCCTCCCCATCAAGGAGGCTCTGATTTCCTCCGAGCGCTTTGAGGTCCCTGGCTGGCTCGAGGTCGATATCGAGAAGCTGTCTGGTAACGTGCTCGCTCTGCCGACGCGTGAGCAGATCAGCGGTGATATCAACGAGCAGCTCATCGTCGAGCTCTACTCTAAGTAGTCCATCCGGGCTGCTGAGGCTGGAGGTAATACATGTCAGAATTCATTAGGCCTCAGGTTCAGGTCGAAGAGATCAACGAGACGTCTGCTCGTGTCTCCGTCGAGCCGCTCGAGCGTGGCTACGGCGATACGCTGGGTAACTCCCTTCGTCGCGTTCTTCTGTCCTCGCTCGAGGGTGCAGCCGTCGAGGCTATTCAGATCGATGGCGCGCAGCACGAGTTCATGACCATCCCTAACATGGTCGAGGATGTCACCGACATCGTCCTGAATGTCAAGGGTCTTGTCTTCAGGGCTCTCGGCACGACCGACGAGGCGACCGCCACCATCTCGGTTGACGGCCCCTGCGAGGTCACCGGTGCGGACTTCTTTATTCCGTCCGAGTTTGAGTTGGTCAACCCCGAGCAGCACATTGCTACGCTCACCGAGGGTGGCCATCTCACCATGAGCATGCGCATCGGCTATGGCCGCGGCTATGTCTCTGGCGAGGCTAACAAGCGCGACAACGATCCCATCGGTGTGATCCACGTCGACTCGCTGTACTCGCCGGTGTCCCGTTGCGCCAAGCTCGTTGAGGCTTGCCGTGTCGGTCAGCACACCGACTACGACCGCCTTGTCCTCGAGATCGAGACCAACGGTTCCATCGCCCCGCGCGACGCCGTGGTCCAGGCTGCCAATATCATCAACCAGCATATGGCCGCCTTTATGAACCTTGCCGAGACCCCCGAGGTCGAGGAGGAGGCTTCGATCTTCGCTCCCGAGGTCACCAACGACAACGCCGAACTGGATAAGCAGATCGAGGATCTGGACCTTTCCGTCCGTTCCTACAACTGCCTTAAGCGCGCCAGCATTCACTCGGTCCGTCAGCTCGTTGAGTTCTCGGAGAACGATCTGCTGAACATCCGTAACTTCGGTGTTAAGTCGATCGAGGAAGTGAAGGACAAGCTTGAGTCCATGGGCCTGAGCCTGAAGGCTTAATGCTTCGCATATTTGAGGAGAAACTAGACCATGCGTCACAACGTTAAGAAGGGCCTGAAGCTCGGCACCGATGCGAGCCACACCAAGGCCATGAAGAAGAGCCTTGCTAAGGCCCTCTTCGAGAACGACCGCATCAAGACCACCGAGACCCGCGCTAAGGCGCTGCGTTCGGTCGTCGACCCGATCATCACTTGGGCCAAGAAGGGCGACCTGCACTCTCGTCGTCTGGCTATCGCCAAGCTCGGCGATAAGCAGCTCGTTGCCGAGATCTTCGACAAGGCTGCCCAGGGCATGTGGCAGGACCGCAACGGCGGTTACACCCGCATCATGAAGCTCGGCAACCGCAAGGGCGACAACGCTCCCATCGTTATCATGGAGCTCGTCACCGAGCCTTGCACGCCTAAGGCCAAGAAGGCTGCTCCGGCCCCCAAGAAGGCCGCTGCTCCCAAGAAGGTCGAGGCCGTCGAGGAGGCTCCTGCTGAGGAGACCGCTGAGTAGACAATCCGTCTGCATAGGCTATATTCGAGGGGTACGTTCGCGTACCCCTCTTTTTTTGTCGCGATACCGTTACTTGTTTGTTGGGAGCGCCCATGACTGCGCCGTCTGATTTCAATTCGATTTCCGAGCTTGACGCCACACTCGTATTTCGCGTGGCCTATGATGGCTCGTCGTATAGCGGATTTGCCGAGCAGCCGGGACAGACGACGGTTGCGGGTGAGCTACGTCGAGCTATTGAGACGCTCCTGCGCCGTCCGATCGACCTGACGTGTGCGGGACGTACCGATGCCGGCGTGCATGCGGTGGCACAGTTTATCAGCGTGCCCGTAACGGACGCTGAGTTGGCTTTGACGCGCCGTAGGTGGCTGAGGGCTATGGATGCCCTCCTGCCCAAAGATATCGCCATAAACGAGGTCTACAAGGCCCGTAAAGGCTTTTCTGCACGCTTTGATGCGCGTTCCCGTACGTATACGTACCGTATTGCCGATCGCGACGCGCGCCCTGTGCTTTCGCGCGGTGCGGTGTGGTGGCATCGCTACCCATTGGATGTTGAGGCGATGTCTGCGGCCTGTCCCGCGCTGCTGGGCGAGCAGGACTTCAAGAGCTTTTGCAAGGTGGCGTCTGCCGTGGGCAAGCCCACGCACCGCTGCGTGATGCGTGCCGAGTTTGGCCATGAGGTTGCGTTTGGCGAGGACATCCTGACGTTTACCATCGAGGGCAATGCGTTTCTGCATTCGATGGTCCGTACGATCGTTGGCACGCTTGTCGCGATTGGCATGCATCGCCGTGAACCCGAGTGGATGCGCGAGGTCATCGATGCTTGCGACCGTACCGCTGCGGGCCCCACGGCTCCTGCCTGCGGCCTTACGTTTATGGGCGTGGATTACGATCCCGCCGAGCTCGTCGTGCTCGACTAGGGGAGGGCTCGACGCGTCGTGCGTCGACACCCATTATCTGTGGGCTGCGCGTGTGCAACATCTGTTCTTGGCGTGCAATACAACCGGTGTCTCATTGCTTTTATTGCCGGGGTGTACCATGAACCACGGTTTGATTCATTGCTGTCGAGAGGACGGATAACTTGGTTCGACGTGGCTCGCATCCGCGACTTTCGGTGATCCTTGTGGTAGAAGGTTCGCCCAGCTATGCGATGCGTGCGCTCGAGAGTATCCAGAACCAAGACCTCTACGATTTGCAGATTGTCGTTGTTTGTCGCGATGCTGCGCCCGGTGTGCGCCATTCGCTTCAAGTTGCTGCCGACAGGGACATCCATATTGATTTGATTGACGTCGAGGACGCGAAGCGCGGCGCTTGCCTTCGTGCCGGTTTTGCTGTCTCGCGCGGCTCTCAAATCATCGCTATGAACGCCGATGAGTGGTTTGCTCCGCAGTCCCTTTCCAAGATGGTCGATATCGCGTGCGATACTGCGGCAGACATAGTGTTCCCCACGGTGTCGCTCGACCGCTATGATGCACATCGAGAACGCCATTCGCGCGTCTTGGATGCTGCCTCTATTGCCATAGAAGACGAGTCTTCTATGGTGACTGGGCTGCCCCAGTTGATTTTGGGCGGCCTAGTCGCTCAGACCTCTGGCGTGATGTATAGCCGTCCGCTGTTTGAGGCATGCCTGTCGCGCGGCAAGGCGTACCGTACGGTTGAGTTTATGGCTTATGCGCTCTCGCAGGCACGATTCGTGTCCGGCTGCGGCGACGCTTGTTTCCACGCGGTGGCACCTAAGCTTACAGATGCCTTTGATCCCACCATGTATGCCAGGATATCCGATGACACTCGAGCGCTCGACGAGCTTGCGGACTCACTCTCGGAAGCAGATAGCGGTGGTCGGCTCAAGCTGGCAAGCCAAAAGTTCTACTTTGCCGGACTGGTCGCCTGCATCGAGAATTTGTGTCTTAGCCCGCATGGAGTGTCGTCAATCGAGCGTTCCGCCCGCATGCGTGATATGCTCGAGGCGCCTCGAACCCGTCGGATGGTCGCCGCGCTCAAGGATAACCATCGGGGACTCGGTTTGTTGTTTGGGCCGATCGCCAGCGCCAAGCCCGCGCGCTGCGTGATGTGTACGCATCTGGCAGCTTTTCTTAACCGGACGGGCGCAAAAACCGCCTAAACGGCTCATTTCGAAACAAATTTGCATAGAATTGTTTCGAAATGCATTCTTATACACAAAAGCCTTCAAATAGCGTTAAACTATTCAGTCACTGATTGATTGTCTCCGCCATCTTTTGGAGAGAGGGTTTGTATGGCTAAAAAACGCAATGGGCGCCAGGATGCCATTAGAGATATTGTGCGCAATAAGGACGTCCGCACGCAGCGCGTGCTGGTCGATGAGCTCCGCGCTATGGGCTTTGATTGCACGCAGGCGACTGTCTCTCGCGATATTGCCGATATGGGGCTGCGTAAGCTCCCCGAGGGTATCTATGTTCTGGCAGAGGACCTGCACCTGCAGCGTATGGTTTCCGAGCTCGTAACGGGCGTTCTGCGCACCGATAATCTGGTTATGATCAAGGCTCAGCCTGGTACGGCTTCCGGCATCGCCGCCGCCGTTGATGCGGCAGAGTTGCCCGATGTGCTTGGCTCGCTTGCCGGCAACGATACGATTTTGGTTATTGCCCAGACGGCCGAGGACGGCGAGCGTCTCGAGGCGCTGATCAATAAGCTGAGCAATTCTCGCAAGTAGGCGTGCGGGTCGTGCGCTCGGCACTGTGTGCGTGACATGGTGGCTTGTAAGGGGGTATCGACGTTGGTCGGTACCCCCTATATTGTTTGCCGGTATAAAGGCCGTCCACCAGGTCGCTTTAAACTAAAAGGCCCCCGAGCACTTTAATAAGCTGCTCGGGGGCCTTGTTGCTAATGGCCGGATGAATTTCTAGCCAACCGTATCGTCAGGCGTGGGCGAGGGGTCGGGAGTGGGTGTAGGCGTAGGCGTAGGCGTGCCGCCATCGCCGCCGGTCGAACCACCAGTGGAGCCGCCCGTCGAGCCACCGGTCGTACCGGTGCCGCCGGTGGTGTCGCCGCCCGTGGTCTCGGTGGTCGTGGTCGTCGTGGTAGTCGTTGTGGTGGTTTCCTCTTCGTCCTCGTTCTCGTCCTTGTCGTCGTTCTCCGTCTTCTTGGTGTTGTTGGTGCCGTAGAACTTCCAGACGCTGTTGTTCTTGTAGGTGGGCGCCGTTCCGGTCGCAAACTCCTCGCGCTCGGTACCGGTCAGAACGGTGTTCATAAACCGCTTAAAGACAGGCAGGTTGGTGCTGTCGCCCAGCAGGTCTGTGCCGTATTTTTGGATGGGAATCTCGCCCGCGGAATAGCCGGTCCACAGGGCGCACGCCAGCTGCGGGGTATAGCCGCAGAACCACAGGTTGGTGGTGTTGTCGGTGGTGCCCGTCTTGCCGGCATAGGGCTGGTTGACGCTCAGGGCGCCGGCAGCACCCGTACCGCCGCCCTTCATGACGCCGGACAGAACATCGGTGACCGCGGCGGCCTCGCCCTCGGTAAGTACCTGTGAGGGATTGTCGGTGTGCTGGTACAGCACCGAACCGGTACGAGAGTCAATCTCGGTGATGGCGATCGGCTGGCGATAGTAGCCGCCGTTGGCAAACGTCGCGTAGGCGGCGGCCATCTCGAGCGGCGAGATCGAGCCAGTGCCGAGGGTCATGACGGGAACGTCCTCGATGTTGTCCTTGGCGGGATCGATGCCGAGCTTTTTGACGAGCGAGATGATCTTGCTGTTGCCGACGGCTTCCGCCACCTGGATGTAGCCGGTGTTGGAGGAGTATGCCGTTGCCTGCTTAAGCGTGATGTTGCCATAGCTATGGTTGGCGTAGTTTTGGACCTCGGTCGTAGTGCCCTTGGCCTTGAGCGGCGAGTTGCAGTTGAGGGTGACGTTGGGGTTCATGCCGTTTTGGATGGCAGTTGCCAGCGTAAAGGCCTTGAAGGTGGAGCCGACGGGACGCTTGGCCGTGGCATGGTTTACGTGGTTCTCGTCGGCGTTGTAGTCGTAGCCGCCCACCATGCACTTGATGTAGCCGGTCTTGGGATCGACGACGACCATGCCCATGTCCAGGCCGTCGAGCGAGAGCGTGTCGAGCTGCTCGCGAACGGCATTCTCTGCCACCTGCTGCATCGTGGGGTCGATGGTGGTCTTGACGGTCAGGCCGCCCTTAAAGAGCACGTCGGTCGAGAACTCCTGCTCCAGCAGCTGCTTAACATAGGCGACAAAGTAGGGCTGCGAGTATACATCGACGCCGCTGCCCGAGATTTCGGTCACGTTGAGGGTGATGGGCTCGGCCTGTGCGGCATCGTGCTCCTCCTGCGTAATGTGGCCCAGACGCAACATGTTGTCGAGGACCTTGTTGCGACGGGACAGCGCCAGGTCGGGGTTGACCGTGGGGTCGTACTGCGAGGGCGAGTTGGGAAGGCCGATGAGCAGCGCGGCCTCGCTCAGGGTGAGGTCGGCGGCGCTCTTGGACAGATAGGTCTCGGCTGCGGCCTCGATGCCGTAGGCGCCGTGGCCGTAATAGATGGTGTTGAGGTACATCATGAGGATCTCGTCTTTGGAGTACATATCCTCCATCTTTACGGCGATGTAGGCCTCGCGTACCTTACGCTCGATGGTCGAGTCGAACTGCTCCTCCTGCAGGATGGTGTTGCGCACCAGCTGCTGGGTGATAGTCGAGGCGCCTTCGTGCCCGCCGCCGAGGGTTGCCACCGCAGCACGCGCGATACCCCACAGGTCGATACCGCCGTGCTCGTAGAAGCGCTCGTCCTCGACGTCAACGGTGCCCTGCAGCACGTAGGGGGAGACCTCGTCCTTGGTGATGGACTTGCGGTTTTGCGTGTAGAAGCTCGCGATCTTGTTGCCGTTGCAGTCGACGATCTCGGTGGGCTCGCTCACCAGATACGCATTGGCGTCGGTGTAGTCGGGCAGATCGGACAGCCAGCGGTTGACGTTGCCGACCATGCCGATGCCAAATGCCACGCCCGCGATAAGCAAAAAGCCCAAAAACGAGAGCAGGATTATGGGCAGGGCATGCGTCTTTGAACGGCTGCGTCCCTGTCGTTGGCGAGGACCCATATATTGACCTCCAGGTATGTCGTGCCCGACGGCGGATGTGCCGTCGGGGCAGGATGGACATAAGTTATTACACGATAAACCAAACGGGGTGCGCGAGG
>DBGDEA010000021.1:0-93713 GCA_048342875.1 Collinsella sp. | reverse complement strand
AACGGCAGCGAGCGGGTCGCATTTGAGACAAGGTGACGTGAAACGAAAGGGCGCTGACCTTCTGGTCGCGCCCTTGAAGTTGAACGTCAGATTGTCCAAATGCGGCCCGCGCAGCGTCGGCAGGTTACGGCGTTTGGTAAAACGCCGTAACTCTAAAGCTCAGTTACTTCAACGCTGTTGTAGATCTCGTCCCAGCGGTCCATGACCAAGTGGCCGGTCTTGGGATCCATGGCGTTGAGCTTGCCGCAGGTATTGGCGGTCTTGAGCACCGTGACGTCGTCGGCGCCAGCAGCAATGGCATGTGCAAAGCCGGCGATGGTCGAGTCACCGGAACCCGTCGCGTTCACAGCCGCAATCGCAGGCGTCTTGGCGCGGAACGCGCGGCCCTCATGGAAGCCCACCGAACCGGCAGCGCCCATCGAAACGACAACCCAGGGAATACCGGCAAAACGGTCATCGGCGGCAAGCGCCTCGCGCAGGGCATCGACATCATCGGTCGTAAAGGACGTACCCAGCAGTCCGTTAATCTCGGTCAGGTTGGGCTTTACGAGCTCAGGCTTAGCGTCGGACTCCAGCGCGGCCTCCAGCGATGCACCCGAGGTATCGAGCAGCACCTTGGCGCCCGCCTCCTCGGCGATCTTGACGAGCTCGGCATAGTAGCCGGCATCGACGCCGCGCGGCAGCGAGCCCGAAAGCGTCACAACGTCCGCCTTCGCTGCAAGCTCGGCGAACTTGGCCGTAAAGGCCTCGAGCTCGGCCGGGGCGATCTGCGGGCCGCTCTCCAGCAGCTCGGTCTGATTACCCTCGTGCAGAATATTCAGGCAAATGCGCGTCTCACCGGCGATGGGCACAAAGTCGTTCTTGACGCCATCGGCATCCATGAGCTCGGCCATATAGGCACCCATGTGGCCGCCGAGCAGACCGGTCGCGAGCACGTCGTCGCCCAGCTGCAGCAGCACGCGGCTCACGTTGAGGCCCTTGCCGCCAGCGGTCTTTTCGGGCGTCACACGGTTAACATCGTCGATGATCAACTTGTCGAGCTGATAGCGCGTATCAATCGACGGGTTCATGGTAACGGTCAGAATCATGTTGAACTCCTGTTCCGGGGCGGCATGACCCGCTCCAAACATACGATAACTCGTTAAAGGATCTCGATCTCAAAGCCGCGGGTAACGGTCTCCCCCGGCTTGGCCACCAGGCAGCCGCGCTTGTGCTCCAGAATATCGTCCTCGTCGGAGCAGGTGGACAGGCCGCCCCACGGTTCCACGGCCACAAAGTCACCCTCGGGCTTGCTCCACACAATCAGGTACGGCATATCGGGGAACGTCAGGCGCACGCCCTTGTCCTCGGTCTTCTTGGTCAGCGTAACCACGCGGCTCTCGAGCACGTCAAAGATGGTCTCCGCGAAGTCAAAGAGTTCGTGGGTCAGCGGCAGGTCATGGCCAACCATCGGGTTCTTGCTGCGATGCTCAACATCAATCAGGCCCGTCGAGGGAACGGCAGTACAGAGCTCGGTGGCCTCACGCTGCTCAAAACGAAGCTCATAATCGTCATAGGACTCGCCCTCGTCGAGCGGGCACTTAAAACCGGGGTGACCGCCCACAAAGAACGGCATGTCCTCGGTGCCCTCATTGGTCACCTCGTACGACACGGCCACCTTTTCCGAATCAATCGTGTAACGAGCAACGATCTTAAACGGATACGGGTACTGCTCGAGCAACTCGGCATGGTCGGTAGAGCTTAGGCTCAGCGCAACCATGTTGCCGCTCTGTTCCTCGAGCTTCCACTCCTGTTTGCGCGCAAAGCCGTGGCGGGCGAGCTTTACCTCGCGGCCGCCCATGGTCGTTGCGTGACCGTCACGAAGGCCACCGCAGATCGGGAAACAAATGGGTGCCTGCCCCGACCAGACCGCCGGATCACCCTGCCACAGGTACTCACGGCCGTTGGCCGCAATAGAAGTGAACGACCCGCCCGCCGTGCTCAGTGCTACGCGGATAGAACCGTTATCAAGAACAAACTCCATAGAAGCCTTCCCTTTCTTACGACAGCCCACCAAGTCAATAGGGCTGATAGAAAACCGGCCCGCGCCCCCTCACAGAAACGCGAGCCGTCAATTGAAAAGCTGCAGAATGCCGGGTACCGCCAAGAGCGAAGCACTCAAGCCAAGCAAGCAAACGTGTTATCGGAGCTGCTCGCCGTACCAGAACGCTTCGCAACAACAGCGGTAACCCTGCAGGTACCCCCCAACGTCAGCGAGCGGCGCTCAGGTGCCCCAGGTCGCCGCGAAAGAGGAGCGACGCGTACTTCATGTACGCGAGCGACGGTTTGAGCGGCGAGATGGGGTGCCTGAGCGCCGCGCAGCGTCGACCGGTCCGGCGTTCGGCAGAACGCCGGAACCTAATTAGTCGTGATACTCGCCGCGGTCCCACTTCTCGAGGAACTCGTCAAAGAAGTGCGGGTCAGCCTGAGCCTCGGCGTCGGCCTTATTGCAGGCATCAATCTTGGCAATCAGGGCATCGTGCTCGGGGGTCTTCTCGTAGGGCTCCTCCAGGAAGGCAAGCATGATATCGGCCATCAGGAACTCGCCGGTGATCTTGCCGCCAAAGCCCACGATGTTGGCGTTGAGCTCGCGACGGGCATACAGGGCAGAGGTCATATCGCGAACCAGGGCGCAGCGGGCGCCGGGAACCTTGTTGACGGCGTTGGTGATGCCGATGCCGGTACCGCACAGGGCCACGCCAAAGTCGGCCTTGCCGCTGGCAACAGCCTCGCCCACGGCCTTACCGTAGATGGGGTAGTGCGTACGGGTGTGGCTGTAGGTGCCGCAGTCGAGCACCTTGTAACCAGCCTGCTCCAGGCGGTCGGCCAGATAGATCTTCTCGTCCGTAACGATATGGTCGCAACCGATTGCGATGGTCTTCTTCATCAGAACGTCCTTTCGTCTGAATTCACAAGTTGAGGTAGAAGTTCGAGTTCTCGGTGGCTCTCGTTAGGCCATCTTGTTGAGCATGTCGACACGGATCTGGTGACGGCCGCCGGCGTACTGGGCGCGCAGGAACTCGCGGGCGATCTTCTTGGCGACCTCGGTGCCCACAACGCCCGGGCCCATGGTGACCATGCGCGAGCCGTTGTGCTCGCGGGTCATGTAAGCGGAACGCTCGTCGGAAATGTTGGCGACGACCATGCCCTTGATCTTGACGGCGGCCATATAGGAGCCGACGCCGTACTTATCGAATGCGAAGCCCTGGGAATCCTTGTGCTCCAGCAGGTCCTTGGCAACGGCGGTCGCGGAATCGACAAAGTCCGCGGCAGGGGTCTCGGAATAGTCGACGACCTCGTGACCGTCGGCGATGAGCATCTCCTTGATGGACTCCTTCATCGACATACCGTCGGCATCGGAAGCGATTACAACCCTCATGACATCCTCCTTGAGAGATACGCAGGTGCGTAGTTTCTGTTTGGAAGTGTTGAATCGCGTTCAGGTCCGGGCATCTGAATGTGCGGTTCTTCACTGTTCTTGTTTATTTGAACACATTCGAACACTAACTGCAACAACTATTTGTTTATCTTTGTTCTTTTTTGAACAAATTCCGCCCACAGATGATTGCTGACCGTTTGGACCGAGCGCGGACGTAGCGACCATGTGTTCAACAAACAAAAGGGCGGCCGAGAACGCGTCTCGGCCGCCCTTCGGCGGTATTCCCCGGTATATACAGCTGTTTTAGCTACTCGGACTGCCCACCCTTTTTGGCGTGCTTGGACGGAGCGCCCAGAAAGCGGCCCGTCAAATAGTTCGCCGGGCCGGAAATATCGAGCCCCAGCAGCACGTGTCCTAGCCATAGGAACGCCACGAGCACCAGCAGCGGGATAACGCACGAGGTCACGATCATCACGATGACGCCTTCAATCAGATCGGTCACCTGCCGCACGATCTCATCGGTCATCTGCTTGGCGCCGCTGGTCACCGACGTAACAAGGCTCGAGGCCCCATCAGTCAACTGCTCGAGCACGTTTTTGGACTCCGTGGCCTCGGATTTTTTCTTGTTCGATTTTGAGCTGGTCTCGGCTGACTTGTCCGTGGTGTCGGCCGCGTCCGCAGCCTTTTGCTCAGCTTGCTCAATACTTACGCGATACGTTTCATCGACCTTTTGCGACACCCATACGCTTGCAGGCACGAGCGCCATGCCGATCACGGCAACCACCAGCACGCGAGTCGCCACGCGGCGCAGGACGGCGCTCGTGCTCCAGCGCCCGTGAATGCCGAGCGACACCGCAAGGAGCACCAGCGCAAACGGGATCAGGATGCCCAGGCCAACCGACCACAAAATGGTCAGCAGGTATTTCTCGAGGTAGAGCACGGCAAGCACGATGCCCAAGTTACCCGAAAGCTGCGCGAGCTGCTCGGCAACCGGCGTTCCCGTATCGCCCGGCAGCGCAGTGATACCCGCAGATAGGGCGACGCACGAGGTCGTGAGCGCCAAAACATTGCCCTTCTTTTGATCGATGACCTCGATGGTGGAGTCCCAAGTCTTGGTATCGGCGAAATGCGGACGAGCTACAAAGCCCGACAGCAGCGCCAGTACCACGAGCGCAACGATAAAGCCAATCTGCAGCTTTTTGTTTGCGCACACGACATCGGACAGACTGGGCTGCAGCTCGGTTACCGTCGTGTGCTCGGTTATCTGGACAGGACGCCCATGAGCCATCTCGTGCGCGTCTCTTTTTTGTATTGACCCGTTATCCGGCATTTGGATACCTCCTCAGTCCGGGGCTTAATGCGAAAGGAAGTATACCCACCGAGCAAAAAACGAACGGGAAGACGAACAGAGCGCACCAAGACTGTCCCCAATGACTATCTCCGGATGAGTTGCGGTGGAATAGGGATTGTTTTGCGCCCGTCGGCCCCTATTCAGTCCCTATTCCACCGCAACTTGGAGGAGGACAGAAAAAAGCCCTGCCGCGGGTAGCGGCAGGGCTTTTGGAAGGGGCTTGGTTGTGAGGGCTCGTTAGGCGAGCTTGGCCTCGAGCTCGGCGATGCGCTTGTAGGCATCGATGGTAAAGCGGGCCTGCTTCTCCAGGATCATAGTGGTCATGAGAGTGTCCTGAGCGTGAGCCATGATGAAGGTCATCTCCATCTCGCCACCGCCGGCCTCCTGCGAAAGCAGCTTGGTCTGCGTGTCGTGGGCGCCGATAAGTGCATCGCTGGCATCCTTGTGCAGCTGCTCGGCCTTCTCAAAGTCACCCTCGCGAGCAGCATCGAGCGCTGCAAGCAGATCGGTCTGGGCGTCACCTGCGTATGCGACAATCTCGAATCCAACCATCGAGATTTCTTCTTTGGTTGCCATATTGCGTTCCTTTCACATATGAACCAATGGAGAGCATCGCGTCCGGGCATACGCGTTGCGTTGTGTATAGCAGAAACATTAACATTCAAACAAAAAAGAACAGCGCAAAACGTACTTTTGAGCTATGAACGGTCACTTTTCACCCGTGAACGGTTTTTAAACCGATCTGAACAATATCGAACACAGTTAGCGGCAACCCAAACAGGACCGCACCCTAACGCAAATCGCGCACCGTATCGCCCTCTACGAGCACACCGGGGATCAGCATGTGCTCCACGCCAGACTCAACGCCTTCGCCGGCGGCGATCTTGTCGACCGCCCACATGCCGACGCGTTTATTGTCAAAGCGCACGGTAGTTAGGCGACAATCGGGCACGATATCGCCCAGGCTGTCATCAACACCCACCACGCTCACGTCCTCGGGCACGTGCTTCCCGCGCGACTCGAGCCCACGGATACAGCCATATGCCATGGCATCGTTGGAGGCATAAATGGCCGTGCAGGTCGGATCATCCGCAAGCACCTGGCCGGCAGCATATCCACTCTGCGCCGTCCAGTCGCCACGGACGAGCTGCGGTGGCTCAATGCCATGCGCACGCAATGTCTCACGCCAGCCTTCCTCGCGCCGCATGCCCGAAAGCGAGCGCTCGGGGCACGAGATAAAGTGCACAGTCTTGTGCCCCCTCCCCAGCAAATACTCGACCACCTGGCGCGAGCAATCGAACTGGTCGTTATCGACCGTTGAACAGAGCGGGTGCTCCAGCATGGTAACGAGCACCGTCTGCATGCCAGGTAGCGGCTCGAAGGTGCCAAAGTCCGCCGGCATGCGATTCATGATCACAACCATACCGTCCACTGGCAGTGCGCTCATGCGTGACGATGCGCTCTCGAGGGTATACGGATGCCCGTCTACTTTAGTGAGGGTGATGGCATAGCCGTGTTTGTCGGCCGCGGCGGCAAAGCCCTCCATACGGTCGAGGTTGCCGGTGCCGGTAATGTTGAACATGGCGACGCCGACGGTCTTAAACTTACCGCGGCGCAGCGATCGACCGGCAAAGTTTGGGCGATACCCCAGCTCGCGCATGGCGGCACGCACGCGTTCCTTGGTCTCGGGGCGCACGCTGGGCGAATCGTGCACGGTGCGCGAGACCGTCTGCTCCGAGACGCCCGCGAGACGCGCCACATCCTTAACGGATACCGATTTTTTAACAGCGGCCATAGGTCGATCTTTCTATGTCAACGATGCCATTGATGGCACCTTGCGCAGTCATTTTTACCGCCTTCAAGTATATCCAACGCCTCCCCCACCATACGCTCACCACCCAAAACCTACCGTTCACCGACATTTTTGCTTCCCCAAACGGCTTTTGTCGACCAAATGTTAACGTTGCCATTGTGCAAACACAGAGCCACCGGGCGGCTCAAACGTTTACGCGTAAGGAATCGACGGTTCGCAGGCACAGGAACCACCGGTTCGCTTCTTTTTTTGTGTCACAAAATGGCAACGTCAACATTTTGGCAACCGAAAGTCAAAAGCTACCATCGTTGCTAACCCACCGACTCTTAGGAGCATTGCATGGAGCAACTCATCGCCATCATCGAAAAGGGCCAGCCCTTTTTCAACGCGATCGCCCGCAACAAGTACCTCAAGGCGATCCGCGACGGCTTTATCTCCGTCATCCCCATCATCATCTTCTCGTCCATCTTTTGCCTGGTAGCCTCGGTCCCCAACATCTGGGGTTTCTACTGGCCCGATGACATCAACAACGCCCTGTGGAAGTGCTACAACTACTCCATGGGCATCCTGGCCATCGCCTGCGCCGCCACCACGGCCAAGCACTTCGCCGACGCTCAGAACCGCGATCTGCCCAAGAACAACCAGATCAACTTCATCTCGTGCATGTGCGCGGCCATCATCGGCTTCTTGCTCCTTTCGAGCGACACGATCGCCACGGACGCCGCCAGCGGTTTCAACACCACCTACCTTGGTTCCAAGGGCCTGCTGACCGCTTTCATCGCTGCGTTTGTGACTGGCATCATCTACAAGTTCTTCATTAAGCGCAACATCACCGTCAAGATGCCCGAGCAGGTTCCGCCCAACATTTCGCAGACCTTTAAGGACATCATCCCCTTCTCCGTTTGCATCACCGTCTTTTGGGTCTTTGACATCGCCTTCCGCGCTGCTTTTGGCTTCTGCTTTGCCCAGGGCGTCATCCAGGTGTTCCAGCCCCTGTTCACCGCTGCCGATGGCTACATCGGCCTCGCTGTGATCTACGGCGCCATGAGCCTGTTCTGGTTCGTGGGCGTCCACGGCCCCTCGATCGTCGAGCCCGCCATCGCCGCCGCCCTCGTTGCCAACATGACCGACAACCTGGCTGCGTTCCAGGCTGGCCAGCACGCTTCCGCTGTCCTGACCCAGGGTGCCCAGTACTTCGTCGTCTGCATGGGCGGCACCGGCGCCACGCTCGTCCTGGTCTTTATGTTCTGCTTCCTGGCCAAGTCTCAGGAGATGCGCGCCGTCGGTAAGGCCGCCATCGTCCCCGTCTGCTTTGCCGTCAACGAGCCGCTGCTGTTCGCCGCGCCCATCGTGCTCAACCCCGTCTTCTTTGTCCCGTTTGTCTTTGCCCCGATCGCCAACATCTGGATCCTCAAGATCTTTATCGACTTCTTGGGCATGAACGGCTTTATGTACACCCTGCCCTGGACCGTCCCCGGCCCCATCGGCACTATCATGGGCCTGGGCTTCCAGCCGCTCGCCTTTGTGATGCTCGCCCTTATCCTGGTCGTCGACTTCGCTCTGTACTATCCGTTCTTCCGCGCCTATGACGCCCAGAAGTGCGCCGAGGAGGCCGAGATCTCCCAGGAGGAGCTCGCCGCCAAGAACGCCGAGAAGGCCGCCAAGCTCAACGACGCTTTCCAGGGCAAGGCCGATGCCAAGAGCGTTGCCGCCGGCGCCGCTGCCGAGGCTGTAAAGACCGATGCTCCCGCCGCTGTCGCCGTTGAGGCAACGACCGCCAGCGACCTCAACGGCAAGCGCGTACTCGTGCTCTGCCAGGGTGGCGGAACCTCGGGCCTGCTCGCCAACGCGCTGGCCAAGGCCGCCAAGGAGCGCGGCATTGATCTTGAGACCGCTGCCGAGGCCTATGGCAACCACGTGGACATGCTCCCCGACTTCGATCTGGTCGTCCTGGCCCCGCAGGCCGCAAGCTACCTGGCCGACCTGCAGAAGGACTGCGAGCGCGTGGGCAACAAGTGCGTCGCCTGCCGTGGCAAGCAGTATATCGAGCTCTCCCAGAACGGCGATAAGTCTCTCGCCTTCGTCTCCGAGCAGCTTTCGAAGTAAGTAACGCTCAGGGCCAGCCGACCATCCACAGCCGGCTGGCCCTTCGATTTAGACGATTGGATCATCATGTCCGTTAACCCTGCTAGCGTCACCAACCCGCCCGCGCAGTTTCCCGAGGACTTTGTCTTTGGCGGCGCCACCGCTGCCTACCAGGTAGAGGGCGAGACCCGCACCCACGGTAAGGGCAAGGTTGCCTGGGACGACTTCCTGGAGGCCCAGGGGCGCTTCTCCCCCGATCCCGCTTCGGACTTCTACAACCAGTACCCCGTCGACTTGGAGCTGTGCGAGGAGTTCGGTATCAACGGCATCCGCCTCTCCATCGCCTGGAGCCGCATCTTCCCCAACGGTACCGGCGAAATCAACCCCGAGGGTGTCCAGTTCTACCACGACCTCTTCGCCGAGTGCCACAAGCACCACGTTGAGCCGTTTGTCACGCTGCATCACTTCGATACGCCGCTTCCCCTCTTTGAGAAGGGCGACTTCCTCAACCGCGAGACCATCGACGCCTTTGTGGACTTTGCCACCTTCTGCTTTAAGGAGTACGCCGACCAGGTAACCTACTGGTTCACCTTTAACGAGATCTGGGCCGACGCCTCCAACACCTACATTGAGGGCACCTTCCCCGGTGGCGTCAAGGCGCATCTGGCCGAGGCCTTCCAGTGCGAGCACAACATGATGCTCGCCCACGCCAAGGCCGTGCTGGCCTTCCACAACGGCGGCTTTAAGGGCAAGATCGGCGTCATTCAGTCGCTGGAGTTTAAGTATCCGCTCAACGAGAACGACCCCGCCGACATCAAAGCCGCCAACAACGAGCACGTGCTGCAGAACCAGTTTCTGCTCGACGCCACCTTCCGCGGCGACTATGCCCCCGACACCCTCGAGTGCGCCAACCGCCTGGCTGCCGTCTCAGGCGGCACCATCGAGATCCTGGACGAGGACCTCGAGATTATGCGCGAGGCCGCGCTCTACAACGACTACCTGGGCGTTAACAACTACCAGTGCCGCTTCTTGAAGGCTTACGATGGCGAGAACGACCTGCACCACAACGGTACGGGCGAGAAGGGCACCGGCCGCTGGCGCGTTAAGGGTATTGGCGAGCATGTGAACAAGCCTGGTATCCCCACCACCGACTGGGACTGGATCATCTATCCCGAGGGCCTGTTCGATCTGCTCGTCTACATTAAGCAGCGCTACCCCAACTACAAGCAGATCTTCATCACCGAGAACGGCATGGGCTACAAGGACCCCTACAAGGACGGTTTTGTGGACGACCAGCCGCGCATCGACTACATCGAGCAGCACCTGCGCTGGTTGCTCAAGGCCATGGAGGTTGGCGTCAACGTAGGCGGCTACTTCCTGTGGAGCCTGCAGGATCAGTTCTCCTGGACCAATGGCTACAACAAGCGTTACGGCTTCTTCTACGTTGACTTTGAAACCCAGAAGCGCACGCCCAAGGCAAGCGCCTACTGGTATAAGCACGTGGCGCAGACCCGTCGTCTGGACTAGCGGCTTGCGGCGAGCGGTTGGCGGAGTTGCACCGCCCACATAACCTGTCCCCATTTCTCAGCCGGGGGCGGCACGTCACACGGCGCGCCGCCCCCGGCCTTTTTGGGCGGTTCGGGGTCCGTTTGTCTCAATCTGTAACATCTAGCCGAGTTTTTGGGTCCTAGCTGTTACAGATTGAGACGAACAGGATTGCTCTTTCCGAAGAATCTAAATCTGTAACACGTAGCCCGCTTTTGACCGTCTACCTGTTACAAATCGAGACAGACGGAGTAGGACCTAACCCCGTATGTCCCTAACAGTCGAGCGTTCGACCAGCGTGCTCGGCACATGAATCGCCTCGATAGACGAGCTCTCTCCAATCGCCGCCTCAAACGCAAGCTTACCGACACCGCGCAAATCAAATCGCAGCGTCGTCAGCCGATTGTGAGGAACAAGTCCCTCGAGTGCGTCGTCGATACCAACCACGCTCACGTCGTCGGGCACGGACAGGCCCGCGTTCTCGAGCGCGGCGATAACGCCCAGCGCCATCTGGTCATTTGCCGCAAGCACGGCAGTCGGCGTCTGCGACCCGCCGGCAAGCACCTCGGCCGCAATCCGCTCGCCCATGGCGTACCCACTGTCCGCACTCCAATCGCCACGCAGCATCGGAGCGGCATCGACATGAGCACGACCCAGCGTATCGCGCCAACCGGCCTCACGAAAACGCGAGGAAATCGAGTTTTCCGGACCCGCCACAAACCGCATATTCGAGTGACCATGTTCCAGCAGATAATTGGTCAACAGCTCGCACGAACCATACTGGTCGGAGTCGATCGTCGTGCAGCGCGGATGCGCATACATGGACAGGATGACCGTTCGCACTCCCGGCTGGGGAACAAACTCCTCAAAATCGGGAGCCATGCGGTTCATGTTGAGAATCATGCCGTCGACGGGTCGCTCGACCATGCGGCGCGAGGCATCGGCAAGTGCATAGGGCTTGTCGCCGCCCATCTCGATCATAGTGACGGCAAAATCATGCTCGCGCGCCGCTTGCATGATACCCTCGAGCGTCGCCAGGTTACCGACACGTGTGATGTTGTACATGCACAGGCCAATAGAACGATACGACCCGCCGCGCAACGCCGCTCCAGCAAAATTGGGACGAAAGCCCAGCTCTTCCATGGCGGCCAGCACACGCTTGCGCGTCTTTTCCGTCACGTTGGGCATACCGTTGACCACGCGAGACACAGTCTGGCGGCTCACGCCAGCGAGCGCCGCAACCTCTGCCGCGCTCGCCGAACGACCATTCCTTGTCTGCTGATCCATGCCTTCCACGCTAACCTGCTTCCCAACTATTCCCCGCGCCCATGGCGCATCGTACATACATTGATAACGTGCTCATGATACCCGAGCCATATACCACAACATGAAAACTTCTGTCAATCAAAACCGCTTACCGAACAAATACAACCGTTCGCAGCTGTTTGAAGTTGTTTTGTTTCTATACATCCCAGCCGGATGTTAACGTGCTCATTGTCAAATGTTCACGTGCTCATTTTGGTTCTAATCATTTTAAGATAGTGTTTATCGGGCTTTTTCACCGCTGAACGCTAACCAGGGAGCCTCCTGAGCGCAAACGCACAATATCGAACAGCGAGACGAGAGGATGTATGCATATGTCTTTGCTAAACCGCGTACAGCAGCTGCCGAAGGGCTTTGTTTGGGGCGCCGCAACCGCCGCGTACCAAACGGAAGGTTCCACGAAGGTGGCAGGCAAGGGTAAGACCATGTGGGACGATTACCTTGTCGCCCAGGGTCGCTTTTTGCCCGACCCGGCCAGTGATTTCTACAACCGCTACGAGGAGGATATCCGCCTTTCTGCCGAGCATGGACTCAACGCCATTCGTGTGTCCATCGCCTGGACCCGCATCTTCCCCAACGGCGACGATGCCGAACCCCTCGCCGAGGGCGTTAAGCACTACCACGAGCTGTTCGCCTGCTGCAAAAAGTATGGCGTCGAGCCCTATGTGTCCCTGCATCACTTTGACTCCCCCGCCGCCCTGTTCAACCAGGGCGACTGGCTCAACCGCAAGACCGTCGACGCCTATGTGCGCTATGCCGAGTTCTGCTTCCGCGAGTTCCGCGAGGTCAAGAATTGGTTCACCATCAACGAGCTCATCAGCCTCTCGCACTCCCAATACATCCAAGGCAACTTCCCGCCCAACCATCACTTTGATGTGACGAGCGGCATCCAGAGCCAGCACAACGAGCTCGTTGCCCACGCCCGCGCCGTCAACCTGTATAAGGATCTTGACGAGACCGAGCACCTGGGCGGACGCATTGGCATGGTCAACGTCCTGACGCCGGCATATCCTGCCACCGACTCGCCCGCCGACCAGCACGCCGCCGACCTGTACAACGCCTTCTACACCGACTTCATCATGGACGGCGCCTTCCTGGGTCACTACTCCGCGCGCACCCTCTCACTCATCAACGAGATTCTGCGTGCCAACAACGCCACACTTACGGTTGAGGACAGCGACATGGAGGAGCTCGCCAAGGCGGCGCCCCGCAACGATATGTTCGGCCTCAACTACTATCAGTCGGCGTTTATCGCCGCCTACGATGGCGAGTCCACCAACAGCTTTAACGGCACCGGAGACAAGGGCACCTCGTGCTTTAAGTTTAAGGGCGTCGGGCAGCAGGTCGATATGCCGGGTATCCCCACCACCGACTGGGATTGGCTCATCTACCCGCAAGGCCTCTACGACACGCTCAAGCACATCAGCGCCACCTATCCCAACCTCCCCGTCATCTATATCACCGAAAACGGCCTGGGCCACAAGGACCCCGAGCCCGACGCAAACGGCATCGTCGCCGATCCCGAGCGCATCGACTTTGTCGACCAGCACATGGAGAAGGTGCTCCAGGCGCGCGCCGAGGGCGTCGACGTCCAGGGCTACTTTATCTGGAGCCTGCAGGACCAGTTCTCGTGGGCCAATGGCTATAACAAGCGCTACGGCCTGTTCTACATCGACTTCGACACGCAAAAACGCTACATCAAGCAGTCGGCACTCTGGTACAAGGAGCTCGCCGACACTATGGCGGACGCGCAGTAGCGCATCGCCTCGCTTTCCCCCGAGAGGGGAGCGGCCCTATGCGATACAAACCCAGCCGCTCCCCTCTCTCCCCCTGGGACCGACCCCGCCTGCACCCGGGCTTTTAGCAAGCGGGAGACCATATAGGTTTTCAACGTCCATGCCATTAAGATTTCATGCAAAGAGGAGCGTGAACTATGGAATCGATCGTTAAGTTCTTGGAGAAAGGTCAGCCGTACTTCGACAAGGTCTCTAAGAACATCTACCTTCAGGCCATTAAAGACGGCTTTTTGGCAGCAATGCCCATCATCCTGTCTTCTTCTGTCTTCCTGCTTATTTCGACCCTGCCGGGCGTTGTCGCCACGGTCGGCGGCTTTACGCTGCCCGACTGGTGGAACGTCGACGTCGTGAACTTCTGCAACAAGGTTTACAACTTCACGATGGGCGTCGTGGGCATCATGGTCGCCGGCACCACCGCAAGCGCGCTGACCGGCTCCAAGAACCGCCGCATGCCTGCCGGCAAGGCCATCAACGCCACGAGCACCATGGTCGCCGCCATGTGCGCTATGCTCATCTTGGCCGTTACCCAGACGAGTGCCAAGATCGACGGCGCCGATGTCTCGGTGTTCTTTACCGACAACATGGGCACCAAGGGCCTGCTGAGCTCCTTTGTCGCCGCATTTGCCACGGTCAACATCTATGCCTTCTGCATTAAGCGAGACATCACCATCAAGCTGCCCAAAGAAGTCCCCGGCGCCATCGCCCAGAACTTCCGCGACATCTTCGCCTTCAGCTTCTCCATCCTGTTTGTCGCCGTCATCGACGTTATCTGCCGCACCTGCTTGGCCGTCCCGTTTGCCAACGTCATCTCCACGCTGGTGAGCCCGCTGTTCGCCGCTGCCGATTCCTACGCCGGCCTCGCCCTCATCTGGTTCATGATCCCGCTGTTCTGGTTCATGGGCATCCACGGCCCCTCGGTCGTTAAGCCTGCCCTCAACGCCGCGCTGTTTGGCAACATCACCACCAACCTCGCCACGCTGCAGGCCGGCGGTCACCCCGCCCTCGCCCTGACCGAGAACTTCGGTAACTACATCGGCGAACTCGGCGGCACCGGCGCCACGTTCATTGTCCCGATCATCTTCCTGCTCTTTATGCGCTCCAAGCAGCTCAAGGCCGTCGGCAAAGCCTCTGTCGTACCCGTGATGTTCGCCGTCAACGAGCCGCTGCTGTTCGCCGCGCCCATCATCCTCAACCCGTACTTCCTGATCCCGTTCCTGTTTGCCCCCGTGGCCAACGTCCTCATTGGTAAGTTCTTCATCGACTTTTTGGGCATGAACGGCTTTATCTATGCCATGCCGTGGGCACTCCCCGGACCGATCGGCACCTTCATCGACACCAACTTCCAGCCGATCTCTCTGGTCCTGGTTGTCGTCCTGCTGGTCGTTGACTTCTTGATCTACTACCCGTTCTGCAAGGCCTACGACAACGTCCTGTGCAAGCAGGAGGCCGAGACCCTGGCCGAAGAAGAGGCCGAGGAGACCAAGGCCGTCAAGACCGCTGCCGCCCCCGCCGTTGAGGCTCCTGTTGTCGAGACCGCTTCTGCCACCGAGGCCTCCGCAGCTCCGTCCGCCCTTAAGGGCAAGGATCTGAGGGTTCTGGTTCTGTGCGCTGGCGCCGGCACCTCTGCACTGCTCGCCAACGCGCTTAAGGAAGGCGCCGACGAGCTGGGCATCGACATTACCGCCAACGCCGGTGCCTACGGCAGCCACTACGCCATCATGGACCAGTACAACGTCATCGTCCTGGCTCCGCAGGTTCGCACCTATTACAACGAGATGAAGGCCGACACCGACCGCCTGGGCATCACGCTGCTGTCGCCCAAGGGCAAACAGTACATCGACCTCACTAAGGATCCCAAGGGTGCCGTCGCCTGGATCGAGGAAAACCTCAAGGCATAAGACGCTGACGCCACCTGCCGCTCGCAGACAAAAAATGGCCCATGCATCGATGCGTGATGCGCGGGCCATTTTGTTTAGACCGCACCCGCCCTCCTGTTCATCTCAATCTGTAACATCTAGCCGAGTTTTTGGATCCTAGCTGTTACAGATCGAGACAAACAGAACGCCCGAGCAGAAATATCTCAATCTGTAATATTTAGCTGAGTTTTTCGGTCCTAACTGTTACAGATTGAGACGAACGGGCCGAAAAACCCTACGCCCGCAGGTCCTTTACGCTGGAACGTTCGACCAACACGCCCGAGACGAGCGTACGGCTTCTGGAGCTCGGGGCTTCCAGACCTGCGACGACCTCGTTAAGCGCACGGACGCCCAGCTCGCGGTGACGGAACTTCACCGACGTCAGAATCGAGTTGGGAATCGTCTTGTAAAGCTCGTCATCAAAGCCGATCACGGACACGTCGTCGGGCACACTGAGCCCTTTGTCACGTAGAGCCATCATCACGCCGTTTGCCATGCAGTCGTTAGCAGCGAGGACCGCCGTGCAATCGGCTTTATCGGCAAGCACAAGGCCCGCGGCATAGCCACTATCCGCATTCCAATCGCCTTGCAGAGGCTCGGGCGGCTCAATGCCATGCGCCTCGAGTGCCGCTCGCCAACCTTTCATACGGCACTGGCTCGACAGCGCTTCTTTCTTACCAGAGACGAAGTACACGTTCTTGTGCCCGTGATTCAAGAAGTACTCGCACGCCATGCGCGCGCCGCCCTCTTGATCGTCACTGACGGTGGAGCAGGTAGGATGTTCCATCGGTGTGATAATCACCGTCTTGAGGTCTTTCGGTGCCTCAAAAGTATCAAAGTCATCGACCATCTGACGCAGGTTGAAGATCATGCCATCAACAGGCAGCTGCGACATCCTACGCGCCGCTTCGGCAAGGGTCATCTTCTCCCCCGCCCGCTTTTTGATCATCGTGAGCGCAAAGCCGCGTTCTTCGGCGGCATCTGCGATACCGTCAATCATGTCCACGGCACCGCCCGACAAGTGGAACAGCACCACGCCGATGCACCCGTAACGGCCCAACTTGAGCGAACGCGCGGCAAAGTTCGCCCGGAACCCGAGCGCTTCCATTGCGGAATGGACCTTATCGCGTGTCGACTCTCGCACGCTACCGGGCTCGTTAATCACACGCGAAACCGTCTTGAGAGAAACACCCGCGGCAATCGCCACATCGTTCATTGAGACATTTTTCTTGTCCATCGTTGCCACTACTTCTCCACTCGGTTCTCTATCGCTTGTTTTTTGCGTTCTAGCATACACCACCTGCCTGACTGATAAATCAACCGTTTACCGGACAATATCGACCGCTCACCCGTATATCCTTGTTGCTCTTCCAAAAATGTCTTACGTTGTCATTAACGAAATGACAACGTTGTCATTTCGCAATGCCTTCCTTGAGCAGGAAGGTTTCCGGGCAGTCCTGACCATCCATCGACGACCAGTTCCATCCACATGCATCGCGCATCAAGTAGCAAAGGAGCTCTATGGACGCCATCGTAAAGATGCTCGAAAAGCATCAGCCGTTCTTTGAGAAGATCTCGAGGAACATCTACCTCCAGGCTATTAAGGACGGATTCCTTGGGTGCATGCCCATCGTCCTCACCTCTTCGATCTTTCTGCTCATTGCCACCCTTCCCGGCGTAGTCGGTATCACGCTGCCCCAGCCGCTCATCGACTGGTGCAACAAGCTGTACAACTTCACCATGGGCGTCATGGGCATCATGGTTGCCGGCACCACTGCCAAGAACTTTACGGCTTCCATGAACCGTCGCATGCCCGCCGGCAAGGTGCTCAACGACGGCTCCACCATGGTGGCCGCCCAGTGCAGTATGCTTTTGCTCGCCGTTACGCAGTTCACCACCAAGTTCAACGGCTCCGAGCTTTCGGTCTTCGACTGCACCAGCATGGGTACGCGCGGTCTGTTCTCGGCCTATATCGCCGCGTTCATCACCGTGTGGGTCTACAAATTCTGCGTCTCGCGCGATCTGACCATTAAGCTGCCCAAGGAGGTCCCGGGCGCCATCGCTCAGAACTTCCGCGACATTATCCCCTTTGGCGGCGCTGTCATTATCTGCGGCATCATCGATGTGGTTGTGCGCAACCTCATGGGCGTTCCGTTCTCCGAGCTGCTCATCAAGCTGCTCTCCCCGCTCTTCACTGCGGCAGAAACCTATCCTGGCCTCATCCTTATCCAGGCAGCCACCGCGTTCTTCTGGTTCATCGGCGTCCACGGCCCTTCGATTGTCCAGCCGGGCATCGACCCCATCCGTCTTGCCAACCAGGCCGAGAACCTGCAGGTTCTGCTGGCCGGTGGCCACCCCGCCCACTCCCTCACCTTTAACATGTCGCTCGTGGGTGAGTTCGGCGGCACTGGCGCTACGTTCATCGTGCCGCTTCTGCTGATTCTCTTTATGAAGTCCAAGCAGCTCAAAGCCGTCGGTAAGGCCTCGATTGTTCCTGTTGCCTTTGCTGTCAACGAGCCGCTGCTCTTTGGCGCGCCGATGATCCTTAACCCCTACATGCTCATCCCCTTTGTTGCCGCCGGCTGCGTCAACGTGAGTGTTGCCAAGTTCTTTATCGACAATGTGGGCATGAACGGCTTCTCCTTCGTGGTGCCTTGGGCTACCCCTGCCCCCATCGGCATCTTCATCACCACAAACTTCCAGCTTATCGCCCTGGTGTTTGTTGCAATCATCATCTTGCTGGACGCTATCATCTACCTGCCGTTCTTGAAGGCATACGATAAGCTGCTCTGCGACCAGGAGGCCGAGCGCGCCGCCGAGCTGGGTCTCGAATCCGATGGTGCTGCCACCATCGCTGCCAACGCCCCTGCGCCCGCTGTCGAGCAGACCGCCGCTGTCACCGCTTCCGTCGAGCCGACCGCCGCTGCCGCCGACAGCAAGCCTGTCGCCGATCAGCCCGAGCCCGCCGCCGACGCATCCGCTAAGAAGGACGTCGACGGTCTGAAGGTCCTCGTCCTGTGCGCCGGCGCCGGCACCTCTGCCATGCTTGCCAATGCCATCAAGGAAGGTGCTGCGCAGACCGGAGAGAACATCGCTTCCTCCGCAGGCGCCTATGGTCAGCACACTGCCATCATGGATCAGTACGACGTCATCGTGCTCGCCCCGCAGGTTCGTAGCTACTACAACGACATGAAGGCCGACACCGATCGTCTGGGCATTAAGCTGCTCGCCCCGCGCGGCAAGGAATATATCGACCTTACCCGCGACCCCACTGGCGCCATCAAGTGGCTCCGCGAGAACCTCGACTAGTTCCTCCCTCTGTTGGTGCCCGGATCCCCAGTTCGGGCACCTCTCCCTATTCGTATCCCACAGAAAGGATGACTCATGACCAACCCCATGCAGTTCCCCGACGGCTTTGTGTTTGGCGGCGCCACCGCTGCTTACCAGGTTGAGGGCGAGACCCGTACACACGGCAAGGGCAAAGTGCCCTGGGACGATTTCCTGGCTGCTCAGGGCCGTTTCTCCCCCGACCCCGCAAGCGATTTCTACAACAAGTACCCGGTCGATATCGACCTGTGCCAGCGCTTCGGCATCAACGGCATTCGTGTCTCCATCGCTTGGAGCCGTATCTTCCCCAGCGGCACTGGTGAGATTAACCCCGAGGGTGTTGCCTTCTATCACGAGCTCTTTGCCACCTGCAATAAAGCCGGCGTTATCCCCTATGTCACGCTCGATCACTTTGATACGCCCGAGGCCTTTTACCAGAACGGCGGCGAGGGCTTCCTGACGCGCACGACGATCGACGCCTTTGTCGAGTACGCCAAGTTCTGCTTTGCCGAGTTCACCGAGGTCAAGCACTGGTTTACCTTTAACGAGATCCCCGCGACCGCCGAGGGCAGCTTTATCGTCGGCAACTGGCCGCACGGCGAGAAGTATCGCCTGGATAAGGCCTTCCAGCTCATGCACAACATGATGGTGGCCCATGCCAAGGCCGTCGTCGCCTTCCACGAGGGCGGCTTTGAGGGCGAGATCGGCATTGTCCAGAACCTGGAGCCCAAGTATCCCCTCGACCCCAACAACGCCGCCGACTGCGAGGCAGCTCGCATGGCCGACGTCATCAACAACCGCTGGGTACTCGACGCCACCTTCCGCGGCCACTATGCAGCCGACACCATGGAGGCTGCGACCAAGCTGGCCCATATCGCCGGCGGCGAACTCGACGTCCGCGACGAGGACATCGCCGCGCTGACCGCCGCGCTCCCCTACAACGATTGCCTGGGCGTCAACACCTACAAGTGCCAGTTCCTGCGTGCCGCCGAGGGCGAAAACGACATCAACCACAATGGCACCGGCGACAAGGGCTCCTCGCGCTGGTTCCTCAAGGGCGTGGGCGAGTCATGCGTGCGCGAAGGCGTACCCACCACCGATTGGGACTGGATTATCTATCCCGAGGGCCTCTACGACCTGCTGCTCCGCATTAAGAACGATTACCCCAACTACAAGAAGATCTACATCACCGAGAACGGCATGGGCTATAAGGATGACTTCGAGGATGGCTTTATCGATGACGCCCCTCGTATCGACTACATGCGTCAGCATCTCGCGTGGATCCTCAAGGCAATCGACGGCGGCGTAAACGTCGACGGTTACTTTGTGTGGTCGCTGCAGGACCAGTTCTCCTGGACCAACGGCTACAACAAGCGCTACGGCCTGTTCTACATCGACTTTGAGACCCAGAAGCGCTATCCCAAGGCGAGCGCGTACTGGTACAAGAACGTCGCGGAGACCGGCCTGCTCATGGCCTAACTTTTGCCGCATACTCCCTGTCGGCCGCATGCGAATCCCTCCACGGGTTCGCATGCGGCCTTTTTTGTTTTGGCTCGACCCGAGCAGGCCGTTTGTCTCGATCTGTAACATCTAGTCGAGTATTTCGGCCCTACCTGTTACAGATCAAGACAAACGAGCGGCCCGAACTTGAAGATCTCGATCTGTAACACGTAACCGAGTATTCCGGCCCTAGCTGTTACAGATCAAGACAAACAGAACGCCCGAGCAGAAATATCTCAATCTGTAACACGTAGCCCACTTTCGACCGTCTACCTGTTACAGATCAAGACAATAAGATAGTCAAATCCAAACTTTCCAAGCAGTTATGAAGCATGGTTTCTAGTTTTCGGTATCACGAACATACTTTCGGTATCATTTAATGGTATTATGATATCGAAAGTATGTTCGTGATACCGAAAGGAGCCGCATGCGCCAGTTCGATTACACCACAGTCCCAGCGGAACTCGAAGCAACTCCAATCACCAACCTCCTCCTCTCGATACGCGAGCATAAAGGCCGACAGCTTGCTCTGAGTCAAGTCAAACCCGAGCTTCTATCGTCCCTAATGGAGGAGGCTAAGATCCAAAGCACCCGATCCTCCAACGGACTTGAAGGAATTGTTACCACCCAAAAAAGACTCAAAGCGATCATGGCGTATTCCGCCAAGCCAAGCTCCCGCGCAGAGGAAGAAATCGCTGGATACCGAGATGTGCTGTCGCTTATTCACGAGCAACACGATTCCATTCCCGTAACGCCATCGGTCATTCTGCAGTTGCATCGTGACCTCATGGCGCACACGGCAATCTCGTATGGAGGCCATTGGAAGGATAGCGATAACGAAATCGTCTCCATTGACGATCAAGGTAATCGATTTGTGCGCTTTAGGCCCCCTTCGGCTCTAGCAACCCCGGGACTTATTAAAGAAGCCTGCCAGTCCCTCAACGATGCTTTATCTCGCCAAGTTTGCGATCCCCTCCTTATATCGCTCCGCTTTATCTTCGATTTTGTCAGTATTCATCCCTTCAACGATGGCAATGGCAGGATGAGCCGGCTCCTTACAACGCTGCTGCTCGAAAAGACTGGATACGACGTTGCGCGTTACATCAGCATCGAACGACTTATTGAAGACAACAAAGCGCTTTACTACAACGCCCTCGCTGCAAGCTCCACTGGATGGAATGAAAATCAAAACACCGAAGCACCCTTTATCCGTTTCATGCTCGGAACAACCCTGGCCGCCTACCGACAGCTCGAACAGCGTACCTTAATTGAATCAAGCACTCGTCCCATGTCGAAGCAAGCGCGCATCGCCGTTCTATTTCAACAGAGACCCGGCGTCATTAAGAAATCATACATCCGATCCAACTGCCCCGATATCAGCGAGGTTACCGTTAAACGAACCCTCAGTCAGCTTGTTAGTTGCAGCGCAATCGAAAAAACAGGGGCGGGTCGTTCGACGGGCTACATACTCAAAGACGTCCATGCTCTAGAACTATTCTTGCAATCCACAATACCCGATAGCGAGGCCGCAATAACAAAAGAGGCCCCAAAGGATAAGCTCCTTGAACGTGTAAGCCACGCCGAGGATGAAAGCAGAGAGGGGCTCTATGAAGACTACGATTCATTCTCAAGGGACATAAAGACGAAATACGGAGTCTAGTCATATCCCAGAATAGCCTCATCCTTGTTGCCCAAAATTATTTGCGCGTCATTTTAAAGCGGTACCCCTGCGCCGGCTGGGGGGGCAGAAGTATCGTCTGCCGATCCTGCTGGAGTCGGCAATCAGATAGCGCGCATCGGCCTTGCTAAAGGCGAGCTGCTGGATGCGGCCCTCGTCCATGTTGGACGTGGACACGTCGCCATCCAGAATGCCGTTGGCACCGATAAACGCCGTGTCAATCCCTAGTGCGCGCAGGGCATCCTCGGCCATGGGGCCCACAAAGGCGGCGGTGCGGCGACGGTACATGCCGCCCACCAGGCACAGCTCGCAATCCTCGCGCGCCTCGAGCAGACTAGAGACCGAAAGCGAATTGGTCACATAGATGGAAGGCAGTTTGTCGGTGACTCGGAGAGCGCCAATGCGATCTCACGACGGTTGCGTTCATTGTCTCAATTAGATACTCAACGAAATACGGCCCCGCAGCTCAATAAGCTGCGGGGCCGTACTATACACCGACGAATTAACGACAGAGTGCATCCACTATTTGGCCAGCTCCTGAACGATCCAGTCAATTGCACCTTCGGGATCGTTGGTAAGGTCGATATACTCCTTGCCCCTTGTGGTGAGCAGTTTAATTCCAAGGCGATCGGTATCGGCCTTCATAGCGTCATAGTACATGCGTGCCTGGGGCGCCAGAACAATCACGTTGTACTGATCCATCGTCTCATAGTGGCTTCCGTACGCACCGGACTGAGAAACCAGATCGACACCCTTAGCAGCGGCACCTTCGCGAAGAGCATTTGCCAAGAGAGTCGAAGTGCCGGCACCCTGGCAAAGCACAAGCACGCGGATCTGCTCCGCCTTGTCCTTTACCGCCTCGAGAGCTTTTGCGACATTTTCCTGTGCGGCAATAGCATCTGCATCCGAGTTTCCTGCAGTCTCCTTTGCAGACTCTTCCAAACAAAGCTGATGGTCATACGCCTTGCAGAACGGATAGTAAATCACAAAGTCAACGACCAACAGCACTGCCATCAATACGAGAGAACGCAGATCGAGACCCGTGGTGAGGAACGCACCGATTGGGCCGGGAAGCGCCCACGGCATGGTATACATGGGGGCGTTCATTCCAATGACGTCAATGAAAAATTTACCGATAATGGCGTTGACCATAGGAGCCACTAGGAAGGGCACGAACATATAGGGATTGAGAACAATCGGCATACCGAAGATAACGGGCTCGTTAACTCCAAAAATCACCGGGATAATCGATGCCTTGCCCATGGCTTTAAGCTGCTTGGAACGCATAAACATGATCAGGATAATAGGAACGATGAACGTGCAGCCAGAACCGCCCAGACCGCCGATGAAGCTTGTAAAGTCCTGCGTAAGAGCAATTGACGGGTGTCCACCTGCTTGGAAAACCTCAAGATTGGTAACGGTATTGCCGTAGAGCGCAGCATTGATCGGACTCATGACAACCGAAGCACCGTGGATACCCATAAATTGGAAAAGTGCGACCGCGCCTTCGATAAGCGCCATGCCAGGATAGGTGTCGACCGCGGAGAACAGCGGCGAGATGAGAGCGGATACCAAATTGGCGAACGGCACAGCAAGCAGCTTGCGGCTCGCAAGATCGATAAAAGCGCACGCAAGGATCGAAAACCCAAATGCAAAGATATCGCGAAAACTCTGCGCAATAGAGCCAGGGACCTCTTTGGGAAGCTTGATCGTCACATTATGGCTAATGCACACCTTATAGATATTAACGGTCAAGAATGCGGCTACGAACGCAGCGAGAAAACCCTTGGTTCCCATATAGCCGGTTTCAAAAACAGATGTATCTGCTCCGCCAATCGAGACAACATCGTTCGTCACCGATAGCAAGAGCATGCCGCACATGGCACAAACCATGCACGAGGTGGGGTTGAGAGATTTACCCGAAGGCATGCGACGGTTCATCGACATGGCAAGTGAGCTCGCCGTGGTGCCGGCCACCATAATGCCAAGAAGTCCCATGGTATATGCATAGATTTTATTGAAGAAATCCAGCACCTCAGACGGAAGCGTGATGCCTACATAGGCAGGGAGCGTCGAAAGAAGAAGGAACAGGCTCGAGAACAGCACAATTGGCATATTCGAGAGAAAGCCATCCTTAATCGCCACCAGATAAATGTTCCTCGAGATTTTGTCGAAGAGGGGCTGGTGTTTTTCAAGGAATTTGACGATAGCGTCCATAACACATCCTTTCATGATTCCCGGGCACACAACGATTTATCCGGACTCAACCGTCGTCGTCCCCGTTTGTATCCACTTATGTAAGTGAATACGTTCTTGTGCGAAATGTAATATCATTTGCGCGATTTGTCATAACCAATTCTTTTTCCGCTTTGTCGATAAGTCAAGAATTCAAATACTTATTCGGTGAACGGTAGTTGATTAATTTAAGGTTTTCCCGCTAAAGGCTATTTTTTCCGAGCAATACAATAAGCTTGCAACCGTTCACCGATTGGATATAACATATTGAATATATTGTTGTAACAATATTAGAGACAATGTCACAAGCCTGTCGTTCTAGTCAAAGGAAGTAACAATGCCCAAACGATTACTGAACATGTCCGCATCCGATTTTGCCGCCACGTCACCCATGGATCTAAAGCAGGCAATTCTGGCTTCCGAGGGACGTACCATCATGGCGGAAAACGTACCCTCTTCCCAATTTCTCGGCGGCGTTACTAATGCAGAAATCGAACGTGCCGCAGGTGCCGACCTGCTTCTGTTTAACGCGCTCGATGTGTTCGATCCAGTTATTGCCGGTATTCCAGATGATCTCAATGAAAACCCGGTCACTTGGGTGAAGCGAGCATGCGGAAGGCCCATTGGCGTCAATCTGGAGCCAGTTGATAACGAGGCAGAGATGTCTGAATCCCGTACGGAAATCCCCATGGGTCGTCGCGTCTCTCCCAAGACCTTAGAAAAGGCAAACGAACTCGGATTTGATTTTATTTGCCTCACAGGCAACCCTGGAACTGGCGTCTCCAACGATGCAATCGCCCATTCGATCAAACTCTCCAAAGAGCATTTCAATGGCCTGATCATAGCCGGAAAAATGCATGGAGCAGGCGTTGCGGAACCTGTCATGACGCTCGAAATTGCGCGCAAGTTTGTTGACCTCGGCGTCGATATCCTTCTCGTACCAGCCCCCTACACCGTCCCTTGCTTCCAAGAAGCAGACCTGCGCGCCATCGTAGACTTTGTACGATCCCACAACGTAGGCAAGTCAATTGAAGAGAAGGTTCTCGTCATGGCGGCGAACGGGACGAGTCAAGACTCCTGCGACAGCGAGACCATTAAGAAAATAGGCCTTGCAGCAAAAGCAGCCGGCGCTGACCTCCAACATATCGGGGACTCCATGAACGGTATTTGCCTGCCCCAGAATGTCTTCACGCTCGGACAAGCCCTTCGTGGATACAGGCATCAGATCGTCATGCTGAGCCGCTCTGTGATACGTTAAGGTTACCTTGCCCACGTTACATCCCGACTGAGGCAACCATCAGGTATAACCAACATGCAAACTGAGGCTCTAATGCTCGATACACACGAAAAACGGCCACTCTATTTACAGCTCACCGACGCGCTGCTCAAGCAGATCGTCGATGAATATCAAGCAGACGATAAACTTCCAACAGAAATGGAACTCTGCGACGAATACGCCGTAAGCAGAACAACCGTCCGACTTGCCATGAGTGAGCTGGAGCGTCGTGGAAGTATCTATCGAATCCAAGGTAAGGGGTCGTTTGTTGCACCGAAACGCGTTAGCGAGCTCAATTCACTTTTAGACTTTGACTTTGCAAGCCATTGCGATGGCGTTGATCCGGATGCCATCACCAAACATTTCGGCGGCCTCACATCAGGTCGTCCAATTTCCGTAATGATGCTCCAACAATTTGGATGTCAAAGTCGCGATGAAATTCAGCGTCTTGAATTGACCTACGAACTTGAAGGCAGCTTCATAGGCGCTGATACGTTCTTCATTTCAAAGTCGCGCGTTCCGAATAACCAGTTAGATTTTCAGGCATTTAGCAGAATCATGGACGACTTGTCCAAGTCTATCCAATCTGTTAGGGAAAGCTATAGAGCACGTCAGCTTAGCGATTCCGAAGCCAGTAATTATGGTGTTGCAAAACTTCCGGTCATCGAACTGACTCATTATGCTTACGACTCCGGAGGCAAACTAATCTCAATTGTCTGCCGCACCGTCTTAACTGGGCGAATCCCTTATCAAAACTTTTTTTTCAAGTCCTAATGTTCTTTTTCTTTTGTCTCGATCTGTAACACGTAGCCGAGTTTTTAAGTCCTAACCGTTACAGATCGAGACAAACAAGGTAGACCCCGCCGAATTGTCTCAATCTGTAACACTTAGACCGGTTTTGGACGTCTAGATGTTACAGGTTGAGACGATTTGATTGTGGGGTCCTCATTTGCGCGTCATATTGCGTAGCGCTGACGCGCTGGTTTCCACAATGACAGGAGGTAAAAGTCCTCCCGCATCGCCTGTTGGCAATCCCGTAGCGTTAGCTAGCAGATGACCTGTGTGTGCTCCTCGATGGCGGCGCGGTCCTCGACCGAGATACTCGGCTCGCACACCACGGCGTCCAAACTGTCCAGGCGACAGAAGGTGTAGAAGTCGCGCTTGCCGATCTTGCTGGAGTCGGCAATCAGATAGCGCGAGTCGGCCTTGCTAAAGGCGAGCTGCTGGATGCGGCCCTCTTCCATGTTAGACGTAGACACGTCGCCGTCCAAAATGCCGTTGGCACCGATAAAGGCTGCATCGATGCCCAGCGCACGCAAGGTATCCTCGGCCGTGGGGCCCACAAAGGCGGCAGTGCGGCGGCGGTACACGCCGCCCACCAGGCACAGTTCGCAGTCTTCGCGCGCCTCGAGCAGGTTAAACACCGAAAGCGAATTGGTCACAATGCGCAGGCGAAACGCCGGCAGCATCGAGGCCATCTGCTCAACCGTGGTGCCCGTGCCCAAAAAGATGGTCGAGCCTTCCTCGATAAGCTCCACAGAACGGCGCGCAATCTGCAGCTTTTCCTCGGCATGCTTCGTGCGCTTTTCGCTGTGCGAATACTCATGGCGCAGCATAGCGTGTGGACGGCCCTGTGCACTGCGGGCTCCGCCGTGCACGCGCTCGATCTCGCCCAGGCTCGCAAGCTCCTCAAGGTCACGGCGGATCGTCATATCCGAGACACCTAACGCATCCGAAATCTCCTTGACCGAGACCGTTCCCTGTTCCTCGAGCAGCTGCCGAACCTTATCCTGTCGCTCCGCTTTAATCACGATGAGTCCTCGCTGTTCCACGCTCACGTCAATTCAAACAATAACGAACAAATTGTATCAGACTCGCGCGCGTCAGAAATGAACGCCCGCACAGCTCTAATCATCACTTTTTTGAGAAAAATACCCCCTGCTTTAGTGGGGTGTAGTGATAATCTCGCCTGTTCGCGCTACAGTTTGTCGGAAATACCTCGATGTTAGGAACCAAATGATCACTTCCGAGCTTTTCGGCACCGCGCCGTGCGGTACCCCCGTTCATCGTTACACCCTCAACGGGCCCGAGATCTGCGTTCGCATTATGGACTATGGCGCCACCGTGTTGGGTATCGATGTGCCCGACATTCCCGGCAACGTGCGCGATGTGGTGCTGGGCTTCGATAAGCTCGAGGATTACTTTGACAACCCCGCCTGCTTTGGCGCGACCATCGGCCCCGTGGCAAACCGCACCGCGGGCGCCACGATCACCATCGACGGCACGGACTGGCATATGCCGGCCAACGAGGGCGTCAACAACCTGCACAGCGATCTTGAGCACGGCCTGCACAAGCGCGTATGGGATGTTGAGCTCGACGAGGTCCACAATGCCGTGCGCATGACCACCTCGCTTGAGGATGGCGAGCTGGGCCTGCCCGGCAACCGCACCTTTACGGCCGTGTTTACCGTGACGCGCACCGGCTGCTTCCGTATCGAATACGGCTGCGAGAGCGACCGCGCCACCTACGTGGCCATGACCAACCACACGTACTTTAACCTTGCCGGCCATAACGCCGGAATGGACTGTGAGCACTTCTTTGTTGCTAACGCTGCCCACTACCTGCCCATCAACGAGCAGAACATCCCCACCGGCGAGATTGCTCCGGTCGAGGGCACGCCGTTTGACTTTCGCGAGCTGCGCCCCGTCGCGCCTGGCATGGAGGCCGACGATCCGCAGATTAAGCAGGCACGCGGCTACGACCACTGCCTGTGCATCGATGACTATCAATACGGTCGCAACCTACGCCGCGCCCTGCATGTCGAGGAGATGTGGACCGGCCGCGAGCTGGACTACTACACCACCGCCCCGGGCGTGCAGCTCTACACTGGCAATTGGCTGGGCGACGAGCACGCCAAGGACGATGCCAACTATAGCTGGGGCGCCGGCTTTGCCCTCGAGGCAGAGATGTACCCCGACACGCCGCACCAGCCGCTGTTCCCGCAGGGCATTGTGGGCCCGGGTCACCCATACAGCAATGTGATCGAATACCACTTTATGAGGCACTAGGCCCACAACGCGACATATTGCACAGCAACGCCCGCCGGCACCACCGCCGACGGGCGTTTTTTCATCTTTTGGGCTCAATTTCGCTGTGACTGTATGAGTGACATATCAAAACTATGCCCATTTACTACGTTTAGCCCGGGATGCTCGACCATGCACCGGTTTTTGCTAAATTCGCGAGCCGTCTACCTGCGGTTATGTTTTTCTCAAATTCGACATGCTCGGCGATAGCCGATCAAACGTAGTAAATGGGCATTGTTTTTGACAGGCAGCATCGCACGCGTCCCTCGCAAGGGCAAAATGATCCGTTTTCCTCCGTCCCCAAGGGATCAGTTGAACAGATTGCCGATGGGGTCGGGGGCGGAACTGGGGAGATAGCGGATTTCTAGCTCTATGCCGAGCGCCTGCAGTTCTTTGAGGGCAGCAACGTCTGCGTCGCTCACGGCAACCGCGGGCGTTATGGGGCGCTTGCCCTCCCCTGCCTGCATATGGCCAATGCTGATCTTGGTGATCGGCACTCCACCCTTAACCAGCGCGAGTGCATCCGTGGGCGACGCCACCATGATGAGAATCCATTGGCGCGGCGTTGCGGTATGAATGATGTCGACAGTCCTTTGCACCGAGAAAAACCGCGTCCAGACACCCTCGGGTGTCGCCACCCTCATAGGGGCCCACTTGCGCGAATCAGCCGCAATCTCATCGTTGACGATTAAAACAAGGTTGGAACCCACGGCTTCGTTCCACAGCTCAACGTCTTGCCCGTAAATGAAACGGTCGTCGATACGTGTGAGAAGAATCTTGGGTTGAGCCATCGCTGCCCCATTCTGCTTGAGATCCGCAAGAGCAAGACATCACGTCACCAATATTAGTGCATTTAAAGTGAGAAAAGCCGTCAGAACCCTTGCGCGGATGTGCGATGTCCCGTATCATAGACAGCCGTTGACGCCTCAGTTGCGTCACCACATGGCCGCCAGCGTAGCTCAGTTGGTAGAGCACCGCTCTCGTAAAGCGGGGGTCACCGGTTCGAGCCCGGTCGCTGGCTCCATTGCACAAGATAGCCGCCCTCGGGCGGCTTTTTTGTTGCCGATTTCGGGCACACATCCGCCAATCTAGGCACAACGCCGCCGGCAACTCCCCTACTCAACAAAAAGCCCCGTCAACCGCAATCCCCAAAGGAACCACGATCAGCGGGGCTTAAACGCGCTCCCCAAGGGGAACCACGCTAGCTCACGAGCAGTGCGCTACTCCTCCCAGTAAGCGTCTGCAAGCAGCTTAAAGCAGATCTTCTTGACCGGCTGCGCGCCATCGCCCGGGAACTCGAGCGTGGGCATGTGAGGCTCGCCGGCAACAAACAGCGCAAACTTGTCGTCAGCAAGATCGCCGGCGATCGAGGCGTCGGAATCGACCAGATCGTAGTCGTCCTTCTCGTCAAACTCCTGAACCAGCGTCAGGCTGCCCGTGGCAACCTTAAAGGCCTCGCGACCCTCGACGTCGATCTGCAGGTCGTGATAGCGCTGATGCGTCTCATAGTGAGCCTCGGCTTCGGGACGCGTCGTGGGAGCCATGACGTTCGCAAAGACCTTGTCGCCCAGAATCGGATGGCTGCCGACCTCGAGCTTCGCCGGATCGTTCTCCTCGAGCCAATCGATCAGCACGTCGAGGCCCTTGAGCATTCCACGGTACTCCTCGATATCGCCCAATGCACCGTAAATCATCTAAATCCCCTCTCGGATCGTTTCTTTGGCGGCTACTCGGCAAACGCATTACCGACGCTGTTGCCACCCACATGCGTCTCGACCAGGGTAAGGTCGGGATTGAACACGACAGTGTCGGCGTCGCGCCCCGGCATAATGCTACTGCACTTGTCGTCGACATGAGCTAGCAACCGATGCCGGGGCCGCAGCACAAGCTCCTACAGCTCGGTCACGACAACGCCGTTGTAAACCTCGTCCCAACGATCCATAACCAAGTGGCCAGTCATGGGATCCATGGCATTGAGCTTGCCGCAGGTGTTGGCGGTACGCAGCACCGTCTCGTCGTCGGCTCCGGCAGCAATCGCATGTGCGAAGCCGGCAATGGTCGAATCGCCAGAGCCCGTAGCGTTAACGGCAGGGATGTCGGGCGTCTTGGCGCGGAACGCACGGCCGTTATGGAAACCAACGGAGCCGGCAGCGCCCATGGATACGACGACCCAGGGGATATCGGAGAAGCGGGCGTCAGAGGCGAGCGCGGCGCGGAGCTCATCCACATCGTCGGTGGTAAAGCTCGTACCCAGAAGGCCGTTGATCTCGGTCAGGTTAGGCTTGACCAGCTCGGGCTTGACCTCGGACTTGAGCGCAGCCTCGAGAGAGGCACCCGAGGTATCGAGCAATACCTTGGCTCCGGCGTTCTCGGCAATGCCCGTGATCTTGGCATAGTAGCCTGCCTCGACACCGCGGGGCAGAGAACCCGAAATGGTGACAACGTCGGCCTTGCCCGCAAGCTCAGTAAACTTGGCGGTAAAGGCATCGAGCTCCTCGGGGGCAATTGTCGGGCCGCTCTCGAGCAGCTCGGTCTGGTTGCCGGCGTGGAGGATGTTGAGGCAAATGCGAGTCTCGCCCTTGATGGGCACAAAGTCGTTGTTAATACCGTTGGCGTCCATAAGCTCAGCCATGTAGGCGCCCATGTGGCCGCCGAGCAAACCGGTTGCCACAACGTCGTCGCCCAGCTGACCCAGCACACGGGCCACGTTGAGGCCCTTGCCGCCGGCGGTCTTTTCGGGCGTCACACGGTTGACGTCGTCGATAACGAGCTCATCGAGCTGATAGCGCGTATCAACAGACGGGTTCATCGTAACGGTGAGGATCATTTTTAGCTCCTTATCTCGCAGGCTCCTTATGCCTCGCGATACGAGTCGACAAAACGGAATTACAGAATCTCAATCGTGAACGAGCGAACGACGGTCTCCTTGGGCTTGGCGACAAGGCAGCCGCGCTTATGCTCAAGCACGTCGTCCTCATCGGAGCAGGTCGAAAGGCCGCCCCAAGGCTCAACCGCCACAAAATCGCCCTCGGGCTTGCTCCACACAATGAGATATGGGAAGCCCTCAAAGCTCAGGCGGACGCCCTTGTCCTCGCCCTTTTTGGAAAGCGTGACCTGACGGCTCTCGAGCACGTCAAAGATGGTCTCCGCAAAATCGAAGAGCTCATGCGACAGAGGCAGTGTCTTTCCCACCATGGGGTTCTTGGAGCGATTGGTCACGTCAATCAAGCCAGTCGAGGGGACGGCAGTGCAAAGCTCCGCAGCCTCGTCCTTCTCAAAGCGCAACTCGTAGTCCGTATAGGCCTCGCCCTCATCGAGCGGACACCTAAAGCCGGGATGACCGCCGATAAAGAACGGCATGTCCTCGGTTCCCTCGTTGGTCACCTCATAGGAGACGCGCACAGCAGCGTCCTCGAGCGTATAACGAGCGACAAGCTTAAACGGGTAGGGATAATCGCTCAGCAGCGCCGCGTTATCCTCCGAATCCAGGCACATCGCCAGCTCGTTCTCGCTCTGGCTCAGCAGCTTCCACTCCTGTTTGCGCGCAAACCCGTGGCGAGCGAGCTTTACATGATGCCCGGCAAACGTCATGGCGTTGTTGTCACGCAAGCCTCCGCAAATCGGGAAGCAAATCGGCGCCTGGCCGGACCACACGGCGGGATCGCCCTGCCACAAATACTCGCGACCGTCGGCCTCAATCGAGGTAAACGAGCCGCCGGCCGTGGACACCTTAATAGAAATCGAATCGTTAGAGAGAGCGTATTCCATTGCCCATCCTTTCGAACAACTGCTTTTGCTCGCAAGTACCTGTCTCGGCCCTGACCAAAGGACAAACTCGCACGTTCATCGATGCGTCCGGTATCCCAGCCATGCAACGGGGTACCATACAGACATTGAAGCAATTACAGCTGAAAGGCCTTCTTATTCGAACCATCATCCTCTACGCCTCGCGCCATCACGGCAATACGAAAAAGCTCGTGGACGCCATCGTCGGGGCGCACCCCGAAATCGATACCCTCGACGTGAAGTCACTCGGTAAAAACGAGTACCCCGACCTGCACGAATACCATCTGATCGGCGTCGCCACGGGCATTTATTACTCCGAGATCGACAAGGATATGGCACGCGTGCTCACGAACGTGCTGCAGCCGCAGGACAAGGTGTTTGGCCTTATGACCTACGGTGGCAAAAACAAGTGGTACAGCAAGGATATCGATGGTATCTGCCGCATGAGGCAGGCCATCTTTATGGGCGTCTACGGCTGCCCCGGCTTTGATACGTGGGGGCCGTTTAAACTCACCGGCGGTGTCCAAAAGGGGCACCCGACCGCTGAGGAAATTAAGGGCGCCATCGACTTCTTCGACAAGATCGAAGACGAGTATGGCGACATCATCGTCGAAGAGTACGCCAAGCGCGAGAAGCGTCTAGCCTACGAAAAGGAGCGTCCTGCGGGAGGTCTTGTGGCCGGCGTCAAGCGCACGGCAAAGAAGATCGCTAACAAGCTGTAATTGTGAAGGTACTTTTGAGCGTTTAACCCATACGGCGGGTCCGAGCAGATTCGAGCCCGCCGTCTTTTTCTATCGTTACTCGGTAAAGGCGTTGCCGACGCTCTGGCCGCCAACATACGTCTCGACGAGGGTAAGCTCATGGTCGAACACGACAAAGTCGGCGTCGCGACCCGGCATGATGCTGCCGCACTTACCCTCGATGTGCGCGGAGCGTGCCGGCACCTCGGTTGCCATGCGAATGGCGATATCGGCGCTGGCGATGCCCCAGTCAACGATGTTCTTGACGCCCTGGGCAAGCGTGAGCACCGAGCCGGCAATGCTCTTGCCGTCGGCGAGCCAGCACAGGTTGTCCTTCATGATGACGTCCATGCCACCACTGGTGTAGCTGCCCTCGGGCATGCCGCCACAGCCCAGACAGTCAGTGATGAGCACCGTGTGTTGCCAGCCCTTTGCCTGCAGCAGCGCCTTGATGGCGGCAGGGTTAACGTGCTTGCCGTCACAGATGATCTCGGCGTAGGTCTCGGGCGTGGACATGGCAGCACCCACGACACCGGGCTCACGGTGATGCAGCCCGCGCTGACCGTTATAGGTATGCGTAAAGCAGCTGGCACCGGCGTTGATGGCGGCGATGCACTCATCGTAGGTGGCGTCGGAGTGACCGATGCTGGTCACCACACCCTTGGCATTCAGAGCAGCCGCATAAGCAGCGGCACCGTCGCGCTCGGCCGCCATGGCGCTCTTGACGATGCGACCACCCGCAGCCTCCTGCCACTGATCGAAAACCTCCTCGGAAGGATCGATAAGATAAGCGGGGTTCTGCGCGCCCACGTGCTTCATGGTAAAGAAGGGGCCCTCCAGGTAGATGCCTTGGATACGAGCACCACAGAAGTCGGGGCCGCGGCCCTCGTCCGCCTGGGCGATGGCGGCGCAGGCGTCCTTGATCTGCTCGACGCCATCGGTGAACGTCGTGGGCAGCCAGCTGGTGGTACCGCGACGGGCGAGCTCGGTCGAGCTGATATCGATGCCCTCGGGATCGTTATCGGTAGTTGAGTGGTTGTAGAAACCATGGATGTGAGTATCGACCATGCCCGGTGCGATCCACGATCCCGTGTAGTCCTTAATCTCGCAAGAGGGCTCGTCGGCCTGCCAGGCGCCAAAGACGCCATCCTCGACCATAAGATAGCCGCCCAGTTGCGGACGTGCCGGCAAGAAGAACTTGTCAGCCTTAATTGCGTACGTGCTCATATGCACTCCTTGCTTCTAAAGCAGTTGACTGTAGTGATGCTTATACCCAGCTCACATAAAACAAAAAGCGCCCGCCCGCCGTTATGAGCGGACGGGCGCCCTTACAGGGGGACGCGATTAAGCGGTGAAGGGGTGAATCGTCACGCCCTTGACCACGCGGTTGACCGTGCCGGTGGGGCTCGGCGTATCGGGCGTGTTGCCCACGCGCACGGAGTTGAGCAGGCTGATGGCCTGGGCAAACATCACGAACGGCAGAGCGAGGTAGCCCTCGGGAAGCGCTTCGTAGCCCTTAAAGGTGAAGGACTCACCCTCATAGACGGTAGCACCTTCCTGCTGAACGGCGATGGTGTGCTGAGCGATTTCGTCGCCACCGATCTCGTTGAGGATGTCGATGTCGTACTGACGGGTGTAGGCGTCGTTGTTGACGAACACGAAGACGAGCGTCTTATCGTCGACGAAGGACTTGGGTCCGTGACGATAGCCCATGGAGGTGTCGTAGGAAGTAGCGACCAGACCGTGAGCGAGCTCGAGGATCTTGAGCTGGCTCTCCTGGGCAAGGCCACCAAAGGAGCCAGAACCCAAGTAGGTCACGCGGTTGAAGTCGCCAGCCAGGTAATCGGCGACCTCGGACTCGCGAGCGATAACCTCCTCGCCCATCTTGGCGATGGTCTCGACCCACTCGGCCTTCTGCTCGTCAGAGGCAGTGTCGAAAATAAGGGTGGAGAGCAGGGTCATGCAGGAATAAGAGCCAGTCATGGCGAAGCCCTTGTCGTTGGCGCGCGGAATGAGCAGCGTCAGCGCATTGGGATCATCGGCAGACTCGACGGCGAGCTTGCCCTCGGGAGCGCAGGTGATGTTGAGGAACTTGACGTTGTGGACGAGCTCCTTGGCAACGGCAACGGCGGCAAGGCTCTCGGGGCTGTTGCCAGAACGGGCAAAGGAAACCACGAGCGTGGGATCCTCGGCGCGCAGGAAGTCGCGCGGGGCGCTCACGATGTCGGTCGTGGCGATGGGCTTAAAGTCGTAGAGATCAGTGTTGCCAGCGTGACGCAGGTACGGGGCGCAGGTATCGCCAACGTAGTCGGACGTGCCGGCACCGGTGAAGACAACGGACAGACGACCCTCACCCATAGCGCGAGCCTCGGCCAGGAAGGCCTCGATGGCCTCCTTGTTCTCGCGATAGATGTTGAGCGTATCACGCCAAAGCTCGGGCTGCTGAGCAATCTCGGCCGTGGTGATCTGGGCGCCGAGCTCGGTGAGCTCCTCGACACTCTTCTCGAACATTTCTAATACCTCTTTCTTTACTAAATTGTCTGATATACAAAGACTCAACCTGAAAAGTCAAATCGAGTAGTAGTCATAGGCTGTTTTTCTTTCGTTAGCACTCGTATCCGATCACACAGTATCTCGATAGTGAGAGATTCTGTACTTGAACTTGTCCGCGCGAGCCACCGAAAGCGTGAACTCGACAACATCATTTTGGGTGTTGTGAGTAGTTCGGACTATGTCCAGAACTGGCGCACCCTCACCAATACCTAGAAGCCGAGCGTCACATGGACGTGCTATACCCGCAGAGAACTCCTCATCAGCTACTCGAATTTTCTGCTGATAATCCTGCTCAATAACATCGTAAAGGGGCTTTTGTTCGAGTAGAGGACGCTTGAGTGAAATAAAGAGCCTTGCTGGAAGATAGCTACGCTCAACCATCATAGGTATACCATCTGCCATTCGTAAACGTTTGAGTTTTAATACCTTTTCACCCAAATGAATCCCCATTTGCATCGAGAGCGTTTTATCTGCTTCCATTTCACAGAACTCTAAGATGGTTGTTTCTGGCAGCCGGCCCATCGCTTTCATCTGTTCAGTAAAACTGTACGATTGGGTAAGATTTGTTGCTTGAGCTAGTCGATCGGCAACAAACGTACCGCGACCTTGTTTTCGCACAATCCGACCAAGATACTCAAGTTCCTGAATTGCAAGCCGGACAGTCGACCGCGAAAGCCCGAAACGTTCGGCAAGCTCACGTTCGGACGGAATCAAATCACCTGGCTGATATTCATGATCAATTTTTTCGATCAGAATATCTACGAGCTGGTCATATAGCGGTTGTCTGTGCCTCGTGCAGGTCATGATATTCTCCACGTAATGAGCAATTGACCAATACTTCAGCCTTCAGGTAACGCACCAACATGTCCCATAAATGGGCTAATAGCGACACTACATCTCATCGTCTTCATCAATGTCAGCACTCTCGAGTTTCTTGAGATCGACTCCCTCACGACCAACGACCCGTGCGCGTTCGGCAAGTTCATCAAGCGTTGGGTCTCCAAACGCACGCGTCATAACGAGCTCCACCAGCATAGGTAGATTTGTTCCGGTAACAACGGTCACGTTATCGAGCTCAGTCGTCATTGGGATAGCTTGATTGAACGGAGTACCGCCAAGCAAATCAACAAACACCAATACGCCATCACAAGCTTGACGCATCTTGGCAATGCAGGTTCGCAAATCATCACCAAAAGTAACCGCCTCCGAGCCCGCAAAAGGAACTACCTCAAAATTAGGTTGTTCGCCGGCGACCATATCCACAGCGCTTTTCAAACCAGGTGCAAACTGACCGTGACCAGTTAGTACAAATCCAATCATTCTATCTACCTTTCTACCGTTCGCTTTCTCTAGCCAAAGAACCCCACAAAAGGGCTCTTACGACCACTGCATCATTAAAGTTTAGTGAGTATTTTGTTTTATCGTGGGAGGTCTGTGAGCGTCTCTAAGCTGCTTTTCAAGGTTGCGATATCTACGTGCTTCGTCCTTGTTCCCGCTGCTCTCATATTGATATGAAAGCAGCAGATAGAGCTTTCCGCGTAACCCAAGGTCGCTCGTATCCAGCATAGCTTCCATCTCATCGATCTTATCATGCCGACGGCAAAAGACTATGTCGTAGGTTAATTGACTGTCCGCCAAAATGCCCTTCGACACGATGGGGCGCATCTCTTCCAACATGGACGCCGCCCGCTTCCGGTCACCCGTCTTGATATAGAAATTAAAGGCGCGAACCGCAAGCTGTCGACGTTGTTTGTCGCTGCACGGCATCTCCAGCAAGTGGTCAAGCATTCGATCTGCATATGCGTCCATATCAGCAGCTTCATAGATCGTGAAACGCAGGTAATACTGCTTATACGTAGACATTACTATGCGCGCAAGTTTGCGATCGAGCAGGTCTATGCAATCTTGGTATAAGCCCAAGTTAAACAATACCTGCAATTTCATATCGAAGTATTTTTTCGCTCCTTCGGTCACAGCGAAATAAGCCACGACAACACAAATAAACAGGACGATCCAAAATGGCATTGCACTATATTCCCTTCAAGGCAGCCTTAAGGAATTAATCGAACACGATGACTGCATAACCGCCTATGAACAGCGGTGTCCGACAAAACAAAAGAGGCGCACACTCCAGGGGATATGGCGATAAAGTCGCCTTGGAGGTGTGCGCCACGTCTCAATTGAGGCTCAAATGCCGTGACAATATGGGGTATTTAGCCCTTGCAAATGATACCGAATGCACCCAAGGCAATGGACAGAACCAAGACGATAAAGATGGCCTTCGTCGAGGTCATGCCCTTCTTACCGAGGAGCCAGTATACGAAGCCGACGAGTGCGGCAGGAACCAGCTTGGGGCAAATCATATTGCAGATGTTCTGCAAGTCAACGGTAACGCCGCCGATAACAGGCTTCGCCGCAATAACGATACCGACATTGGTTGCGACCAGAGCACCGACCATAAAGACACCCATTACGGAGGCCGCGTCGGTCAACGCATTCAGGCGATCGCTCATGGTGGTGACGAGCTTCATACCCTGCTCATAGGCCATGTGGGTCTGCTTGCAGCGGAACCAGTCAACAAGGATGTTCACGGCGACCCAGATGAAGATACCCAAGGGGTTGCCGTTCATGGCCATATTGGCAGCCAGAGCGCCGAAAATGGTCGGGAGCAGCGAACCGAAGATGGAATCGCCGATGGAAGCCAGCGGTCCCATGAGACCAGTCTTGAGACCGGCAACAGCCTCGAGGCCCTCAATGCCCTCCTCTTCCTCGATCGCCAAATCGATACCGGTGATGATCGTGTTGAGGAAGTTTGAGGTGTTGAAGAACGGTGCGCACTGGGCGCGGCAGGCTTCCTTTAGCTCCGGCGTGCCGTCACCGTACAGCTTGCGCAGCGTGGGCAGGATAATCCAGAGATAACCAGAGTGCTGCATGCGCTCGTAGTTCCAACCATCCTGGAAACCAAACAGGTTACGACGGTTGATCTGCGCAAGGTCGTCCTTGGTAATCTTGTAGCCAGTGGTGCCATTGGCGAGTTTCTCATTAGAGCTCATCGTCGTCTCCCTCCGCAGCGCCAGCAGCAGCGACGGGACGCTGGTTGTTCTTGTAGTACAGCAAAGACAGAGCAAAGCCAATAATAGCGATCGCCAGCATCGACATGTTATTGAACATACCGACCATATCCACGGCGCCCTTACCAAGCGCACCGTTCACAGCGACGATGTTGGCGTTGAGGTTCATGATGCTCGTGAAGGCCGTACCAAACAGGGCGGCGACTACAAAGCCGAGCAGCAGGTAGGCGACGTGCTTTTTGACCGGCAGGTAACGGAGCAGGATGGCGAAGCCAACGGCGGGCAAGGCACCGCCAGCAACAGACAGACCGTCACCCAGCCACTTCCAGTCGCCGTTAAGGGCGGTGGTGATGCCCTCGACCACGCCCTGGCCAAATGCGAGAGCCAGGAAGACCGGAATCATGCGGGACAACATCCAGGAAACGGCACCGAGCAAGTAGTGTACGTTGTAGGCGCCCCAGTTCATCTTCTCGATATCGGCATCGCACATGTGACCGAAGAACGTGTTGGCGAAACGGCCGGCGATATCGGTGTAAACGAGAATGGCAGCGACAGGTACGCCGATGGCGGCAAGAGCCGTCTCGGGATTCATGCCCGCACCCACGGCAAAGGCAGTGGCGACCAGAGTGCCGGAGTTGGCATCGATACGAGAGGCGCCGCCAAAGGTACCAACGCCCAGGACGGTGAGCTGCATGCTGCCGCCGATAAACAGGCCAGTCTGCAGGTCGCCCATAATCAAACCGGTAATCATACCGGAGAAGACGGCTGAGCCGGCACAGGTGTACCAGTTCAGCTCATCCATAATCTGATAACCCGCATACAGGGTTAACAGAAGAATCTGCCACCAAGCAATCATGGTAAACTCCTTATTTAAGGTGTAACAGTTTCTACAATACCAATACGCTTATATAAACCGTGCATCCCCCTTCACGGCCTAGCGTTAATTCGACTAGAGCGTGAGAGCCTCTGGGTTATCCTGCGGCGTCAGCTGAATGACAATAGGAAGATTATCGGCCTTGAGTTTGGCAAATGCATCAAGATCCCCCTGGTCGCAACTAATGTTGCGAGACAGCTTCTTGACCGGCTCCATTGTCGTCATATTACCGACGATGAGCTGCTCAAGCTTAACACCTTGCTCCAAAAGTCGAACGTAGACCTCGGGCTTTTTCGCAACAATAAAGAGACGTTGCGCATCATATTTGCCAGCAGTGATGTTGGCAGCGGCCTTGTCGACAGGAAGCACGGACAACTTCACAGTTGCCGGGCAAGCCATGCGAAGAACCTGCTTTTGGGTAGCATCTTGCGATACCTCGTCGTCAACTACCATGAAGCGGCTTACCTGACGGGCGTTAGACCAGAGGTTTGCCACCTGTCCGTGAATCAAGCGAAAGTCGACTCGTGCGCCTACAATCATTTCTACTCAACTCCTTCTTGTTCAAGTGTACGGATAACGGGCTCAGAGCGAAGGGAGATTTTCGCATCATACACGCCCTCTGTTTCGAACATAACGAGCTCATTGGTACCAGGGTGCAATAAACCGTGCGGAACATAGAGCGTCATGATGGGACCCTTATCCCAAAAACGTCCGACATTCGTTCCGTTTACGAATGCCACACCCTTTCCAAAACCCGTAGTGTCGATAAAGGTATCAGCCGGCTCAGATATATCAAACTTTGCGCGGTAAAAGGAAGGTTGCCCCTCTACCCAGCCGGCGGAATAATCAAGATTATCGATGTTATCGAGTGGCAGACAACGCATCTCCCAACCGGTAACAAAGTGAAGATCAACGCAAACTCCTGTCCTAATGCCCTTATGCTGCGTATCAGCGAGCAATTTGTGACCATAATTGACGCGACCCATATCCTCGGTCAGAACATCCAGGCGGTTTTGTTCACAGGGAAGAACGCAGTGAATATCTTCCCCAATGTGCTCCTGATACTGCGTCGCCACTTTGTCACCGTTCACAAACACCTGTGCACGGTCGCGGGCGTCAATAACCCGAATACGCTCTTCATCTGCACGGTCACGCTCGACAGTCGTGGTATATAACGTATATCCATACGACTGACCCATCTCTTCCATGGGCATAGGATATTGAGCTTCAATCGGCTCCGAAAGAATATCGAGCACATTAAAGAGACTTACGCGCTCACTCACCGAAATATCGGGCATGGAAAACGTCTTTTTTGTTAACGGCTTGCTTTGCGCGATATCGGGATACAGCTCGTGAACTGTCCTTTGAATTGCGAAGTATTTCTCGGTCGGGTTGCCCTGTTCGTCCAATGGAGCATCGTAGTCATATGATGTCACCTGGTGCAGGTCATGCGTATGGCGTGCAGAACATCCGTTCATAAATCCAAAGTTGGTGCCTCCATGAAACATGTAGAGGTTTAAAGATCCTCCAAGCTCGAGCACCTCGCGAACGCAAGAGGCAAGATCTTCGGGATCGCGTCTGATGACGTTCTCCCCATAGCGATTGAACCAGCCGTCCCACAATTCCATGCACATAAGAGGCCATTGTTTTCCATGTTCCTTGTGAAAAGCAGAAAGAGCCTCAAAGTTCTCCTTTGCATGAGAACCAAAGTTGCCGGTGCACAACACATCATCGTCAATGAGCGTACCGGCACGAAGACACCCACGCCACGGACCATCGGAAGTACAAAGGGGCACGGAAACCCCACGCTCGACCATAAGGCGACGAATCGCACGAAGATAGTCCTTATCCTCGCAATATGATCCATACTCGTTTTCAACCTGCATCATGATGATGTTTCCGCCCTTGTCAATCTGACGCGGGACGAGTATCGGCATGAGATGGTCGTAGTAATGCGCAACGTGAGCAAGAAACTTGGGGTCGCTGCTACGCGGTCTCATATCATGTTGGCGCAGCAGCCATGCTGGCATGCCGCCAAATTCCCATTCTGCGCAAATAAACGGAGAAGGCCGAACAATTGCATACAGACCGAGCGACGCCGCCTCATCAAGAAATGCCGCCAAATCAATTGAACCAGAAAAATCAAAGACGCCAGGCTTTGGCTCATGAAGATTCCACGGTACATACGTTTCGACCGTATTAAACCCAAGAGCCTTAAGGTTATAGAGCGAGTGATGCCAGTCGCTCGGATGAACACGCATATAGTGAATCGCCCCCGACAAGATGGTGAACGGCTCATCATCGAGTAGGAATTGATTGGTGATTTTAAACGAATGCATGCTACTCCCGATCTTCGTGCTCTACGACGCGGATGCCGGTTCCTCGGCCCTCAGCTAAACGCCTTGCCTATTATGGACGCATTGACGCAATTATGTAGTCAGAATCTGAAGTGGTCCGTAAACGGTAGCCAAATGACGATGAACGGCTTTAATGAACAAAATATAAACCCGCTGGTAAATTACTTTTTAACTATAGATTTCTAACGATTCTATATTTGAAAGGTGGTATGTACCAGCTATCCACTATTTCATACTAGTTACATTATGCTTCAATCGCATTTCTTCAAATGCTTATCTACTTTGTTGTTGCCGATTTGAGTGCGCGTGCGCCAACCCAAGCATCGTCACGGCTTCAGTTCCCCTATTCATAAACATAAAACCCCGCCAAACGTGATTCCCCTAGGGAAAACACGCTTGGCGGGGTCGTGGCGTGATTTCCCTAGGGGAATCACGCCATCAGGCGAACAGCTCAGCCGAGCAGCTCGCTACTCCTCCCAGTAAGCGTCTGCAAGCAGCTTAAAGCAGATCTTCTTGACCGGCTGCGCGCCATCGCCCGGGAACTCGAGCGTGGGCATGTGAGGCTCGCCGGCAACGAACAGCGCGAACTTGTCGTCGGCAAGATCGCCGGGGATCGAGGCGTCTGAATCGACCAGGTCGTAGTCGTCCTTCTCGTCAAACTCCTGGACCAGCGTCAGGCTGCCCGTGGCGACCTTAAAGGCCTCGCGACCCTCGACGTCGATCTGCAGGTCATGATAGCGCTGATGCGTCTCATAGTGGGCCTCGGCCTCCGGACGCGTCGTGGGGGCCATGACGTTCGCAAAGACCTTGTCGCCCAGAATCGGATGGCTGCCGACCTCGAGCTGCGCCGGGTCGTTCTCCTCGAGCCAGTCGATCAGCACGTCGAGGCCCTTGAGCATTCCGCGGTACTCCTCGATATCGCCCAATGCACCGTAAATCATCTAAATCCCCTCTCGGATCGCTTCTTTGGCGGCTACTCGGCAAACGCGTTACCGACGCTGTTGCCACCCACATACGTCTCGACCAGGGTAAGGTCGGGATTGAACACGACAAAGTCGGCATCGCGGCCGGGCATAATGGTGCCACATTTATCCTCGACGTGAGCAGAACGCGCGGGCACCTCGGTCGCCATGCGAATTGCGATATCAGCGCTCGCAAGACCCCAGTCGACGATGTTCTTGACGCCCTGTGCGAGCGTGAGCACCGAGCCGGCGATAGCAGAGCCATCGGCGAGCCAGCAAAGGTTGTCCTTCATAATGACGTCCATGCCGCCGCTGGTGTACTTGCCCTCGGGCATGCCGCCGCAACCCAGACAGTCGGTGATCAGCACCGTGTGCTGCCAGCCCTTGGCCTGCAGCAGTGCCTTGATAGCAGCAGGGTTCACGTGCTTACCGTCGCAAATGATCTCGGCATAGGTGTTGGGCGTGGTCATAGCAGCCCCGACAACACCGGGCTCACGGTGATGGAGGCCACGCTGGCCGTTATAGGTATGCGTAAAGCAGCTGGCGCCAGCATTGATGGCGGCGGCGCACTCATCATAGGTGGCATCGGAGTGGCCAATACAGGTCACGACGCCCTTTGCGCTCAGAGCCGCGGCGTAGGCGGCGGCGCCGTCACGCTCGGCCGCCATAGCGCTCTTGACGATACGACCACCAGCGGCCTCCTGCCACTCGTCAAAAACTTCCTCGGACGGGTCGATCAGATAAGCGGGGTTCTGGGCACCCACGTGCTTCATGGTAAAGAACGGACCCTCCAGGTAGATGCCCTGAATACGAGCACCGCAGAACTCGGGTCCACGCTCTTCGTCCGCCTGTGCAATGGCAGCGCAGGCGTCCTTGATCTGCTCCACGCCGTCGGTAAAGGTCGTAGGCAGCCAGCTGGTGGTACCACGACGTGCGAGCTCGGTCGAACTGATGTTGATACCCTCGGCATCGTTATCGGTCGTGGCATGGTTATAGAAGCCATGAATGTGGGTGTCCACCATGCCCGGCGCAATCCATGTACCCGAATAATCTTTGATCTCGCAAGCGGGCTCATCGGCCTGCCAAGCGCCAAAGACGCCATCTTCGACCATGAGGTAGCCGCCCAGCTGCGGCCCCGCCGGCAAAAAGAACTTGTCGGCCTTGATAGCATACGTGCTCATCTATGCTCCCGTACCCGCAGTGCGTTTTAGGGCGGATCAAAAACCACTGCATTGTTAATTCGAGCGATTGTTCGTTGCCTTCTACCGCTTGGCACATTTTGCACCCGCCGCAAAACACGCCAAGCCGTTTATACCCAATAACTCTAGACTGCGCGGTTGTGGTAGACCTTGTACTTAAACTGGTCGGCACGCGCAACCGAACGCGTATACTCGATAACCTCGTTGTTCATGTCATATGTGGTACGAATCAAATCCAGCACCGGTGCGCCTTCGGTAATCTCGAGCAAACGTGCGTCGGAATGGCGGGCAATACTCGCGTAGAATTCTTCCTCTGCCACGCGAACTTTCTCGTGAAAGTCCTGCTCGATCATGTCGTACAGCGATTTGTTCTCGATCATGGGACGCTTAAGCGCAAAGAACTTGCGACTTGGCAGATATGTACACTCAATCATCAGCGGCACACCATCGGCTATACGCAGGCGCTTGATCTTGTACAGACGCTCGCCCAGGCGCGCGTTCATCTCTACGGCAATATTCTTGTCAGCCTCGACCTCGGTAAACTCGAGAATCGTTGTCTTGGGCACACGGCCGATCGCCTTCATCTGCTCGGTAAAGCTATAGGTCTGCGTGAGGTTTGCCGTTTGCAGAGAGCGGTCGCACACCATGGTTCCACGGCCGCGCTGACGAACCACCAGGCCCAGGCGTTCAAGCTCCTGCAGGGCAAGGCGAACCGTCGTACGCGAGAGTCCGTAGCGTTCCGACAAGTCACGCTCGGACGGCAAATAGTCGCCGGGCCGAAGTTCGTGATCGATTTTATCGGTCAGCAAATCGACGAGCTGATCGTACAGAGGTTGTTTGCGCGCTCCCATTGCCATAATGATACCTGCCGGATAAATGACTCGAAATTGGTTGTAACCAGACACCACGTACTATAGCAGTTTTATTGGAATAACAGCAGGTCAACCAGCATATTTCAATATTGTTTGCCGGTTGATAGCCTGCGCACTGTAATACCAATTACAACGCTACATCAGGTATCGAGGTAGCAAAAAGGGCCGCCCCCGCGGAGCGGGACGACCCTTTGCAAGACAGATACGTCTTTAAGGCTTAGAGAAGCTTCTTGAGCTCCTCGGCAACAGCCTGGACCTGCGTGCCGATGATGACCTGGGTAGCACCCTTGTCCATCTTCATGACACCCAGAGCGCCGGCCTTCTTGCAGGCAGCCTCGTCGACCAGAGCGGAATCGCCGAGCTCGAAGCGCAGGCGAGTAGCGCAGCAGTCAACGGTCTTGACGTTCTCCTTGCCACCGACGGCAGCAAGAACAGCGGCGGCCAGAGCGGCGAACTTGTCGTCGCCAGCAGCGGCGGAAGCGGAGGTCTCCTCGACATCCTCATCCTCGCGACCAGGGGTCATGAGGTTGAACTTGGTGATGGCGAAGCGGAACACGAGGTAGAAGACCAGGAAGGCAGCGATGCCCAGCGGGATGATCATCCAGGTGTTGGCAGCAGCCGGGAGGCTAGCGGAGAACAGGAGGTCGGTAGCACCAGCGGAGAAGCAGAAGCCGGCACGGAAACCAACAAAGTAGGTGATGACGGTGAAGACGCCGTACAGGGCAGCGTACACGACGTAGAGCGGGAAGCACAGGAACATGAAGCCGAACTCGAAGGGCTCGGTGACGCCGCAGACGAAGGCGCAGATGGCAGCGGAGACAACCAGGCCGATAGCAGCCTTCTTGTTCTTAGCGGTCTGAACCATAGCCAGGGCAGCGCCCGGGATACCGAACATCATGCAGGGGAAGAAGCCGGACATGTACATACCGAGGCTCCACTTGACGTCAGCGGAGGTCTCGCCAGCCCAGAAGTGGGTCAGGTCGCCCAGGCCGATGGTGTCGAACCAGAACACGTTGTTGAGTGCGTGGTGCAGACCGGTCGGGATGAGCAGGCGGTTGAGGAAGGCATAGATGCCAGCGCCGATACCACTCATGGCGGCGATACCCTCACCAAGAGCAACAAGAGCACCGAAGATGAGCGGCCAAGCAAAGAGCAGGACGACGGAGACGACGATGCTGATAACGGCGGTCATGATGGCGACGCAACGCTTGCCGGAGAAGAAGGCCAGCCAGTCGGGAAGACGGGTGTCCTTGAACTTGTTGTAGCAAGTACCACCGATGATGGCGGACAGGATGCCGATGAAGGAGTTACCAGCGATCTTGGAGAACGCGATGCCCTCGGTCGTGGCAAGCCAAGCGGTCTGAGCATCGGCGTCCATACCACGAATGGTGCCAACAACAGCGGGGTTCAGGAGCTGCTGGATCATCAGGAAGGCGACGAGGCCAGCGAGGCCAGCGGTGCCATCGTGATCGTCGGCAAGGCCGACAGCGGCGCCGACTGCGAACAGCCAGGCCATGTTATCGATAAGAGCGCCGCCTGCCTTGATGAGCAGGAAACCGGCGGTATAGGCAAAACCGGTAGTGTCACCGGCAGCACCCATGACTGCGGGAGCGAGCAGGTAGCCCACACCCATAAGAATGCCTGCGACGGGAAGCGCCGCGACGGGAAGCATCAGCGCTTTGCCGAGCTTCTGGAGGTACTTCATCATATTGGTATCTCCTCCAACTTTTCTTTCGTTGTTCACCAACGAGTTCCATGTCCGCGCCCTCTGCATACCGGCTTCTCCGCTTGCCGGCATTAAGCGCAAACTTAGACAACCCAGTCCCTTTTCTCGGGTTGCTGGTATGTACGGTAGCACACACTCAATTCAAACGTCCACCACATTTCGTTCAAATTACTATATCGTTGCCAAACGGTTATTTTTGGCCCGTAAACGGTAATTTACGCAGGTAGATGTGCTGCGTTTCTTTCATTACCAAACTAATTCTTAGCAATTTCCATTCGATTTCATCTCAAAAGTGGTTACTACCAGATGAACAGTGGTACCACATTGTTACTACCAGTTTGGCCGAAATCGTTTTCACTTTACATGAATAAAGTCTCCAAGAATTTGTATATAGCCTCTCCCCTACCACCCTCTTCCCCGCCCTTTTCTACAACGCAAAAAGCCCCCTAGAACGATGTCCGTTCTAGGGGCTTAATCAGATATTTCGGCTTCGTACTCGAAGGCTCAGGCAATCTTTACGCAAACAGGCCGTAGATGCTGATGTTGGCCTTGGCGTAGAGGCCGTTGGCGTACTCGGTCCACTTGGAGCTAGCGCTCGAAGCCTGCGAGGAGTACTGCTGGTAGGCGGTGTAATAGGCGGTCATGGCCTGCTTGTAGGTAGCGCTATCGGCCGTAAAGGCATCGTCAGCGAAGGCCTTAGCGTAGGTGCTATCGGCGTCCTTCCAGGTACCCTTTTCGCTATCCCACTCGTCGCCGGCAAGGTTGATGATGTAGTCGGCGTAGTCCTTGCTCGCGGTCTCCTCGTTGCCGTCAGCAGGCTCGGTCGGAGCGGTCGGCATGCTTGCGGAGCTATCGCCCACCTTCTTCTTGTAGAGCTTCTGCAGCGTCGCGGACTGGCGGACGATCTGCTTGGCCTGGTCCTTGGACACGCCATACTGCGTGGCCATGGTCTTGTAGTCCGAAGTGCCGATGGAATCCTCGGCGTATTTCTTCATCTCCTTAGAAGAGACGGTGATGCCCTCGTCCTCGGCAGCGTCGAGCAGGATCTTGTTGCGCACGTAGGACAGGATGACGTCGGCAGAGGGAGCGGTGTAGTTGCCATCGCCATCCTTGACGGTGTCGAGGCTGTACTGGCTCTCAATGGCCTCGCGCGCGGTGATGTCGCTCTTCTTGCCGTTGTAGCTGTAGCTTGCCACGGTCGAATCGAGCTGGTCCTCGGTGAGGGTCGCCGAGCCGACGCCCTTGCCGCCAAAACCACCGTTGCCGATAAAGAAGCCGACCACAGCAGCGATCACGACTGCAACCACGAAGGCGGCAATCATCGTCTTCTTGTGCTTGGATGCGCGGTCGTCTTCGTCGGAACCCAGGATATCGTCGTCCTCGTCCTGCTCCTCGGGCATGAGGTTCTCGTCGGCGGCGTCCGCGGCGATCTTTGCCTCCAGGCGAGCGTCCTCCTCCTCGGCCGTCGTACCGGCGGCAATATGTTCGGCAGACGTACCGGCGACCAGATCGATCTTCTCCTCCTCATCACCATCGGGGCCTTCGCCGCGCTCGATGATCTGGATGCCGTCGATCTCGTCCTTCTCGTCCTTCTTTTGAATCAGACCCATATCAGTTACTCCTTGTTAGGAAACATAGTCCGCAATAGAATACGCCCGACAAAGCGCCGGGCGTATTGATTCTCAGGTTATACGCAAACACTTAAGTACTATTTAGGCGTTTGCAGTCTGCATGCCTTAGGCCAGGTGCGCGATAACGGCATCGGCAAAGGCCTGCGTGCCCACAGCGCCCTCAACGGAGCCGGTCTGGGCACGACGAACGTCGCCGGTAACCTGCTCACCCTCGTCGAGCGTGGCAGAAACGGCGGCGCGAATGCGATTGGCCGCGTCGTTCTCGCCCAGGTGATCGAGCATCATAGCCGCGGACAGAATCTCGGCCGTGGGGTTAGCGATATCCTGGCCAGCGATATCGGGCGCGGAGCCGTGCGTCGCCTCGAAGATGGCGCAGTCGGCACCGATGTTGGAACCCGGAGCCATACCCAGTCCACCTACCAGACCGGCGCACAGGTCGCTCACAATGTCACCGTACAGGTTGGGCAGCACCAGGACATCGAAGTCGTTGGGGTTCTGGACCAGGCCCATGCAGGTGGCGTCGACAATCTTGTCGTTGAACTCGATATCGGGATAGTTGGCGGCCACCTCGCGCGCAACGCGCAGGAACAGGCCATCGGTCGCCTTCATGATGTTGGCCTTATGCACGGCCGTCACCTTTTTGCGGCCGCAGCGGCGGGCGTACTCAAAGGCGTACTCCACAATGCGGCGGCTCTTGGCGATGGAGATGGGCTTGATCGAGATAGCGGAATCGGCGGCGAAGGCCTTCTGACCCGAGCGCTCGACAAGCTGCGAGAGCTCCTCGACCTCGGCAGCCCCCTCATCGAACTCGATGCCGGCATAGAGGTCCTCGGTGTTCTCGCGCACGATGACCAGGTCGACGTCGCGGAAGCGCGAGCCGTCGCCCGGCTGCGACAGGCAAGGGCGCACACAGGCGTACAGGTCAAAGTGCTTGCGCAGGGCGACGTTAACGCTGCGGAAACCCGTGCCAACCGGCGTAGTAATGGGACCCTTGATGGCAACCTTGGTCTCGGCGACCGCATCGAGCACGTGCTGGGGCAGCGGCGTGCCAAACTCGTCCATGACACCGGCACCGGCCTCCTGGACGTTCCAATTGATCTGGACACCGGCGGCCTCGACCACGCGGCGCATGGCCTGCGTAATCTCGGGACCGATACCGTCACCGGGAATCAGGACTACATCGTGCGCCATAATCTGTTACTCCTCGTCTTCGGCGTCGTCAGATTTTTTAACGCTAGCACGCTTCTTCTTTTTGGAGAGATCCAGGCCAAAACGTTTAACAAGCATTTCGCAAATCTCGCTCGAACGGGCCTTGAGATAGCTGCCTTTGCCGTTCTCGGCGTCGAACTTAAGGCGCAGCGCGAGCTTCTCGGCAACCTCGGCGTCAATCTCGCCCTGACCAAACTCGTACAGGCAACCGAGCATGTCGCGATACTCGAGATCACCGTGGTAGCACTGGATGGCCTCGTCCAGGATGGGCCAAGCCTCGCGCGAACGCTCGACACTCGTGGCGCCCCACACGCACAGCAGGCGGAAGGCGGCATAGCGCAGCGTGGAGGAAATCTCGTCGAACAGTGCGGTCTCGGCGCCCTCAAAGGCATCGCCCAGCTGCTCGGGGCAGGTGGTGGCGAGCGCCGTCAGGGCATCGAGAGCCTCCCAGCGGGTCTGCGCCTCGGGGCGGTCGAGCGCCTCGATCAGCGCGGGCACGCAGGGCACGACGCGCTGCGGATCGCGCTCGGCAAGCAGGTGCAGCACGCGGGCGGCAAACTGGCGGATACGGCGCGTGGGGCAGCCGAGCTCCTGGACCAGACGGTCGACGGCGTTCTCGTTCTCCTCTGCCAGCTGGAGCTGTGCCAGCTCCTCGTCGGTGAGCTGTTCGTCTTTGTTTTCTGCCATAGTTACCTCTTCTTACTATTTCTTAGCGTGCTTGCCAGCACCCTTGCTGTCATCGGTGACCGAGATGAGCTGTCGGTCGGCCGCGCCATTGCGACGCGCACGGCGGCGCTCCTCGGCGTCGCCCGCGTCGGCGGCGGCGCGATGGGCCTTGTTGACGTTAAAGACCTCGTCGTGCTTGCGCCACGGACCGACGGACTCGCCAAAGCTCATCTTAAGGCCGGCGATAAAGCCGCCGAGCCAGCCGATCGGCGCAAACTGCACCAGCGGGAACAGCGAGAACACCCAGGTCAGCAGGACGACTGCCGCCGCACCCGCAAAGTTGGCAATCCAGTAGTCGCGCTTGGTGATCACGCGCTTTTCGCACGCCCACTGGCCGCACAAAAAACCGATGTAGATCGCAAAGAGAAAGAGCGCCAGCGCAAGCACCACGAACGTCCAGCTCATGGGCGTTACTCCTCGTGATGGTGGCCGCAGCAGCACTCGTGGCCGTCGTCATGGCCGTGGCCGCCGCAGCACTCGTGGCCCTCGTCGTGGTGGTGGCCACAACCGCACTCGTGATCGTCGCCATGCTCGCCGCAACCGCAGCCTTCCTCGTGAGCACCATGCTCCTCGGGACGATACTGCGACCAGTCCAGACCGGCGGCGATGGCGTCGGCCTCCTCCTTATAGAGGACCGTGACGGCCTGGGTACCCAGCTTGGCACCACCGATGGCGTCGAGCATGTCGTAGAGCGTAAAGGCCACGTCGGCACCGGGCAGCGCAAGCTCGCGGTCGTCGGCATAGGCGAGCGCCAAGCGCAGGTCCTTGATGAAGTGCTCGACCATAAAGCCGGGCTTGTAATCGCCGTCGAGCGCCTTGGGCGCCAGGCTCTCCATAGCGCCGGACTTGCCGGTGCCACCCAGGATCATCTGACGGGTCTTCTCAAGATCAAGGCCGCTCAGCTCGGCAAAGGCCAGCGCATCGGCCATACCAACCATGCAGGCGCCCAGCGACACCTGGTTGGCAAGCTTGGCAGCCTGACCCTTGCCGGCGCCATCGAAGCAGCAGATGGTTGCCGCAAAGGTGGAAAGGATGTCGCGGACCGGCGCGATGTCGTTCTCGGTGGCGCCCACGATAGCCGTGAGCGTGCCGGCGATAGCTCCCGACTCGCCGCCGGTGACGGGGCAGTCAAACGCCATGCGGCCGGAGACCTGGGCGGCCTCGGCAATGTCGCGCGCCAGCTCGGGCGAGCTCGTGGTGAGGTCGATCAGGACCGCGCCGGGCTTAGTGCACGCGAGCAGGCCGTCGCCCGCCAGGTAGAGCTCCTCGACCTCGGAGGGATAGCCCACCATGGTAAAGACAACGTCGGCGTTCGCCGCGGCATCTGCCGGCGTATCAGCCCAGACGGCGCCGCGCTCAACGAGCGCTGCAGCCTTGGACTTGGTGCGGTTGTTGACCGTGACGGGATAGCCAGCGTCCAGAATGTGGCCGGCAATGGGGGCACCCATAATTCCGGTGCCGATAAATGCGACAGAGAGCTTGTTTGCCATGAAACCTTTCCTTTTGGGTTGGGTGTTATTACCAGGTTGAATACTCGGTGCCAGCGTTTGGGCTGTGAGTCGAGGGCGATTACGGACGCAGCGCTTGCCTACTGACCGCGCACGCGGCGGGCGATACGGTCGGAAAGCGACGCCTTGTCGGCGCGGTTCTTACCCCAAAACGCGCAGCCCACCATGCCGGGGCCCACGTGCGAGCCGATGGTGGGACCCACGGAGCCGCGAATGATCGTGACGTCGGCGCAACCCTCCTCCTTGCGGATGGCGGCTTCGAGCCAGTCACCATCCTTTTCGGCATCGGCCGTCATGATGGCGATGGGCATGGTGCGATCGGGCACGTAGTTCTCGCGGAACGACTTGAGGATGGACTTGAGCGCCTTCTTGCGGCCGCGGTTGACGCCGATCAGCGACAGCGAGCCGGCCAGGTCGTAGGAGAGCTCGGGCTTGACGTCGAGCTTTGCCGTGAGCTGCGCCGCCGCGGGCGGAATGCGGCCGCCGGCGGCCAGTGCGTCAAAGCTCTCGAGCGTAAAGTAACCGTGCACGTAGGTCTTGGCCTCGTTTGCCCAATCGACCAGCTGCTTGGCAGTCAGTCCCGCCGAACGCTGACGCACGGCCTCGAGCGCCAAGAGCGCGCCGGCCGCGCAGGGCAGAGCGTTGTCGACCACGTACAGCTCAAAATCGGGATACTCGGCACGCACGGCGTCCGCCGCCTGGCACGCGGAGTTGTAGCTCGACGACAGCGCCGAGGTAAAACACAGGTAGACCGTGGGCGTGCCCTCTTTGGCGCACTCGGTAAAGAACTCGATATAGCGACCGAGCGACACAGCCGAGGTGGACACGCGGGCACCGGCGCGCATGCGGTCGTAGAACTCCTTAGGGCTCATGCTCGACCAGATGTCATCCGTGCGCTCTTCGCCATCGATAATGAAGGGGAAACCCAGGATATCGACATCAAGGTTCGCGGCGACCTCGGGACTAAAGTCGCAGCAGGTATCGACGACGATGCGGCAACGGTCCGAATGGCCGGTAGATGCAGCCTTGTCCATCAAAGCGACTCCTTACGTAAAAAAGGCGGCCACCCGCATGGGATGGCCGCCAACCGTTAACTCATGCAAGTTAACGTATTTTACTCGTCAAGTGTTTCGATGCGGGGCTTGATGATGCCATATCCACCATTCTTACGGTGATACACCACATTGATGAGGCCGGTCGTCGCGTTCTCGAACACGTAGAAGTCGTGACCCAGCAGATCGGTCTGCACCAGCGCCTGTTCCTCGGTCATCGGGGTGACGTCAATAACCTTCTCGCGGACGAGCAGGTCGTCCTCCTCCTCGGGCAGCAGCAGGTCGGCCAGATCCTCGACGCGCTCGACCGGCGCAACATCCGCGGCGCTGGCACCGCCCTGGCGGTTGTCCACGACCTTGGTCTTGAACTTACGCAGCTGGCGGGTGACCTTATCGGCGGAGAGGTCGATGGCGGCGTACATATCTGCACCGTGCTCGGCAACGCGAATCACCGAACCGCGGGCACGAACCGTAACCTCGACGATTGCCGGGTTGGGGTTCGAGGGGTTCTTCTCATAGCGAAGTACAACGTCGACCGTCATGGGCTCGATATCGAAAACCTTGAGCGCCTCGCCGATCTTCTCATCCACATGCGCACGCAGAGCATCGGTTACCGTCGTCTTGCGTCCAGAAACCTTGATATCCATACGTGGCTCCAATCTGCCTCGGGGACTTACCGTACTGGCTATGTACCCATTGCCGTGTATTTAATCACGCGGATTCCTAAAGACCCGAATAACGATTGCTTGATACCGCATACCGAAGTCTCGCACTTTTCTGTGGCAAAGTGCGCTATAGGAGGGAGCCGACAGATTTGTATTTGGTCCCGAAAATTAGCTTTGACCTGCTGGTTTTATAGGGATGAAAAAGCCGGACTCCCCTATTGGAGAAGCCCGGCAGTGCGTGTTGAAACCGTGAAGAGGTGTCCTTTCCAACGTATAGGAGACACCACCCCTAGCAATAACTAGCTATTGAGTTTGTTAATGTCGTCGTCGGTGATGGCGCCTTCCTGGCTGGACGATTTGTCCTCGGAGGATGCGGTCTCATTGTTGGAATCAGAGGACACGCTGCCGGAGGACGTGGTCTCACTGGACTCAGAGTCGCCCGGCTGCACGTTAGCGCCCGAAACCGTCTTAGTGGTGAGGTCGTAGGGCATCCTGCCATACCAGACGCAGTGGACTGCCTCGAGCGTACCGTCGACCGTGATGTCGTCGAGGGCATCGCTCACGGCACGGCACAGTTCGTCATTGGACGAGAGGCCCGCAACACCAAGCGTCGAGGGCGCCTCGAGCGCACCGACATAGGAGACCTCGCTCATCAGGCGTGCAAGGTAGCCGCCGGCCGTGGAGTCGCAGATCACATAGTCGACCTCGCCGGACTCGAGCGCCTCAAAGCACTCGTTGATGTTGGAGTAGGTCTTTTGGTTGGCGGTGATGCTCTGCTTAGCAAGCGCCTCCTGCGAGGCCGAGGACATCTGAACGCCCAGGGTGGACGTGTTAAGGGTATCGGTGGAAACGCTTAGCGACCCACCATCGCTAGTTTTACCGAACACGGAAGTGGCATCGTACAGGCAGGTGCCGAGCGAGCTAATGTCCCCGTCCGTGGAGTTAATCTCGCCGATAAAGATATCGGCCTTTTTGTCGCCGAGCGCGGAACCTGCCGAAGACGCATCGACAAAGGCGACCTTAAGGCCCATGCGGCTTGCGAGAGCGCGGGCGGCGTCAACCGCATACCCCGTGAGCTCGCCGTCGGCGTCCTGCATGGCCTGCGGCGCATCGGAAGTATCGAGGGCGACCGTCAGGGTTCCGGGAGTGACCAGGGCATCGTCCGACACCGCCGGCGTGACGGTCTCGTACTCGATCTGGTCGATCGTGGGAGTCGTGAACGTAGACAGCGGGTTGAACGCGCATCCGCTCAGGCCCAAAACGGCAATGACCGCTGCGGTCCCAGCACCCAACCGAGCCGCGTGCATCAAGCTGCCCCTCACCATGTCCACTACCCTGCCTTCTGTGTCGTATACAATCCGTGCGTTGCGCGGAATATCAGGTTGTTCCCACCAGCTGACCTGGTATTTGACCCCACACTTGCGCACCGGGGTGTTTGCTCGGGAAGCCGCAGCCACCTTCACGACTGACCCGCTCGCCCGCGAGGCGGTATTGCCCCAAAGAAAGTAGAACGGACGGTGCGGCTTACATCTAGGACGCGCCATGATCGCGCCGCGCGCACGCGGTCGCTTACGTGGATCCCTTTGACCGCGTCTGTCTTGGACTAGGACGGGCATTTCGTCCGTCCGCAACCACAGCCTGGCAGGAACGTAGCGCATTATAGCTAAGTTCAAGCTAAAGTTTAAGGTTAGGGGCGTTATTCGCATCGCGAGTACAGATTTCGCAGGTCGGAGCGGGCTATTCGTGCCCCTATGAAGCCCGGAGCTCCCCTACGGGGAGCTCCGGGGCACCCGTCTCAGGGTGCCGTGGCCAAAAAATAGCAAATATGAGTACTGTTACCAATTTAGTAGCAGGAGTTTTTGGCTCTGCAAGCTGTTTTCACGCTCTATAACGTCAGATTGATGCCAGGATATTCCACATTTGTTTAATAACTTTCTAATTTACCCCATCTTCCAGTCCCAAAATCCCTGATTTTACTGTTACTGAATTTGTAGCAGTACTCATATTTGCTATATTTTGGCCAGAGCATATATCCAACTCCCTGTTTCAGAGCATTGTTAGGCGGGTTTAAGCCCAAAACACGCCCGCAGCGTGTTAAGCAGCGCCTCTTGCTTTTTCCTGCGGGCATCGACACGATTCCGGTACCGCTTTCGCATACGCTGGTGCATGCGCCATGCGAGTGCTTCCATCGCTTCCATGTCACAGAGCATTTCGTTGTTGACCGTCGCGACCTCGATTCCCATAGTAATCAAGCCCGTGTTGCGCTTTTCATCATGGATACGTCCCCTCCGAGAAGAATGGCCCAGCTCACCGTTGTATTCCAAGTCAAACCGGGCTGCTTCCTGAAAGGCATCGCAAACCACATGCGGCATCCCCGAGATCGCCTGTGCACGGTCGTTGAACTCGATCTTGTAGTCGGTCTTAAAGGGACCACAGGCAAATCCGCCATAGGAAAACGGAAGCGAAAACATGGCAAGCATGATGCACTCCATGGGTGAACGCAGGTTTTCCGACAGATAGGGACACAGCCGCCGCAGCTGCTTGGCCGCGCTCCCCTTGCATGCCGCGAGGTAATCTACCAGGCAATCGGGTGTCAGCACGGACTCGATCTCAAAGTAACCGACATCTGGCGGCTGGTCTTTGTCCTTTGCCAATTTGTTCACGACAGGCGAGGTGTAGGGAGGCAGATACTTCCCGCGGTCACTCAGTGAAATCTTAGAGCACAGCTCCTGGGCCAGGGCAAATGCCTGGATGCAGCCGACCTCGCGCACGACGGCTACGCAAAGGGCCTCGGGAGATAGACTGTACACCCCCGGTTCCACCTCTAGAATCGAGCCGGCGGGCAACTCGGAGCATACGGACCAGCTCACGCCAAGAATACGGCGGCGCTGCGCTGCAGACCCTACCAGCAAGCACAAATCCTCTTGCGCCTCGCCGCTTGCGGCCCCAATCCGCACCAAATCGGGAAGATAGATGTCCTCGGTCGAGGGCGACGACGTGCGCAGCACACGGCACTCTTCATCGGGACTGAGGTCCCTCCAGCTGATGTAACCCATTTGTCGGCGCTCGGCGCGCATCATGCGTAGCGCCGAGGCGCCCGTCAGAATTACGGAAGCAGCCAGCTGCTCGCTTGCAGGCTTGCCACGCTGCCCGATCTTTATTGCCATCTGAACCACCCCTACCAAACGCGTGCGATAGCGAGGCCATCAACGGCCGCGGCACCGGCGCGCTTGAGTTCCGCCGAAGCCGCGGCCATCGTCGCGCCCGTGGTGATAACGTCATCGATAAGCAGCAGGCGGCGGCCGTGCACGTCCTCAACCGTCTCGTACATGCCTTGGGCACGCTCGCGGCGCTCCTCACGACCGAGTTCGCGCTGGTCGCCATGCCCGTACTTGACGAGAGCATCGAGCAGGGGAACACCCGACAGCTCGCAAAATGGGCGCGCAATAGCCTCCATATGATCAAAACCACGCCGCCGAAACGCTGCCGTCGTCGCAGGCACAAACACCACCGCATCCGCACCGGACAGCACACCTCCGTAGCGATTGGGAGCTGCGACTTGAGCGTTTAAGGCGGTGTCATAGAGCAGCTCCGCCAGATACGAAGCCAGGCGTCGCTCGCCCGCGTCCTTGTACGCCTTAATGATGCGCGGCAGCGGATGCGCGTAGACGGCGCACGCCAAACAGCGATCGAGCGCCTCGGCCATTGCCGAGGACTCCCCCTCGACCGAGCACTCGGTGCACAGCAGGTCCCCATACGGAGCACCACACCGGGTGCAGCTATGGCACGGGTCGATGAGCGCGAGCGAGGCCAGACAATCCTGGCAAATCAGTGCACCGGCGCGTTCGCAGCCGGCACAGCGCGTGGGCGACAACGCCTCAAGCGCCTCGTATGTCGCGCGCTCGGCAAGCGGTAGCAATTCGTCCGCAAACGGCAAGACGCCAGCACCCTGCAAGCGAGTCAGTACGTTCAAATGTCTCTTCATGACACAACCCTCCCTACGCGAAGGCGAAGGGAGGGTTGTCGGTGTAGAGCCATGATACCCAGAGGTGCTGGGGTCAGGCGGGTTACATCCGCTTACGGACGTTATTCGCCGGCAGGCGGTTGCGGTGCGGACGAGGTGTGGGTCGAGCCTTCACCACCGTCCTGGCGCGGCTTGCGGGAGCGACGGCGACGGCGACGCTTTTGACCCTGGTCGGTCGAGCCCTCGCCACCGCGATCCTCACGCGGTTCGCGCTCGTCGCGAGCGGCGCCACGCGAAGCCTTGGCAGCCGCTCCCCCGCCATCTCCGGGACGACGGCGCGTGACCTTGACCTCGCCATCCGAGACCTGATCGGCCACGGAGGGCACTGAGGGCTTCTGCTGCGCGCCCGAGGAATGGCGACGGCGCGGACGCGGCGCGCGCTCCTCCTCGCCACGTGACTTGCCACCCTTGTCGGCAGGCGCATCGGAACCCGAACCACCCTTGGGGGCGGCACCAGCCTCGCGAGCAGCTGCGGCGCGGAAGGCGTCCTCGCGCTCCTCGCTCGACAGATGACGGCGACGACGGCGCGTGGGGTTCATGCCACCGCCGCGATTCTGCTGCTGGGGCTGCTGAGCCTCGCGCTCGCGGGAGGCATTCTTGCCTGTAGCCGCGGTCTCGCCGGCATCGCCCGAGCCTGCACGCTTGCGGCGGCGACGGCCACCGGCGGCCTCCTCGGCCTCGGGCGCCTCGGCCTTGCCGCGACCCTTACCGCGGCCACGGCCCTCGCCCTGGCTCTGACCAGCGCGAGTGTCGGCATCCGCATCGCGGCGGCGGCGCTTGGGCATCGACGTGCCCGCCAGACGGTCGGCGCTCGACAGGCCATCGCCCACGTCGACGCCGTTCTCGCGGTCGAGCTCCATAAGCGCCAAGCGCATCTCGGGCGACTCAATGCGCTCGAGCACATCGCGCGTCACGCAGTCGGGACGGCAGTTGCAACCCTGCTCGGCGGCCTTCTTTTTGCAGCCCTCGGAGCAGGTCATATCGGCCAGGTTGACCTTAAAGACCTTGCCGTTCTCCAAGCGCAGCACCAGCTGCTCGCGTGGGGTGTCGTATTCCTGGATGCGCGCCTTGCCGAGCGGCGTATCGATGAGCGTCTTCTTTTTGGGCGCGCGGCTCTTAAAGTCCTTGTACGCCTCGAACTCGTAGCGCAGGCAGCACATCAGGCGGCCGCAGACGCCACTGATCTTGGAGGAGTTGAGCGGCAGGTCCTGCTCTTTTGCCATGCGGATCGAAACCGGCTCAAACTGTCCACCAAAGCGCGTGCAGCAGAGCTCCTGGCCGCACTGGGCATAGCCGCCCACCAGGCGGGTCTCGTCGCGCACGCCGATCTGGCGCATGTCGACGCGGATGTGCAGCGTCGAGGACAGGTCCTTGACGAGCTGGCGAAAATCGACGCGCTCCTCGGCCGCAAAGTAGAACACGGCCTTCTCGCCGCCAAACAGGTATTCGACGCCGACCGGCTTCATCTCGAGGTCGAGCTCCTTGACCAGACGGCGAAAATCGACCATGGCCTCGTCACCCTGGATGGCCAGGTCGTCGGCAAGCTGCAGGTCGATGTCGCTTGCAACGCGCAGCACGGGCTTGAGCGGCTGGCCGATCTCGTCCTGCGGCACCTCAAAGGGATCGGCCGTGACCAGGCCGATCTCGGTTCCGCGCTCGGTGGAGCAAATAGCGTAATCGGCCTCGAGGATATCCAGATCCTGCGGGTCGAACCACAGGTCGCGCGAGGCGTAGGTAAACTTAACGGGTACAACTAACGGCATTTCAGTGCCTTCCTGATATCGAACAGCATGACCTCGATGGCCAGCTGGGGAGTAACGTTTCTGGCGATGTTGCGCTCGGCGGTCGCGACTGCCTCGAGCGCCCGCGTGGCACCCGCAACATTGGTCGCGGCGGCAAGCCGACCGATCGTGTCGCGCACGTCTTCGTTCACCACGTCGGCCGCCTCGTCCTGAAGCGTCAGCAGCACATCGCGCATGAGCGTCCGCGCGCTCGCCAGCGCTTCCATGATACCCAAACGCTCGCGCGCGTTGAGTTCGCGCTTGTTGCGGTCCTCAAGCTGCTTCAATGCTCCACGCGACAGGTAGTCGGCGTTTTGCTCGAGCACCTTTTCCTGTGTGGACTTGACCTCGGCGAGCGGTGCCTTGACGGCGACAATGAGCGACTTGGCACGACTAAGTACATCGGCCTCATCGGCAGCGATGAGCGAGTCGACGGCGCGAACCATCTGACGGCGGGCATCCTGGCGCTCGGCACTCTTAAGGAACTCGATGCCGCGCGTGGGACTTCCCGCCACGGCGACCGCCATGCGACAGCGTGCGAGATCCTGGCCCGTCGCGCGACTCACGGCCTGCGCGGCCGCGGCGGGCGACACCAGCCGAAACGGCACGCACTGACAGCGGCTCACGATGGTGGGCAGCATCACGTCTGCCGAGGTGCCCAGCAAGATGAACATGACGCCCTCGGGCGGCTCCTCGAGTGTTTTGAGCAGTGCGTTGGCGGTGTTAGCACGCAGCTGCTCGGCACGGTCGATGATGTAGACCTTGGCCTTGGCACGGATGGGCGCCAGTGACACGTCATCGAGCAGCTCACGGGTCTGGGCAATGAGGTAGCCCGTGGCGCTCTCGGGCGTGTAATAGTGCACGTCGGGATGCGTATGCCGAGCAACGCGTACGCAGCTGTCGCATGCGCCGCAGCCGTCCTGCTCGCACAGGAAGGCTTGGGCGAGCGCCCATGCGGCATCGAGCTTGCCGGCGCCGGGAGCGCCCAAAAACAGGTAGGCGTGCGATGCGCGGCCGCTGGCGACGGCGTTGGTCAAAAAGTCGCGCACGCGCTGTTGGGTGTCGAGCTTGGCCAGCAGGCTTGCCTGAGCGGGGGTCATGTTACTCGGCCTCCTGGGCAAGCGCGGCGGCGACGGCGTCCTGGGAAATGTCGAGACCGTACGCGCGAACCTGCTCGACCGTCTGTGCGAATACGTCCTCTATGGTCGCGGTGGCGTCGATGAGCTTTACGCGATTTGGTTCCTCGGCGGCAATGGCGCTAAACCCCTCGTAAACACGCTCCTGGAATGCCATGCCTTTTGCCTCCATGCGATCTGCCGCGCCACGGGCTGCCATGCGTAGCGCCGCCTGCTCGGGCGTGATGTGATAGACGAGCGTGAGCGCCGGGTGTGTTCCCGCGACGGCCAGGTTATTGGCATCGCACACTATCTGGCGATCGAGGCCGTCGGCAAATGCCTGGTAGCAGGTCGTAGAATCGTAGAAGCGGTCGCACAGGACCACCTTGCCGGCCGCGAGGGCGGGAGCTATGACCTCGTGCACCAACTGAGCGCGCGCCGCCTCGTAGAGCAGCAACTCGCAGGTGTCGCCCATCGCCGTATTGGCGGGGTCGAGCAGCAGAGCGCGGATCTTTTCGCTGATGGCGGTGCCGCCCGGCTCGCGCAGGCTCACAACCTGGTAGCCAGCGAGTTCGAGCGCGCGGGCAAGCAGGCGCGCCTGCGTGGACTTGCCGGCGCCATCGACGCCCTCGAGCGTGATAAAGCTATGTTGAGCGGGCTCAAAAGCCATGGGCGCAGCCCCTTCCTACAAGGCGCGTAAATGCAGATATATCAACCAAGCCATGATACCCCAGTGCTCGGTGCGTCCCCAATGGCTAAAGGTGCCTTTCCAAAGTTGCGGTGAAATAGGGACTGATTGAAGCTCTGAGACCGCCAAACAGTCCCTATTTCACCGCAACTTATGATGGGGAATTTTGGACGCTGGGTATAATCGTCGTATTGCATTGAAATGTGGCGAAAGGAGTGGCAATGTCTCGGTATTGCGCCTCGTGCGGCAAGCTTCTTGCAGATAATGCCAAGTTCTGCACCTCGTGCGGTGCACCCGTTGAGCAAACAACCGCGAGCGATAGCCAGCCCGCTTTTGAGCAGACCGGCTCCCTTGATACGCCGCAAGCCAAGGCGGACGACCCCCTCGCCTATCGCCCCGACCCCGCCGCAGGCCCCGCGGCCGTCGAGACCACGCAGCGCATACCCGTCGCGAGCGGCTCGTCCCAACAGGAGCCGGCTCCCGCATACGCGCCCGCTTCGCCACAGACCCCCGCCCCCAAAAAGAGCGGCACCGGGCCGCTTATCGCCGTTATCGTTGTGCTGGTGGCAATCATCATCGCCCTGGTCGTTTTCTTTGTGATCAAGCCTTTCGACAACGCCGCCACGCAGACGACTGCCGAGGTAGCTAAGCTGCACCATGACGTCGACGACGATGACCTAAAGCCTCTCGGCGATCCCAACAGCCTGTACGACGATGATGACGATGACGACGAGGATGGCGGCGAAGCAACGCTCTCCGAGCAGAACCTCTACCGCCGACTGAGCGAATACTACGACTTGCTCGAAGACCTCGACAACTACGTCCGTGGCTGCGCGCAGAACTTCAACGGCAGCTATCTGGAAGAGGATCGAACCACCCGTCAAAATCTCGCCGACGTCGCCGAGCGCACGGAGGACACCATCGAGCAGTATTACGACATCGTCGAGGACCTAGACGTCCCGACGAGCTCTAAGAACTACAGTTCCTGGAAAGACATCGTTGCCCTGTATGACGACCTGGATCACCGCATTGACGCAATCTGTGATGCCTGGGAGATCAGCCTGAAATACACCAAGCCTGCGGATCACAAGAATGAGATCGTGGCGCCGCTGTCGCGCGACAACGTGGCGGGCACCAATGACAATAAGTACCGCCTAGACTTTGAGGAGCGCTACCCCGGCGCCAAACCCGTCGAAGTGAACTAGCGCTTTGTCGTTCCCGAGCCGGCAGTTAGGGACGTTCCTAAACTGCCGGCAGAAAAGGAACGTCCCTAACTGCCAGATAAAAAAACGAGCGAGGATCGTGGGGTCCTCGCTCGTTTTTTAGGCAATGTTTCGACCGCGCCGTTACTTGTCGGAGGCTACTTTCTTGGCAGTCGACTTCTTCGCGGTCGTCTTCTTGGCGGCAGTGGCTTTCTTAGCCGTCGTCTTCTTGGCCGCCGTCGTCTTCTTGGCCGTGCTCGCCTTAGTCGTGGTCTTGCGGCCGCGGGCGGGCTTCTTCTCCTTGGTCGGGCAGTCCATGTTGACGCAGATACGCCACGGGCCGCGCGCCGTGTTGACCACCACGATGGGGGCGCCGCACTCGGGGCAGGTCTCACCCGTCGCCTCGAGCTTACCGCGCGCCGGTAGAGGATAGCTCACGCCGCAATCGTCATAGTTGGTGCAGCGGATAAAACGCTTGCCGCTCTTCTCGCTCTTGTGCGCGATCAGGTCGCCATGGCGTCCGGCCTCGGCACACACCTTGCACTCGCCCACCTTAAGGTCGGGCTCGTAGTTGGTGGGGCATGTGGGGTTCACGCAAATCTCGAAGGCCTTCTGGCGGAACGGCTGACACTTAATGCGCGGCGCACCGCACTCGGGACACACGGCGGCCTCGCCCTCGAGCGGGCTCACCTTGACGCCGCTCGGCACCGGATAGGTCACGTCGCAGTCGGGCCAGCCCATGCAGCCAATGAAGCTGCCACGGGTCTTGGCGCTCGTCTTCATAACCAGGTCCTTGCCGCACTTGGGGCAGGCGCCCACGCGCGCATCGGCCGTGACGGCGTCGCTGATGGCGTCGCCCAGCTCCTGCGTATGCTTGAGCAGCTCGTCGAGCACGCCAGCCAGCAGCGCGCGCGAGTGCGTCACGACATGCTCTTCGGTATCCTCGCCGCGCTCCACACGGGTCATGTCGCCATCGAGCTCGCTGGTCATATCGGGGCTCGTGATGCGCGGGGCAAACTGCGTCAGTGCGTCGATGATGGCGATGCCCAGCTGGCTCGGCTCCACGGGATCGTTTTTGAGATAGCGCACGGCGTACAGGCGCTCGATGATGCTCGCGCGCGTGGACTTGGTGCCCAGGCCGCGCTTTTCCATCTCCTGCACGAGCTTGCCCTGGCTGTAGCGCGCGGGCGGCTCGGTCTGCTTGGCCTCGAGCTTAATGTCGAACACGTCGACCGTATCGCCCTGCTCCAGCGGCGGCATCTGCTCGTCGCGCTTGAGTCCGTACGGGTACGCCTCGCGGAAACCCGGGGTCACGAGCACATCGCCCGAAGCCACGAACGGCTCACCGTTCACGTCGAGCTCGAGCTTAGTGTTTTCGATGGTCGCGGGACCCATAAGCGTCGCTAGGAAGCGGCGGGCGATGAGGTCGTAGAGCTTGCGCTGGCCGCCGTCGAGCGTGGACGGATCGCCCTCGCCCGTGGGATAGATAGGCGGGTGGTCGGTGGTCTCGACCTTGCCGCGCGTGGGCTTCATGGGGCCGGCGAGGACCTTTTTGCACACGGGCACCAGCGCCGGGTTGATCTTTGCAAGGTCACTCACCACAGCGCCCAGATCAAGCGTCGCGGGGTATACGGTATTGTCGACACGCGGGTAGCTGATGAGGCCCGCCATGTAGAGGGACTCAGCGATGCGCATGGTACGCGCAGGCGAGATGCCCTCGGCCGCGGCGGCAGCCTGCAGCGAGGTGGTCGCAAACGGCGTGGGCGGCTGCTGCTTGCGCGAGCGCTTGGTCACCGCGGCGACGGTTGCCGTCGCGACGCCGTCAACATGGCCGTACGCCGTCTCAGCAGCATCCCTGTCGGTAAAGCGCGCCGTCTTGTGCGCGATCTTAAAGCGATCGTCCTCGGCAGCGCCCTGCGCGGCACCCATGCCGCGAATCTGCCAATAGTCCTCGGGCACAAACGCCATGCGCTCGCGCTCGCGCTCGACCACCAGGGCAAGCGTCGGCGTCTGTACGCGGCCGGCGGAGCGCACGTTACCAAAGCCGCCAAACTTGGCGAGCGTCAGGTAGCGCGTCAGCACCGCACCCCAAATGAGGTCGATGTGCTGACGGCTCTCGCCTGCGTCGGCCAGGTTCTGGTCGAGCGAGACGAGATTATCGAAGGCCTGCGTGATCTCGGCCTTGGTAAACGAAGAATACTGGGCGCGGGCAACCGGCAAGTCCGGCGCCACCTCGCGCACCTTGTTGAGGGCGTCCGAACCGATCAGCTCGCCCTCGCGATCGAAGTCCGTAGCGATGATGACGCTGTCGGACTTCTTGGCAAGGTTCTTGAGCGAGCGAATGAGCTCTTTCTCGGCCGGCAGCTTAATGACGGGTGCCCAGGTGAGATAGGGCAGACTCTCGAGCTTCCAGCCCTTGATGGAGATGCCATCGGCAAGGAACGGCTTACGCTTGGTGTCGTAAGGCGGACGAGCCAGGCCATCGGGCATGTCGGCCGGCAGCATCTCGCCGTCCTCGGTAACCGAATACCAGCCCAGCTTTTTATCAAACAGCACGCTGTCGCAAAAATCGGGCGCAAGGATGTGACCGGCCAGGCCGATGGTCACGCACTCCTCGCCCTTCCACTCAAAACGGTAGATTGCGGTGTTGTACACCTTGTCCTTTTTGGGCTTACCCGTGGACAGCCGCTCGGCAATCTGACGCGCGGCGTCATTTTTCTCGGCGATGATGAGCTTCAAAAGAGGCTCCTATCTCGTGTCTCTGCGGCTACGCCCGCCCGTATGGCGGCCGATTTACGCCCTTGCTTGCTCGATCTGCCCGATGAGCCAATCGCACCAGGCATCCATGCCCTCGCCCTTGCGCGCGCTCACGGCAAACCGCGGCGCCTGCGGATTGAGGTCATCGAGTGTCTTAGTATACCTATCCATGTCAAAATCGAAAGCCGGGGCCACGTCGACCTTATTGAGCAGCTGCGCGCCAGCGTGCTGGAAGATGCCCGGGTACTTGATGGGCTTGTCGTCGCCCTCGGGCACCGAGAGAATCATGATGGACAGGTTCTCACCCAGGTCAAAGTCGACCGGGCAGACCAAGTTGCCCACGTTTTCGATAAAGATGACGTCGATGTTTTCCAGACCCACAGCCTGGTCAAACGCGTCAACGGCCTCCATGATCATGTTGCCCTCGAGGTGGCACAGGCCGCCCGTGTTGATCTGGATGGCGGGCATGCCGGCTTCCTTCATGGTGATGGCGTCGACATCCGAGGCGATATCGCCCTCGATGACGGCACAGCGCAGGCCGGCCTTGTCACGCAGGCGCTCGTTGGTGCCCAGGATCGTGGTGGTCTTGCCCGAACCGGGGCTCGACAAGACGTTGATCACATAGGTGTTTGTCTCATTAAATCGCTGACGCAGCTGATCTGCCAGGCGCTCGTTGCGCGACAGAATCGGCGACGCGATATCAATCGTTTTCTCAGCCATACTTAGCGCTCCTTACTTTGGCCCCTTTATACCCCATCACCAGATGGCTAGCGGGCTAATCGTCGGGGGTTTCGATTTCGATACTCGCGATATCGAGCTCGCGGCCGTGCAGTAGGCGCACGTTGGCACCACCACACTGGGGACAGCGACAGTGGAAGCGATCGTGGTCGAAGACCTCGCCGCAGTCCAGGCATTCACTTTGTGGGTGAATCTCCTCAACCGCGAGCTCGCAGCCCCGCGTGAGCGGGTCCTCATCGCGAAATGTCTCCCACGCATAGTCGAGCGCCTCGCGCACAACTTCGGTCATATCCCCGATACGCAGCGTTACCAAAACGGCGCGCGAGGCCCCCGCCCCACGCGCCGCGCGAATCACTGTATCGAGTATGCCGTTGACAATGCCAACCTCGTGCATACCGATTTACTCCTCGTCGTCCTCATCGTCCGAGAACAGGTCCAGACGGCTCACAAACAAGCCCTCCTTGCCCTCGCGCGCGGTAATGACCACGCGGGCAATGGCGAGCGAAATCTCGTAGAGCGAGAGCAGGGCACCATACATGAGGCCCAGCGTAACGGGCGAGCCGTCGGGCGTAATCACAGCCGAGCCCACAAGCAGGCCCACGTACACGTAGCGCCAGGCGCCGCGGAAGGCCGCGTAGGACACGATGTGGAAGACGGACAGGTAGAAGATGATGAGCGGCAGCTCAAACGCCACGCCAAAGCCGATCATAAAGAGCAGCTCCATGTTGACGTAGTTCTCCAGGTCGGGCAGCGCCGTGGCGACGGCCGAGGTCTCGCCGATAAGCCACTCAAAGCCCGCCGGGATGATGATGAAGTAGCAAAAGATAGCGCCCAGGAAGAACAGCACCGTCGAGGCGAGCACCGTGGGCACGACCCATTTGCGCTCGTTGGGACGCAGTGCCGGCAGGAAAAATGCCAGAATCTGCCAGATGATCATGGGCGTGCACATGACCACGGCCATCTTGATGGCCAGCGAGAAGCGCAGGCCAAAGCCGCCGAGCGTGGTGGTGATGTAGAACTTACCGTCCGGCACAAAGGAGCGGATGGGGTCTTCCAGGATGTCGAGCACCACGGGCGTGGCGAAATACAGCACGATGGCGGCGGCAAACACCGACACGACCACGATGGTCAGGCGGCGACGGAGCTCGCCCAGGTGATCGAAGAGCGGCATGCGCGCAGGTCCGATAGGCATTACTCATCGCCTCCCTTCGGTGCATCGGCGGCAGCGGCGTCGTCCTCGGCCTCGAGCTCGCGGGCAAGTTGGTCGACGACGGCCTTGCGCTTGCGGGGACGACGGGCGTAGAGGTCGGCCGTCGTGGGCTCTGCCGGCTCGGGCTCGGGCTCCGGTTCTGCAGCAGGCTCAGGCTCGACGACAGGCTCAGCGGCAGCGGCAGGCTCGGCACCCTCGGCCTCGGACTCCTCAGCAGCACCCTCGCCCTCGGCGGCAGCCTCGCTCGCGGCCTTCTCGGCAGCAAGACGGGCGCGACGCTCGGCAAAGGTCTCCTTCTTGGCGGGCGCTGCCGTCTCGGCGGCATCCTCGTCCGCATCGGAATCGTCGTCGGTCGCAGCAGCCTTCTTGGGCTTGACCGGGGCCGAAGCGGCCTCGCTCACCGGATCGATAATCTCGGACTGAACAACGGCCGTCATCTTTTCCTGCGTCTCGCGGAACTGACGGATGGCACGGCCGATCGTGCGGCCCATCTGTGGGAGCTTATCCGGGCCAAACAGCAAAAAGCCGAAGACCACGATGATCGCGAGCTCACCCTCTCCAATACCAAACACACATACCTCCAAGGCTCGATGTGAGTCGAGCCCGCACCGCGCCATTCGGCCGGAACTCGTCTATTCATTCGGTCAAGTATAGCGCCCGGACGCCAAAACGTCCGAGCGCATCACAAACATATGCCAAACGGCACGCCCTTTTGGGGGCAAAGATTATGCAGCGGTGATCGAAATCTCTTGGTCGACACCCAACAGCTGAACCACGCGCATCACCGGGGGCTGCACATTGGTGCAGCTAAAGCGCTTGCCGTGGTCGACCGCGTGGTGTGCGGCGCCCACGAGCACGCCAATGCCCGTCGAATCGATGTAGCTCACCTGGGCAAAATCGAGCTCAACGGCCTCAGTGGGCTGCTCGAGCGCCAGGTCGATGGCATTGCGCAAGCTATCGGCGTTAGAGATATCGATCTCGCCGGCCACCTTAATGGTGTAGAGCTCTGGCGTGGGGTTGGTGGAAATACCCAAATCCATGTATACGCTCCTTTACGTATCGAAAGTGCGGATAGTACGGGAAGCCGCGCGTTAGGCGCGCTCGGCACGCGCAAGCTCGGCAGCGACGAGCTTAACAGCCAGCACCAGCACATCGAGCGCGGCCTCCAGGTCCTCGACCGTGGGATAGCTCGGCGCGATGCGGATGTTGGTGTCGCGCGGATCCTTGCCATAAGGCCAGGTGGCACCAGCCGGCGTGAGCTTGACGCCCAGGTCGGCACAAAGCGCGGCGACCTTCTGGGCCGAGCCCTCGGGACCATCGAAGCTTACAAAGTAGCCGCCGCGGGGATGCGTCCAGGTGGCGCAACCCGTATCGCCCAGGCCCTCGGTGAGCTTGCGCTCAACGGCCTCAAAGCGCGGGCGCAAAAACTCGGCATGCTTTTTCATGTGCTCCTTGACCGCCTCGATGGTGGGAAGGAAGCGCACGTGGCGCAGTTGGTTGAGCTTGTCGGCGCTGATGAGGCCGGCCTTCAGGCGCTTGGAGAACTCCGCGATAACCGCGGGGCTCGCACCGATAAAGCCGATACCGGCGCCCGGGAAGGTGATCTTGGACGTCGAGGCAAAAGCCACCACGCGGTCCTCGGTACCCGCCGCGCGAGCGAGGTCAAAGATGTTTGCGAGCTCGTCGGTCTCGTCGTACAGGTCGTGCACGCAGTAGGCGTTATCCCAGAAGATGCGGAAATCGGGCGCGGCCGTGGGCATCTCGACCAGGCGGCGCACAGTGTCCTCGCTAAAGGTGATGCCCGTGGGGTTGGAATACTTGGGCACGCACCAGATACCCTTGATGGAATCGTCGGCGGCAACCAGGCGCTCGATCTCGTCCATGTCGGGGCCGTTGTCGGTCATCGCGACGGGGACGTTCTCGATACCCAGGTCGGCGGTGATGCCAAAGTGGCGGTCGTAGCCGGGAACAGGGCACAGGAACTTGACCTTCTTGCCGTCATGCGCGGCCTCGTAAGCCTCCCAAGGCTCGCTGCCGCACGAGCCGCAGCGCCAGAACATACCGGCGATATCGTGCTCAATCAGCAGGCTCGATGAACCCAGCACGAGCGTCTGCTCGGCGGGGCAGCCCAAGAACCCCCCTGCCAGCTTGCGTGCCGAGGGAATACCCTCAAAGCAGCCGTAGTTGGAACAATCGACGTTGCCGTCGTGCAGATCGGCATCGGCATTGAGGATATCGAGCATGGGTCGAGAGATGTCCACCTGGGAGGGCGACGGCTTGCCGCGGGCCATGTCGAGCGCCAGGCCCTTGGCCTTGACCTCGGCGACCTCGGCTTTGAGCGCCTCTATGGCGGCATCGAGTTCGGTGGTTTCCATCTTCTGGTAGATCGTCTGCATGGGTGCGACCTTTCGCGAAGCGGTACGTTGCAGTTCGTCTAAGTATAGACCGCCACCGCCGCAACGGTATGAAGCCGTGATAGATTAAGTCCATCGCAATAAATTACGAATCGCCGCGCATGCCGGCGTGGGGCGCCCAAGGAGGCACTATGGAGTACGGATCGTTCCAAGCCGAGGAATTCGGCGACCTACAGCGCCTGGTCGATGGGCTGTTTTACGACCACCACGCCATCGACCGCCTGGATCTCATCGTACAGGCAGAAATCTTGGACCTGGCGCCCGACCTCATGGAAATCGTGAACCTTTTGCCGCCCGGCTACTACGACCGCCAATCGCTTTGCGACCAGCTCAACTCCGCCTTGGCCGCCCACGGCTGGGGCGCCGTCTACGGCACCGTGGAATAAACCTAGTCATTTAAGAACGTCCCCAATGACTAAAACGCCGCTTGTGATGGTGTTCACAGGCGGCGTTTTCAAACTTGTATGTGCTTTTACTTGTCCTTGGGCGCGGGGTGCTTGCAGATCACACTCATGTAGATCATGCCAAGTACGGCCGCGGTGACAGAGCCGGCGAGAATAGCGGCCTTGGCAGCCAGAACCTCAAACTGGGCCGTCGGGAAGGCGAGGCCGCTGATGAGAATCGACATGGTAAAGCCGATACCGCCCAGAATGCCCACGCCGGCAATCATATGCCAGTTGACATTGTGCGGCAGCTCGCAGGCCTTGAGCTTGACCAAGGCGAACGTCATGCCAAAGATACCGATCGGCTTACCCAGCAGCATGCCAAAGTACACGCCGAGCGTCACCGGGTCGGTGAGCAGCGTGCTCATGTCCACGCCCACTAGGCGAACCTGTGCGTTGACGAACGCAAAGATCGGCAGGATCACAAAGTTGACCGGCGTGGAGATCAGGCGCTCCATGCGGATGAGCGGCGGGGTCACGCGGTGCATGACGCGCTCGACTTTGGTGGTCGAGACGGTAAAGTCATGCTGGCCCAGGATGTGCGCCTCGTCGTCGTAGCGGTCATCGAGCAGCGGCAAGCACTCGCCCAGCCAATCGGTGAGGCTATCAAGCTTAACACCGCACTTGGCCGGGATGGTGAAGGCCAGGATGACGCCAGCAAGCGTAGCGTGCACGCCGCTCTTGAACATGCAGAACCACAACAGCAGGCCCAGTACCGAATACGGGGCAAGGCGGTAATGCTGCGTCTTGTTGAGCCACACGAGCGCACAGGTCACAAGCGCGGCGGCGCCCAACCAAAACGGATTGGGGCTCTGACCGTAGAAGATGGCGATGGCGGCGATGGAGATGAGGTCGTCGGCGATGGCGAGCGTCGAGAAGAACACGCGCACGCCGTTGGGCACGCGGTTGCCCAAAAGCGACAGCACGCCCAGCGCAAAGGCAATATCGGTTGCCATGGGAATGGCCCAGCCGTTGTGCGCGCCGGCATGGTTAAAGATCAGATAGATGCAGGCGGGAACGACGACGCCGCCCACGGCCGCCAGCATGGGAAGCATAGCCTGGCGCGGGTTCTTGAGCTCGCCAACTGTCATCTCGTACTTAAGCTCAATGCCCACCAACAAAAAGAAGATCGCCATGAGGAAGTCGTTGACGAAAAGCTCAACGGTGAGACCGGCCGTAAGGTTGCCCAGACCCACATACAGCGGGGTCTCCAAAAAGTGATGGATGGCCTCGTAGGCATCGGTGTTGGCGCAAATGACGGCGGCGATGGCGGCGAAGACCATGACGGCGGCGGAAATCGTGCCGTTCTCGGTGATGCGCTCCCAAATGTCGTGGCGCTCAAAACGCTTGCGCTCACGGACGTTGAACAGCTGCTCGGGTGCTGCCATGGGCGGCTCCTTTCACGGGAAAGCTCCCGTCTTAAAAAAGCACGGCCCGCCCAAGTGGCGGCGCCGCGCTCTAACGTATTACGCTTGCATCTAGCCTACCCTGCACGACAAGCACGCAGGCGTGGCCGAAAAGCGGAACCACAGGTTGAACATTATTTGTTCAACGGCACGGGCACGCCTGTCCAAGAGACGACACGGCGCCGTGCACAAAAAACGACCGGAGCGCGGGGCGTCCGCGGTCCGGTCGTGGCGTTTGGTCAACTAAACCTAGCAGGCGGCCATGATGGGGGCAGCGACCTGCTTCTTACGGGAGAGGACGCCCGGCATCCAGACGCCGTCGTGCTCGTCGGCAATGCCCAAGCCCTTCTGAGCGGCCTCGGTCTCGCCCTCGAGCAGGACCTGCGAGCCTTCCTCCATGATGTCGGTGATGCACAGAACGATGCCGTCGGCACCCTTCTCGGCGGCGTAGGCGCGCATGGCCTCGCGAATCTCGTCGATCATGCCGAGTGCGCGGGTCTTGTCGACGGTCTCGTACTGGCCGATGAGCAGCTTCTTACCAGCGGGCTCGAACATCTTGATGTCGTTGCCGACCATCTCGGCTGCGGTGAAGGAGCCGGACGGACGGGTGAGGAAGACCTCCATGCCAAACTTGACCGGGTCGACGCCCACCTGCTCGCCGAGCTTGGCGGCGACGGCGCGGTCGACATCGGTGGTGGTTGGGCTCTTGAGCATGAGCGTGTCGGTCATCATGGCCGAGAGCAGCAGCTTGGCCTGAACGTCGGAAAGCTCAACACCGAGCACGCCGGCGAGCTTGGTGACGATGGTGCAGCTGGAGCCCCAGGGCAGGCAGATGTAGTGCAGCGGGCCGGCGGTCTCGAAGTCGCCGATGCGGTGATGATCGACAACGCCAAAGACCGTGGCGTCCTTAAGGCCGGCGACGGACTGGGCAGACTCGTTGTGGTCGGTGAGGACGACGAGCTGACCAGCCTCGACGGACTCGATCACGCGGGGCTCGGCAATGCCGGCGTCGGCGAGCAGCTTGGCGGACTCTGCCGGAAGCTGGCCTAGGGCGCAAGCCTCGTAGGTGTTGCCGGCATACTCAACCTGGTTGAGCAGCTGGGACAGGACGACGGCGCTCATGATGGCGTCGTTATCGGGGTTCTGGTGACCAAAGACAAGAACGTTTGCCATGGATATCCTCCACTTGATATGTGTACTTGGACGTAGCTATGGTAGCACGCCGATGCCGAGCCTTCGCAGACGGAAGGGCCACGGTATATTTTGGGGCGCAGGCACGGGGGCCAAGGCTGTCCCTTTTGCACCATGTTGGTGCAAAGTAACCTGTCCCCCTTGCACCAGCTATTTACCGGCGGCGCGCAGGGCTACGTAGGCGGCACCGATGATGCCGGCGTCGTTTCCGAGCGAAGCGACCTTAATGGGCGTCTCGCGCGAGGCAGAAAGCGCGTAGCGCTGGAAATGCTCACGAACTGCGTCGAGGTAGACATCGGCCGAAGCGGACGCGCCGCCACCGATCAGGAACATCTCGGGGTCGACCACGTTGGCAATGAGCGCCAGGGCACGGCCGAGATAGTCGGCCATGGTATCGGCCGCGGCAAGCGCGAGCTTGTCGCCCTCGCGGCAGGCCTGGAACACGTCCTTGGAATCGGAGGGGCCGGTGAGCTCGATGGGGTCGACGCCCGCCTTCTTGCACTCGGCAAGGTAGTTGCTCACCACGCCGGTGGCGCTGGAATACTGCTCCAGGTGGCCATGGCCGCCGCAGCCGCAGGTGCGCTCCTCAGCCGGGTTCAGGCACATGTGGCCGATCTCGCCGCCAGCACCCACAACGCCCGATACCACATCGCCGTTAACGATAACGCCGCCGCCCACGCCGGTACCGATGGTGACCATAACCACGTTCTGCACGCCCTTGGCAGAACCGAGCCAGGCCTCGCCCATGGCAGCGGCGTTGGCATCGTTCTCATACTTAACGACCGCATCGGGGCAGTGCTCCTGAATGGCGACCCTCAGCTCGGGCAGGTTAATGGCAATGTTGGCCTTGACCTTGGCATCGCCCGACGCCGGGATGGGACACGGAACGGCCAGGCCAATGCCCGCCACAAAGGCACGCGGAATCTGTGCCTTGGCGACCACCTGGTCGATAGCCTCGGTCACCGCGGCAAAGCCCGCAGCGTCAACGATAGGAGGCGTGGGCACGCTGGCCTTGGCAAGCAGGTTGCCGTCCTCGTCGAACAGGCCCTCCTTAACCGAAGTGCCGCCGACGTCGATGCCGATGTAGTACTGCTTAGGTTCCATGGGAGCCCGCCTTTCTCGTTTAAACATTGCCTGTATGGTACCGCTCCCAAGGCAAAAACCTACCAAAAAGGGACAGGTTTGTTTTGGCAGGTTTTATCTGGGGTAACGCAATTGGCTGCCCAACAGGCCGCGCAAGACCATCCCCAAAAATAAAGGCGCCGGGAGGCGGAGGCTCCCGGCGCCCGTCAAAGGGACTATGTTGTCTGTTGGACCGCACGGTCCGTCGCGGCGATAACGCCGACTAGGCCTGAAGTGCCTGCAGCTGCTTGTGAACCTCGATGAGCTCCGTCGCCATGACGCGCATGGTCTCGGTGCCGGCCATCTGGTCCTCGGCATGCAGCAAAATCAACGGGGCCTCGCCGTTACGTTCGCCGTTGGCCTCCTTCTTCAGAAGCCCCATGTGAACATCGTGGCCACCGTTATAGGCCTCGTCGCCCTGCTTGATAAGCTCCTCGGCGGCGTCAAAATCGCCCTCCTTGGCCTTTTGCACGGCATTGATGTACATGCTCTTGGCGGTACCGACGTAGCTGATGATCTCAAAGCAGGTCATCTGCAGTTCGTTCATATCCTCCATGCAGAGCACCTAGCCCATCACGCTGACGCAGTGGTCGATGATGCCGGCAGCGTTCATGCGGCCGTAGTCGACCATGTTGATGACCTCGACCGGAAAACGACCGGCGGCCTCCTTCTCAAAATCGCCCTTGGTGTAGCCGATCTGCGGACCAAGCAGCAACATGTCGCACTCGTCCAGGTGATCGTGGGCCTCGTTCATGGGACGAGCCTCGACCTCAATATCCAGACCACGGTTTGCAACCTCGGCCTGCATCTTCTGGACCAGCAGGCTCGTGGACATACCGGCATTGCAGCAGAGCATGATCTTCTTCATGGTTTCCTCCTTATAACTGCGCGGCGCGCAGACGACAACTGGTTTTATTCCTTGCGGCTATTGTGCCCACCCCCCGCATCTTTACACAAGGGAGAGAGCTGCGGGCACCGGCGCCGCGTACCGGCGCCCGCAAAGGTGAAAGGGACGAACGTTAGGCGTTCTACTCGGCGAGAGCCTCCTGCTTGGCGATTGCCTTCTCGGAAATCTTCATAAAGGGCAGGTAGACGGCCATGCCAATGACAATCTCGATAGCCTGCCACACGCCAGCGCGCCAGTCAAAGCCCGTAGCGAGCAGGGCATTGATGACGGGAGGCATGGTCCAGGGCACCTGGGCGATGCAGGGGCTGATGATGCCTGCGCAGGTAAGGCCATAGGTGATGCCGATGAACAGGTCGGGAAGGAGGACAAACGGGATCATGAGCGGCAGGTTGTACACGATGGGGTAACCGTAGATAACCGGCTCGTTGATGTTGAACAGACCAGGCAGGATAGCCATCTTGGAAACGGTCTCGGAAGCCTTGTTTTTGGAGAACAGGAGCGTGTCGAGCAGGAGCATGAGGGTGCAGCCCGAGCCGCCGATGAGGGCGAAGCTGTTAACGATCTGCATGTTCATGTAGTGATCGGGCTGGATGGTGCCACCGGCGGCAAAGGTAGCCATGTTGTCGACGATGAGCATGGTCAGGATCGGCTCGACGGTAGCGCCAGAGATGGTGGACTGGTGAATACCGACGCAGAACAGCAGGTTAGCAAGGGTGTAGATGAGGATAACAGCCCACGGACCAGCGTTCATGATGCTCTTGAGCGGGTTGGAGATGCACGTGGAGATGATGGTGCACAGATCGGTGCCGGCGCCCACGGCGAGCAGGGCTGCGGCAAGAGCGAAGACCGCGAGGTTAAGCAGCATCGGAATCATGACGTTGAAGGAGTTGGAGACCGCGGGAGGCACGCCCTCGCCCAGCTTAACCTTGAGCTTCTCGACGCCAGAAATCTTGATGAAGAGCGAGACGGAAAGCAGGGCGATGATAATAGCCGAGAACAGACCGTTGGTGCCGGTGTTGGCAGTCGAAAGGGCGCCCGTGACCTCGGCGGAGGTGATCTTGTCGGTGAGCAGTGGGCTCGTGGCGGCAAGCGTGGCGGTGATCTGCTGCGGCATCATGATGACGAAGGCAGAGATAGCGACGACCATGCAAGCAAGCGGATTATCGAAGCGCTTGTTCTTAGCGAGGCTGTAGCCAATCAATCCGGCCAAGATAATGGCAGAGACGTTGAGGGTGCCCAGCGTAATCGCCGAACCCCACGTCTGAAGGTTGGCAAGGCCCGCCGCATCGAGCGGGAACAGAGGGAACACGACGTTGTTAATAAGAACCGCGATACCCGCAAGGATATAGAGCGGCGTGATGGTCGCGAAGGCGTCACGCAGGGAACGCAGGTGAACCTGGTTTCCCACCTTCGCAGAGACCTCGGCAAACTTGTCGAGGAAGCTCTTTCCGTTGTCACTGGCCATGATTGCTCCTAACTTTCAAATCCGGCCTTTTCCTATGCGCACGGTGGTCTGTCGCCCTCTGCCACCAGATGTGCCATGTGTTGCGCGCGGCGGCGCGCGGTCTGGACGTTCGTCCGGTCGCTAAACAACCACGTGGGTCGTGGCGACCTGTTTGAGCCAGGCCGCCGACTTCTTAAGACGGCGCTTATAGCCATCCATCAGATCGACCTCGACAAAGCCATAGCGATTCTTAAAGGCATTGGCCCAAGACCAGTTATCGATGACGGCCCAATAATGGTATCCGCGGCACTTGGCGCCCTCGTCGATGGCCTTGGCCACCCACTCCAGGTGCTGACGTACAAAGTCGACGCGGTAGTCATCCTGGATGGTTCCTTCGGCGTCACGGTTCTTGTATTCGTCCATGATGCCGATGCCGTTCTCGGAAACGAACCACTCAAGATCGGGGTAGTTCTTAGCGCAGTCCATGCCAAAGTCGTAGAGGCCCTGCGGGTAGATCTCCCAGCCGCGGCTCTCGTTCATAACGGCGTCGGGCCATACGTACTCGTCGGCAAAGTGCGGCAGGCCGTACTGGTCGACCTTGCTCGCCGGCGCCTGAACACGCGTGGGGTGGTAGTAGTTGCAGCCTAGCCAGTCGACAACACCCTGCTTGAGGATCTCTTGGTCGCCGGCGCGGAACGGGAGCTTAACGCCGCCCTCGGCCAGGCTGTCGAGCACGTCGGCAGGAAGCTCGCCCTTGGTGATGAGGTCGAGCCACCAGCGGTTGTTGATGCCGCTGGTCATGCGCACGGCCTCGAGGTCCGCCTCGCTGGGGTTCTCCTTGGTGTAGACCGGGGTAAAGCAGTTAATCATGCCGATCTTGGCATCGGCGCGAATAGCGCCCTCGTCATAGGCGCGACGATAGTTGGCCACGGCCAGCGCGTGCGCCAGCGAGATGTGATACTGCACGGTGCGGGCGCGGTTGAAGTCGTGGAGCTGCGGGAACCACACGCCCTCCTGATAGCGCTGCTCGGGCTCGACGATGGGCTCGTTAAAGGTGAACCAGTACTTAATCTCCTGGCCAAACTCGTGGAAGGCGACGTCGGCGTAATGTGCGTAAGCCTCGACAACCTCACGGCTCTCCCAGCCGCCACGGTTAAAGAGGTAGGTGGGCATGTCAAAGTGGTACAAGTTGACAAACGGCTCCAAGCCGGCTTCGCGAGAGGCGCGGAACAACTCGTGATACCACGCGGCACCTTCCTCGTTGAGGTTGCCGTCGGCATCGAGCAGACGGCTCCACTGGATGGAAGTGCGATAGGTATCCAGACCCAAGTCCTTCAAAATGCGAAGGTCTTCCTGGTACTTGGCCATAAAGTCATTGCCGGCGTAAGAGCCAACGCGGTTGTAGAACGAACCCAGATCCTGGATGGACCAGGTGTCCCACAGGTTCTCGAGCTTGCCGCCCTGGTTCCACTGACCCTCAGTCTGCGGGCCGGACATAGCAGCGCCAAAGAAGAAGTCGTTGGGCAGCTGATACTGTGCCATCAAAGTCCTCGCTTTCGTGTTCTAGAGCTTCCGGTTGGAGACGGGTTTGCTTTGGCAGGTTATCCGGCGCGGGCGCGCACCGGCCATACCGATATCCAACCCGCCAAAACAAAACCGTCCCCAAACGGTCGATCCTGTTGTGCGGAAGGATTCCGTTCGTTGCTTAAACTATAGCGTTCTAATTTTAAAAGTAAAGCGTCTTTTTCTTTTTTCTTTCTCGAACTTCTTAGATAAAAGTAATATGGATGCCCTGTTGAGGGTTATACTTACTTTTTGTATTCATATATGTCGGAAAGGAGGTTCCATGATTCCCAAATACGAGGCGATAGCTGCAGATATTCGTCGAAGTATCGAGGATGGCGCTCTTAAACCGGGCGACAAGCTTCCCACCGTCGTTGAGTTCTGCGAGCTCTATAGCGTTTCCAAAATCACCGTCAAACGAGCTATCGAGCAAATCACCGAGGAAGGTCTTATTACCAGCCGGCGCGGATCGGGTACCTACGTTAAGGACACGGCGGGACTTCCCGGCCAGGCGTTTTTCCAGGGCAAAAACGACCGTGCCCAGGGCTTTTCGTATGAGCACCGCGGGGAAAAGGTGACCTCGGTGGTCTACGATTTCTCGATTGTTAATCCACCAGCGGACATCGCAGCCCAGCTGGGAATTGCCGAGGATGACTTTGCCTATCACGTCGTGCGCGTGCGTCAGGCCGATGGGAAGCCCATCGTTATCGAGTACACCTACATGCCCCTCGAGCTGATTCCGGGGCTGAAAAAGAAGGACCTGTACGGATCGGTCTACCATTTCATCCGCGAGCAATGCGGGCTGAAAATTTCGAGCTTCCACCGTACCATTCGCGCCGTGGCAGCAACCGAGGAAGAAGCCGATCGCCTGGACACCAAACCTGGCTCTCCCCTGCTCGAGCTCACCCAGATTGGCTTTTTGGACAGCGGCGCCGCCTTTGAGTATTCGGTCTCGCGCAACGTTGGCGACCGCTTTGAGTTGCACAACGTAACGTTGGCATAGGTTTTTGTAGTCATCCGGGCGCTCGCTTTGAGCTGTTTTGTGCAGCGCCCGCACAACACAATGGGGGTATGAACATGTCCGATTTGATTAAGCTGACGCCGATCTTTCACGAGAAGATCTGGGGCGGCCGCCAGCTCGAAACCGTATTTGGTTACGACATTCCCGATGGTCCCATCGGTGAGTGCTGGGCCATCTCGGCCCACCCCAACGGCGACTGCCAGATCGCTGAGGGCCCGTACGCCGGTCACACGCTGTCATGGCTGTGGGCCGAGCACCGCGAGCTCTTTGGCAACTGCGAGGGCAAGGAGTTCCCGCTGCTCATTAAAATTCTGGACGCCAAGGACGACCTTTCGATCCAGATTCATCCCAACGACGAGTACGCCGCCAAGCACGAGAACGGCAGCCTGGGCAAAACCGAGTGCTGGTATGTACTGGACTGCGAGCCCGGTGCCACGATCATCGTCGGCCAGCGCGCGCACGACCGCGCCGAGGCCGCGCAGATGATCGAGGAAGGCCGTTGGGACGAGATGCTCAACGTGTTGCCGATTCACAAGGGAGACTTTTTCCAGATCGACTCCGGCACCGTTCACGCCATCAAGACCGGCACGCTGATTCTGGAGACGCAGCAGTCGAGCGACGTGACATATCGCCTGTACGACTACGACCGTCCCGGCACCGACGGAAAGCTGCGCCCGCTGCACATTGAGCAGAGCCTCGACTGCATCGACTTTGATGCTCAGGCTCCGACCGACGGCACGGTGACCGCGCCCGAGGTGGACGGCGTGACCGAGCTCGAGTCCAACCCCTGCTACACCGTCGATCGCGTGCGCGTCAACGGCAGCAAGACCCTCGACCAGCGCTGGCCCTTCATGTGCCTGTCGGTCATCGACGGCGAAGGCACCGTCTGCGGCGACCCCGTCCACAAGGGAAGCCACCTGCTGGCTCCGAGCACCGTGGACCAGATTGAACTTGAAGGCAAGATGGAACTGATCATCTCGCACCTCTAGGTCGCACCAACAACCCAAACGCAACAAGGGGCTCTCCCGTCCATGTACGGGAGAGCCCCTACTCGTATCTATCTATCAGCCCACCCGGCTCTCTAGATCAAAAAGCGAACGAGCAAAGCGACGTTCGTCCAGCAACGTTACCCAAGGACCTGGGCGGGCGTATGGGGCAACATCGATCGCGAGTTCCGCACGCAAAGGAGGCCACTTAATGTGGCCTCCGTCTTGCGCAGGACTGCCCGAGCAGGCGATGTTGCCCCATACGCCCGCCCAGGTCCGCCGGGATTACGACAGCTTGACGATCGGTGCAAAGCCCTTCATTAGCTTTTTGGTCTGGCCGGTCTTTTCGAATTGAACCTCGATCATGTCTCCGGCGACCGAGATCACGGTACCCGTGCCAAAAGTCTTGTGGCTCACGGTATCGCCCGCGGCAAAGTCCTGCGATGCGCTGGCACGATCGACCTTGCGCTCCACCGTCGGGGACACCTTGGAAGACGGCTTTTTGGCTCGCGACGCGCCCGAACCAAAAGTCGAGGCAACACGGCCGGCGTCAGGCGAAACCCCACGATGGCGCTCGGTCCCGTAACTGCTGCCGCCAAAGAAATCGTCAAAGCTCGATCCGCCGCGCGAACCGGAACCGCCGGTCGAGCGCGTATGCGAGCCAAACACCTTGCCGCCGTACATATCCGAGCCCATGCCCGAGCCAAAGGTGCCGTGACGGTCGCCGCGCTTCTCCCAGCCCGTGCCCTCAAAACCGGCAGAACCGATGCCGCTAAACTCGATATCCTCAAACGGAATCTCGTTGAGGAAGCGCGAGCGCGGGTTGGCAGAGGTCGAGCCGTAGGTGCGACGCGTGGCCGCATAGGTCAGGAACAGGCGCTTGCGAGCACGCGTGATGGCGACGTAGGCCAAGCGACGCTCCTCCTCGAGCTTGCCCGGATCGTCACTACCGCCAAAGTCGTGCACGTGCGGGAAGATACCCTCCTCCATGCCGGCCACGAACACCGCCGGGAACTCCAGGCCCTTGGCGGAGTGGATGGTCATCATGGTAATGGCATGCGTCTCGCCGGCCAGGGAATCCAAGTCGGAGCGCAGGGCCAGCCACTCCATGAGCGCCGGCAGCGCCTTACAGGTGAGCGGACCGTAGGTGCGCTCGATCTCGTCGGCATGCACGGCACCCGCCGGCATCTCCGTCGGCGCGGCATACGCGTTGCCCGCGATGGCGGCGGCCAGGGCATCCTGCGGAGACAGCGCCGGAGCGGCCAAGCTATCGAGCGGATTGGAGCCCGCGGCGTCACGCGCGCCAACGAGCGCCTCAAACGAGGATACCGGGGCAGATGGCCCCGGTTCGGGCGCAGGCGCGCTCACCACGACAGACTCGGGCTCGGCGCTAGCAGGCACATCGGCAACACCGGCAGCGCGCAGCTCTTCCAAGCTCTCGAGCATACCTTCGATATCCTCGTGCGTCTCCTCAAATTCGGCGGCGACGCCCAGGAATTCCTGGATGTTCTCGGCGCGGCTCTCGGACTCCATGGTGCCCTCGGCGCGGAAAGCCTGCAGCAGGCCCGTCTTATCGACGATCATCTCGACGACGTCCTTGAGCTCGCCGTCCATGCGGCGACCCTCGCGCACCAGCGCCACAAAGCTCGACAGGCCGTTGCGCACCTTGGCGCTAAACATGCCCGTCTCGGCTGTTGCGATCTCGCAGGCTTGGAAGAACGAGCAGCGGTTGTCGCGTGCCAGCTGCTCAATCTTTTGAATCGAGGTGGAGCCGATGCCGCGGCGCGGCGTGTTGATGACGCGCTTGACGCTCATCTCGTCGGCCGGGTTCACAATCATCTTAAGATAGGCCATGACGTCGCGGATCTCGGCACGGTCGAAGAATCGCGTGCCACCCACGATCTTGTAGGGCACGCCTGCGCGCAGGAACATATCTTCGAGAATACGCGACTGAGCGTTGGTGCGGTAGAACACGGCGATGTCGTCGTAACTCGTGCCCTTGGAGTGCAGCTTCTCGATCTCGCCGGCAATCCAGCGGCCCTCGTCGCGCTCATCGCTTGCCTGGAAGGCCTGGATCTTCTCGCCATCGCCCTCGGCCGTAAACAGGCGCTTGTCCTTGCGCTGCGAGTTGTGGCGCACCACGGCGTTGGCGGCGCTCAGGATATGGCCCGTGGAGCGGTAGTTCTGCTCCAGCTTAACGGTCTTGCAGTTTTTAAAGTCCTGCTCAAAGTCCAGGATGTTGGTGATGTCGGCGCCACGCCAGCTATAAATGGACTGGTCATCGTCGCCCACGACCATGAGGTTTTGGTACTTGGCGGCCAGCAGGTTAGCGATCTCGTACTGGACGTGGTTGGTGTCCTGATACTCGTCGACGCTAATGTAGCGGAAGCGCTCCTGGTACTTGTCGAGCACCTCGGGGCGGGTGCGCAGCAGCTCGAGCGTGCGCACGAGCAGGTCGTCGAAGTCCATCGCGTTGGCGGCGCGCAGGCGGCGTTCCAGCTCCAAGTAGACCTGCGAGGCCTTTTTGTCGTTGGGGCTGTCGGCGGATTTGAGCATGTCCTCGGGGCCGATCATGGCGTTTTTGGCCGAACTGATCTTGCTGCGGATCATGTTGATGGGGAATTGCTTTTGCTCGATACCGAGCGCCTGCATAATATCGCGCACCATGCGCTTGGAATCGTCGTCATCGTAGATGGTGAACTGACCGGTGTAGCCCAGCAGGTCAGCGTCCTCGCGCAGCATGCGCACGCACATAGCATGGAAGGTGCACACCCACATGCCGCGGGTACCGCTGGGGATGAGTGCCGCCAGACGCTCGCGCATCTCGGCCGCGGCCTTGTTGGTAAACGTGATGGCAAGGATCTGCCAGGGCTTAACGCCCAGGTCGCCGAGCATATGTGCGATACGGAAGGTCAAGACGCGGGTCTTGCCCGAGCCGGCGCCGGCAAGGACCAGCAGCGGGCCCTCGGTGGTCAGGACCGCCTCGCGCTGAGCGGGATTAAGGCTGTCGAGGTCGACGAGCGGCTTGGCGGGTTTGGGTGCCGGCGCGGGAGCGTCGTAGATGTCGAGCGGGACGAGCTCGGGCTCCGGCGCAGCGGGGGCGGTGTATGCATCGAGCGGCGCGGGTTCCGGCGTGGGCGGCACGGGTACCGCGGCGTTCTTTTCCCAGGGCAAGGGCTGGGTCATGGGCGACTCCTCATCTGACGGACGGCGCGCCTGCGGGCAGCGCCATAGTTTGAGCCGTACCAGTATACCGAGCCGCGCGGACACCGACGCAAATCACACCACGACTCCGTGCGCCACCGTCAGGCTCGCCCCAGCGGATTTGGTGCAATGGGGTCAGGTTAGTCTGCACCAATCTATTGACAATCACGAAACCGCCGATGTCATGGCAGCAGCAGCGAGCGACGGTCAGGGCGAACAAATTGGCATGAAAAGGGGGCGGCATAGACCTTTTGGTCATGCCACCCCCTTTGAATGACAAGTTGTCGCCCTGGCCGCCGCGCAGCGTCGACTAAGTTAGAGGCTGAGCATCGGCTCCAGAACGAAGAAGTATGCGAGCACTACGACGCCCAGGATGATGCGGTAAACACCGAAGCACTTGAAGTCGTGACGGCGGACGAAGCCCATGAGCCACTTGATGGCGATGAGCGAAACCACAAAGGCCACAACGCAGCCCACGCCCAAGATAGCGACCTCGTTGGCGCCGAACGTGCCGCCCTTGATGAAGTATTTGACCAGCTTGAGTGCACTCGCGCCAAACATGACAGGGATGGCCAGGAAGAACGTAAACTTGGACGCCACCGAACGCGTACAGCCCAAAAGCAGGCCGCCGATGATGGTAGAACCGGAGCGAGACGTACCAGGCACCAGCGAAAGCACCTGGAAGCAGCCGATACCCAGCGCAGTCTTCCAGCTCAGGTCCTCGAGCGTGGCGATGGAGCCAAAGTCCAGATTCTCGTCATCGTCCTCATCCTCAGCGGTAGCCGCGGCGGGCGCCGCAAAGTGCGCACCGGCGGGACGTCCACCCGACACCACAGCACGCGAGCCAAACGAACCGGCAACGGCCATTTCCTCGCGCTTGCTCGCGCGCCAGTTCTCGATCACGATAAACAGCACGCCGTACACAATGAGCGCCAGCGCCACGACGGGAGCATTGTAGAAATGCTCCTCCATCCAGTCGTTAAGCGGCAGACCGATCGCCGCGGCGGGAATGCAGCCGAGCACAATCTTGCCCCACAGCACCCAGGTGTCGCGACGGCCCTCCTTGCCCTTGCTGGGCGAGAACGGATTGAGCTCATGGAAGAACAGCACACAGACGGCCAGAATGGCGCCGAGCTGAATCACGACCAGGAACATATTCCAGAACGTCTCGCTCACGTTCATCTTGACGAACTCGTCCACCAAGATCATGTGACCGGTCGACGAAACAGGCAGCCATTCGGTGATGCCCTCGACCAGGCCCATGAAGGCAGATTTTAGAAGCTCGATAATATCCAAAGGGACCCCCTCGTTAGACACCCGCCGATATTGTTCTGCGGACGGTGCGGGCGATGTCCCATTATCAACCGTTCGGGCGCGTCTACGCCTACCCTTACCAAAAAACTCGCCCGTTCACAGAATTGCGAGCGGTCAAACCCAAATCCTTGGGTATAACTGCAACAAGATAAAGTGTCCGGCGGCCAACGCGCCCGCGCCCGCCCGATGCACGAGCCCCGCGCCCGTGCGATAGACCAAGGAGGAAACCATGAACGAGGGCTACACCAAGGTATTTGTTTCACTCGACGGTACTGAGCAGCAGGATTTTGTGCTCGCACGCGCCATCAAGGTCGCCGCGAACAACGGCGCCAAGCTAATCATCGGCCACGTTATCGATTCCACGGCGCTCGAGAGCGCCGGTTCCTATCCGGTCGATCTGGTCAACGGCCTAGAGGAGGCATTTAAGAACTCCATCGCCAAGCAGCTCGAAGAGGCCAAGGCCAATCCCGATATTCCCGAGGTCGAGGTCATGATTCGCGCCGGCCGTATTCGCGAGACGCTCAAGGACGAGATGCTCGACGTGGTTAAGCCCGACCTGGTGCTCTGCGGCGCCCGCGGCCTGTCCTCGATCAAGTATGCGCTGCTGGGTTCGATTTCGACGTTCCTGCTGCGCAATACGGACTGCGACATCTTGGTCGTGAAGTAGGTTCCTTCCCGCCGGCGCAAGGCCTGCGGGGTTATCACGCCGACGTCCTCGCCGCTTCGCGGCTGCGGGATGTCGGCTTAGATAACCCCTCCCGGCCTTGCGCCTTCGTCACCGTACTTCAGCGAGTTGGCTGATAAAAAATGGCGTGCCGCCCTGGTTGGGGCGGCACGTTTTTTATGGGGCGATTCATTTAAATCCTTGCGGCTATATTCACGTTCGGGAACATAGCCGTCCGCACCGCAAGACGGCCCGCCTACTCAAAGTATTGGAACTTGTTGGTTGAGAAGGCAAACGTGACGACGAAGCCTTCGCCGGGCTCGGATGCCGCGGTGACGTCGATGCCCATCTTGGAGCACAGGCGCGCCACCAGGTAGAGGCCGATGCCCGTTGCGCGCTTGGTGGTGCGGCCGTTGTCGCCGGTAAAGCCCTTCTCGAACACGCGAGGCAGGTCTGCCGCACACACGCCACAGCCGTTGTCCGCGACGGTAAGCTCGATGCGCTCGCTTGCCAGACCCTCGTCCAGCAACGCACCCGAAAACACGATCTTTGCGCCGTCCTCACGCGCATATTTAATGCTGTTCTGAATGAGCTGGCCCAGAATAAACTCGAGCCACTTCTCGTCGGTAAAGACCTCAAAGTCGAGGTTCTCGCACACCGGCGCCACGTGTGCCGCGATGAGCTCGCGCGCATTGGCCTTGATTGCGCCCGTCACCAGAGCCTTGAGGTTCCAACGTCGAATCAGATAATCGCGCTCCACAACCTCCGAGCGCGCATAGTAGAGCGCCTGGTCGATATAGCGCTCCACGCGGGCAAGCTCGCGACCGAGATCATCTACGCGCGACAGATCATCTTCGCTGCCGTCCAGGTTTTCCAAAATCAGATGGGCTGCCGCCAGAGGCAGCTTGGCCTCGTGGACCCAGCTCTCGATATAGTCGCGATAGTCATCGGTCTGGCGCCTGCCTTCGGCAACCTCGTCACAAGCGGCTTTGCCCACCCGGCGCAAGACCTCGTACTCGAGCTCGCCCTCGGCATAGGTCGGACATTGCACCATCTCCTGCACCCATGCGGGACTCTCGAGCTCCTCTGCCGCACGCTCCAGCTGGCGCAGAAAACGACGACGGCGCGCGTACTCGATCACGATGCCCAGCATGCCAAAGATAAAGGACACGCCGACCGCCACGACCACGATGGAAACGGGTGCGCCGGCGACCGTCAGCACAAAGCAGCTCAGCAGCACGCCGCACGTCCACACGGCGACGGGAAGCAGCGCATCTTTGAAGAATTTGGCGAACGACATAGCCGGCCCCTAGACCGAATAGCCCTGACCGCGGTGCGTCGTCAAATACCCCTTGATGCCGATTTTTTCGAGCGTGGTGCGCAGGCGGTTGATGTTGACGGTAAGCGTATTGTCGTCCACGAAGGCGTCGGAGTCCCACAGGTCCTGCATGATGGCCGAACGCGAAACGATCTTGCCCGCGCGGCTCAGAAGCAGCGAGAGGATACGCAGCTCGTTTTTGGTGAGCTCGGTACTGGTGCCGGTTAGCGTGTTGGTGACCATGGAGCGTGCAAGGTCGAGCTCCAGTCCCTTGTGTACGAGCGTGCTGCGCTCGCCCGCCGCCGCGGTGCGACGCAGCAAGGCATTGATGCGCGCCACGAGCACACGGGCGCTATAGGGCTTGGGAACAAAGTCGTCCGCACCGAGCGTCATGGCCATGACCTCGTCGATCTCGGTCGTGCGCGACGTGAGGACGATGATGGGAACCTCGGATTCGCGGCGAACCTCGTGGCAGATATGCTGGCCGTCCTTGACGGGAAGCGTGAGGTCGAGCAGCACCAGGTCGGGCGCGGCGGCGAGAATATCGCGCGAGACATGCTCAAACGATTCGCAGGCCTCGATTTCAAACCCGGCGCGGGCAAGGATGTCGATAAGCTCACGACGAATGGGCTCGTCGTCCTCAACGACATAGATCAGCGCCATGTGTCCTCCCATTTCGCGTAACATGCACCTTTCACACCATTATGCCCACAGCGTCGCAGCGATACGACCCCGTGGGCACCTAATGTGACAAAAGCGTTCGGTAGTCTTGAGAGAAAATAGGGGCCGACCGGTCCTAAACCGATCGGCCTCATCACTTCGACCTCGAGCCTCTACTCGAGCGTACGCATGTATGCAGAGATGGCATCCAGGCCCTTCTGCAGGTCGTCGGTGTTATCGGAGTATGCATAGCCGATGCGCATGCTCTTGGGCTCCTCGAAGCAATCGCCCGGGGTGACGAGCGCGCCGGACTTCTTAATCATGTCGATGCAGAACGTCCTGGAGTCGATGTCGTAGTCGTAATACACGAGCGCGGTGGTACCCGCCTCGGGCTTAACGAACGACAGGTGCGGCTCGCTCTCGACCCACTTCTCCAGAACAGCAAGGTTCTGACGGACGATGCGACGGCTGCGCTCAAGGATCACGGAAGCGTTGCCCAGAATCAGCTCCGCCACCGACTCGCTGAATATGCCGGCGGAAATCAGGTTGTAGTCGCGATGCGAGAGCAGCGCGCGACGGAGCTCCGGGCTCTTGGTGACCGCCCAGCCCAGACGCAGGCCGGCGAACGACCAGACCTTGGACATGGATGCGGTGACGATGGCCTTGTCGTACAGGTCGATCACGGACTCGGAGTACTCATCCGTCTGAGTAAGCAGACGGTAGACTTCGTCACAGAGCAGCCACGCGTCGTGTTTGCGCGCGACCTCGACAATCGCCTTGAGCGTATCGGTGTCGAGCAGGGCGCCCGTGGGGTTGTCCGGGTTATTGATGCAGATGAGCTTGGTATCGTCGGTCACCAGGGCATCGAGCGCGTCGACGTCGACGTGGTAGCCGTTCTTGCGATCGAGCTGAAGGATATCGACCTTCGCGCCGCACATCTCGGGAATCGAGTAAAGCTGCTGGTAGGTGGGCTTGACGGAGACTACGTGATCGCCCGGTTCGACGAGCGTGGAAATAACCAGGGAGTTGGCACCGGTCGCGCCGTGCGTGGGCACGATATGCCCGGGCTCGACCGTCTTATAGAGACGCGCGACCCCCTCGAGGAAGCCGGGCTGCCCCTCGATGTCTCCGTAGGTGAATCGGCGCGAGCACAGGCTATCGAGCCACGCCTTCTTGTCAGTGTTCGTATGCTCGAACAGCTGGTCGAGCGTGAGGGAGTAGACGCACGTCTCTGCAACGTTGTGGGTGCACTTGGTCTCCCACTCGTTCATCCACTGCTCGACGGCGAAATCCTTGATCTGCATTGTCGTTTCCTTTCCTTGACTTTCTTACAGCTCCACCACGGTACCCAGCCCCGCCTCGACGGCGCGGTCGTAGGCGATTTTCGATGCCGAAAGGTCCTGAACGGCGATGCCCGACGTATCGAACACCGTCACCTGCTCGTCATCCGAGCGCCCCGTAGCCGCGCCGGCGATGACTTCGCCGAGCTCCGCTTTGATGTCCTCGGGCGTGATGGCGCCCTCGGCAACCGGAATCTCCAGCTCACCGGACGCGACCGATTGCTCGCGGTCGTCGACGTAAACAGCGGCACGGGCGACAAGCGCCGAGGCGAGCTCCTGCTTGCCGGGCATGTCGGCACCGACGCAGGAGATATGCGTACCAGGACGCACCCATGAATCGAGAATGATGGGCTTGGTCGCCGGCGTGATCGTCACGATGATGTCGGCCTCCGCCGCGGCACCTTGGCCGTCAGCCGTCGCCTCGATGGAATAGGTGGATGCCTCGCGAGCATGCTCGCAGGCGCCCAAGATATGGGCGACCTCGCCTCGCATGCGCTCGACGCGGGCCTCGGGCGCGGCATCGGAAACCGGCTCCCACACCTTGACCTCGCTCACCTTGGGACAGGCGGCGAGCACGCCCGCCACCATATAAGTGCTCATATGACCGGCACCCACAACAAGCAGTTTGGACGCATCCGCCCGAGCCAGCCACTTGGCACCGAGCGCAGCGGCGGCACCGGTGCGAAGTCCAGTGACGGCGGAGGCATTGAGCAGCGCCAACGGCTCGCCCGTCGCGTTGTCGCACAGCAGCGTGGTGCCAAAGATCTCGGGCAGCCCCTTTTTAGGATTCTGAGAGAACCAAGCGGTGAGCTTGAGGCCGAAGAGGCCGCTTCCCGCCAACTCGCCCGAGCGGATATCCATATCGGCCACGCCGGGTTCGAACTGCTCATATACCATCGGCCACGCAACACCCTTGCCCGTTGCCTTCTGGCGATATGCCTCCTCCACGGCAGCGATTGCATCCTCGATTGTCAGCACCTTGGAAACTTCCTCGACCGAAAGCACCACCATCTGCCCCATCATCGCTCCTTTCAGTGAAAGCTTTACGTTGCTTCACTGTACGGTTTAGTAACGATGCCGCCAAGGATCATTTCTTGTTGGAATCTACAACAATTCTCGATCTGATTTTTCGTTCTATCAGCAGGTATTTGAACTATTTATCGCATCAAAGGCATACGGATGTGCGATTATCCTATTTGTATAGGTACTTATTGTAATTATTTACAAGGTGATGCTGATGCTATACACCATCTCGGACTTCTCACGGGAATATGAGGGGTCAGTCCGTCTAATCGCCGGCAGCGATGGCGTCTCGCGTGCCGTCTCTGGCGTCGGGATCCTCGATTATGAACTCATGCCCGGCCTCAAGAACAAGTACCAGCGCGTCAACTTCAGCTCAGACGAGATCATCCTCAGCACTTTCCTCTATGCGAAGGACGACCCGTACCCCATCACTGAAGCCGTGAAATACCTCGTCGCCAAGGGAACGAGCGGTCTCATCATCAAAAACGTCCTGCACATCCCGATTCCCGACCAAGCCATCCGCTACGCCAACGCGCGGCACTACCCGGTCTTTCTCACGACCGACGACTCACTGTTCTTTGACAGCGTCATCTATGAGGTCAAACGGCATATCGAGCAGCTCACGTCCATCGACTTCGCGCAGCGCGAGATCGATGCCCTGAGGACAGACGTATCGCCCGAGTCCATCTGCCGACGCATCCGAGGTCTCAACCCGTCATTTCTGGACGAAGCGGTCGCCCTGTTCGCATCGTTTGCAGAGCCCCTCGACCCGCGTACGTTTTTGCAAATCGAACGTCTCTGTGCAAAATCGACCCTCGCCGGATGCCACAACATGCTGGCACCCTACGACGGAGGTTTGTTATTCGTAGCGACAAGTGACTCGGAACAGACGCTCGATGTAGAGCGAATCGTGCAGGCGCTCACGGAGCTCATCGAGGCTAGCGACATCGATGGCGGAGCGGAAGGGCTCGGCATCAGCGATATTCTGTTTGGAGACGAGGCGGTGGCGCAGGCGATCTCGCAGGCGATTTACGCACAGCGCCTATCTTGTCAACGAGCCGAGGGTCCCGTGCGCTATACGCAGCTCGGCATCCTGAGAACCGTGATGCCTTTTGCGGAAACCCCGGAGATGCGATCGTTCTCGGAGGCGATTCTCTCGCCGATACGCGAGCACGACAGTGAGCATGGCAGCGAACTGGAATCCACGCTCGCTGCATTCATCGAGAACGGCCGACGTATCGAGCAAACCGCCAAGCAGACTGGCCAGCACCCGAACACGATTCGATATCGCCTCGATAAGGTGACAGTTCTCACCGGACTGAGCTACAAATGCGCCCCGGAGATGGAGCAGCTGTCGCTCGCCTACGCAATCGAACGCGCTCGCTCGCTTCAGTAAGCCCACCCCGCCTTGAGGTTAGGAGCGGCGGGCACGGAGCTTTTCGTAGCCTTCAGCGAAGAAGGCGACCGTGGCGGCGTCGGCCTCGGCGGCGTCGGCCTCGGTTGCGGGGACCACGCCGTGCTCGTCGCTCACCAGGAACAAGGCGCCCTTGAGCTGTGCGGGAATATCTACGCGCGTGACCGGGATGCCCTTGGTCTGGGCCAGCTGCTCAATGAGCGTCGCCGTGCCGCACAGGCACTCGTCCGCTGGCGCCACAAAGGCAAGCTCGCCGTTATCGACGGCGGCGAGCAGCTCGGGCGCCACGCCGGTTTCGTCGGCCTCGGAGCGGGCCTCGGCGGAGCGGGCACGTAGCGCCTTGGCCGACGTATCGGCGAGCGGCTCGTACTCCCCCACCGTCATGGCGGCGTTGCCGTTAACGTCGATCACTAGCATGAGTACGCCGTCGTGCGCAGTGTAATCGCCCTCGGCAAGCGACCACTCAACGTGCTGCTTGGCCCAACTGAGCATGTTATGGGTAAGCGGCTCGCCCTGCACCAAGCGCTCGGACAGCGCACGAATGTGGCGGTTGAGCATGGGCACCTTTTTGTTGGACATGCGCCAGCGGCAGATAAGCGCGGGCTTGTCGAGCGTAAACTTCTCGACCGCCTCCTGATTGGCGCAAAAGTCCTCGTACGCACGCTGATCCTCGGCATTGCCAAACAGCTCGGCATCATCAATCTGGGGCATGGTCATACCTTTCGTGTTAGTCATTCCGTCCTCTTATACCAAAAAGACGGCCCTCCAAACGGAGCGACCGTCTTTTGCAGAGATTATTTTGTTTCGGGGCGAAACTTAGTGCCTAAAGTGGCGGGCGCCGGTAAACACCATAGCAATACCATGCTCGTTGCAGGCCTGAATGCTCTCGTCATCGCGCTTGGAGCCGCCGGGCTGGATGATGCAGGTCACGCCGTGTGCGGCAAGCACGTCGACGTTGTCGCGGAACGGGAAGAACGCGTCGCTTGCACAGGCAAAGCCGCCCTTCTCCACGCCCTCGCGCTCGCAGAAGTCCTCGGCGCGCTCGCAGGCAAGTAGCGCAGAGTCAACGCGGTTAGGCTGACCCGGGCCCATGCCAATGCCGGCCTTACCCTTGGAGACCAGGATGGCGTTGGACTTAACGCCCTTGCAGACCTTCCAGGCAAACTCGAGCTCGGCCATCTCGGCGTCGGTGGGCTTGCGGTCGGTGGGGAACGTAAAGGTCGCGGGATCCTCGGTCACGTGGTCGACCTCCTGCACCAACATGCCGCCGTCGACGGAGCGCAGCTCCACCTGAGCGCCGTGGTCCACGCCGCCGGTCGCCAACACGCGCAGGTTGGGGCGCTTGGCCATGCGCTCGAGCGCCTCGGCGGTGTAGCTCGGGGCGATGATGACCTCGACGAACTGCTTGTTCTGATCGGCAAAGTGCTCAACCAGATCAAAGGGAACCTCGCGGTTGCAGGCGATGATGCCGCCGAAGGCGCTCTTGGGATCGCAGGCAAAAGCGCGGTCGTAGGCAGCCGTGATGTCCTCGGCAACGGCGGAACCGCAGGGGTTCTGGTGCTTGAGGATTACGCAGGCCGGCTCGTCGAACTCGCGGACCAGGTTCCAAGCGGCGTCGGCATCCAGATAGTTGTTGTAGCTGAGCGGCTTGCCCTGGATCTGCTTGGAGCCCACGAGCGGGAACTGCGAGCTCGCGGTGTTCTCGCAGCCCTCGGCAAAGCGATAGACTGTGGCTTTCTGCTGCGGGTTCTCGCCATAGCGCAGGTCGTCGACCTTCTCCAGCGAAATCTCGAGCTTGGCAGAGGTGTCCGCCACGTCGCTTGCCTGGGCGGCGAGCCAGCGGGAGATGGCCGTGTCGTAGGCGGCGGTGGTCTGGTAGACCTTCACCTGCAGGCGACGACGGGTGGAAAGCGTGGTGCAGCCACCGGTCTCGTGCATCTCGGCCAGGACGGCATCATAGTCGGCCGGGTCGGAAATGACGGTAACGCTCGTGGCGTTCTTGGCGGCAGAGCGCAGCATGGAGGGGCCACCGATGTCGATGTGCTCGATGGCGTCCGCGAAGGTGACCTCGGGGTTGGCGACGGTCTTCTCGAACTCGTACAGGTTGACGACGACCAGATCGATCAGCTTAATGCCGTGCTGAGCCGCCTCCTGCATGTGCTGCTCGGAATCGCGGCGGGCCAGCAGCGCGCCATGAACCTTGGGGTGCAGGGTCTTAACGCGGCCGTCCATCATCTCGGGATAGCCCGTGAACTCCTCGATGGGGGTTACGGGAACGCCCGCGTCCTCGATGGCACGAGCCGTGCCGCCCGTAGAGATGATCTCGACGCCAAAGTCGTCAACCAGCGTCCGTGCGAAATCGACGACGCCCGTCTTATCGGTAACCGAGATCAACGCGCGTGCGATCTTCACATCAGATCCCATGCAGTCCTCCTGTCTGGTACGCCGCCGTGCTCTGTGAGTCGGTGATACGTCGATCTGCAGCGCTCGCGCAGCGGCATTGAAAATACTGATTTAATGTAGCGCATCGAGCGCATCGATGCACCCCGCAACGGGCGCATGTGCAGAAAAAGTTTGCGAGCGGAGGGGATGGGCATGGCACCGGGCACGGTGAGTTCATGGAACACAGGGGCACCATAATTTGATGCCAATGGCGTGGTAGAACTGTGCTCGATATGCATCCGCAAAAGAAAGAGGCACCATGGTCTCGCGGGTTCTCTACCGACCGTTTGATACCGAAGACTTCGACGCCATCGCGCTGATTCTGCAGCAGCTTTGGCATAACAATTCGGATAACGATGAGTACAACCGCCTTGAGGCCGCGTGCGACCTCGCCTATTGCCTTTCGTCGTCGACGTTTTCACAGGTTGCCGTAATCGACGGTCAGGCGCGTGGCATTTCGCTCGCGCGTGCGGGACAGAGCTCCGGCGCCACTATCAACGAGCATTGGATGGATACCGAACGCGCGCTGCTATCGCAGATGCGTGAGCTAGAGCCCGATGCGTGCGCCGAGTATCTCTCGTTTGTGCGCGCAACCATCCGAACCAACAACCGCCTGCTCGAGAGCAGCCCGTTGCCGCACGACAACGAGGTCACACTGCTTGCCGTGGATCGCGATGTCCATGGCCTGGGCGTTGGCACGGTTCTGCTCGATGCCGCCGTCTCGCACCTGTCCTCGCTTGGAGCGACGAGGGCGCACCTGTACACCGACTCCAACTGCTCGTGGAAGTTCTACGAGCTGCACGGCTTTAAGCGCACGGCCACGCACCGCGCCAACCGCGAAGAGCGCCGTCACGACATGCCGCGCGAAAGCTTCCTCTACGAACTCGATCTAACAGCCTAAACCCGGCAGTTAGGGACGTTCCTGTTAGCGCTACTGTAAAAACAACCAATTTCGCCATCGCACTTTAGCCGATTCCGCCAACGCAATTTCCCCAATCGCGCCAACGCATTTTCACCATTTCCACCAACGCCGGGGCTTAC
>DBGDEA010000020.1:0-15338 GCA_048342875.1 Collinsella sp. | reverse complement strand
CCATGGGATTTCCTTTCTTAGAGAAAACAGGTGTCTGGAAAACTGCACATCGACGACCACTCGCGATTGCAGCCGTTATTGTAGTCAATGTCGAAGCATAGGCAGTCGCGATGTCTCGTCTTAAGGCTAGCGCCTCGCGTGGGCGCCGATCGGCCGAGTCACATGGCGCACCAACGCCGCTGTCAGCAATACCAACAGCATGGCAGTGACATAGCCCGCAGCATCGAATCCTAAATCGATAACGTCGAAATGCCTGCCGGGAACAAAGATCTTATGCACCTGGTCGCCAACGGAGCAGGCAGCGCAAAAGAGAAACACGGGCACGCAACGGGAGCATACGCTCCACGGACGCCTGGAAAAGCAAACCACGACCACCGAGGCGAACAATCCGACGAAGAAAAACTCTACGGTATGGGCGACGCGACGGACGTTTGTGCCCACCCACACGCGAATGGAAGCAAGTCGACCAGACCGGACATTCGAGGCAGCCGAATCGGTGCCCCCGGTTATTCCGTTCTCCGTCTGAGCTTCGCCCGTGGCACCGGCAGCCTGAACGCCCGTAGCCTGACCCTCCACCACACGCGCGGTGGACTCGCTCAGCAGCGACGTCTGCACCGCGTTTTGCTCCGTCAGCACCCAGATGCCCGCCAGCGTTGCGGCGAACAGAGCGATCGCGATCCACCCGATTATTTTCTTCGTGTGCGCCAAAGGCCAACCTCCTTTTTTTGAATATCAGCGAGTGTAGCCCAAAATGACATCGTCACCGCATCAAAATTTGAATCGCAACAGGAAGCGACAAAGCAACGCAAACCCCTACCCCGCCTCGCGCATCCAGCGATCGAACGTCCCCACGCACACGCCCAGGCACTTTGCCGCCTGGCTGCGGGTAATATCGCCTGCCTCATAGCTATCGCGCACCAGCTCAAACTGAGGAGGGCACGGCTTGCGAGGTCGACCGAAACGGACCCCTCGCGCCCGCGCCGCTGCAATTCCCTCCGCCTGGCGCCGATGGATATTCTCGCGCTCCACCTGCGCCACGTAGCTCAGCAGTTGCAGCACAATATCGGCAATCAGGGTGTTAGTCACATCCGGCGCGCCGCTGGCACTGGCGCGCGTGTCAAGCAATGGCATGTCCAACACCACAATGGCAACCCCGAGCTCCTTGGTAATGCGTCGCCATTCCTCAAGAATCTCGGAGTAATTACGGCCAAGTCGGTCGATAGAAAGCACCACCAGCACGTCCCCGTCTCCCAAGACGTGCAGCAGCTCGCGATAACGCGGCCGATCGAAGTCCTTGCCGCTCGCATGGTCGGCATAAATATTCGCCGAGCCCACGCCATAGGCGCCCAGCGCATCCAGCTGCCGATTAAGATTCTGATCGCGCGAACTCACCCGCGCATAACCGTACACCGTCGCCATCTCATCCCCGCTTTCTTGTAAACCTGCCAAAAAGGGACAGGTTTATTTTGGTAGGTTCTACCTCTCAAATAGCAGGTAAGCGGGCGGCCGAGCAGACGGCAAGGTAGCCACGATTCAAATGCGGAGGGCGGCCCCGAAAGACCGCCCTCCGCTCTCCCGCCACGAGTCGGGATTTGGCTAATGGATAAGCTTAAAGTCCAAGTGCCCACGCGTGGTATTGACGCGCGAGACCTCGATAATCACGCGCTGGCCCAGCTCATAACGAGTCCCCGTGTCGGCGCCCGTCAGAGTAAGCGCGTCCTCGTCGAACTCGAACCACTCGTTGCCCAGGCTCTTGATCGAAACCAAGCCTTCGACCTGCGTTAGATCCAAGCGCACAAAGAGGCCCATGCTGCTAACCCACGAGACGGTTCCGGCATAGCGCTCGCCTAGACGATCCTCATAGTACTGGGCGATCTTGATCTTTTGCGTCGCATGGCTGGCGGCATCTGCCGCGCGCTCGGCATCGCTGCAGGCGCGACAGATCTGGGGCAGAATGCGCGGCAGCGACTCGCGCCCCTTACCGATCAGGCGCGGTGTGCGGACCAGGGCGTCCTTGCCGCCCAGCTGCTCGTATGCCAACTGCAGCTTGAGCACGCGGTGCACCACCAGATCGGGGTAGCGACGGATGGGGCTCGTAAAGTGGCAGTAGCACGGCGCAGCGAGCGCAAAGTGGCCCTCGTTGCGCGGCTTGTACAGCGCGCGCTGCATGCTGCGCAGAAGTAGCGTGTTGACGAGCGGCGCGTTGGCCGTACCGGCGGCAGCATCAACTGCGGCCTGCAGTTCATCGGGGCTTCCCAGGGCAATGCCGGCTGCACGGCGGTCGTCGATAATACCCAGCTGAGCCAGTGCCACGGCGGCGCCGTGCAGGCTGTCGGGACTGGGGTCTTCATGCACGCGGTAGCAAGCATCGATATCGCGGTCGGCAAGCCACTCGGCCACGCACTCGTTGGCGAGCAGCATGGCTTCCTCGATCAGCGACGTGGCACACGAGCGCTCGCGCGCCACAATCTGCACGGGCACGCCGTCCTCGTCCAGCAGAGCGCGAATCTCGGCCGTATCGAAGTCGACCGAACCGCGCGCGCGACGAATGTGGCGGCGAAGCTCGGCAAGTTCGTTGGCGGCGACGAGAAAATCACCCAGATCGACGTTATAGCCACGAGCAGTTTCCTCGCATGCAAGCCCGCGCTCGAGTGCCTCCTCACGCGAAGTCTCTACAGCTGCAACATCCTCGGCGGCACCCTCCAGCACCCCATACTCCACCGCGCCGGCACGTACCAACAGCGCCTCGGCGCCGTCGTAGTCCATGCGCACGCGCGAGCGAATCACACTGGGATAGGGATCGTAGTGGCGAACGCGGCCCCGCGCATCGAGTTCAATATCGACGGTAAACGCCAGACGGTCCTCGTCGGGACGAAGCGAGCACAGGTCGTTCGATAAGCGCTCGGGCAGCATGGGCAGCACGCGATCGGCCAGATACACCGATGTCGTGCGATGGCGCGCCTCAAGATCGATATGCCCGTCCCAAGCCACATAGTGCGAGACATCGGCGATGTGGACGCCCAGCTTATAGCCGCCATCGGGCGTGCGCTCCAGCGAAATGGCATCGTCAAAGTCGCGAGCGTCGACCGGGTCGATCGTGATGATAAAGCGGTCGCGCAGATCGCGTCGAAGCGGATCTTTGAGCGCCGCGGTCACATCGAGCGAAAGGCCCTCGGCCTCGGCAAGCGCCGCCTCGGGATAGCTGTCGGTATAGCCATAACGCGCCATCACATACTGAACGCCCAAGTCGGGCGCATCATCGCCGCCAATGCGGCGCTCGATGGTCACCGTGCCCGATTCCAAGCGCGTCGGATAGGTCAGAATGCGTGCGACCACAGCGTCACCGGGATGAACGCCCAAGCGCTCGGCCGAGGTGTCCTCGGGCAAAATAAAGAAATCGGCCTTGAGACGCGAATCGAGTGGCTCGATCACGCCGAGCGGACCGGCCGTCTGGTACGTGCCCACCACACTGATGGCAGCGCGCTCGACGACTCCCTCAATCACGGCACGACGCTCACCATGTGGGCTGTTCTTAATGCTCACGGCAACGGTATCGCCGTCCATAATCTCGCGCTTACCGCGACCCATAACCTTGTAGTCGCCGTTCTCGGTTATGACATAGGCACTGTGCTCATGGAGCTGCACGCGTCCGGTCAGGCTCGGGCGGCGCTCGCTGCGCACCGGTCCACGCTTGTTGCGGGCACCGTGCTTATGCTTGTTGTTGCGCCCCATGGCGCCTCCTTACTATCGATTGCGGACTCCAAAGAGTCTACCCAAATGATTCGCGATCCTGCCGTCGCATAGGCATCAAAAAACGGGCCGCCCCAAGAGAGACGACCCGTTGGAAGGAATGAATTCCAGGCATGCCTACACGCGCAGGTAGCGGCGCATGGCGATGGCAGAACCAAAGAGACCGATAATCACGCCGACCAGGATCAGCGCAGCATAGGTCACCAGGTAGTACTGCATCGGCAGGGCAAACGACATCCAGCCGATGCTCTCCTGCAGACGCGGAATCATCAGATTGCGCAGCAGCTCCAGAACGCCGATGGAAAGCAGCGAGCCCAAAATGGCCTGCAGCACACCCTCGGTGATAAACGGACCACGAATGAAGCCGTTGCTGGCGCCGACCAGACGCATAATCGCAATCTCACGACGACGCGCCGTAATGGACAGGCGAATCGTGTTGTTGATGAAGATGAATGCGATAAAGGTCAGAAGGGCAACGAGCACCACGGCGGCGATGCGGATGTAGTTGGTCACCTGGAACAGGCGGCTCACTTCCTCCTGGCCGTACAGCACGCTCGCGTTGACGTCGCCGTCGTCCGCGATCTTCTGAAAATCGGCGTTCTTCTTGAGCTTCTGGGCCGTGCTCTCGACCTTGGATGGATCGTCCATCTCAATTGCGAACGAAGCCGGCAGCGGGTTCTGGCCATCGAGCGCGCTCATGGTGGCGTCGGCGTTGCCCGACATCTTGCTCGTATACTCGGCCAGCGCGTCGTCCTTATCCTTATAGGTAACGGACTTGACGTTATTCCACGTCTTAAGCTCGGCCTCAAAAGCCTGAACATCGGCCTGATCGGCGTCATCGCTAATGAACGCGTTGATGACAACCTGATCCTCGACGGTGCCGATCACGGAGTTCAGCATCGCGGAGCCCATGATGAACAGGCCGATGATAAACAGCGAAAGGAAGATCGTGATGACGGCGCCGAGCGAGGTGGTCCAGTTACGGAAGAAGTGGCTGATTGCCTCTTTGAAGGAGTAGCCCACGTTAGTTGGTGCCATAGTTGCCGTAACCTCCCCTCTCCTGGTCGCGGATAACGTGGCCGCCCTCGAGGGCGATCACGCGACGGTGCATGCTATCGACCATCTCGCGGTCGTGCGTGGCGACGATCACGGTGGTGCCGGTGCGGTTAATGCGCTCGAGCAGCTTCATGATGCCCAGCGAGATCGCCGGGTCGAGGTTACCCGTGGGCTCGTCGCAAATCAGCAGCGGCGGACGGTTGACCATAGCGCGGGCGACGGCAACGCGCTGCTGCTCGCCACCGGAAAGCTGGTCGGGCAGCGAGTCCATCTGATCGGCCAGACCGACCAGACGCAGTACCTCGGGCACCTGGCTGCGAATGACGCCCTTGGGCTTGCCGATGCACTGCAGGGCAAACGCCACGTTTTCGTAGGCGGTCTTTTGCGGCAGAAGCTTAAAGTCCTGGAACACGGCGCCAATCTGGCGGCGCAGGAACGGAACCTTGCGGTTCTTGATCTTCATGAGGTCCTGACCGGCAACCAGGATGCGGCCGCTCGTCGGCTTGACGTCGCGGTTGAGCGTCGACAGTAGCGTAGTCTTACCCGAACCGGAGTGACCGACCAGGAAGACGAACTCGCCCGGATAGATCTCGATGTTGATGTCGTCGAGTGCAGGCTTGTTGGGCTGTGCCGGATAGATTTTGGTGACATGCTCCATAAGGATGACGGGCTCGACACCGGCCTGCTTGGCCATCTTCTTGCGGCTGGCCTGCGGATCGATGGGCGCAAACACCGACGTAAAATCGGGGTTGTTGAGCGCGTTATCGAGGCTTGCGACCTCGGCGGCCTGATCGCTCTCGACCACCGGGGCAGCAGGCTGCGTGGGGTCGGGAATAGCGGCAAAGAGACCGGACTGCGCAGGCTGAGGAGCCGGCGTCGCAGGGGCCAAGGGGTCGGGAATGCCGGCCATGGTAGGCTGCGGCGTGGCGGCACCAGCCAGAGGCTGCTCCACGCGAGCGGTCACGGCCTGAACGGGCTCAAAACCCGCCGTGCCGGAAAGCGCGACATCGCTGGTTGGATTGTAGGCAAAGGGATCGGATGCCGGCTGTGCCTGATCTGCCGGCTGAGCGGGGGCCTGAGCAACAGGCTGGCCCTCTGAATCCGGAGTGGCGAAACGACTGCCCTGGACGCCTGCCTGCGTCTTGGGGGCATCATCGCCCGCACCGGAGGTACGGAAGTGGTTACCCACTGGTGCTCCTTATCGTCGTGCGTTTAAACTACATGAGCGCTTTGTATTTTAGCAGTATTAGCTTTGCTGCACATAAGAAGCATGGCGTGCTTAGGGATCCCGTCGGCCGGGCACAGGGCTACTCTCCAAATCGTCCTCGGACATGTCGGAGCCCCCGCTGCGCGCTTCGCGCTGCGGGGGCTCCTCCGTCCTGCGGAAAGATTTGGAGAGTAGCCCTGTGTCCGGCCTGCGGTAACTAAGGGGTCGCCGCGTTTTACTTGGGGTGCTGCATATACAAAGTTGGAAGGGTCTGAATTGCGCTTTGTCGATATATGCCCTTTTCCCTGATGGGACCGTGCTTGAGGGGCGTCTTCATAAGTTGCGGTGAAATAGGGACTGTTTTACCAGTTAAAAGGTCTAATCAGTCCTTATTTCACCGCAACTGAAACAGGGGCGTCCTCTGAGAGGACGCCCCTGCTTGCACATCTATGCAGTTGACATGCGACCGGTCGAGCGGTGCTTGCCTTATGCCAAGAACTCCTTGGTGGTCGCCACGATGTTGGCGGCGTCCAGGCCGTACTTGTGCAGGAGCTCGGCACCCGGACCGGACTCGCCAAAGGTGTCGTTGACGCCGATCTTCTTAAGCGGCGTCGGGCACTGCTCGCACAGGACGTCGGCGACAGCGCTACCCAAGCCGCCGATCACGGAATGCTCCTCGACGGTCACGACGTGGCCGGTCTTGGTAGCGCTCTTGACGATCAGGTCGGCATCGATGGGCTTGATGGTGTGCATGTTGATGACCTCGGCGTCGATGCCCTCGGCGGCGAGCTGCTCGGCGGCCTCGAGGGCCTCGCCGACCATCAGGCCGCAGGCGACGATGGTCACGTCGGCGCCCTCGCGCATGACGATACCGCGGCCCAGCTCGAACTTATAGGTCTCGGGGTCGTTGATGACCGGCGAGGCCAGACGGGCGAAGCGCATGTACACGGGGCCGTCGCACTCGTAGGCGGCGCGCGTCACGGCTCGTGCCTCCACGTCATCTGCCGGGACGACAACGGTCATGCCAGGGATGACGCGCATGAGTGCGATGTCCTCGCAGCACTGGTGCGTGGCGCCGTCCTCGCCCACCGAGATGCCGGCGTGCGTGGCGCCGATCTTGACGTTGAGGTGCGGGTAGCCGATGGAGTTGCGGACCTGCTCAAAGGCGCGACCGGCGGCAAACATGGCAAAGGTGCTCGCGAAGGCAACGCGACCGGTGGTTGCGATACCGGCGGCGACACCCATCAGGTTGCTCTCGGCAATGCCCACATCAAAGAAACGATCGGGGCAGGCGGCCTTGAACTTGCCGGTCTGCGTTGCGGCAGCCAGGTCGGCATCGAGGACCACAAAGTCGTCGTGCTCGTTGGCGAGCTCGACGAGGGCCTCGCCGTAGCTTACGCGCGTGGCGATTTTCTTGACGTCTGCCATCCTAGAGCTCCTCTCCGGCGGCCGTGAGCTCTGCCATGGCCTGCTCAAACTGTTCATCGTTGGGGGCCTTACCGTGCCAGCCCACCTGGTTCTCCATAAAGGAGACGCCCTTGCCCTTCATGGTCTCGGCGATAATGGCGGTCGGCTGACCCTTGGTAGCGCGGGCCTCGGCAAAGGCGGCGCGGATCTGATCGAAGTCGTTGCCGTCGGCGAGCTCCACCACGTGGAACTTGAAGGCGCGGAACTTGTCGGCGAGCGGCATGGGGTCGTTGACCTCCTCGACGGGGCCGTCGATCTGCAGGCCGTTGTGGTCGACGATCACGCAGAGGTTATCGAGCTGCTGGTTGCCGGCAAACATGGCGGCCTCCCAGACCTGGCCCTCCTCGCTCTCGCCATCGCCCAGCAGGGCGTAGGTGCGATAGTCGTCGCCCCAGTGTTTGGCGGCAACGGCCATGCCCACAGCGGCGGAGATGCCCTGGCCGAGCGAACCGGTGGACATGTCAACGCCCGGGGTGTCGTTCATGTTGGGATGACCCTGCAGGTGGCTGCCGATGTGGCGCAGCGTCTCGAGATCCTCCTTGGGAAAAAATCCACGCTCAGCGAGCACGGCGTACAGACCCGGAGCACAGTGGCCCTTGGAGAGCACAAAGCGATCGCGGTCGGCCTTGCGGGGATCGGCCGGGTCGACGTTCATTTCCTCAAAGTACAGATAGGTCATGATGTCGGCAGCACCGAGCGAACCGCCCGGATGGCCGGACTTGGCAGCGTGCACGCCGGTGACGATGCCCTTCCTTACCTCGTTGGCAACCTTTTTGAGCTCTTCGTCGCTCATTGTGCCTTCCTTTCATCCTCTTTAGACAAGATGCGCACGGCACAGAAGGTAGTCCCAGCCCGGCCGCGATGCACGTACGCCATCCATTATGCGGGAAAGTGAAGGCTTTACCAGAGTTTTTATCAGTATTTGAACAATTGAGCAGGCAGACGCCCTGATGAAACGGTTTATCAATGTGAACGTCTTTTGGATGCGGACCCGTTCCAGTCTACGCGCTGATGTCCTTAAAGCCCTCGCCGAAGGTTTCCGTGACATCGGCAACGGTCACGATGGCGTGCGGATCGCGTTCGCGCACGATGGTCTTAAGGGTGTTGAGCTCACGACGGCTCACAATCACCATGATCACCGGCTTCTCGGCGCCCGAATACATGCCGGTCGCCCTAAACTTGGTGCAGCCGCGGCCCAGGCCGTACATGATGTCGGCCGCGATATCGGGGAAATTGTCCGAGATGATGAGCACCATACGGCGCTTGTTGCCGCCATCGACCACGGCATCGATCACATAACCGCTAATGACCATCGAAAGGCCGGCGTACAGCGCGTTTTCGATCGAGAACACCGGGGCCGACAAGGCGCACACGGCAACATCGATCGCCATAACGGTTGAGCCCACCGGCAGTGACGTATTGCGCGAGATAATCTGGCCGATGGTGTCAGAACCACCGGTATTGGCGCCGGCACGCAGCACCATGCCGTAGCCAATGCCCGTAACGATACCGCCCCACATGGCCGGCAGCATCAGGTCGGCATGAGCCAGCGGTGCCACAAACGGGGCAAACAGGTCGGTGAAAAAGCCCAGCAGCACAAAGCCCGTCGCCGTCTGCACCACATAGAACATACCGCCCGCGCGCATAACCACCAGCAGCAGCAAGGCGTTCATCACGATAGTCTGGATGCCGACGGGAAGAGACACGCCGCGTGAGGCGCCAACCGCCTGGATAATGGTGGCAAGACCTGTAACGCCGCCGGCAGCGAGGCCATTAGGGATCAAAAACAGGTCGGTCGCGACGGCTGCCAGGGCGCACCCCAGCATAATCTGGGGCAGGTCGTGGAAGAAGTTCATCGAAAGAATGCGCTTGATGTCCAGACGATATGCCATGCTACCTCCCTCAAAAAAGCGCACCCAAACGGATGCGCTTTGAACTTCTCGCTCTATTCGATTCTACCGATTCGGCAGGCAAATACCACCCCCGTGCAGGGTTTGTTCTGGGTACAAAACCACCCTGCTCGGAGGGTTTTGTACCCACCCCCACATAATCCAAGAGGTTTAGGCGTCCGAGCCTTCCGCATCGGCGTTGCCGGTTGCCCAACGATGGTAGCCGATCACAAACGGATCCAGGTCACCATCGTCAAGAACGGCCTCGACGTTGCTGGTCTCCACGCCCGAGCGCAGGTCCTTGACCATCTGGTACGGGTAGAGCACGTAGCTGCGAATCTGGTTGCCAAAACCGATGGTAGTCTTGGGTCCGCGAATCTCATCGAGCGCCTCGGCGCGCTTCTCGAGCTCAATCTCGTACAGACGAGCCTTGAGGATCTGCATGCACGCGGCCTTGTTCTGGATCTGGCTGCGCTCATTTTGACAGGTAACCACAATGCCGCTCGGGAAATGCGTCACGCGCACGGCGGAGTCGGTGGTGTTGACGCCCTGACCGCCCGGGCCGCTCGCGTGGTACACGTCCACGCGGATGTCATCGGGACTGATTTCGATGTCGATATCATCGGGCAGCACGGGGATGACCTCGACGCCGGCAAACGTGGTCTGGCGGCGCTTCTTGTCGTCGGTGGGGCTGATGCGAACCAAGCGGTGGACGCCGGCCTCGGCGCGCAGCATGCCAAATGCGTCCTTGCCCTCGACGGTAAAGGTCGCGCGGTCGATGCCGATGACCTCGGCTGCGGGACAGTCGTTGATGGTGACCTTCCAGCCGCGACGCTGGCAGTACTTCATGTACATCTTAAAGAGCATGAAGGTCCAGTCCTGGGCCTCCAGACCACCCTGTCCGGGCTTGATGGTCACAATGGCATCGCCGTGATCGAACTCACCGGTAAACCAGCTCGAAAGCTCAAGCTCATCGATGGCACGGGCCAGGCGCTCAGCCGTGGCTGTAGCCTCCTCGCGAAGGGCGACGGCGTCGGGGTCATCCCCCATCTCCTCGGCAAGCTCTAGCGCGGCGCGGGCATCGGAAAGCTCGCCGCGCGCGGTGTCCACGGCAGCGATATCTTCCTTGGTGCGAGCGATCTCCTCCATGGTGGCACGGGCGGCGTCGGCGTCATCCCAAAAGCCAGGGGCAACACTTTTGGCCTCGAGCTCGGTCACGCGGGTACGCTTCTCGTCCAAGTGGAGATACGACTCGACCTCGCCGAGCCGGTCCGCAAACGCGTCCAGCTCGGCGGGCGTTACCTCTAAAGCCTCAGCCATTAACGATTCCTGCCGTGGCAGTACTTAAACTTCTTGCCGCTACCGCAGGGACACGGGTCGTTGCGGCCCACGTTGACGTACGGATCGTCGCTCTCGGACTTGCGGTAGGTCGTCACCTTGCCACCGTTGTTAACGGCAGCCGGACCACCCTGGACAGCCGTGCGGGCCTGCACCTGTGCCTGCTTACGCAGCACCGAGTCGCCGTTGTCACCATCGACCTCGGCAGGACCGGAGAAGCGCGCGCCCTCGAGCGCGGGCTCCTCCTTGTGCTCCACGGCACGCGGGGCAGCCTTGATCTCGATGCGCAGAACCGTGCGCAGGTAATCCTCGTACATGGTGTCGACGAGCATCTGGAACGCGCCGTAGGCCTCGGTCTTGTACTCGACCAGCGGGTCGCGCTGGCCAAAGCCGCGCAGGCCGATGCCGGTCTTGAGGTAGTCCATCTCCTGCAGGTAGTTCATCCAGCGGGTATCGATGACACGCAGCATGACCTGGGTGTTGAGCTCGCGCATCAGGTCCTCGCCCAAGCGCTCGGCTTTCATGTTGTAGCACTTCTCTACGTAAGCCAGGACATCGGCAGCCAGGGCCTCAAAGTCCTCGTCAGGGAACTTCGGCGTATCGATGTGGCCGGTGAGCTCCACAACCCACTTGCGCAGGCCCTCCAGGTCGCGCTCGCCATCGTGACTGTCCTTGGTGCAGAACTCCTGCACGCAGCGGTACACGGTGTCGTGCATGACCTCGGTGATGTGGTCGGTCAGGTCCTTGCCGTCCAGAATCTTATTGCGCTCGGCGTAGATGACCTGGCGCTGCTTGTTCATGACGTCGTCGTACTCAAGGACGCTCTTACGCATGGAGAAGTTGATGCTCTCGACCTTGTGCTGGGCGCTCTCGACGGCCTTGGAGATGATCTTGTGCTGGATGGGCATGTCGTCGCCCATGTCGGCCGTGACCATCATCTTGGAGACGCGGTCCATCCTGTCGCCGCCGAACAGGCGCATGAGGTCATCCTCGAGCGACAGGTAGAACTGGGTCTCGCCCGGATCGCCCTGACGGCCGGAACGGCCACGCAGCTGGTTGTCAATACGGCGAGACTCATGGCGCTCGGTACCGATAACGGTCAGGCCGCCGGCGGCAAGCACGCGCTCGCGCTCGGCCTTGCAGGTCTCCTTGGCCTCGGCGTTAAACTGCTCGAGCTGCTCGGGCGTCACGTCTTCCATGGTCAGGCCCTCGTACTCCAGGCGTTCGCGCACCAGCTCGTCGGGGTTGCCGCCCAGCAGGATGTCGGTGCCACGACCGGCCATGTTGGTGGCAATGGTCACGGCACCGTAACGTCCTGCCTGGGCCACGATATGGGCCTCGCGCTCGTGGTGCTTGGCGTTGAGGACCTCGTGCGCGATGCCGCGCTTGGTGAGGGCGGCAGACAGCTTCTCGGAGCTCTCGATGGAGACGGTGCCCACCAGGACCGGCTGGCCCTTGGCATGACGACGCTCAACGTCGTCGGCAACGGCGTTGTATTTAGCCTGGATGGTGCGGTACACCAGGTCCTCGTGGTCCACGCGCTGCACAGGCTTGTTGGAGGGGATGACCTCGACGGGCAGCTTGTAGATCTCGCGGAACTCGGCATCCTCGGTAAGTGCCGTACCGGTCATGCCAGAGAGCTTGTCATACAGACGGAAGTAGTTCTGCAGGGTGATGGTGGCCAGCGTCTGGTTCTCCTCGCGCACGAGCACGCCCTCTTTGGCCTCGATGGCCTGGTGCAGGCCCTCGGAGTAACGGCGGCCTTCCATAATGCGGCCGGTGAACTCGTCGACGATCTTGACCTCGCCGTTGGTGACCACGTACTGCTTGTCGCGGTGGAACATGTACTGGGCCTTCAGCGCTTGCTGCAGGTGGTTGACCAACTGGCCGGAGAGATCGGCATAGATGTCATCGATACCCAGGCGGCGCTCGATCTTCTTAAGACCGCGCTCGGTGGCGGCAATGGTGTGCTTGGCCTCGTCCATGACGTAGTCACCCGTGGGTTCAACGTCCTCGGTGGCGGTGAGCATGTCGTGCGACACGTCCTCGCCGCGCTCAAGGCCACGCACGGCACGCGCGAAGTCCTTGTAGGTACTGGCGGACTTGGTGCCAGCGCCCGAGATGATCAGCGGGGTGCGGGCCTCATCGATCAGGATGGAGTCAACCTCGTCGACGATGGCGTAGTTGTGGCCGCGCTGCACGCGCTGCTCGGGACGGGTAACCATGTTGTCGCGCAGGTAATCAAAGCCGAACTCGGAGTTGGTGCCGTAGGTGACGTCGGCCTGGTAGGCCGGGCGCTTGAGCTCGAGCGGCATGTTGTTCTGGAGCAGACCGACGGTCATGCCCAGGTACTTATAGATGCGGCCCATCCACTCGGAGTCGCGCTTGGCAAGGTAATCGTTGACAGTAACGACGTGCACGCCCTTGCCGGCAATAGCGTTGAGATAGCCGGCCAACGTGGAGACGAGGGTCTTACCTTCGCCGGTCTTCATCTCGGCGATGTGGCCCTCGTGCAGCGCCATGGCGCCAATGAGCTGCACGTCAAAGTGGCGCATACCCATGGTGCGCTTGGAAGCCTCACGCACGGTGGCAAAGGCCTCGGGGAGCATGTCGTCGAGCGACTCGCCGTTGGCGTAACGCTCGCGGAACTTATCGGTCTGGCCGCGGAGTTCCTCCTCGGTCATCTTCTCAAACTGGGGCTCAAGACCGTTGATCTGGTCGACGATCTTGTAGTAGCGCTTAAGGTCCTTATCGGATCCAAAGGACAGCAGCTTTGACATGAATCCCATGTGGTTTTCCTTTTTGGCCATCGCCCACGCCGTGCAGCTGCGGGCGAGTTAAACACAGATGATTGTACTTTAGCCAAACAAGGCGCGGCCTATACGGTCGAGCTCGACCGCCACGTAATAACTACGACCAACCTGCCACAATGGGACAGGTTAATTTTGGCAGGTCTATCTGGGCAAACGCCGCCTCTCTGCCATGTGGTGCCATGGGGACAGGTTAGTTTGCACTAATTTAAAAAGAAAAAGGGCCGCGCACCCAAATGGATGCACGGCCCTCATGCCATGAATGCGAGCGATTCCGCGGCGAGCTATTTACTCAGCAGCCTCGGTAGTCTCGGCCTCGGCAGCGGCCTCCTCGACGGGAGCCTCTGCGGGAGCCTCGGCGGCCTGCTTGGCAGCCTCCTCGGCAAACTTAGCGGCACGCTTAGCCTTCTCGGCGGCCTTAGCCTCAGCGGCGGCCTTGCGAGCGGCCTCGGCCTCAGCAGCCTTGGCGGCCTTGGCAGCCTTGGCCTCCTCAGCCTTCTTGAGCTGGGCGGCAGCGGCGCCACCGAACTTGTCGGCGAAGCGCTGGACGCGTCCACCGGTGTCGACGAACTTCTGCTGGCCGGTGTAGAACGGGTGGCACTCGTTGCAAAGCTCGACCTTCATCTCGGACACCGTAGCGTGCGTCTTGAAGGTGTTGCCGCAGGAGCACGTCACCGTGCACTCGACATACTGGGGATGGATACCCTGCTTCATGGTAGGACTCCTTATTAGTCAGGCGCTGGTTACCGATCAGCGCATAAGGCGTCTTGGTTTCCGACCAAGACAACAAACTCGGCTATGGTACCACGGCGCCGCGTGTCCCACAAAAGGTTCACGGTCTTTTCGGAACGACACGAATCTGACCCATCGAAACACATCTCCACCGTTCCTTCAACTGGGAAAATGCCGTCCCCGGGGCCTGAGAAGGGCCCCGGGGACGTTCGACTGACTGCGGGAACGGCCTTTCCGCTCAATGTGTTCGGCTGAGATCGGAAATCAACCAAACTGAACTAGGTTCAGTTGACATGGTTAAAAACGAGGGGCGACGCTTTTGCGTCACCCCTCGTCCCGGCCGGTTGCTTTAGTTGTACACACGGTAGTTACACTTGAACTGGGTTATGTGTCCATAGTTGGAGCGGTACCAACCCGACGTATAGCTGATTGCCTCTGCGCCTAGATAGTCGTAGCCCTTGTTGTAGCGAAGCTAACGGTAGGTCGTGTCGTACTCTGCTACGTAAAACGTGTCTCCAGAGAAGGCTTTGTACCGGTCCTTAACCGTCGAAGCCATGTACGCGGGTTCGACATCGCCTTTCTCCCCGTTGAGCGCATAGACGGGTGCCGCGATTCCGCATAAAGCCGTTGCCACGAGGATGGCGTAGACAGCCATGCGCGACGCATTGGACTTCAGCTGTTCAAATAGTTTCATGTCATTCACCTCGCTCGTATGTATCGAGGTATTCCTGCTTGAGCGTCTGCGAGGACGACTTGATCTTTTCCACGAGCGTGCCGGCTTCGATGAAGTAGAACGAGTTGGTGAGGTCTGCCAGGTCGTCGAGTAGATGGCTTGAAATGAGCACGCTGCGTCCCCGCGCCACTTCGCTGCGCATCGCGTCGCAGGAGGTTTTCCGTTTTCCCGGATCGAGGCCGTTCAGCGGTTCATCGAGGATGAGGTACGGGCAATCGGTCGCTATCGCCATGGCAGGCTTTACCTGCTGCTTCATTCCTGTCGAGAGTTTACGGGTCGGCTTGTCGAGATATGGGGAGATTCCGAGGGAGTCGCAGAGCGAGTCGATGTCGGCGGCCGATTTCCACGCCTCCCTA
>DBGDEA010000019.1:0-4610 GCA_048342875.1 Collinsella sp. | reverse complement strand
TCGGCGACCTTGTCGGCGAGCGCGGTCATCTTCTTGCCGGTCTCGTAGAGCGCCTTGCCGTCCTCGAGATAGCCCTCCTGGTCGAAATGCATGATCTCGATCTTCTCGGTTTCCTTCATGGCTTTTCCTTTCTGTCCTGCACGCAACTCTATACATCGCGTTTCTTTTCGATACCAATTATAGACATACACCTAATGTGTTTTTAATACCACTTATCAATCTGCTCCAATCCTCGGTGAACGGTCGAAATTCTCTGGTGAGTGGTATTAAATTAGAATTGAATGTATAGCTAACGCCTCTGGCGCCTCCCTTGTGTGACAAAGAACAGCGTTCCTACCAGCGCAATAATGGTCGATGCCCCAAACAGCACCGCCTGAACGCCCAAAGCCTCCGCCAAAAACGGAGCCGCCAGCAGCGGCAGCACGCCGGCGCTCATCAGGCCAAAACGCACAAAGCCGGTAATGCGCCCCAGGTATTTGATGTCGGCGCGCTCCTGAATCAAGATCATCTGCAGCGGTTCCAGGAATCCCCAGGCCAGACCGTTAATCGCCTGACCGATAATCGCGACCCCCAGCATATCGGTGCCCACGTACACCATGGACCCAATGCCCACGGCCATGAGCGCGCCGAGCAGCAATCGCAGGTTGACATGGCGGGCAGAAAGCTTGGTCAGGATGAACGCGCCCACCGAGGAAGTGAGGCCCACGACCGAGGACAGCCAGCCCAGCCAGACGATATCCACGTTGAGCACATCGCGATAGAACAACGACTCCAGCGAATCGAACGCGCCAAACGCAAAGAAACCCAAAAAGCCCGAGATAAAGATGAGGCGCAGGTCGTGGTCGCGAAACGTAAGTCGCGCACCCTCGGCCATGCCGCCCAAAATACCGCCCTTCGGCTTCTCCCCTTTTGCGGGAGCAACACACTCGTGACAGCCCAAGGAGAGCACGGCCGCCACACCCATCATGCCCGCCATGAGCAGATAGACCGATTGCGTGGCAAAACAGCTCACGATGGCACCGCCGAGCAGCGGGCCAGCGGTATAGGCGATATTGCTGTAGAACACCATGAGGCCGTTCACGCGGGTACGGCCCTCGGTGGTCGACTCCAGGTATCCCGGAAACGCATGCGTGCAGGTGTTGATAAAGCCGCCCGCAAGTCCCAAGACGCACGCGGCAAACACAAGCCCGGGGACAGACAACGGCGCCAACCCCACGCCAAGCGATAGCACTGCCGTAATCACGCACGTCACAAACGACGTCCGGCGCGGTCCAAAGCGATCGATGACCGAGCCCGACACCATATTGCCCACCGACGTCATAAGATTGCGCACGAGCGTAATGGCGGCAACCAAAAAGGCCGTGCCAGCCAGATCATACGTGGCCGCACCGATAAGCCCCAAAAAGTAGACCGCGTTGTTGGCGCACCACTGCAGGGACTCAATAAGAATCAGCCTGACCTCTGCCGGCGTCAGGCGCATTGCTTCGCGATCCTTCGCGAACATACGAACTCCTTCTATACAAAAAGGGGATGGAGGGCATAGGCCTGCTCCATCCCCTTTCCAGGTTGCAACGAAAATCTATGCAGCCGGGCCCTTACGCCAGCACGCCGAAGAACGCGCCGATGATGCCCACGACCATGGTGGCCACGATCAGCACCATGGGGTTGATCTTCTTGGACAGCAGCCAGTAGTACAGCCAGAAGGCGAGCATGCCGAGCATGCCGGGCATGATGCCGTCCAGGATGTCCTGGAGGGTCTGGGCGTCCTCGCCCGAGCCGATGGCCACCGGGATGCTGGCCCAGAACATGTCCTTGCACATGGCGCCCACGACCATGACGCCCACGATGCCCACGCAGGTCATGATCTTCTGCATGAGGCCGGTCCTCTGGGCCTCGTCCAGGAAACCCACGCCCAGCTCGTAGCCCTTGACGGCGCCCCAGATGCGCAGCGCGAAGCCGGGGACGTTGTAGATGAGCAGGAAGGCGATGGGGCCGAAGGGGTTGCCGGCCTGGCACAGGCTGATGCCCACCGCGGCGGCGACCACGCGCAGCGTCGACAGGAAGATGGAGTCGCCGATGCCGGACAGCGGGCCCATGAGGGCGGCCTTGACGTCGTTGACGCTCTCGGGCTCGATCTCGCCGCGGGCGACCTTCTCCTCCATGGCCATCGCGATGCCGCCGACGAACGGGGCGAACTGGACGGTGATGTTGAAGAACGCGCAGTGGCGGTGCAGGGCCTCGGCGTAGTCGTCGGGGCGGCCGGCGTAGATCTTCTTGAGCATGTTGGCGACCATCAGGCAGAAGGCGATGTTCATCTGCTTGTAGTAGGTCCAGGAGAACTCCATGCCCAGGGCGCCGACGTTGACGGCGCTCTTGACGAGGTCGGAGCGCGTGATCTTGTTCTCGGGACTAGAAGTCATCGTCCTCATCCCCTTCCGCGGAGAGCTGGGGCTGGGCTCCGCCCAGGCCGAGCAGGTCGAACTTGTCGATGCCGATGATGATGGCGATCAGGGCGACGCCCAGGACGGGCACGTTGGCGTAGGAGCACAGCAGGAAGCCCAGGAAGTAGAAGGGCACGAGCTGCTTGGTGAGCACCAGGCGGCCGAGCATGGCGAAGCCCATGGCCGGCAGGATGTTGGCGGCAACGCCAAAGCCAGCAAGGACAAAGGGCGGGATGAAGTCGAGCATGCCCTGGATGGCGTCAGCACCCAGATAGAACGACAGCGAGCACAGCAGGAACGCCATGATGATACCGGTCAAACCGATCAGGAAGTGCATCGCATAGACACCCTTAAGGTTGCCCTGGCCGGAGAAGACATCAGCGCGGTCAACCAGAATCGGCAGGGCGGCGTTGAGGATGTTCTTGATGGCAAGGCACAGCGTGGCGATGGGCATAGCGAGCGCGATGGCTGCCTCGGTGCTCTGGCCCAACTGGATAGCGAAGGCGCAGGCGAGCACGCCGCCGATCGTCTCATCAGGCGGCAAGTAGGCGCCGATGGAGATCGAGCCCATGAACAGAAGCTCCAGGCTGGCGCCGATCGCGAGGCCGGACTGCAGGTCCCCCAGCACCAGGCCCACGAGCGGGCACAGGACGATGGGGCGGAACGCATAGAGCGTACCGAGCTGGCAGTCGAACTTACCAAATGCGGCGATAAGTCCGATGAGGATTGCTTGGGTAAGCATATATCCCCCTTTCCTAATAGGACACTACGAAGAGCTCAGACTCTTCGAAATTGAACGCCTAGAGCACGCTTGCGCAGTCAACCTTGGGGTCATCGGCCAGAGGACGGATCTCGACCTCGACGCCGTTGTTCAGCATCTCACGCACATCGGCCTCCTCGGCTGCAGTCAGGAAGATCTGACGAGAGACCTGACGAGCATCGGGGCGCTTCTCGTCCTTGGGCTTGGTGTTGCCCAGGTTGACCGACTTGATCTGCGGGCAGCCTTCAACAAGCTGCTTTGCCTCAGCGATGGTGGCGACACAGATAATCATCTTGTATTTGTCAGTCACACCCGAGTTAATGGCCTCGATGGCATTCGCCATATCCTTGATGACGAGCTTGCAGCCGGCAGGCTTGCCCATCTTGAGCGTCGTCTTCCACACCGGGTCGTTGGCGACCTTATCGCCCACGCAGAAAATGCAGTTGGAGCCAAGGCCCTGGACCCAAGAGACCGCGACCTGGCCATGAAGCAGGCGATGGTCGACGCGAAGTAGCTGAATCATAATGTGACCCCCCAAAGGTCTTGTGCCGTCTTACGGCGTGTCAGTAGGTGCTGCGGATTAGAACTCTTCTTCCTCTTCGTCATCGACCAAAAGATCGTTGACAAACTTCACGCGCGTATCGTCCGCAGCGACGATGGCGCGAATCGTCTCCTCAACCGGCGCCGACTCGTCAGAGAACAGCAGCTGGATAAGCAGAGGAAGGTTCATGTTGGTAACGAGGTACGTGCGGGGACGCGTCTGGACGATCTTGGTGAACTCGTTGTTGACGCTGCCGCCAAAGAGGTCGGTGCAGACAACGACATCATCGTCGGCAGCCATGCCTGCCAGCAGTTTTTGGGCCTCCTCGGCCACGTCCATGCGGTCATCGACGAACATCGAAAGATCGTGGACGTTGTCGCGAGCGCCCGAGAGCAGCTCGACACTCTCCTTGATGCCGGTAGCGAAGTGCGCATGGCTGGCGATGATGTACTGCCTCATTCTGTGTTCCTCTCAATAGCCCGGCGCGTTCCCGCACCCGTTTTCTTTAGTAGTCGAACTGGTGATAGTAGCGACGATACTTGAGGTTGTGCTTGGTGACCGTCTCGTAGTAGCGAGCCAGGCGGTCGGTAACGAGCACCGTCAGAATCCACGGAGACACGATGACGCGGAACTCGTCGTCAAGGCCGGGGATCGCGAACTCGGCGGTGTCGATGATGTTGATGTCGGTGTCGCCGGTCACACCGCGGGTCAGGAAGGCGCGGACGCGCTCGTCGAGCTTGCGGTTCTCGTCCTCGCCCATGAACAGGAACACGGGGACGCCGGGCTCCACGAGCTCGAGGGTGCCGTGGAAGAAGTCGGCCGAGGTGATGTAGCGGGTGCGCTTCCACTGCATCTCCTCCAGGATGCA
>DBGDEA010000018.1:0-44333 GCA_048342875.1 Collinsella sp. | reverse complement strand
ATGGATGGCGCAGCCTTTCCGCATACTATCAAGGTCAAATATACGATAGACGGCAAAGATTACATCTGCCGAAAATGGATTGGCGCAGGAAACAAAGTCCCTGACAAGGGAACAACGATTAAAGTTATCTATTGTGAAGATAAGCCATCGAAAGCAAGAATTGAACTCTAATTCAAATTGAATGACTAACATGGTATGTTTTGTGGCCTTTGCGGCATGAAACATACCTGCATATTCAAACATCTGCCTCCACAGCGGGGAAAAGAAAAAAACCGCTGACGGGCAGAGGATTTCGTGCGCTTTCCTGTATCACTGACGGATACGGCGGTTTTGAGTAGATCAAGGCCGCCGTTTCTTTTTGCTTCGACGACCCCTGCACCGTGTTCTGGCATGGCGGCTTTAGGAGGGAGCCGCCATGCAACGAAAACTACTTCGACAAATTCCGACAGGGGTTAGCCTGTCAAAAAAAGCCGTCCCCCGGCAGCGGGGACAAGCGGCTGTGCGTATGTACTATACTATGTAGGAAAAGAACATATTGCTTTTTGTTTCGCCCAGCGGGTCTTTGATCTGCCGGGCGAATTTTGTTATTTCCTGCGGTCTGCTATCCGGCGCAAAAAGAAATTTCAAAAAAGTGAAAAAAGGAGGCGTTTAGCGGGCAGCCAGAGAGATTCCATTCGCTCTATTGGCGGAAAGGGAGAGAACCACCACATCCCCCATAGAAAGGGGGTGAGAAGATGGAAGCGATCCCCCGCAAATACGGTGAATGGGGCCAGTTTGACCGCTACTGCAAGCTGGTTCTGTACCATGAGGCGATAGATTATCTGCGGGAAATGAAGTGCCGCCGCGACCGTGAAGTGTCGCTGGACGCTCTTTCCCCGGCTGATTGGGACAAGCTCTCGACCGTAGATCGGTATTCCTGCGACAGCTTTACATTCAGTTCGCATGGCTATGACCTACATATCGACAACGAGCTTGTGGCCGAAGCGTTTGCCAGCCTGCCAAAAGACGAGCAGAGTATTTTGATTCTCCGCTTTGTTCTGGATTTGACTGACGAAGAAATTGGCCGCCTGATGGGAATGTCCCGCAGCGCAGTACAGCGCCACAGGACAAGCACCTTAAAAGACCTGCGTGTAAAATTGATGGCGTTCATGCCGGAGGGAGGTTAAACGCGGATGAAGCAATCCAGTTACAAGGGCAAAAGCCCTCTGCCTGATTTTGTGATCGACGCGGCCTGCGCCGGTAACGCCGAAGCCGTGGAGCGTGTCTTGCAGCATTATGACGGCTATATCAATAAGCTGTGTACCCGGACGCTCTATGACGGCAGCGGTCAGCCTCATATCTGCATTGACGAGTATATGAAGCGCCGATTGCAAATCAAGCTGATCCATTCCATCGTTAGTCCCATTGGCGACTGACGGTTAAGGCCCCGGCCATAGACAGGCGGCTTTCCCTTTCCCCGCCTGCCTGTTTTCCCGGCGGCCCCTTTGCTCCTTGACAAATACGCCCGCAGGACAATGGCGGCGCGTCATAGGGCAGACGGATACATTCTGTCTGCGCCGAGCCGGGCGGCAGGTGCGCCAAGAGGTTTTCCCTCATTGGGATAAGCGGAGCGATTTTACCGGGCCGTAAAGCAGGTGTGGCAGCCTGCGGGCGACGACGCGCAGACAGGACAATGATACTCCCTTGCCGTCGTAGTCCGAGCGTTTGAAGCGTCGCAGGCAACGAGCAGGGCCGCGTGAGAACCACGCAGGGGTGAGATTCCCGTGGAGCTGTGCCAGCAGCCGTCCGTTACTTTCTGCCCACTTTCACAACAATAACCTTTGTTTTGAAAAGAAAGGGGGCCATGTTATGAGTAATAACGATGTGCCTATTTGGGAAAAATACACGCTCACCATTGAGGAAGCGTCTAAATATTTTCGGATCGGGGAAAACAAACTGCGTCGGCTTGCCGAGGAAAACCCCACCGCTGGCTGGGTGATCCTGAACGGCAACCGCATCCAGATCAAGCGGAAGCAGTTTGAAAAAATCATTGATTCCCTTGACACAATATAGTGAAAAAGGGCCTTGCTCGTGTTATAATAGGTTATAAGCGTGTCAAGGCTCTTTCCGTCATGGAAAGGAGCATGACGAAATGCCAAGAAAAGAACGAGATGAAAAAAGACGGGACAACAAAGGCCGCCTTTTGAAGTCTGGAGAGAGCCAGCGATCAGATGGAAGATACGCTTACAAATACATTGACACCTTTGGAGAAACCCAGTTTGTTTACTCATGGAAGTTAGTACCTACCGACAAAGTACCTGCCGGGAAACGGCCCTGTCTTTCCCTGCGCGAGAAGATCAAGCAGATACAGAAAGACCTTGACGACGGGATAGACACCATCGGCAAGAAAATGACCGTGTGCCAGCTTTATGAAAAGTACACCCGGCAGCGCGGGAATGTGCGGAAAGGAACCCAAAAGAGCCGCCAGCAGTTAATGAAACTTCTGTCCGAAGATAAGCTGGGCGCGGCCAGCATTGACAGCGTGAAGCTGTCCGACGCAAAAGAATGGGCCTTGCGTATGCAGGAAAAGGGCGTTGCCTACAACACCATCTGCAACAGCAAGCGTTCCTTAAAAGCCATCTTTTATATGGCCGTACAGGACGATTGCCTCCGCAAGAATCCTTTTGACTTCCAGATCAATGAGGTTATCAACGACGATACCGTACCAAAGGTGCCGCTTACCCCTACACAGGAAAACGAGCTTTTGGACTTCATGCAGAACGATCCTGTCTATGCCAAGTATTATGACGAGGTGGTGATCCTGCTGGAAACCGGGCTTCGTATTTCCGAACTCTGCGGCCTGACGCCAGCCGACCTGAATTTTGAGAAGCGCTTTGTGAATGTAGACCACCAGCTTTTGAGAAGCACCGAGGACGGCTACTATATCGAAGCGCCAAAAACAGAAAGCGGATTCCGTCAAGTGCCCATGAGCGCAGCCGCCTATGAAGCGTTTGAGCGCGTGTTAAAGAAGCGCAGGGACGGCAGGTGCATTGAGGTTGACGGTTATAAGGACTTCCTGTTCCTGAACCGGGATGGCCTGCCCAAAACCGCCGTCAACTATGACGCCATGTTCAAGTGCCTTGCCAAGAAGTACAACAAGTGTCACAAGGAGCCTCTGCCCGATATAATGACGCCGCACACCATGCGGCATACATTCTGTACCAGAATGGCAAACGCGGGCATGAACCCCAAGGCATTGCAGTACATCATGGGACACGCCAACATCGTAATGACGCTGAACTATTATGCCCACGCTACTTTCCATTCCGCACAGGAGGAAATGGAACGGCTGCAAGCCAAGGCAAAACCCACCGCAGAGGTCAAGCCGGAGCCTACGGCACAAAGCGCCGAGGAAACCAAGGCGGCATAAGTAGTACGCAGAATTTACTACTGCTTTTACTACTTTTGAGAGCGAAAACATGAGGGGTAATAAAAAGATTTGTGAGGTTCTTCCGATATGAAAAGTGCCGGAAAAGCCCGGAATAACGGGCTATACCGGCATATAAGAACATCTAAAGAGATAATTAGAAATCTATTAAATGATTATAGTCATCAATAAAGGTTGAGGCTTGTATTTGCGATCCATCATCCGCATTCACCACTAGCAGCTGGGTACCGTCCCCAGAGTAGCCCTGCTTTAGAATCAGGTATTTTCCAGACAAAGACCTGTCAAACAATTCGCCCGACACTACAAAACTGTTCTTCAGTTCGGGCGTGGGGACGTCGGCGGCATAGGCGTCCAGTGGCGCGACAATAAGGCTAGCGGCCAGCGCCAGGCCGGCTATTAGAAGCCCCCCCCCATTTCATTTTTCTCGTTCTTGACATGGTTGCCCCTTTCAGTCGAGAGGTGAATATGACCTGAGACTACGCTAAGTCCGAAAAATCAAAATGTGTTGCGCAACAATTCTCAGCGTGCAAAAAAGTCGGTAACGCATGATGAAAATAGGACGGGGATTAAATAACCATCGAAATTCGAATGATTATTTAATCCCCGTCCCAGAAAAATCACTGGTGGTTGACTGGAGCGCCACAGTTTTGGCAGAAGGAGGCATTTGCTTCCAACATTGAGCCACACTGAGCACAAAAACGAGCGGGCTCAACTGGCTGAGCATCATCGACCATGGTTGACACCTGCTGTGCCGGCGGAACCTGCTGTGCCGGCGGCATTTGCTGGTATGGATTGGACTGCGGAGGCTGAGGCTTATTCGACGATTCCTTGTTCAAGATAACAGCAAAGGCAACAGCCGCGACACCACCAAATACAACTAGTAAAACGAGAAGATCGAATACACTAAGGCCTATCATCGCAAATCAGCTCCTCATGTAGCGAAAGATGACGGATGCCGAGATTTTATCGCCGCGCTGCAAGCCCCTCCTAGTGCGCAACACCCAGGCACGACCAGTCTTTTTGAGATTGGGGCGTGGCAAGCGGGGGTCTTCGGGGTATAAGACGGCTAATTGTATGCCGTTTTTTGAAAGGAACCCTTATGCCCAGCGTTGCCGTTCTTGCCGCCGATGGCTTTGAAACGATTGAATGCCTGACCATGGTCGATGTCATGCGTCGCGGCGGCGTGCGCGCCACGCTCGTCTCGATCATGCCCACGCGCGAGGTCGTAAGCTCGCTGCAGATTCCCGTAACCTGCGACGCACTCTTTGACGAGATTAACTTTGACGAGTACGACTGCGTCGTGCTGCCCGGCGGTCTGCCCGGCGCCACCAACCTGCGCGCCGACCAGCGTGTCTGCGACGTAGTCTGCGAGTTCGCCGCGACCAAGCATGTTGCCGCCATCTGCGCCGCCCCGTTTATCCTGGGCGAGCTCGACCTGCTCGAGGGACGCCACGCCACGTGCTTCCCCGGCTTTGAGAAGAGCTTCCCCGAGGGCGCCTATACCGGCGACAAGGTCACGCACGACGGCAACATCATCACCGCCAGCGGCATGGCCCAGTCGCTCCCCTTTGCGCTTGAGCTGCTGCGTACGCTCGCCGGCGACAAGGCTGTCGAGAAGGTTGCCGAGGGCATTCAGCTATGATTTTGGCTTCGCAATCACCGCGCCGCATCGAGTTGATGCGCAAAGCGGGCTACGACATCCGCGTCATTCCCGCTGACATCGACGAGACTCCTTTTGATGACGAGACCCCGCTTACGCTTGTTGAGCGCTTAGCTCGCGCTAAAGCTGCCGCCGTTGCCGCCGAGCACGCCGTGCCAAATGAGCTGACCATCGCGGCCGACACCATCGTCACCTTCGATGGCAAGCTTTTGGGTAAGCCGGCAAACGAGGACGAAGCCCGCACCATGCTCCACGAGCTCTCGGGGCGCACGCACCAGGTCGCAACCGGCGTCTGCATCGTAAGAGCCGAAGACGCCACAGCCCCGCACGCCGCCGAGAGCCTGTCGTTTGTCGATGTGACCGACGTGACGTTCTATGAGCTCACCGACGAGCAGATTGAGCGCTACGTCGCCTCAGGCGAGCCCATGGACAAGGCAGGCGCCTACGGCATCCAGGGCGTCGGCGGGCGCATGCTCGTGCATGATATTTCGGGCGACTTCTACAACGTGGTGGGCCTGCCCATCGCTCGCGTCGCGCGTGCGATTCAAAAACTATCGTAATTGCATCTGGCGCCGGGTATCCCCCAGCGCCTACAATTTCGGCGTACCGTACGGATCCCGACCGGGCATAAGGCCCGGCGGAAAACCGATAGGAGTAAAACATGGATACACTGCTTGAGGCCATTGACGTTTGCGATGTCGATGGCTTTTGCTTTGGCAACTATACGGACGAGGAGGCCGGCACCGGTTGCACCGTAATCGTGGCACCCGAGGGCGCCACCGGCGGTGTTGACGTTCGCGGCGGTGCCCCGGCATCGCGCGAGACCGACCTGCTGCGTCCCGAGAACACCGTGGACAAGGTCCACGCCGTCTGCCTTTCGGGCGGATCGGCCTTTGGCCTGGAGGCCGCGAGCGGCGTCGCCCGCGAGCTCGAGAGCCGCGGCATCGGCTTGCCCGTCGGCCCCACGCAGGTGCCCATCGTGTGCTCTAGCTGCATCTTCGACCTCGCCTTTGGCGACCCCACCGTACGCCCCGACATTGAGGCTGGCATCTCTGCCGTGCGCGAGGCGCTCGACAACACCCCCACCATGCTCGAGCAGGGCAATGTAGGCGCCGGTACCGGCGCCACCGTAGGCAAGCTCATGGGCCCCGCCACCTGCATGAAGGCCGGCCTTGGCGCCGCCGCCGTGGCACTCGGCCCTGTTCAGGTGGGTGCCGTGGTCTCCGTCAACGCCTGCGGCAATGTCGTCGACCCCTTCACCGGCGAGTGGGTCGCCGGCATGCGTGCCGCAGCAGATAGCGACCAGATCGTCGACATGGAGCTCGCCGCCTTTGCCGCCGCCGGCTCTATGCAGATGCCGCTCGACCGCACCAACACCACCATCAGCTGCATCGTCACCAACGTTGAGCTCACCAAGGCCCAGGCCACCAAGGTCTCCCAGATGGCCGCAGACGCCTATGCGCACGCCATCCGCCCCACGCACACCACCAACGACGGCGACACCATCTACACCCTCGCCAGCGGCAAACTAGACGCTCAGACAAGCGCCGCCGTACCCCTAGACCTGCTGGGTATGCTCGCCGTAAGGGCCCTACAGACCGCCATCGTAAACGGAGCCAAAACCGCCAAAACCTCCCACGGCATCCCCGGCGCCGCAAAGTAGTCCACTCGACCGTCGGTCGGAGGCGGGCGGGCGTTACGTTTGCTGCTCTACAATCCTATGCAAGACGAAGGCCACATTAAGTGGCCTTCTTTGCATGCGGAACTCGCGATAAACGTAACGCCCGCCCGCCCCGACCGACTACCAACTAAGATCTTTTCAGCCCAGGCCCCTGTGTACCGCGCGTCCAAGATCTTCAAATTCAGGCAGCCTGACAATCGATTTATAGCAGAGGCCCCTTGGCCTTTAGTTTGATACAAGTTCCGCACGAGCCGGAAAGCACTTAATGTGCTTTCCGTGCGAGCAGGACTGTTCGCAGTAGCAAACTAAAGGCCAAGGGGCCCAGTCAACCTATCAGCAGCGATTACTCAGCAGTTAGTTGAATTTGAAGATCTTTGAGGCAAGATGGTATAGGCCGAGTGTGGTTTTGTCTCCGGCCCGTCCACGCAGGTTGGTAAAGAATCCGACCACGCCGTAGCGAGCGCGACGATACATGCGCTCGTCGTACTCTTTCAGGTCCTTCCACAGCGTCTTCAGGCGCTCATCAGCACAATCTTCCTCGGAAAGCTTGGTGAGCACCGAGCAAATCGCCATCATCATGGTGAAGTAGCCCATCATGTACGAACGCAGACGCGAGGACTCAACGTCCTGGTACAGGTGGAACGATTCCATCATGATGCGCGTTACGCGGAACTGCTGACCCAGGCGCTTGACCATCGTAGCCTCATTGACGCTTTGGCCCTCGCGACCGATAAAGTAGCGATAGAGGTCGATGTCGGCATAGTACATGGTCTTGCAGCGCGGCAACGGCACGTATGCGTAGATATTATCCACGTAGAACGTGTGTGCCGGCATAGGTAGATTGGACTCGCGCAGTACATCGGTGCGATAGCACAGGCTGTGCATGAGCAGGTTCTGATCGGGACGAAAGTGTCCGATCTGGTCCCAAGAGAAAATCTTTTTGCGCGGCAGGGCAAACTTGTAGCCAATAGCGGTATGTGTGCCCTCGTAAACCTTCTCGTACACGTAGTTCGAGATAAACAGGTCGACGCGCTGGTCGCGCTCCTCAAAGCCACGCAGAATCGACAGCATGGTCGAAAGCGCCGCACCGTCGAGCCAGTCGTCCGAGTCGACAACCTTGTAGTAGGTGCCCTGCGCCTCGCGCAGACCCGAAAGGACGGCAATACCGTGGCCGCCATTCTCCTGGTGCACCGCGCGGATGATTCCAGGATAACGGGCCTCCCACTCGTCGGCCTTGGCGGCCGTCTCGTCCTTGGAGCCGTCGTCCACCACGATAATCTCGATATCGGTGGCGTAATTGCTCCCCTCCAAGATGGAGGTGATGCAATGGTCCATGTCCTTGGCGGCGTTATACGAGGGAATACCGAATGTTATGACTTTATGCATGGCAGGCGATAATCTCATCCGAAAGATCGAGGGCGGAATTGGTCACGGCGTCCATATCGTAGTAACGATACTCGGCCAGACGACCCACCGGGTGGAAGTTCGTAAGGTTCTGGACGCGCTCAAGATAGCGCTCGTAGAGCTCACGGTTCTCGGGCTCAAGAATGGCGTAGTACGGCGTCTCACCCGAGCCGGGCGTATAGGCTTTGGAGTACTCCTTCATGATGGTGGTCTTGCCGGGCAAGACCTGACCGGTCATGTTCTTGAACTCGGTGATACGCGTGTAGTCCTCGCTCGTGGTGTAGTTGACGGTGCCCACAGGCTGGAACTGGTCCATATCGAGCGTCTCGAACTTCATATCGAGCGTGCGGTACGGCAGCGCGCCCAGGTCGAGGTTGAACAGCTCGTCGAGTGGACCGGTGTAGACGATCTCGCCACCATAGACCTTGCCGTCGATCTTGACGGTGGTCTCGTCGATTTCAAAGAGGTCACGGGCGTCCACGTCGCAGAATACGTCGATCAGATCGTGATCGAGCATATGTTCGAACAGCGCGGTATAGCCGTCCTGCGGCATGCCCTGGAAAGGAGCCTGCGGGAAGTAGCGATCGTCATCGCCCACAAAGACGGGAACGCGGCCGGTGATCGAGGGGTCGATCTGATCGGGCGTCTGGCCCCACTGCTTCATGGTGTAATGCAAAAAGACGTTCTCATAGACATAATCGGCGACCTCGGCAAGATCCGGGTCGTTCTTCTTGCGCAGCTCCATAATGGGCACCTTGACGTCCTTGCCAAAGGTCTCCACGAGCTTTTGGTACAGTTCCTCGCCGCGCTCATCGCCAAAGGCAAGCTTAAGGCTCGCATGGTTAAAGGGCACGGGCATAAGGGTACCGTTGATGTTGGCGAGCACCTTGTGCTGGTAGTCCGTCCACTTGGTGAAGCGCGACAGGAAGTTATGCACGCGCTCGTTAAAGGTATGATAGATATGAGGACCATACTCGTGGACCAGGATTCCCGCCTCGTCAGTGCAGTCGAAGGCATTGCCCGCAATGTGGCTACGGCGCTCCAAAACGGCAACACGATAGCCGATGGTTTCGGCAAGACGGCGGGCGCAAACGGCACCGGCATAACCGGCGCCGACAACGATCATGTCGTACGCACCGGCATTAAAGCCTTCAGGCAGGCCTGAGGTAATCTGCATCGATACTCCTTGTCAAAAGCCACACGCTTTTTAACTGGGCTTTTTCTCGAACATACGTCGAGACATATTTATCAGAGCGATTATAGCGCTAATGCGTCCTATAATGAGCTTGCCACACAAGGAAAGCTCAAGCACCGCGGCGTACATTATTGAAAGGTAAACCCGCTAGCAGCGGGTTTATTCGTGTACAGCCGGGCGCCTGGAGCTTAGCGAAACGCTTGTAAGGAGTAACATGAGCGATTTCCTAAACCGTATGAAGTCTGCCGCCAAGGCCGACCTTAAGACCATCGTCCTGCCCGAGGGCGAGGATCCGCGTACCATCGTCGCGGCCACCAAGATCATCGAGGAGGGCCTGGCAAAGATCGTCATCCTGGGCAACCCCGACGAGATCGACGTTCCCGGCGCTACCGTCATCGACCCGCGCAACGCCGAGAAGCACGAGGAGTACGCGCAGAAGTTTGCCGAGCTCCGCGCCAAGAAGGGCGTTACCATCGAGCAGGCTCGCGCCCAGGTGATGGACGCCACCTACTTTGGCACCATGATGGTCAAGATGGGCGACGCCGACGGCCTGGTCTCCGGCGCCTGCCACTCCACCGCCGACACCCTGCGCCCCGCACTGCAGATTCTCAAGACCGCTCCGGGCACCAAGCTGGTCTCGGCCTTCTTCGTGATGTGCACCGACACCCCGCAGTTCGGTACCGACGGCACGCTGATCTTCGCCGACTGCGGCCTCAACATCAACCCGTCCTCCGACGAGCTCTCCGAGATCGCCATCGCCTCGGCCCACTCCTGGTCCACCTTCATGGGCAATGTTGAGCCGCACGTGGCCATGCTCTCCTACTCCACCATGGGCTCCGCCGGTGGCGAGGTCGCCAAGAAGGTCCAGGAGGCTGTGAAGTTCTGTAAGGAGAAGGCTCCCGAGCTCGCCATCGACGGCGACCTGCAGCTCGATGCCGCTATCGTCCCCACCGTCGCCCAGCTCAAGGCTCCCGGCTCCTCCGTCGCCGGTAAGGCCAACGTGCTCGTGTTCCCCGACCTCGAGGCTGGCAACATCGGCTACAAGCTGGTCCAGCGCTTCGCTGGCGCTGACGCCTACGGCCCCATCCTGCAGGGCATCGCCAAGCCGGTCAACGACCTGTCGCGCGGCTGCTCTGCCGACGACATCGTGGGTGTCGTGGCCATCACCGCCGTCCAGGCTCAGATGGCTGAGTAGCGGACGCACTCGCCCGAAGGCCGTACGGGCTAACCCCTGAAAACGTCCTCGACCAATGAAACGCCCCCGTTCTGCTCCTCCGGAGCTACGAACGGGGGCGTTTCTGGTCTGCGGATTGTTTTCAGGGGTTAGCCCGTACGGCCTTCTACCGCCACGTAGCATTCAGGGAATCTGGGGTGGACGGCAGCTTGGCTACGAATTGGGGCTGAAAAATCTGAACGGATGGGTGCCGTTGTTGGGAGTGCAGGCGTTGCTGGCGGTGATCACTTTGGGACTGGAATTTCCGCCTGCTAGTAAAAAGGCCTCCGGAGCTGTTGCTCAGGAGGCCTTTCGTCTACTTGCAAATGCGCGCGTTAGTTGTTCTTGGTCAGACGCTCGACGTCGTGGGCGATCATGTATTCCTCATCGGTGGGGATGACCATGACCGTGACGGATGAGCCGGCGGCGCTGATGACCTGCGGGCCGTTGCCCACGGCCTCGCGGTTCTTGTTGTTGTCGATACGCACGCCCAGCCACTCAAAGCAGTCGCAGAAGGCCTTGCGGATCGACCAGTCGTTCTCGCCGATGCCGGCGGTAAAGGTGATGGTATCCACGCCCGCCATAGAAGCAATCATGGAGCCGGCCTGCTGCATGGCCTTGTAGGCAAACATGTCGAAGGCGAGCAGGCAGCGCTCGTCGCCCTCGGAGGCGCGCGTACGGATGTCGCGGGCGTCGTTGGAGATACCCGAGATGGCAAGCAGACCAGACTGCTTGTTCATCATGTCGTCGACTTCCTGGTAGCTGTAGCCGCCCTCGCGCTGGAGGTAGCACACGGTGGCAGGGTCAATGGAACCACAACGGGTGCCCATCATCAGGCCGTCGAGCGGCGTGAGCCCCATCGTGGTGTCGCGGCAAACGCCGTCCTCAATGGCGGCGAGCGAAGCGCCGTTGCCCAGATGGCACGAAAGCAGACGGTGGCAGCACGAGCCCAGAATCTCCTTTGCCATCATCCACTCGTAGCGGTGGCTCGTACCGTGGGCGCCGTACTTGCGCACATGGTACTTGTCGCACACGTCCTTGGGCAGCGCGTAGGTGTAGGCAACCTCGGGCATGGTCATGTGGAACGAGGTGTCGAAGACGGCCACGTTGGGCAGCTCCGGATACTTCTCGCGGCAATATTCGATTGCCGCCGCCTCGCCGTAATTGTGCAGCGGAGCGAGCGGGGCCACCTCAAGGATCTTAGCCATGACCTCGTCGTCAACGACTGCGGAATCATCGAAGTGCCAGCCGCCCTGAACGATACGGTGGCCGATGCCATCGATCGTAAAGTCGGTCTTCTCGAGCTCCTCGAGCACGCGAGCGATAGCAGAGCGATGATCGGGGAAGGGAACCTCCTCGGTCTGCTTGGCGCCACCGTTCTCGGAATGACCAAAGATACCCATGTCCGAGCCGATACGCTCACAGTTGCCCTTGGCGAAAACCTCGCGGGTATCGGTATCCAGAAGCTGATATTTAAGACTTGAGCTGCCGGCGTTGACAACAAGTACGTTCATGAGACTCCTTTGCAGTGCAATACGGTCGACGCAGACCTCTTAAGGCGACCGCATTTTAATAAGAAGTTATCACATCTTGATAAATAGCTATCAGACATATCGCCAAACGAGCGCAAAAGAGGGGCTGAACGGCACTTGGTCGTCCAGCCCCTCCCCTCTTGCAATTACTTGCCGCTGACGATGCGCTCGACGTCAGAAGCGATCATGAACTCCTCATCCGTGGGGATGACGAAGATCTTGACCTTGGAATCCTTGGCGGACAGGCACCAAGCGCCGTCGCCGCGCAGGGCGTTGCGGGCATGATCCATCTTGACGCCCATAAAGGCCAGACGGTCGGCCACGCCAGCGCGGACAGCCGGAGCGTGCTCGCCGATGCCGGCGGTAAAGACCAGTGTGTCCATGCCGCACATGGAAGTGGCCATCTCGGCGGCCTTGGCGGCAATCTTGTAGACAAACATGTCGAAGGCGAGCTGAGCCTCGGGGTCACCGGCAGCGGCGAGCTCCTCAACGTTGCGGCAGTCGTTGGTCTTACCGCCGGTCACAGCCAAAAGGCCGGACTTCTTGTTCATCATCTCGTCGACCTCGTCGAAGGTGTAGCCGCCTTCGCGCTGCAGGTAGCACACGGTAGCAGGGTCGATGGAGCCGCAGCGGGTGCCCATCATGACACCGTCGAGCGGCGTCAAGCCCATGGTGGTGTCCATGCACTTGCCGTCCTCGATGGCGCACAGGGAAGCGCCGGAACCGATGTGGCACACGACGACCTTGCGAGCCTCGCCGTTGGTCATCTCGGCAACCTTCTTGGAGATGTAGCGGTAGCTGGTGCCGTGGGCGCCGTACTTACGGATGTGCAGCTTGTCGCAGACGTCCTTGGGCAGGGCGTAGGTCTTGGCGACCTCGGGCATATTGAAGTGGAAAGCAGTGTCGTAGACCGTGACGTTGGGCAGGTCGGGATACTGCTCGAGGCAGTACTCGATAACGTTGGCCTCAGGGTTGTTGTGCAGCGGGGCGAGCGGAGCGACCTCGCGGATCTTGGCGAGGACGTCCTCGTCGACGAGGGAGGAGTCGCCAAAGTACCAACCGCCCTGAACGATACGGTGGCCGATGCCCTCGATCTTGACACCGTTGGCCTCGAGGTCCTTCAGGACGACCTCGATGGCGACCTTGTGGTCGGGGAACTCGATGTTCTCGGTCACCTTCTTGGAACCGTTGGCAGCGTGGGTGAAGGTACCGCCGGTAAAGCAGACGCGCTCGCAGGAGCCCTTTGCGGACACCTTGTGGGACTTGGTATCGATGACCTGATACTTAAGCGTCGAAGATCCTGCGTTGACGACCAGAACGTTCATGTGTCTCCCTACTAACAGGCGGTGTGGCGCCGCCAGGTTACATACGCTTCAATAATAAACCCAAACGCCCTCGCGCTCGGGTTTATTGCGTTGATATATAAGTTATCGGTGCCCAAATACTCACGGCCTTTGACTTGTAAGACGAAATAGCGCGGGGATATACACCAGGGAAGAAATCCCGAGCGCAACAAGCAATACGACTCGAATGCCCGCAACGCTACTCAACACAGCGTTGAGCAGATAGAAAAGGATGGCACCCACCGCCACCATCTGGCTTTGAACCGAAATCAGCGAACAGCGCATCGATGAATCGGCAGCATTTTGGAAAACTGAGTATTTGATTGGGGCAAACAACGAGTACGCAACCGTCTGCAGCACATAGAACACGGGCAGCAAATTAGCCGGAGTAAGGGGAATCAAAAACAAAGCTGTCAACGCTAAGCGAATGATGCCGCAAATACGCGCAAAACGGCCCTTGTCGACACGAGCAATCACACTGGGCACGATAAACCCTATGGAGGCGGAGGCAAGGAGCTGGATCGCAATGGTCACGCCCGAAGCGACGGCATTCATTCCGCGACCCGCAAGCAGCAGCGAGAAAAAGTCTTCCAGGGCGACAAAAGCAAATGCCTGAGAACAGTCCATGATGAACGCCGAACGAAGAATGCCATTATACGCAATAGCGGCACCGATCATCTTCGGGCTCATTCCACGTTCAGGTGTCGCCGCAGTGCCCCCTCTTCGCATCTCAGGAATGCAGACAACAACAACCAACGTCAACACCATTGCGATGATATCTGCCGAAAGACCAATGAGATATGCACCGACAGACGAAATGAAACCGCCCACGCAAGCGGAGAGGGCATAAGAGGCATAGAAAACAAGTCGCTCAACGACATTAAGTCTTACGAGCTGGTCCTGAGAGACGCTGTCAATGTAAATCGCTTCGATGGATCCGCTCACACATGCAACGGCAAAACCCTTGAGAGCAAACGCACCGATTAAAAGCAGAGGAGATCGGACAATGAGCAGGGCGGCGTAGTACCCAAGCATTCCCACAATGCCAACGAGACCGCTTGTCTTTCGTCCAAACCTGTCAGCAATATAACCAGTAGGAACCTCAAGAATGAACTTACTCACTTGGTATGCAATCATCATGCTAGAAATCGCTACCATCGAGAATCCGACGAATTCAAGATAAACCGTCAGAAAATACAAAATGGTGCTGAAGTTCGACAGAAAAACGAACGTCATATAAAGCAAAACCGTACGGTTTTTCATGCTCCGCCCTCCAAGAGCCAATAGCCCAAACCGAAATCTTGGAAAAGCATGAGGGCAAAGCCGTCAGTCATGTGTTACAAGGCGTCAACATTCACTTGACGCCACGAGGCCAAATGGCCTCACGAAGCGAGATGACGCAATAGGTGAAGAAATACCGTCTGGTGTCGATCGGTCCAGGCACTTTGTCGATAGCAAAAATAGATGGGCAAGGCCACGTCATGCGAGCCTTCAATGGAGCACTCGCTCACTTCCAGTCCATCTGTTGCGAGAGAAGAGCCAGAAAAACTCAATATCAATCCCCCGGCTTGAAGAAACTCAGTCTGCGCCCTGTTTTCGTATTCGACGTCGCGGAAGCGGAAATTAACCAGCTGAGCCTCGGGACATTGGTTGATTGCATTGAGACAGGGTGACAAATTAATGGGAACAGCCAGCCTGCCGCCCAGCAACTCACGAACGGTCATAGCACCCACAGATTGATGACCCGCTGGACACGAAAGAACCTTGAGCTCCTTTTCACCCAAGTATTTCGAAGAAAGGACACTATCCCTTGGTTCCTCAAATGAGATGGCCGCATCCGAAATGCCAAGCACAAGTGATTCAAAGCATGTGGCCGTTGGCTGATGCCAAACATCAAGGTGAATCTGGGGGTGCAAGCTTTCAAACGAGTCGTACCAGTTTTCGGAAAAAAGACGCCCCCGCCCGTGAAGACAGGGGGCGTAAAGACGGAAGTGGCCGTCGGGCGAAACGCCGCCGTTCCCCGATTGAGCGTACTTTTTGAGATCGTCGACTTGTGCCAGGATCACGCGTGCACGACGCGCAAATTCTCTGCCCGCCGGAGACAAAACAGCCTCCCCCGCCGATCGGTCGAGCAAAACAATCTGATACTCAGATTCCAACTTTTTGATTGCCGACGAAACGGCCTGTGGGCTCACGTGAACGGCGCGAGCCGCTTTGCGCACGCCGCCGTAGTTCGCTACCGCTTGAAGGTATTCGAGTTGAGAAAGCTGCATAGGTTACTCCAAAGGCAGCCAAGGCGACGGGCTGTGCGTCCTCAGATGAGGTTCTCGCCCAGGTTCTTGCCGCCGAGGACGTGCATGTGGAAGTGCATGACGGTCTGACCGGCGTTGACGCCCTTGTTGGAGATGACGCGGAAACCGTCCTCCAGGCCCTTGGCCTTAGCGACCTCCTGGATGGCGTGGGCCATGGCGCCCATGGTCTCGGCAGGCACGTTGTCGGCGATGTCGCTGTAGTGCTTCTTGGGGATCACGAGGGTGTGGACCGGCGCCTGGGGGTTGAGGTCGTCGAAGGCGATGACCTGGTCGTCCTCATAGACAACGGTCGAGGGGATCTCGTGGTTGGCAATTTTGCAGAAGATGCAATCACACATGGTAGGTTCCTTTCTCACAGACCAAGGTAGTCTTTTTGGGACGGGGCTTTTTTGACTACTTTTTCGCAAGCGCAAACACTCGGCAAGCCGTCGCGCAAGGGTAGTCAAAAAACCCCGTCCCAAAAAGACTACCCCAAAGTAGGCTGCGAGATGGTTAGAAAGAAAGGTTGTCGTCGGTGTTGGCAGCCTCGCCGTCGGCGAGCACGTCGTTGCCGTCGACGTCCTTCAGGAGCACCGAGACCTTCTGCTCGGCATCGGACAGGCGGGTGCGCAGGCTCTTGAGGAGCTCGACGCCGCGGGTGTAGCTCTCGAGCGACTCCTCAAGCTCCATGTCGCCCGACTCCAGGCTGCGGATGATGAGCTCCAGCTCCTGCGAGGCCTGCTTGTACGTAAGCTGCTCGACCGGGGTCTTCTCTGCCATATCTGTTTCCTTTCCTAAAGGTTTATCACTATGAAACGCGGCCTACTCGACCGTATCGACCGTTGCTGCCACGTTGCCGTCCGCCATGCGCACGCGGATGGCGTCGCCGGGCTTAAAGGTCTTGGCGCTTGTAGCCACACCGTCCTCGCTGTACGCGATGGAGTAACCGCGGGCAAGCACCTTGAGCGGCGACAAGGCATCGAGGGACGCGGCAGCTCGGCCCAGGTCGGACGCGTGTTTACTGAGCATCGTACGTCCCTGATGCTCCAGACGGGAACTCGCAAGCGTGAGCGCATGGCGTTTGCCATCGAGCCCCGAGGTGCTTGCGATCAAGCGCTCGGGCAGACGCTCGAAGTTGGAGCGGAAGGCCCCAACCGAACGCGTTATGGCGCCCGACAGTCGATCGGCAGTCAGCGCAAGCTCAGACTCGCGACGCTCGACCATAAACGTTGGATCGTTGAGGCACGGGCGGCATGCGGCGGCATCGAGCGCGTCAACCAAACGAGCCGTATAGGTGTCCCAGGCACGACGACCGCGCTGGTCGAGCATTTCCAGATCGACCTGATCCGACCCGATCATCGAAGCCATCGCGGCACCCAGACGTTGATGGCGCGTCTCGAGCACGTCGGCCAACTCCGTCATAGCCGGCGCCACCGATTCTGCCGCTGCCGTTGGCGTGGAGGCGCGACGGTCGCTCACCATGTCGCAAATCGAGGTATCGGGCTCATGCCCAATGCCCGTCACCACAGGCACGGGACAGGCTGCCACCGCACGGGCAAGCTCCTCGTCGTTAAAGGTCATGAGGTCCTCGAAGGAACCGCCGCCACGCACGAGCAAAATACAGTCGGGCGCCGGCGCAATGGCAGCGGCGCGGCGCAAGCCCTCAATGAGCTCTGCCGGCGCACCCTCGCCTTGAACCTTGGCGCCCACGCAGACGAGCTCGACGAGCGGGTTGCGACGACGCAGCGTACGCTTGACGTCGTCGATTACGGCGCCCGAAAGCGAGGTGACGACCGCCACACGCGAGCAAAACACCGGAATGCGACGTTTGCGCGCTTCGTCCATCAGGCCCTCGCGACGCAGCTTTTCGGCCAACTGAGCCACCTGCTGACGCAGCAAGCCCTCTCCCGCCAGCGAAAACGAGCGGGCGACGAAGCTCATGCGACCCGTAGGCTTGTAGAGATTGAAGCTGCCCTTAAAGCTCACCTGCATGCCGTCGCGCAGATCGAAGGTGCGCTTAAGGTAGGCGCCCTTCCAGATGATGCAGTCGACGGCCGCCGAGTCGTCCTTGATTTGGAAGTAGCAGTGGCCGCTTCGGGCATTGGGACCACGAAAACCCGTGACCTCACCCAAAACGCTCAGCTGCGGAATGGCATCGAGCGCGCCGGCGGCGATCTCCACCGCTTGGCTCACGCTGAGCTCTTTGCGCTCTTGCTCGTCCGATCCGTCGAACTCGGCGGAAACGGTATTGCCGGTCAGATTCCAGCCTGCCACGCAGCCTCCTTTCGTTATCGTGCACAGAGGCTCCGGCCCCGTGCAAATTTAAGTCCAACACATAGTACAGCGCCGCGGGGACACAAATCTCCGCGGCGCCTGTCAAGCCAATTTGTTATCGGTTGGAGTTTCTGTTGTAGCGAGCCATCAGGTAGAGCAGCTGAATGATCGAAGTGAGCGCTGCAGCAACATAGGTAAGCGCGGCTGCCGTCAGGACCTTCTTGGCACCATTGACCTGCTTGGAGCTCATGCCCGACTGCTCGATGTACGCCACGGCGCGGCGGCTGGCATCAATCTCGACCGGCAGCGTAACCAGTTGGAACAGCACGCTAAACGAGAAGAAGATCAGTGCGAGGGATGTGAGCCCGGCAATGTTCATAAACAGGCCCAAGAGCAACACGATGGTCCAAGTGTTCTGGGTAAAGTTGACAACCGGAACCAGGGCGGTACGCACTTTCATCATGGCGTAACCGCTTTGACGCTGGGCGGCATGGCCCGCCTCGTGGCAGGCGACGGCAACGCTTGCGACCGACCCGCCCGAACGGTTGGCATCCGAGAGATACAGGTTATTGTCCTGCGGGTTGTAATGGTCGGTGAGCTCGCCGGCGACACCCTTGATACCCACGGCGTTGCAGCCGTTGGCGTCGAGCATGCGGCGAGCGACCGTGGCGCCCGTGTCGCCGTCCGAGCGAACCTTGGACCAGGTTTTGTATGTCGAGTTGATGTAGTTCTGTGCGGCAAGGCCAAGCACCGTGCAGACAAGAACAACCAGCAGGTACAGCGGGTCGATGCCAAAGCCGTATCCATAGTAATAAGGCATGCGAATTCCTCCGAATCGAGTTACACGTTGGAGGCATTTTACCCACTCAAACGGCTAGGCTTCCTTACAGCAATTCGATTTTTCCGTCCTTCACCGTCAACCCCATATTGCCGGAAAGCAGATCGTCCAGGCGCGAGCCCACAAGCTCAAAGCGCCAGCCTTCGCGCAGGGGGCTTTGCTCGGGATGCTCGATATAGTCGGCCAGGTCATCGCGCGAGGCAATGACCGAGGTCGCCACGCCCGAGCGCTCGGCAACCAGACGGATGAGCGCGTACATGAGATCCGTCACGCTCTCCAGCTCCGGAGAGATCTGGCGATGCCCGCGTACCAAGAGCGGCAGGCGATCGTGCGGGCAGCTTGCGCCACGCTTGATGGCCATGAGCGCACCGTCCACGTCGCGCTCCCCCAACTGATCGGTACCGCGAATGCTACGGAACTCCTCAACGCGCACGGGATTGCGCTTAACGAGCGCAAGCAGCGTGTCGTCGGACATGACCCACTTGCGCGGGATGTTACGGCGCTCGGCGCGGTCCTCGCGCCAGGCGGCGAGCTCGCGCGCGATACCCAGCTGGTGACGGCTGCACGAGTTGATGCGTTTGACCTTGCGGAACGCCTCGTGGCGATCGGCGCGATAGTGCGACCCATCGGCCAGCGGGCGCAGCTCGTCGAGCACCCAGTCCACACGGCCCAGCTCGCGCAGGCGGCTCATCATCTCGGTATAGGCGACGATCAGGTACTTGACGTCGTCGATCGCATACTCAATCTGCTTATCGGTCAGCGGGCGGCGCGACCAGTCGGTCAGCGACTCGGTCTTAGGCAACGAAACGCCGCAAAACGTCTGCACGAGCGCACCGTAGGAAATCTGCTGGCGCTCGCCCAAAAAGGCGGCGGCGACCTGCGTGTCAAAAATCGGACGCGGCAGCGCGCCCACGGTGTGGAGCATGACCTCCATATCCTGCGAGCAGGCGTGAAAGACCTTGGTCACGCTCTCGTCGGCCATAAGCTCGGCCAGCGGCGATAGGTCGTCGATCACCAGGGGATCGACCGCGACGCTCTCGGCAGGGGTGGCAATCTGAACCAGGCACAGGCGCGGATGGAACGTGCGCTCGCGCAAAAACTCGGTATCGACGGCAATCGCGTCGAACTCACGGGCGCGCTGGCAAAAGTCGAGTAGAGCCTGATGTGTGGAAATGTACATATCAACCCATCGAATAAGGTTAGGCCCGAAAAACACGGGTAGGATATCGGCATTGCCTTACAACTATACTCGGTTAGTCACAGAACGGGAACGTAAGTATGCGCTGCCTTATCATCCACAACCCGGCATCGGGCCCCAGCTCAGATGAAATCTTCGCATTCACGCACGCCCTTGCACAGGGCGGCGACGAGGTCGTGATGCGCTTTATCGGCGATGGCATGGAACCCGAGGACGCCGTGGCAGACGTGCGCGAGTTTGACCGCGTGGTCGTTTCGGGCGGCGACGGCACTGTCTCCAACGTGCTCGACCAGATGCGCGGATGCGGTGTCCCCACGCTCGTCTTCCCCTCCGGTACGGCCTGCCTGTTCTTCAACAACATCGGCAATGCCCCCGAGGCGGCGGCGCTCGCCAAGGCCTGCCGTGCCGGTCGCACGGTCAAAGTCGACATGGGCGAGCTCTTTTGGCTCGACGAGAACGGCAACGAGAAGCGCCACAGCTTCATCATCATCGCCGGCTCGGGCTTCGACGCCGAGATCATGATGAAGGCCGCCCCCACCAAAAACGACATCGGCGAGATCGCCTACTTCCTCTCTGCACTCGCCACGCCCAACCCTACGGTAGCGCACTTTACCATTGAGCATGACGGCATTGTCGAGGAGCTCGACGGCATTTGCTGCATGGCCGGCAACACCTCGGTCATCCAAAACGACATCAACCTGTTCCCCGACTGCCGCATGAACGATGGCATGGTCGACATTGCGGTCATCGAACCCGTGCGCACCGTGCAGCTGCTGCCTACCGTGATCACCGCTGCGCTTGACCCCGCCGGCAAGGTACTCGGGCGCCCGCAGTTCAAGATCATCCAGACCAAGGAAGCCAAGATCACCTGCACCCCGTCACTGGGCATGCAGTTCGATGGCGAGATTATCTCCAGTAATTCGGGCGTCTTTGGAGCCCGCGCGCTTCCACAATGCCTCGACCTCATCGTCGACGAATTCTCCCCACTCGGAAAATAGGAGGACCCCATGAACGACAATCCCCTGCTTGGCTTTATCGTCATCGTCTTGGCCATGCTCGTCGGCTATGCGATCAACGTGATCCACCGTCGAAAGAAGTAATTCCACATTGGTATGATATTCATCCAGTTATCGACTCTCCCGCTGTTTATGCAAATCCTAAACAGCGGGAGAGTTTTCTTTTTGAGCGCCGTCTAATGCTTTATTCAGCTACAGTAAATGCAGGGTGCCTTTATTTAACTAAAGCCATAAAATGAGTATTATTATCCGTTCATCGTATATTTCCACACGCTCATCGAGTAAAAGCTGTTGTCGAGTGAATACTCTTTACACTTCCTTTAGGCTAGTAGATGTATTTATTAGCTGAAACTCCGTACGGTTTCGCGGGGTTTCAACAGTTGGGAGGGATTATGAGGTTTACTCATCCTGTCAACACGCTCAAGAAGCTCGGCTGCGGCCTTGCGTTTGGAGCAGCGGCCATCATGGCCATGCCGACTTCGGCACTCGCCTGCACCCAGATCTACATGGGCAGCAAGCTCACGGCAGATGGCAACACGTACTACGGCCGTTCCGAGGACTTCGGTCCGCGCTATGTCAAGCACTTTGGCATTGAGCCCGCACACAAGGACGGCAACGAGTACACCTCGGTCGAGTCCGGTTTTGAGTACAAGTCCAAGGGCGCAACCTACCGCTACACCTTCGTTCGCGACAACCCCTCGCAGTGGGAAGATCGCTACGACGCATATTCCGAGGCAGGCATCAACGAGAAGGGTGTCTCCTGCTCTGCCACGCTGAGCACCTCCTATAACGAGAAGGCCGAAGAGGCCGACCCCATCACCGAGGAGACTGGCATTGGCGAATACAGCTATGCCAGCGTCATCCTGGGCGAGAGCGCCACGGCCCGCGAGGGCGTCGAGCTCATCGGCAGCCTGATCGACGAGCAGGGCGTCTGCTCCAACGACCAGATCATCATCGCCGACAGCACCGAGACCTGGTTGTTCGCCGCGCTTTCCGGCCATCAGTGGATTGCTATGAAGCTCGCCGATGACATCGCCTCGCTCAACCCCAACATCGGCAACCTCACCTATAACGTCGACCTCGATGACACCGAGAAATGTCTCCATTCCGAGGGCATCGAGTCCATGCCTAAGGAGAAGGGCTTTGCCGAGTACACCGACGGCAAGTTCGACGTCGCCAAGACCTACGGCGAGGAGATTAGCGAGGCCGGTATGCACCAGTGGTCGCGCTATATCCAGGGTCGTGATTACTTCATGGCTCCGCTTGCCGAGGGCACCGACTACGAGATCGTCAAGGACGAGCGCGAAGAGGCTCGCGCCACGACCGGCGCCCTGGTCCACGAGATGCAGCCGCTGTTCTTCCAGCCCGGCAAGTCCGACTGGAACACCTTTGAGATGATTCGTTCCTTCGCCGCTCGCGGCGAGAATGTCGCCGGCCTCAACGCCAACACCGACGGCGCCTATGCCATCGGCTCCAACCGCAACACCGAGATCCACACCTTCCAGATCCGTCAGGGCATGGACCCCGAGATCGCGACCATTCAGTGGGAGATGCTCTCCAACGCCGAATTCTCCGTCGCCATCCCCTTCTACTCCGCACTGCTCACCGAGGTCAGCCCCTACTTCAGCGATCAGGATGTCTCCTTCGATCACTGCGAAGAGGAAGACGTCGTGAACAACGAGGAGCCCAAGAACTCCATCAACTACGTCCTCATGGACATCAACACGCTCGCCTATGAGAACCGCGACCACTGCGCCACCGGCGTCCGCGCCTATCTCGACGCCCTGCAGAAGGAACTCATCGAGCAGAACCTGACCGTCGACGAGGCCATGCAGGCCGAAGAAGGCACCGAGGCCCGTACCGCCCTGGCCAACAAGGCCGGCAAGGCTGCAACCAAGAACACCTATGTTAAGTGCAAGGCCATGCTCGAGGAGATGCGCGACTACCTCAAGGAGGGCGATTTCTCCGAGGAGTTCGTCCCGAGCGACTACGATGCCGACAACGACTGCCTGGTCGAATCCATCACCTACGCCGACGAGGCCCTTTCCGATGAGGACGTGACCGAACCCGAGGCCGAAGAGGAAGAGGTCACCGAGGAGAAGTCCGAGGGCAACAACATGGCCGCCATGGCCGTTGGCGCCGTCGTCATCATCGGTGTCTGCGCCTACGTGATCTATCGTCGCAAGAAGGCCTAAGACCCTCATGTCCTAGCTGAGCGGGCGGGGCACATGAGTCACCTCGCCCGCTCAGCCCGCTCTTTTGACCGACGGGAAACCCGCCTGAAATCTTTTCAAAAAAGATTTCCCCGCACACACTTCGCTGTGCTATAGTGCAGCGCAACAGCAACTAGGTGCGACCGCGCCATGGCATCACGAAAGGAGTCACCAATATGAAGGACACGATGACGTCTCTCAACAACTGGTGGTGGCGTGATGCGAATACGATCGGTCGACAGTGAGTCCCTCACGCCTGTTTTTGCGCTCTAGGTGATTGGAAGGCCTCCGGTTTCGACCGGGGGCCTTTTTCTATCTCGAGCCCGATCGCATTCGCATCACGCGCCTCCGCTTTTCTCTTGCACTCCCCTTCCGAAAGGATTTTCACCATGTCTCAGAACACCACCGCCGCCCAGCCCCGCACCGTCCAGACCGCCGACCGCGGCAAACTCGATGTCCGCGCCCTCGTCCTGCTCGCCATCCTGCTCGCCGCCGGCTTCATCCTCAACTTCACCGTCGGCAAGGCAATCTCGGGCATCTCGGGCGGCATGATCAGCCCCGAGTTCATCATCTCGGCCTTCTGCCTCACCATCCTGGTCGTTCGCCCCAACATCGGTCAGGCGCTCGTCATTGGCCTCATCTCGGCTGCCGTGATCCAGATCACCACCACTTCGCCCTTCGTCGATTTTGCCGCCGAAGGCATCGCCGCCATGCTAATGGCCGGCATCGTCAACGCCGCCGGCAAGAACGGTCAGGTCAAGCCCGCGATCGCCATTGTCGCAACCTTCCTGACCACCTTTGTCTCCGGCGTCATCTTCATGGTCATCAAGATGGCCATGCTCGGCGTGGTAGGCGAGCTCGCCGCCGCCATGCTGCCCGTCGTCGCCATGACCGCCGTCTTTAACGCCATTCTGGTCGGCGCCCTCTACTTGCCCATCCAGAAGGCCCTGAAGCTCAACTAACCCGTTCGACTTTACGAGCCACCCCATCTTGGCGTTCATTCGTCGCTCGCGTACCCAAGTACGCTTCACTCCTCTTTCGCGCCAACCTGGGGTCCCTCGTAAAGCCGTCTCCGTGCTTCACCACCAAAGACTGTCCCAAACGACTAGCTTTTGGGGACGTTCTTAAACGACTGGTCATTTAAGAACGTCCCCAATGACTACGAAAGGTATCCATGGAAACGATCATCAACGTCGACGATGTCTCGTTCTCCTATGGCACGCAGACCGAGCAGGCGCTCAGCCACATCTCGCTCAGCGTGAACAAGGGAGATTTCATCGGCATCATCGGGCCCTCGGGCGCCGGCAAGTCCACGCTTGCCGCCTGCCTGTCGGGCGCCGTGCCCCACCACTACACCGGCACGTTCTTTGGGTCCGTCATGGTCGACGGCCACGACACCTGCGAAGTCTCGCTCACCGACGTGTCGCAAATCGTCGGCAGTGTGCTACAGGATATCGACACGCAGATGGTCGCTTCGATCGTCGAGGACGAGATGCTCTTTGGCCTCGAGAACTTTGGCGTTCCCCACGACCAGATCGAGCAGCGCGTGAGCGAAACGCTCGAGACCGTCGGCATCAGCGACCTGCGCGACCGCGAGATCGCAACCCTCTCGGGCGGACAGAAGCAAAAGGTAGCCATCGCCGCCATCCTCGCCATGCGTCCGCGCGTCTTGGTTCTCGACGAGCCCACCGCGGCACTCGACCCCGCCAGCTCCACATTGGTCTTCGAGACGCTGCGTGAGGCAAACCGCGTACTTGGAATCACCATCGTCGTCGTTGAGCAAAAGGTCGCTCTGCTCTCGGAGTACTGCAACCGCGTGTTCGTGCTCAACCATGGCGAAATTGCGCTGCAGGGCGAGCCACACGAGGTCTTCGCGCATACCGACGAGCTCCGTGCCATCGGCGTCGACTGCCCTCGCGTCACGCGTATCTTCAATAGCCTCGAGGCCGATGGCCTGGTAAGCGGTACCCCCTGCTTGGATGTCGATGAGGCTGAGCGCCTGATTTCGGGCATCGTCGACCCCGCACACGCGGCCATCGAAGCCCAGGCGCCCACCGGTTCCCCGCATGCACCGTCGTTGCGTCCTCATGCCAAGGACGCCGAACCCGTACTCACCTTCGACCATGTTGAGTTTGCCTATCCCAATGGCGGCGCCGCCGTACACGACCTTAGCCTGACGCTCTATCCTGGCGAGCTCGTGGGCATCGTCGGCCAGAACGGTGCCGGCAAGACCACGCTCACCAAGCTGCTCACGGGCCTGCTTAAGCCCGCCTCGGGCAGCGTGCGCGTTACGGGCCTGGATACTGCCGCGGTCCCCACGAGCCGTATCGCCCGCGAGGCCGCAACGCTCTTCCAAAACCCCGACCGCCAGATCTGCAAGGATACCGTGCTCGACGAGGTCGCCTTTGGCTTGGAGCTGGGCGGCATGGACCGTGCCGAGGCTCTGCGTCGCGCCCAGCTGGTCATCGACCGCTTTGGTCTGCCCGCCGACGAGGCACCGTTCTCGCTTTCGCGTGGCCAGCGACAAATGGTGGCACTTGCCTCCGTCGTAGTGGTTGAGCCCAAGATCGTCGTGCTCGACGAGCCCACGAGCGGCTTGGACTACCGCGAGTGCATGACCGTGATGGAAACGGTACGCACCATGGCCGAGCGCGGTTGCGCCGTCATCATGGTCTGCCACGATATGGAAGTCGTCTCGGATTTTGCCGAGCGCATTGTGGTAATGGCCGACGGTCGCATCCTCGACCGCGGCCGCACGCACGAGCTGTTCTCGAACATCGAACTCATGCGGCGTGCCTACGTGGAGCCTCCCCAGGTTATTGAACTCTCGCGCCGTCTGGCATCTTCCGTCTCGCCCGCTTTTGCGCAGGTGAGCGAGGTCACCGATGTCGTTCGAATTACCAAGGAGATGGTCCACCGTGGTTAACGTCATCGACTACATGCCGGGCGATACGCTGCTGCATCGCCTGAACCCCGTCGTCAAACTGGGCCTCGCCGCCGCCATCATCGTCGGCATCTTTTTGTCCGACACCTACGTGGCACTGCTGGGCTTTTTGGCACTCACCCTTGCACTGGGTGCCTATGCCGGCGTCGTCGACCGTCTGTTCTCGCTGCTCAAGTTGCTGATTCCGCTCGCGCTTATCATGCTGGTGCTCCAGCTGGCCTTTATGCGCGATGGCAACGTGGTGTGGAGCTTTATCACCGACACGGGCCTCATCACGGGATCGAAGGCCTGTCTGCGCCTGCTGGGTGTGGCGTTACCACTCATCCTCATGCTCATGGTGACCAAGCTCAACGACCTTGCCAACGCCTGCGTCGAGGTGCTGCACGTACCGTATCGCTATGCCTTCACCTTTACCACGGCGCTGCGCTTTGTGCCGGTGTTTGGTCAGGAGATGAACGCCATCATGGAGGCGCAGACCGCACGCGGCGTCGAGTACGACACCAAGAACCCCATCAAGAAGCTTAAGCTCATGCTGCCACTGTGCGTGCCGCTGCTCATCTCGAGTGTGGGCAAGACCGATGCCACAGCCTTGGCGGCAGAACAGCGCGGCTTCTATCTGCGTACGCGCGCCAGCTCGTACAAGCGCTACCCCATCAAGGGCCTGGACATCGCCGTGCTCATCGTCAGCATCGCCCTCATCGTCATCGGCTTCCTGTTCTAGTTCACCACCGACAGCAACCGCCCCAACGCAAAAGGCTTCGGCTCGCACCAAACGAGCCGAGGCCTTTACTGTTTCACCAGATAAAACCTACCAAAATAAACCTGTCCCTTTTTGGCAGGTCGGAAGCTAGAGGCGGTAGGGGACGCCGCTGCGAATGATGGACTCGCGTACCAGGACATCCATCGCATCGAGGGTGATCTCGGGCATCTCGCGATACTTCTGCAACACCGAAAGCTCCGTGCAGGCCAGGATGACGCGGTCGCAGCCGCTACGGGCGAACTCCCACATCACGCGGTCAAACTTATCCATATCGGGCTCGCGCCCGGCCTTCACATCGTCGTAGATGAGCGACATCACGTCGGCCTGACGCTTTTCGCTGGGATAGACGACCTCAACGCCCGCGGTCTCACATTCGCGCCCATAGACGTCTGCGCCCACGGTACCGTCGGTGCCCACGATGCCGATCTTGCGCACCGGCTCGGCCGGCATGCTCAGGTTGGGATCGAACTCGCACTCCCCCATCACCGCGCCCGCCAGGGCATAGCGCACCGACTCACGCGGCATGTGGATAATCGGCACCTTCGTAAACGACTGAATCTGATCGTAGAAATAGTGTGACGTGTTGCAGGGAATCGCTATGTGCGCGCAGCCCAGCGACTCGAGCGCCTGAGCGCACTCCTTCATGGTCGCCAGCAGCTCGGCATGCTCGCCGGTCTTGATGGCCAGCGTACGGTCGGGCATGGTCGACTTGGAAAGCACCACCATGTCGATATGCTCCTGATCACAGGTAGCAGCCGTATGACGTACCACCTGGTCGTAGTAATACGACGTGGCCTCGGCGCCCATGCCGCCGATAACTCCCAGCTTTTCCATCGCCGCCTCCTTGGTGACGCCCACGCAATTGCGCGTATCATACCCGCGCCCGCCCGATGCAAACCGGGCGGGCGCCGCGCTCATCTACTTGTAATACGTCTTGAACAACTTAAAATGACGCAGCTTGGTGTGCCACATGCGCAACCAGCGGTTAAAGACAAAATCACCCTTCATAAACGAAGGATCGGCAGCCTTACCCTCCTTGGCCAGACGATGCGCCTTCGCACGCAGATCGGGGTCCTTGACATACTTGTCAACGACGCCCATAGGAACGACCATCCACAGCGCCTCGTCCTGCGCCGTCACAAACTCCGGCTCAAACGGGCGGTTATAGACGTACTCATCCACCACGTATTTGGCAACGTTAAAGCCACTATTAGTGACATAGTAATTACTGCGTCCCTGACGCGTGTTGAAGTCGAAGAACTTAAACGAGCCATCGCGCTCGTCGTACTTGACGTCGAAGTTGGAGAAGCCCGTAAACTTAAGGTCCTCAAGCAGCTTGCGCACGCCATCCATGAGCTCGTCGTTGGGCTCAGTGATGATGCAGGCGTGGTTGCCGACACCATGGGGCTGATGCTCCTCAAGTAGCACGTGACCCAGGCACATCATGCGAACCTTGCCGTTGCGGTCGGAATAACTGGTAAGTACGCGCATGTACTCGTCGTTGCCGGGCACGCGGTCCTGCAAGATGAGGTCATCGGTGTAGCCGCTGGCGTACACATCGCGAATGACTTGTTCCAGCTCGGCGCGATCGGCAATCTCGTAGGCCTTCTTCTGACCCTCGAACTCGTGCTCCCACCACATGATGCCGTCAGAGGGCTTCAGAATCATCGGAAAGGGGAAGTCGATCTGGTCGAGCACCTCAGCGGAAGCCTCACCCTGAGCGTTGAGCATCGCCATGGTAAAGGTAAACGTGTGCGGATAGGGCACACCGTGCTTCTCGCACAGCTCGTAGAAGATCTCCTTCTTCTGGCACTGCTCGAGCATGCTGTAGGGGGCGTAGGGTGCGATGGCGTTCGAGGCAAGCTGGCCGGCGTCCTGAGCCTGCGCGGCAAGCGCGACGTAGTTGTCGCCGCAGCCCATGAGAATAATCTTCTTATCAGGATTGGCCTGTGCGACGCCGTTAACGGTCTCGATCATGACCGGCATGGTATCGATATCCACGTTGGGCGTGTAATCGATAATTTGGCTGCGATACGCAGGGCCGGTCTGGTACTTGCCAAAGACCAGGCTCTTAACCTGATACTCCTCGTAGAAAGCGCGCGCCACCGAATACGCGTTGATGTCGCCGCCGAGCAGCACGGGGATAAACTCGCGCTCTGTAAACTGCAATGCCATGGAAACTTCCTATCTAGAACTGCCCACACGACGGGCGGTCTTTGTGCAACTGATTTATTCTAGCGTGCCGAGCCGCCGGCACCCAAAGCTCCACCGTATCTATGGCAATCGGCGTAATTATCCAGCACGAAGGCGGCGATCACCGGTGTACGACAACGGGCAATGAACCCACCGTTGTTGTAGGATTCAACATGTTGCCCGCCCCGCCGAAAGGTACACTGTGCCCCAGGCTCATCCGATCAACAACCCCATCATTGACGCCGCAAAGCGCGAACTTGCGGATCGTGCCCAGACGGCAGCTCCCCTACGCACCGCAAACGATGCTTACAACGGGCTTGCCCGCATCGTCTCGATCAACACGTCGGAGCACAAAGGCACGCGTAAGTCACCCGTCGCCGACGGGCACGACACCGTCATCGAGCAGTTTGGCCTCGCCTCCGATGCGCACGCCGGGCATTGGCACCGTCAGGTCTCCTTTTTAGCTGCAGAGTCTATCCAGACGGCGCAGGCGCGCGAGCTCGATGTGCACGAGGGTGACTTTGGCGAGAACTTCACCACCCAGGGCATCAACCTGCTCTCACTCCCCTTGGGCACGCAGCTCAAGATTGGCAGCGAAGTGCTCGTCGAAATCAGCCAGATCGGCAAAGTCTGCCACACCCGCTGTGCCATCTACTATCTCGCCGGCGACTGCATCTTCCCCCACGAGGGCATTTTTGGCGTCGTGCTGCAGGACGGAGAAGTCCATGTCGGTGACGACATACAGATGGTCAAGCTCGGTGACGGCACCTGTTCGTTTACGCCGGCTGAGGCGCTCCAAGAGGTGGAGCAGGCTCGCCGCGAAGGAACCCTATAGTTGCAAAACCCCACGTTGAGGTAGCTTTTGCAGCCAAGAATTCAGTTACAGCAGGGTGCCGTAACGTTAAAGTTGAACTCTATGGTTTCTCAACAATTCACCATTCCCGCAGGTCAAGGCCAAAGCCTCAAGTTCAACTTGACCCTTTAGAACCTTTAAGGTTCAAGTTGAGGTCGAAAGCAGTAGTAGAATACACCTCGACCAATAACCTACGATTGATTGCAGAGGGACTGGATGCAGCATTCGAACCATCGCACCGCAGCGCTCATCGCGCCGAAGCCGGCTCGTATCATCACGAACGCCGCGCTCGCCGTCGCGCTGACGGCCACGCCGATGCTCTCCCCCGTCGCGGCCTATGCCGCCTCGCAGGCAACGCAGGATCAGCTTTCCGCCGCCCAGAAAAAAATCGAGGACGCTACGAGCGCCTACAACGACGCCCGCACCAAGCTCGAGGATCTGCAAAAGCAGATCGACTCCAATGAGGCGAACATCGATAAGATTGAGGCCGAGCTACCCGAGCAGCAGGCCAAGGCAAGCTCCGCCATGCGCGATCTGTATAAGTACCAGAAGGGCACCAGCCCCATCGTGAGCTTCCTGGTGAACACGCAGAGCTTGGGTGACTTTATCACCACCTGCAAATACACCAACCAGATTACAAGCTCGAGCGTCGACGAGATCGAAGAGCTTAACAAGATGCAGACCGAGCTCGAGCAGAACAAGACTGAACTCGATCAGGCCAAGTCTCAGCTCGAGGGCGAGCAAAAGAATGCCGAGGATGCGCTGGCCCAGGCACAGCAGCTCCGCAGTGAGGCGCAGGCGAAGGCCGAGCAGGAAAATGCTGCCGAGCTGGCAAAGCTCGAGGCCGACAAGGCCGCTGCCGCCGAGAAGATCTCGGGCGAGGGCGTAAGCGGCAACAACTCCAACAGCCAGGCCAACAACGCCAACACCACCATCGACACCACGGTGAACAACGCCAATACCGGTAGCTCCGATTACGATTCGTTCATTAATGAGTGGACGAGCCGCATCGACAATTATCTCGCCGGCTCCCCCATGGCAGGCCAGGGCTATAACTTTGCCGTCGCCGCTTGGAATACCGGTGTCGACCCCCGTTGGTCCCCCGCCATCGCCTGCATCGAGAGCACCAAGGGTGCTTATTGCGCCAATTCTTACAACGCCTGGGGCTGGAGTGCACGTGGCGGCGGTTGGCGCAGCTTTGGCAGCTGGAGCGAGGGCATCTCCGCTCACGTTGCCTATCTGGGCGCCAACTACGGCTCCACCCTTACCCCGGCAGCGGCCAAAAAGTACTGCCCGCCCACGTGGCAGGACTGGTACAACAAAGTCGCCGCTCAGATGAACCGCATCTAAGTGCAACTGCAAAGGGCCCCAATGGGGCCCTTTTCTTTTAGGTAGCGGAGGTATCGACGACGCCGGTCGCATTGGCAACCGCGACTATGACGATCATGCATAGGAGCAGCACACCCAATGCCTTGAGCAAGAGCTTCGCGAGCTTCTTGCCGCGATAGCTGTCGAGCAATGCGAATCGCCGACGAAGACGGCGCTTATCGAGCAGCGCAAAATGCATAAGCACCATAAGGCCATCGACAAAGAAAAAATACTCGATTATGAGAAGCCACGTCGGGTAGCTTTGGTTTGCTCCCGTGGGGTGAAAGATGGCAAAGTGGCTACCGGCAAAGAACACAAGCAGCGAGAAGCAGACGAGCGTATTCCAAATGCGCCCCAGAGACTCCGGAACGCGAGAGAGCAGACCGCATGCAGCGGAGGCGGCAGGGCCAGGAAGCCCTGCGGGTTTCTGGAGCCCTTGGGACGCCAACACTGTCTCCGAGTCTGGAGTACGGACAGGCGCAGGCGCAGGAGGCCGCACGGGGCGACTCAGATCGTATGCCGCGCGCGTCGCCCGTCCCAATGCTTCCGCACTCGCAAAACGCTTGGCCGGATCGAGCGCCATCGACATGCAGACGGCATCGGAAAGTGGAGTGGGAATACCGCGCGCCTCGCATTGCTCGCGCATGTCGAGCCCTGGTTTAGGGTCGACTCCCGTCAAGCAGAAGAACAACAGGGCGCCCAGCGCGTACACGTCGCTGCGCACACTCGTCTGCCCAAACCCATACTGCTCGGGCGGCGCATAGGGTCGCGTGCCAAACTTGACGGTGTCGGCATCGGCGCCATCGCGCCATACGCGCGCGATCCCCAAGTCGATAATCACCAGCGATGAAAATGTCAGGCCGTCATCAGGCGTATAGTTGGCACCTGTCACGATGATATTCGACGGCTTGAGGTCGCGATGGATCACCGGCGCCGACGTCTCCCCCGCTATTGCAAAACCGGCGTGGAGCTCGCCCACGGCATCGCATAGGGCAGGATACAATTCACGCGCATAATCGGGGGTGGCTCCCAGACGGTCCACCAGCGCCCCGAGCGTCTCCCCTTCGATGTATTCCATAACCACGTTGAGCTCGTCGCCCACACGACGACAATCGACGATTCTGGGCAGGTGCTCAAAACGCCTGCCTGCCCGCTGAGCGGCAAACAGACGCTCGTATGCCCCGCCGATTTGAGCCGAAGCATCGATGCGTTTACGGACAAAGGGGCCGAGCGAACCACCGCCGGTTCCTTCAAAGTACACGAGCTCGGTTGCTTCAACGGACGAGCGCTTAAGTACACGCTCCACGCGATAGCTGTCGTCGCGATCGAGCGACGCCAGGTGCTCGGCAAGCGCTGCGGTCAGCTCGTCATCGGAATATGTTGGGCTCTGAGTATCCATAGCCTCCATCATAGCGCAGGGCGCAGACACCCCATGGCATCCGCGCCCCGTTCGTTTGCATCGTTGTTCGACAGCTCTACCGGCTCAGATATCAGCCGCTAACTCACCGTCTCCTCGCCAAAGCGATACAGTTCCTCGTTGACCTTTTGGAGACTGCACCCGCGATCGATGCAAAAGATGATAATCGCATCGCGGCGGTCCTTGCAGTTAAGGACGCTTACCCCGGCAGCCGTCAGCGCACGGTTGGTCTCTTTGAGCGTCAGCGCCATCGCAAAGGCAATCTGCAGCACCTTATTGCGACTCGGATGACGCGCACCGGTAAAGATCTGATAGCCAAAGGTCTCATTGAGATCAGCCATACGGACCACGCGCGAGCGCTCCAAGCCCTTTTCCTGCAGTAGCTGCTTCAGGTAGTCCGAAAGCGACGGGGCGGCAAAGTCGTGCTCCCTGATATAGCCATCGATGTTCGGCGCATCGAGAAGCTCATTGAGCAACTCCTCGGTCAGCTTTTTATCGGACATACGACTTCACCTCCCCCAGTGCATGCAACATGCTAGAAACCGCTTACGTCCGAACGCTCCCAGCTAGCAACCTGGTCGGGAGACACCGTACCCAGCGCCTCGAACTTCCAGGAGCCGCCCGCCTTCAGATGATTGGTGTTTGCAAGAGCCGTTCCAACCTGGTTGCCATCGGCATCATACAGAACATATTCAATCTGAATGTAGCTCTTTTCCTTGTCCGTGTTATTGGTCAGGGTGCCCGTGATCTTATAGGTAAACTGATTGGAAGTGTCTTCAGCCTCGTCAGCAATGGTATACGGTTCTTGCGGTTCTTTTTGCTCCTCAGCCTGCCGTGTCGTCTCGGCAGGTTTTGCCGAATCGCTCGCAGACGAATCGGTTGAGTTGCCGCCCATAGAGCCCACGGCACCGACAATAACCAGCACCACGATGATGCCTAGGACAATCTTACCGATTGGCTTCTTTCCCTCTTTTGCCATTATTCATCCTTCCTACGATCCGGCTACCGTGCCGGTACACAGCACATCGTAGGAAGGATTAAACTTGAATTCATTAGCTGAGAGCTAAGGCTGCGGTAAACGACCAATGCAGTTATCCAAACGCCGAGCAAACGCACTGCGCGCGACCGTCTGCCGGCAGCGATCAACCCACCGTGACGGATTCCCCGGTAAAGGCACTGATCATCAACAGGATAAAGAAGGCCAAATAGCTGATGCTCAGCAGGTAGGCGATGACCAAAAAGGCAATCCATCCTACATTGGTCTTACCGTCGGCGCGGCGCTGTTCACGACTGCGATAAAGCCAAATCGTCACGCCGATGGCAGTGATAAACAGCACAAGTGCTGCCGCGGCAAGCCCGGCAAGCGCAAACATCACGCCAATGCTCACAGCAATAACCGGAAGCAGCAGCAAACCGCACCCGCATCCACCCGGACTATATACGGCAGACTGTCGGCGTCGTTCCATCGTCACTCCATCACAAGCAATCGTTTATAGACATCGAGGCCTTTGAGTAGGATTTCCTCGTCGAAGAGCATGCTATCGGTATGCAGAGCGCTTGTGGCATAGGCGGGGCAGCCATCCGAATCACTCGGGTTGTCTTGGCCCTCTGGCATACCCGTGCCCAGCAGGAAAAACACGCCCGGCAAATGGCGCTGATAGAACGCGAAATCCTCGGCAATTAACAGCGGCTCCTCCATAAGCTGCAGCCCGGGCAAGGCAGGCGCGACGCTGGCAAATAGCTCGGGGTCGTTGTCGACCGGCGGATAGCCCTCGGCAAAGTCGAGATCGTACGTGCAGCCCGTTGCAGCGCAGGCATCGTCCAGCACGCGGCGCACGCCCTCGCGTGCCCGGTCGAACATGTCGTCTGTAAACACACGCAGGCTGCCGGCAACATGGGCCTCCCCCGCCACCGCATTGCAGACGGTGCCTGCCTGCAGCAGGCCAAACTTGCCGATACAGGGTTCGTCGGTGCCCAGCTCGTCCATCAGTTCGCGCTCGGCAACCAAGAACTTGGCAGCCGCCAGCGCCGCATCGTGCGACTCCTCGACCGGAACGCCATAGGTCTTAGCAATATGGATGCTCGTCCCGTGAATATGAATGTGTGTCTCACTCGAACGCGCCAGCAACGGACCGGAGCAGCTCGCCAACGTGCCGGCGGGCAGATCGGGCCACACATGGAAGCCAAAAATGCGGTCGGCCCCATAGCGCTCGAACACACCGCTCTCGCATACCGTCTTGGCACCACCGGTCGTTTCCTCGGCCGGCTGGAACACAAAGAGAACATTGCGCCTAATGGCGCCCGGATGCTCGCGAATCGTACGGTCGACATACGTCGCGGCGGCAAGCGCCATGGCCATGTGTCCGTCATGTCCGCAAGCGTGCATCTTGCCGGGATGGGTTGAGGCAAAGGCCGCTCCCGTCGCTTCCGCGATGGGCAGCGCATCCATATCGGCGCGAATCGCCGTGGCATGCGCGGCATCAACGCCGGCGTCGAAGAAAGCACAGACGCAGCTGGGGCACGGATGGGTCACTTCGCAGGTGAGCGGTGCCAGCACGCCCTCGATATAGGCAATGGTTTGCGGAAGATCGAAATCGAGCTCCGGAATGCGATGGAGATCGCGGCGATAGCGACGGAGTTCTTGGAGCTCGGTCATAGAGGATCCCTTCGTGAGGCACATCTGTTGCAACTTATTGTGATACAGGATTGTGGCGCACATGTTTCCAGCATATCCCTGCATTTTTTAAACGTTATATACGAATACTCTTGTTTGGTAAAGTGCAACGTGGTAGGGTCGTTACCACTTGATAGAGGCGCGGGCACGAAGAACCGCGGGCGAGCCGGCAGGCTTTGACCCCGTGGGGAGGCGAAACCCGCCGAACTGGGCTTTTCGGGCACGAACAACCTGGTGGGCCTGTGGGAAACACCCACAGGACTGTCTGCAGCAATGCGGGAGCGCTATCCGGACATTGGGTCCACGCTATGCGGATTCGATGCGCAGATGGCGCCGTCTGGATAGCGAGGTTTACGGGACATGGCATTGACCCCCAACGAGGCATATGCGGCCAAGCAGCCGTTTGTGGACAAGGAGACACTCGAGCATATCGTCGAGCAGTTCCCCACGCCGTTTCATCTATACGACGAGGCGGGCATCCGCCGCAACATGCAAGAAGTGCGCGACGCCTTTGCATGGAACCCGGGCTTTAAGGAATACTTTGCCGTCAAGGCCAACCCCAACCCGGCGCTCATCTCCATTCTCAACGAATGCGGCTGCGGCTGCGATTGCTCGAGCTATACCGAGCTCATGATCGCCCGCTCACTGGGTATCACGGGACACGACATCATGTTCTCGTCCAACGACACACCGGCTGCCGACTTTGAGCTCGCCGACAAGCTGGGTGCCATCGTCAACTTTGACGACATCAGCCACATCGGGTTCTTTGAGCGCGTTGCGGGGCCCATCCCCAAGACGGTCAGCTGCCGCTTTAATCCAGGCGGCCTGTTCCAGCTCTCCAACGGCATCATGGACAACCCGGGCGACTCCAAATATGGCATGACCACCGAGCAGCTCTTCGAGGCCTTCCGCATGCTCAAGGCCAAGGGCGCCGAGGACTTTGGCATCCACGCATTCCTTGCCAGCAACACTGTCACCAACGACTACTACCCCAAGCTCGCGCGCATCCTCTTTGAGCTTGCCGTACGCCTGGAGCGCGAGACCGGCGCACACGTCGCCTTCATCAATCTGTCCGGCGGCGTCGGCATCCCCTACCTGCCCGAGCAGCAGACCAACGACATTCGCGCCATCGGCGAGGGAGTACACGCGGCATACGACGAGATCCTGGTTCCCGCCGGCATGGGCGATGTGGCGATCTGCACCGAGATGGGCCGCTTTATGATGGGCCCCTACGGCTGCCTGGTCACCAAGGCCATCCACGAGAAGCAGATCTACAAGGACTATATCGGTGTCGATGCAAGCGCCGTCGATTTGATTCGCCCTGCCATGTATGGCGCCTACCACCACATTACGGTAATGGGTCAGCCGGGCGGCGCCGACAAGGCCACAGCGTCCGTCACGAACACCTATGACATCACGGGCAACCTATGCGAGAACAACGACAAGTTCGCTATCGATCGCGAGCTGCCGCATATCGACATGGGTGACCTGCTTGTAATCCACGATACCGGTGCGCATGGCTACTCCATGGGCTACAACTACAACGGACGGCTGCGCTCGGCCGAGGTCCTGCTGCGCCCCGATGGCGCGGCCGACCTCATCCGCCGCGCCGAGCGCCCGGGCGATTACTTTGCCACGCTCGACGTGCTGCCGTGCGGCCGAGAGCTGCTGGCCAAGTCGCGCGCCGAAAGTGCACGCCGTCGCGCCAAAGACGAGCGCTTGGCAGTCGCAGCTCAATGGAACAAACGCATCCAGATCGCAGAGGCGAAGGGGAAGAACATGGACATCCGCAATCTCGAGGGCTCAACCGTCGCCCTAGTTACGCCGTTTAAAAAGGACGGCAGTGTCGACTTTGACGCGCTTGGGCGCCTTATCGATTTCCACCTGCAAAACGGCACCGACGCCATCCTCACCCTAGGCACCACCGGCGAGAGCGCCACGATGACCGACGACGAGGACAACTCCGTTGTCGCCGCGGTGGTCAAGCAAGTTGCAGGACGCGTCCCCGTCATCGCCGGCTCGGGCTCCAACTCCACGCAGACCATGCTCACCAAGTCGCTTACTTACCAGGGCTTGGGAGCCGACGGCCTGCTGCTCATTACCCCCTACTACAACAAGTCTAACGAAGAGGGTATCTATCAGCACTTTAAGACCGTAGCCGATGCCGTGGACATTCCCTGCATCCTGTACAACATCCCCGGTCGTTGCGGCTGCGGTATCAGCGAGCACAACGTAGAGCGCCTGGCCGCACATCCCAACATCATGGGTATTAAGGAAGCCTCGGGCGACGTCGCCTACGCGGCCAAGATCGCTCACCTGCTGTCAGACGACTTCCGCATGTACTCGGGCGAGGACGCGCTTACCGTGCCGCTCATGAGCCTGGGCGCCTCGGGCACCATCAGCGTGTGGGCCGATGTTCAGCCGCAGCTCGTGCACGACATGTGCCACGCCTATTTGGACGGCGACGTGGAGCGCGCCCGCGATATCCAGATTGCCGGTCAGCCGCTCATCAATGCCCTCTTTAGCGAGGTCAACCCCATCCCCGTTAAGGAAGCGCTCGCCCAGATGGGCATGATCGAGGCAAACTACCGTATGCCGCTGTGCCCCATGGCAGACGACACGCGATCCGCACTTACCGATGCTCTGAAGGGAGCTGGTCTGCTTGATTAAGACCGTCATTATGGGAACGGGCCGCATGGGCTCGCTCATCCGCACCACCGCCGAAAGCATTGTCGATGCCGCCGGGCAGCCCGTTTTTGATATCGTGGCCCAGATTGGCTTCGATTTGAGCGAGCTCGAGAACGCACCGGCTGCCGATGTGATTATCGACTTCTCGAACGTCGCGACCTTCGACGCTGTCGTCGCCTATGTCGAGCGCACGGGCGCGGCGTTGGTCTCAGGCACCACAGGCTACACCCCCGAGCAGATGGACCGCCTGCGTGAGCTGGGCCAGAACACCCGCGTTATGCACTCGGGCAATTACTCCATCGGTATCGCAGCCCTGCGCCATCTGGTAGCGCAGGCTACACGCGAGCTGCCCGGCTTTGACTGCGAAATCGTCGAGACGCACCATAACCAAAAGGTCGACGCCCCCAGCGGCACTGCCAAGTTGTTGCTCGACGCCGTCGTCGAAGCCGAGCCCGAGGCAGGCTACCACCCCGTCTATGGCCGCGAGGGCATGTGCGGAGCACGCGATCCCAAGGAGATCGGCATGCACTCGCTGCGCGGTGGCACTGTCGCCGGCGTCCACGAAGTGAGTTTCTTTGGCCAGGACGAGGAGGTCACGCTCACCCACCGCGCCACGAGCCGTCAGATCTTTGTCAACGGCGCCCTGGCAGCCGCGCAGAAGCTCGTCGCCCGCGAACCCGGCTTCTATACGTTCGACCAGGTCATGTTTGCCTAACCAGGTATCAACCGAATCCACCCAAAGGAGAGATAGCGAATGAGCAACGCAGCCGAGATGGATGCCCAGGAGATTATCAATTACATCGCCACCGCGCCTAAAAAGACGCCTGTCAAGCTGTATGTGCGCGAGAAACCCGGCATGAAGGTTGCTTGGGGCGACGCACATGTCTACGGCGGCCGTCGCGGCAAGACCGTCTTTGGCGACTGGGACGAGCTCAAAGCCATCCTGGACGCCAACGCCGATTCCATCGATTACTACGACGTCGAGAATGACTGCCGCAACTCCGCCGTCCCCATGCTCGACCTTAAGGGCATCAACGCCCGCATCGAGCCGGGCGCGATCATCCGCGACCGCGTCGAGATTGGCGACCATGCCGTCATCATGATGGGCGCCATCATCAACATCGGCTCCGTTATCGGCGAGGGTTCCATGATCGATATGGGCGCCGTGCTGGGCGGTCGCGCCACCGTGGGCAAGAACTGCCACATCGGCGCCGGCACCGTGCTGGCAGGCGTTGTGGAGCCCGCCAGCGCCACGCCCGTCATCATCGAGGACGATGTCATGATCGGCGCAAACGCCGTGGTCCTGGAAGGCGTGCACGTGGGCAAGGGTGCTGTAGTTGCCGCCGGCGCCGTGTGCGTCGAGGACGTCCCCGCCGGCGCCGTCGTGGCCGGTGTCCCCGCCCGCGCCATCAAGATGCGCGACGAGAAGACCGACAGCAAGACCGGCCTGGAAGAGGGCCTGCGCCAGCTTTAATAGTTACGCGGTTTTGACAAACCGCGCTTTCGCTGACGTATGCCCAACCTGCGGCGCAATGTCAGCAACCAAGCCGAAAACAAAAAAGGCCGAAGTCCCGAAGGGCTTCGGCCTTTGTTTTTCTGCAACGTCCAAGCACAGCTTATCGATTCTCAATACTTCCGATGTTCTTGAGCTCGATGGAGATGAGGCCGTTGGGCTCGTTGACAAACTCGATGTATTCGGAGTTCGAACCCATCTCGGCCGGGAAGCTGATCTCGATACCCGTGTCAGTACGGATCTTATGATTGCGCACCGCTGCGCGTTCGACCTGTTTGCGCTCCACGGGCACACGCTCAGGCACCTTCTCCTCGGTCAGTGCGGCGCGCACACTCTCCTTGATAACCGGTTCGTCCTCAAAGACCTCGTCGACGATATCCCAAGGCGGCAGTTCCTCGTCATCCTCAACCTTCTCGGCAACGGCAGCCTTAACCTTAGCGAGCGCTACAGCCGTGTTGGCACCGTGCTCCTCGGCGACTTCCTCGACCACACGCGTCACGGTGTCGATGACCTCCTTGCCCGATACGCCCGTGTCGCACTGCAGCAGGCCATCGGGGATAAGCATACGGTCCTCGCCGGCAATCTTGCGCTTCTTGTCCACGTAGCCGATCTCCATGGTACTCGCGCGCACGATGGCATAGCTCGGCACCTTTTGCGAGGGGTTCGGCAGAATGGCGTAGTGGCGCGCGATGTCGTTGCGCACCTCCCCCTCCTCGCGGCCCACTTCGTGCATAAAAGCCTGCTTGGAGCCCAGCAGCATCACGGCAAACCAGCGGGCATCCTCATCGTCGTCAAAATCGGCCACGAGCACGTCGGTGGACTCGGCTTTCTCGGCTTTGGTGAGCTCGGAGGAAATAAACTCCGCAATCTGCTGCGACAGGTTAACGAACTCGCGCTCGCCAAAGAAATAGCCCTTAAGCTCGCCGCCAAACGCAGAGTTCTCGGCAAACGTGGCGCGTTTATTGTCGGCCGAGGTGCGGGCGCGGCGCAGGTGCGTGGTCACGAAGTTGCGCACGGTACGACTCTCGATATCGAGCTCGCGCTGGCTCATGACGTTGACGGCAGAGTCAAAGTCCAGGATATGCAGAATCGCATGATTGATTTTCATATACGGCATTCCGTTCTAGATCGATTTCGGCACGAACCAGTATAGCGGTCGAGCCCACCCCAGGCGCATCGAAGATTGGCGCATCGGGGACAGGTTGCTTTGCGCCAATGGCTAGCGCAGGAGCTCGGACTGCCAAGCCTCGAGCTGTTCTGCCAAACTCTTGCCGGCAGCGGGCATGTCGATCTGAGGGCGTTTGGGCAGCAGTGCGCATTTAAGGATTGCCACGATGGTCTGCGAGACAAAGCGTCGTGTATCCATGTCAAAGCCTTGCGCAGCCTGGAGCATCACGGGCAGGCTCTCGCGCAGATTCCCAGCGATATCCGCAAACCGCTCAGCACCCGTTGCCTCAAACACGGAGAACAACGCATCTACAAAACGCTCGCGCTCGCCAGGCGACACTGCAAGCAGCATCTCGCGAATGGAGCCATCAACATATCGAGCACCGGCGGACAGGCGCTCACAGTACACGAAGTCGCGACCATCAACCACCCAGCTAAAGGGATTGTGCTGCAGCAGGCTGAACTCGGTGCTCTCAACGATGGCATAGTCCTCCTGTGTCTCGAACATCATGCCAAAGATCGACGACCGAGGTAGCGTCTTGTCGATTCGACCGGAAAGATCGGCAAAGGCGTCGCCGTTCAGAAACTCCTCGACGAAGCCCGGGCCATCATGGGAATACGCCCGTTCGATTCGCTCACGGGCGACATCGGAGCACATCGCCGCACCGTACACCGCAAGGTTTCCACCCTTGGAATGACCTCCGCACAAAAGCGGCCCGTCAATCGCATCCGCCGCCTCGTCCACATAACGTGCCGCGGATTCCTGGGCCGGCACAGGACACCGGAACGCCATGTTAAAGTCCTCTTTCCAGCCCACAATCGTGCTGTCGGTCCCCCGGAAGGAAAGATAGCTAAACCCTGCCGGAAACCGAAACGCCATGGCTGCAAACTGCTCCGTCGCCACCACATCGCTCACGGCACGATAGCCGCAAACGTGCACGCCACGGTAGCGAGGACTTGCTGCCACGGCCTCCAACAAGGCCCTGCTCCCCTCCGGGTCCCACAAGTCGTCAATCATGTCCCGGTAGCACTCGGCACGCAGCAGCTCGCGTACGTCTAGGCCCTGCCAGTTCGTCAGCTCCGCCATATCACCTGGCAAACGCAAATAGGACAACCACGCAAAGACCAGGCTATCCACCGCGCAGAACGGCCGCTCCTCAAACGGATCAAACGCCGTCTGGGCATAGGTCAAAAAATTAGGCGAATCCGACATGGCCCTCCCATCAACTATGGTGCATTGGGATGGTGCATTGGGGTCAGGTTACTTTGCACCAAAAAGGCGCCCGGGCCGTGTGGACCCGGACGCCTTCATTGTAGCTTTTCGCTCTAGCGAGCTTGATTTAGCAGGAAAAATCGACGCTGTCGATGATGTCCTTGAGGGCCTTGGCGGAGACGGTGAGCTCATGCTGCTCGTCATCGTTCAGCGGCACGGGGACGCGGCAGACAACGCCGTCGCGGCCAACGACAGTCGGCATGGAGATGGCAAGATCGGACAGGCCATACTCGCCCACCATGAGCGAGGAGACAGGCAGAACGGTCTGCTCATCGCGCATGACGGCGGTGCAGATGCGCTTGACGGCCATGGCGACGCCATAGTAGGTGGCGTGCTTCTTCTCGATGATGGTGTAGGCGGAGTTCTTGACGTCCTCGGCGATGCGCTTCTCGGCAGCCTCATGCTCCAGGTGGCCGTGAAGCTCGCAGAAGGTGTTCAGCGGAACGCCAGCAACCTGAGCGCTGGACCAAGCGACAAACTCGGAGTCGCCGTGCTCACCCATGACATAGGCCTGGACATCGCGCGGGTCAACCTCGACGTGGGCACCAAGCATCTGCTGCAGACGGCCGGTGTCGAGCACGGTGCCGGAGCCGATGACATGGCCCTCGGGTAGGCCGGACATCTTGATGGCAGCATAGGTCAGAACGTCGACCGGGTTGGAGACGATTAGCAGAATGCCGTCGAAGCCGGACTTCTTAATCTCGGGGATAATGGACTTAAAGATGTTGACGTTCTTGTTGACCAGGTCCAGGCGGGTCTCACCGGGCTTCTGGGCAGCGCCGGCGGTGACGACGATCATGGCGGCGTCGGCGACATCGGAATAATCGCCGGCGTAGATCTTCATCGGCTCGGCAAACGTCATGCCGTGCGCGATGTCCAGGGCCTCACCCTCGGCGCGGTTCTTGTCCACGTCGATGAGGACCATCTCGGAGAACAGGCCACTCTGCATGAGCGCGAACGCCGAAGACGAACCGACGAAACCGCAGCCGACAATAGCGACCTTCTTCTCGTTAACCATTAGAAACTCCCATCTCTCTCCACAAACAAGCCGCCCGGGAACGACCCGAGCGGCTTGCCGTAATCCCAATACATCCAATCGGGACTTTGATTATGCTCCTATTCGCAGCCAAAAATCGACCGCTTACCGAAATTGTTTGCAGAATTCGTAAAATAACTGCACGAAATCGGTTTCGAGCTATTGACGAGCCGAAATAGCTTTCTAATACAGGCCCGCCTCGCGAATGGCCTCGACAGCCAAAGCGATCTGGTCGGGCGGCAAGACTAGCGCCATGCGCACGTGCCCCTCGCCCGAAGGACCAAAGCTCGCGCCCGGCGTCACCACAACGCCGGCCTTCTCCATAAGCTCCTCACAAAACGCCATGGAATCGGTGCGACCACCGGGAAGCTTGGCCCACACAAACATAGAGCCATGCGCGTTGGGACGCTCCCAGCCCAGGCCCTCAAGACCATCGCACAGGGCATCGCGGCGCTCCTGGTACTTCAGACGCTGCGCCTCGACCTCATCGCGCGGGCCATTAAGGCACGCGATGGCGGCCTTCTGGATCGGGAAGAACATGCCAAAGTCAATCTGGCTGCGCAGCTTGGCGAAGGCCGAGACCACATCCTCGCGACCGACCAAAAAGCCGATACGCGCACCGGTGACGTTAAACGACTTGGAGAGCGAGAAGAACTCAACGCCCACCTCGAGCGCGCCGGGATACTGCAAGAAGCTGCCGCCCGGCTCGCCGTCGAACACGATGTCGGAGTATGCGTTGTCGTGAACGATGAGCAGGTCGTGCTCGCGGGCGAAAGTGATGATCTCCTCGTAGATCTCGGGCGTGCCCACCGAGCCGACCGGGTTCGCGGGCAGCGACACGATCATATACTTGGCACGATCGGCCACCTCGGGATCGATACCCGCCACATAGGGCAGGTAATTATGCTCGGCAACCAGCGAATAGTATTCGAGCTTGGCATCGGCGATCTTGGCACCCGCCTCAAAGACCGGGTAGCACGGATCGGGAACCAGAATGGTGTCACCCGGATCGAGCAGGGCCAGGCCCAAATGGCCCACGCCCTCCTGCGTGCCGTTGCACGACTGCACCATAGACGGCGTAATGCCCGAAACGCCAAAGCGACGCTCATAGTAATCGCACACGGCTTGCTTGAGTTCGGGCAGGTCGCGCAGGGCATACTTC
>DBGDEA010000017.1:0-119577 GCA_048342875.1 Collinsella sp. | reverse complement strand
CTGTGCCGCTGGCCTGGGGCGCGCGCGTATTGAATGCGTCGACAAAGCCCTGCATGCCCTGCTTCATAAAGAAGGGCCCGTAGATGGGTGAATTGAACGCAATGGGGACGGAGAAGGCTACAGCAAGAACGAGCGTAGAGATCCATACGGCCTTGTCTCTTAGGATTAGTTTGAGAAGAAGTCGACAGTACATTTGGAAGCACCTACGTTCCTCAAAGAATTGTTAGATTAAAAGTAACAGACCGGATGAAGATGCGTAAGATGGGGGCGAGGCGAATGGCTGAACGGTATCGATATGCGGGTTCAACGGTATTATATTGACCACATAGCTCCTGAATCCGCAGTTGATTAGAAACAGAAGGGCCCACCTGCGGGAACCCAGAGAGACGACGATTCGGGGCTCCCACCCCCGTTGATTAAGTCATTGGCTGCACCGCGCTCCTCGAAGCCGATAATATGCTATTTGGACAAACCGCGCTGAGCTGGTAAAATTAACATACGCGGAAATGCGCTACTTGCGCTATTTGCGCGTGTTTTAACAAAATTAGCACAGGTCAGGGTCATTCTGACCCCACTGGGGGTCAAGGGGTCGCTGGTTCGAATCCAGTCGTCCCGACCAGAAGTTTGCAGGTCAGGCACTTAGTGCCTGACCTTTTTTGTTATTAATCATCATGATTCATTTGATTAAAGCAACGAAGAATGGCTGTCCCGCTCGATACGCCTGCGCAACAAAAACCTGTACATCAGCCTCCAAAATCGACATTTTTCGACATGTTTGGAGACTGATGTACACGAATGCGAAATCTCCCGCCGCCTACGACGCCCTCCACATGTCTGGACTCTCTATGGCTTGGCTGGATAGACATCGCCGGAACGGGTATAGTATCGAAAGTTTTGTCGTTAACCAGCGGGGGAGTCCTGTGGGCATCAAAAAGAAGATCAAAAAGGAGCTTATCGGCACTTCCGATTACCCGTCGAATAAGATCTTTACGATCTCCAATTTCATCACCTTTACGCGCCTGATCCTCACCCTGGTATTTCTGTACCTGTTTGTGACGGATAACAACCGCGTCATCGCCATCGCAATCTACGCCGTTGCCGCCTCCACCGACTGGATGGACGGCCAGATCGCCCGCATGACTAAGACGGTCTCGTGGCTCGGCAAGGTCATGGATCCCATTTGCGACCGTGCGCTGCTGTTCACCGGCGTACTTGGACTGGTGGTTCGCGGAGAGCTGCCCATCTGGGTCTGCGTGCTCATTATTGGCCGCGACATCTATCTGGGCATCGGCACGCTTATCGTTCGTCATTATCACCGTCGCCCCATCGATGTCGTCTTTCCCGGAAAGATTGCCACTGCGCTGCTCATGACCGGCTTCTCGCTCATGCTGCTCGGGTTCCCCGTTGTTGACGGCCTGCATCTTTTACCTTCAACCCTTACGGCCTTCCCGGGCCTCAACGGAAGCTCGGTGCCCCTCGGCATCTTCTTTGTGTACGGCGGCGTGATCTTCTCCATGCTCACGGCTGTCATCTATTCCATTAAGGGCGGAGCGGCCATTAAACAGGCTCTCGCGCATCCCGAGGACGAGGACATCGACTTTCTGAACCCCGAAATCGAAGACTAATTCGTTGGGGTATGATTACGTACGGTTCATTATTTGCGGCACGTCCGCGATAAGTTAGGGGTTGTCATGGACAACATGGTTAACAATATGCCTGAGAATGATAAGACTGCTGACGCTACCTGCGTATTCCGCGTGCCTTCAAGCGATGTCACCGTTCCCGACCTCATGGCTAACGTGCGCATCACCGCCCCCGTTCTGTCCATCGTCAAGGGTCCGCAGACGGGTGCCGCTTTTGAGCTCGAGGACGACGTGACCACCATCGGCCGCGATCCCGCGAACGGCATCTTCCTCAACGACATGACTGTTTCGCGCAGCCACGCGCGCATTATTCGCGAGGGCCTCGGAGCTCGCATCGAGGACCTGGGCTCGCTCAATGGCACTTGGGTCGACGGTGCCATAGTCAACGCGGCCCCGCTGCACGACGGTTCTTCCGTCCAGATCGGTACGTTTACGCTCATCTACCACGAGAGCACGCCGGAGCGCATCGAAACCGGTGAGTAGGGAATGGCCGAACGCAACTATCTGAGTATCGGCCAAGTCGTCAACCTACTTCGAGGCGCATACCCCGATCTTTCGAACTCAAAAATTAGATTTCTAGAGGATGAGGGGCTCATTACCCCTCATCGTACGCCTAAGGGATACCGTCAGTACTCTAAGGAGGACGTTGATCGCCTGGAGGTCATCCTGCACTTGCAGAAGACCCGCTACATGCCGCTCAACGTGATTAAGCAGCGCTTGGAAAACGCCACGGACCTGTCAACGCTCGCCTACGAGGTGGGCTTGCTATCCGATGTTCCGCTCAAGACGGAGCCCAAGGAGACTAAGCAAAAGCTGCATCCCATCGAGACCATTCCCGATATGTTGGGCGTCGAGATTTCATTTATCCGCTCGCTCGCCGAGAACGACCTCATTCGCATCATCAAGAGTCCGCAGAATCGCGAGCTTGTCGATGGCCGCGATTTTCCGATCATCCGCTACTGCTCCGAGCTGTCACGCTTCCATATCGAGCCGCGCAACCTGCGTCAGTACGTGTCTTCCGCCAACCGCGAGTCCTCGATGTTTGAGCAGGTGCTCGTGAGCATGCTCGGAATGGATACCTCCGATGACGAGCGCGACGCCAAGCTCGAGCGTGCGTTTAAGAAGCTTCACGACCTGACGGAAGGTGTGCACACTGCGCTGCTCAAGAACCGCGTTTTTGAGTCGCTCAACGCCGTGGTCGAGGACGCCGACATCGATGCACTCGATGAGGAAATCACTCGCTCCGAGTCCACCAAGGCCAAAAACGAAGAGATAGCCGCGCCGGCTTCGCACGAGGATTCTCTCGTCAAGCCGCTCAAGGTCGTCCCCCCTTCGCAATCCGGCACCGCCACCGCGGCCAAATAACCGCTGCCGCTTATCCGGCAACCCATTGAAAGGTCCTGAAATGTACGACTTCGAATCTCAAATCGTCGACATCCCCGACTATCCCGAGCCCGGAGTCATCTTTAAAGACATCACGCCGCTCTTTGGCAATCCCGAGGCGCTCAAAGCCATGACCGATTCCCTCGCCGAGCACTTTGCCGGCATGGGAATCACCAAGGTCGTGGGTCCCGAGGCTCGCGGCTTTATGGTTGGCGTACCGGTGGCTGTAGCCCTTGGCGCCGGCTTTGTTCCCGCACGTAAACCGGGCAAGCTACCGCGCGAGACTGTAAGCCAGAGCTACGAGCTCGAGTACGGAACGGATTCCATTGAGATCCATGCCGACGCTATCAGCTCTAAAGATACCGTGTTGATTCTGGACGACTTGGTCGCGACGGGCGGAACCGTCGAGGCAACAGGTAAACTGGTGCGAGATATGGACGCAAAGCTTGTCGGTTACGGTTGTATCCTTGAGCTTGCGTTTCTCAACCCGCGCGAGAAGCTCACGCCATCTGATGACGATGTGGAGCTCTTTAGCCTGGTGACGGTGGACTAGCCGTTACCCTTAGTTACTGGAAAGGAAGCTACATGCGCACAGCAAACACGCACAAAAACATGGCACGCTGCGCTGCTACGGCAACCCTCGCTTGTGTTTTGGGCTTGGGCCTCGCGGCTCCTGCCTACGCCGATACCGCATCCGACCTTGCCGCTGCTCGTACGAAGCTCGAGCAGATCGGTACCCAAACCCAGCAGATTTACGATGAGCTCGCAACGCAGACGCAGGCGCTCGATCAGACTGCTGGCGAGATCACGCAAAAGCAGCAGGAGATCGCCGATGGTCAGGCTAAGCTCTCGACCTATGTCGCCGGCGAGTACAAAACCGGCGGTCTGAGCCTGCTTCAGGTTCTGACGGGTGTCGACGACCTGAGCGATATGCTCAACCGTCTGTTCTACTACGGCAAAGTTTCCGATAAGCAAGCTCAGACCATTCAAGAGGTCAAGGAGCTTAAGCAGCAGCTCACCGATAAGCAGGCCGAGCAGGAAAAGAACGTCGCCGCAACGCAAAAGAAGGTCGACGAGCTTAACGCCCAACAGGCTGAAGCCCAGAACGTTGTAAACTCTCTGGATTCTCAGCTGCAGGCCGAGCTTGCCGCCGAGGCCGAGGCCAACGCCGCGCTGCAGGCCGGCATCAACGCCAGCACCGCCGAGAAGGCCACGGTGAGCAACGAGACCGCCGGTACGATCGAGAACACCAACAACGGTGGCCAGACCAGCAATAACAACAACCAGGGCGGCAACACTCCGGCTCCTACGCCGGCACCTGCTCCGACGCCGCAGCCCTCCACGCCTGCTCCGGCTCCGACGCCTTCTGCTCCGAGCCAGTCTGTTGATGGCGGTTCTGTTGTCTCGCGTGCATACAGTAAGCTTGGTTGCGCTTATTCCTGGGGCGGAATTGGCCCGAACAGCTTCGACTGCTCTGGTTTTGTTAGCTATTGCCTCACTGGTCGCTATTGCCGTCTGGGCACCACGGGTACCTTTATGGGCTGGACGCGTGTGTCCGATCCGCAGCCCGGTGACGTTGTGGTCAACTCGTACCACACCGGCATTTACATCGGTGGTGGTCAGATGATTCATGCTTCCGACTACAACACGGGTGTCATCATCAGCTCCGTTGCCGCCGGCATGAACAATAACTATATCTTTGTGCGTTACTAAGTATTCAGATAAAGCAAACGGATATGGACCTCGTGGCTTTGAGTCATGGGGTCCATTCTTTTGCCTTTAGTGCAGTCCGCTATCTAGTTTTGAATACTAGATAGCGGCCCAATCGGTCTGCAAGATGGCTATAATTGAATGGGAACGATTAGAAAGGACCCTCTATGAGCTGGGCACTTATCTCCGATTCAAGCTGCAACCTCCGCGATTGGCAACCGACCGCGCCCCATACCACCTTTGCATTTGCGCCCCTCAAAATTCGAGTGGGGGAGCGTGAATTCGTCGATGACCTTTCGCTCGATGTGCATGAGCTCAACTGCGCTGTTCAGGCGGAGACGAACGCTTCTTCGAGCGCTTGTCCCAGCGTAGGGGAGTGGGCCGAGCTCTTCAAATTGGCAGACAAGACCATCTGCATGCCGATCTCTGAGGGCGTGTCGGGCAGCTACAACGCGGCAGCCACGGCTCGCGATATGGTTCTTGCCGAGGAGCCCGACCGACAGATTCATCTAGTCAATTCACGCGCAGCTGGCGGCAAAATGGACCTCATTTTCTTGCTGTTCGACCGCTATCTTGCAAGCAATCCGAATGTCTCATTCGAGGATGCTTGCGCATGCTTCGATAGCCTTGAACAGAACAGCAAAATCCTCTTCAGTTTGTGCAATTACGAAAACCTCGCCAAAGCCGGACGTATCCCTAAGGCAGCCGGCGTCATTGCCAACAAGCTCAATATCCGCATTTTGGGCACGGCGAGTGAGGCCGGTAAAATCGAACTCGTCGGGCACACGCGTGGCGAAAAGAAGATGCTCAACAAGATCATCGACACTATGGAAGCCGAGGGCTTTACGGGCGGTGAGGTCATCATCGATCACGTTGAGAACGAAGCTGGAGCCCAGGCGCTTACTGATCGCATAGTCGAACATTGGCCCGGCTCCAAGACCATCATCATGCCCTGCAACGGCCTGGATTCCTATTACGCCGAGATGCACGGCCTGATCATCGGCTACGGCATGGGCGTAGCTTCGGGCAAATAAAGTCCAACCAAGCAAAAAAACGGGCGGGACAAAGCGACAGATGGCTCTTTGTCCCGCCCGTTTTATACGTCGGCTAGCTATTAAACCCGTTGAACTTGAGATAGCTCATCAAGTAAGCCTTCGAAACAAAGGATGAAACCGCGCTGCGCACAAGCAGCGACTCACGCGTTACCTGATGCGCCGTATCGGGAACCGGCGTCTGCTCGACGGAAAACGCCGAACGAATCGATGCCTCGAGCTGATCGACCACATAATCAAAGGCCGTCGGGGCATCGTAGCTCAAACGCTGAATGTTAAAGAGTGCCTGCACCGCAGCAATAGGTAGCACCTGCTTAAAGATGCAGATAGCGATCAGGCGGGCAATCTGCTCGCGGCCATATTGCTTTTTGACCGGAGCAGGCACCAGGCCGACCTTCACGTAGTTATTGATCATCGATGGCGTAATGACAGGCTGCTCAACGCAAATGGACAGCGGCTCCATCCACAGCGCAACATACTCAATAACCTGGTCGCGGTAGAGCGTCACATTGGGCAACTGGTTATAGCGCGGCAGACTCAACGTATTAAGTTTGCGCACGATATCGGACTGAATAAATGCATCGGGCAGCACAGTGGGCTGAATATCCTCAGGCTTAATGCTGACCGATGTATCGGACATCGGGATAACGCGTTTGGCGTGGTTCATAAGGATCCTCCGTTCATTAGCTATATTGTATTCTAGGTTATCTAGTTTTGCATACCATATAGCCGGCAAGTAAAAAGTGGTTGGACAGCACATTGATGCACCGTCCAACCACTTTGTTTTAAAGATAGCAACCTTACATAAGATATATTATCGTACTTATCTACGGAGAAATGCGTATGCGCTGGTTGCCGCTATGGCTCCGTCAGAAACCGCGGTCACAACCTGGCGTAAACGCTTGGAACGGATATCGCCAGCGGCAAATAGACCTGGCGTGCGGGTCGCCATGGATTCATCAGTTAGAATGCCGCCATCAGGCGCCAGATCGACTAGATGCTCAACAAGCTCGGTATGGGGTTGCGTCCCGGTATAGACAAAGATGCCAAAAGAGCCGGGCTCAAATGACTCGGTATGAATTTCCCCGGATGAATTGTCCTTAAAGGCGATCGTCGTTGGCATGGCTTCGCCCGAGAGCTCCACAATACTAGTTTGGTACCTAACTGTAATATTGTCCTTTTCGAGTACTTTCTGAACAACACCATCAGGCGCACGGAACTGGTCGCGGCGCAGCACGATGGTCACACTGCTGGCAATGTCTGACAGGAACAGTGCCTCTTCGCATGCCGAATTGCCACCACCGATTACAAAGACCTGTTTGCCGCGGAAGAACATGCCGTCACATGTTGCGCAATATGAAACGCCACGACCGCGATAGGTATCCTCGCCAGCGAAACCTGCCGGACGCGGGGTGGCACCCATGCAAGCGATAACGCTCGAGGCCAGCGTATCGCCCATGTCGTGATGCACCGTAAACAGCGCTGCATCGGCATCGTAATCGATACCCGTAACCATGCTCCATGCGACCTGCGCTCCCAGGCCCTCTGCATGCTGCTGAAAACGCTCGCCGAGTTCGGCGCCACTCAAGAGCGGAATGCCCGGATAGTTCTCGACTTCATTGGTCGTGGCGATCTGTCCGCCCGACATGCCCTGTTCAATCACGGTCGTCGTTAGGTTGGAGCGCGCCGCATAAATGGCCGCAGCATAGCCCGCAGGGCCGCCACCGATAATCGCAACATCAATCGGCTGATCGGTAGTCATGGAATATCCTCTCGTCGATACATTGACGTTCTTTGCGCTCATACCCAAATTTACGTGAACATGACACTCATGCACTACAATGATAAATCGCGTAACAAAGCTGAAGGGGAGTTATCGATGGATCAAACGCAGATGAGCAATAGCGCTCCCCTGCCCATGCAAGCCACTCCCCAACCGGAGCAAATGACCGTTTCACCTGCACAAAAACCCCTAGTAACCATTGTGCACGCATCGGTTGGATCGGGCCACAAAGCCGCCGCCAACGCGATTGCACAAGCATTTGATCTTATCCGCGGCACCAAGGGAATCCCTGAGGATATTGAAATTGAAGTGCTCGATATCCTTGATTTTGGACGTATTAAATTCGACGGCAATAAGACCGCGGCTTCTTTTACGGGAGCCACACGCCCCATTTACGACCTGACCTGGCGATATACGCTTACGGGACATCTTCTCTGGGGTGGCGGCACGGCATGGTCGCGTATTATGTTCCCCGCCTTCAACGAATATATTCGTCGCCGCAGGCCTATAGCCGTGGTCGCAACGCACATCACAGCAGCCAATGTTGCCGTGGGCGCCCGCGTAATTACGGGTATCGATTACCCGGTCATCTGTGTGCCGACCGATTACGAAGTCGAAGGCTTTTGGCCCCACAAGGACACCGACCTATTCTGTGTAGCCAACGAGTTTATGGCCGAAACGCTGCGCCCGCGCAAGGTTCCCGAGTCAAAGATCCGCATAACGGGCATCCCCATCCGAGCCGGTTTCGATTCAGATTACAAACGCGAAGATGAGCTCAGCAAGTTCAATCTCCCCATAGACAAAACCGTCGTATTGGTGATGGCCGGCGCCAGTTTGCCCCAACCATACGTGCGTTTCCGCGCCGCGATGGACCACACGCTCCCCTTCTTACGCGGCTTTGAGGACATGCACTTTGTCTTTTTGCCCGGTAAAGACGTGGAGTATGCCACCCGGCTGAAGACGCTCTTCGTCGCCATGAAGCTCGAAAACGTCACAGTTCTGGACTACGTGGATGACATGGCGGCCCTCATGCACGGCTGCGACCTGGCAATCCTCAAGTCGGGCGGGCTCACCGTCACCGAGTGCCTATGCGCACATCTGCCGATGATCCTGCTGGGCAAGTCCTATGGCCAGGAAAAGGCCAACACCACGATGCTCACCGGCATGGGCGCCAGCATGCATGTCACCACCGCACGAGAGCTCATCGTTACCCTACGTCACCTGCACGACCATCCCGAATCACTCAAAGCCCTACTCATCAATGGCGAAGTACTACGCCGCCCCCACGCAGCCGAAGACATAGCCATCGCAACCATGGAGCTAGTAGGCAAGCCCCAAAAGCGCAAACGAGCCTTCTGCCGCTTCTACTGGGGCGGAAAACCTGCGCATATCCGCTAGTGTCTTAATGTCCGCTTGCCTGTGGGAGGCCCCTATATATCATCCCGTGCTCAAACATTCTCGCTTCGCTGCGAAACTGCGCGCGGGACGATATATAGGGGCCTCCCACAGGCAAGCTACGTTAACGTACTAGCGGCTATACCAGATTCCCCACCAGTAGAATCTGCAAAAGGGAACCAGAAAAAATAAATACAGTAAGCCGATGCGACAAAGGAGGCGTCCCTTTATCGCATCGGCTTACTAGAAAGACTTTTGTTTTCAAGCGAGTAACCGCCCGCCCGCCTCTCACACATATCGTTCCACGCGCAGTTTCGCAGCGAGCGAAGCGACGCGAGAATATTTGAGCATGGAATGATATAGGTAAGCCCCGGGCGGGAGGGATACGAGCGCCCTAGGCGACGCCGCTGGAGCCGAAGCCTCCGTTGCCTCGGTCGGTTTTGTCTAGTTCTTCTACTTCCATGAGGTTGAAGGTGGGGACTTCTTGGATGACGAGTTGGGCTATGCGGTCGCCTTTGTTGATTTTGATGTTGTTGGAGGGATCCAGGTTGATGAGGATAACCTTGAGTTCTCCTCGATAGTGGGCGTCGATGAGGCCCGGCGTATTGACTATAGACAGGCCCTGCTTGATGGCCAAGCCGCTGCGGGGCTGGACGAAGCCGGCGTAACCGTCGGGCAGGGCGATGGCCAGCCCAGTAGAGACCAGACGACGTTCGAAGGGCCTCAGGACGCAGTCCTCGTTGGAGCGCAGATCCAAACCGGCATCGGTGGGATGGGCGTATTTGGGAAGCTCGACGGTGGGGTCGAGACGCTTTATGTTGACGGTAATGTTGGACATGGAATCACCTTAGCTTGTCAAGCTCTTGCAGAAACTCATCGACGTCTTTGAAATCGCGGTAGACCGAGGCAAAGCGGATGTACGCCACCTTGTCGATCTTGGCCAAGCGCTTGAGCACCATGTCACCCAACTCATGGGACGTGACGGCCGTCAGCGTACGAGAACGCAGCTCGACCTCGATATCGTCGATAATCTCATTGAGCTTCTTAGTGTCGATATCACGCTTGATGGTGGCGCGCATCAAGCCGACGAGCAGCTTATTGCGATCGAACCGCTGCTTGGTTCCGTCCGACTTAATGACCTCAATTGGGTCTTCGCATCGCTCGAACGTTGTAAAGCGGTAGTTACACGAGCAACATTCGCGACGGCGCTTAATGGTGTTATTTGACTCCTGCATACGGGAATCAACGACGCGGGTATGTGCCTTGCCGCATTTGGGACAGCGCATGGTACCTCCTCTTAAACGATAACAAGGGTACCATGTGCAGCGCGATAATGATTACGAACGAGCAGGAACCTTAAGATGCGCACCGGCGGCGAGCGAACCATGCTCCAGATGATTGACGTTACGGATCATGTCGGAAGTCTCTTGCGTGGAAAGGCCTTCGATTGGATATTCCTCGGCAAGCGACCAAAGAGAATCACCAGGCTGAACGCGAATGGTCTCGTAGGTAACGTTGGAAACGGACTCGGCATACGCGGCGTGACGAGCGCTAAAGACCGACGTAGCGAGGACAAAGAAGAGCGTTAGCGCAACGGCAACGGCGACAATCGTCGGAACCTTCAGGGCAACGCGGGCCGGCACAACTGCAGCCTGCTGATTGCGAGCAGGCTTTACGGTCAAAGGCTGAAAGCCGGAGCGGCCACCCTGAACAACCGTAAAAGTGGGTTCAGCAGGCGTCACGAGCTTAAAGGCGAGGTTTCCCTGGACCATATTCGTTGCGTTCATCATGTTCTCCTCTCGCGTGTTTTGCTGAGAACAGTTTTATCAAGCCGCGCGGACAAAAATATCTGGCGCGAGAACGAATGTTCGGTTATTATTATCTTCGAACAGTTGTTCCTGTCAAGCAAAATTCGAACATTTGTTTGACACGGGTAGAGAGGATGCCCTGATGGCTCGCAAAATTACCAAGCGTCAGCAGCAAATTTACGACTTCATCAAGGAATATCAGCAGGAGAAGGGTTATCCGCCCAGCGTGCGCGAGATGGCTTCTGCCGTGGGCCTTTCCTCCCCCAGCACCGTGCACGCCCATCTATCTGCTCTGGAGGCGCGCGGGCTACTCAAGCGCGATGCCACCAAACCGCGCGCCCTGGAACTCTTTAACGAGGACGGTTCCTCTGTCTCAATTTCTAAATCTGACGAGCCCACCGCACCTCGCGGAACGGTCTCGCTACCGCTCGTTGGTCGCGTCGCGGCTGGGATTCCCATTCTGGCCGAGCAGAATATCGAAGACACTTTTACTATCCCGACCGAAATCGCCACTGATCAGGGTTCCTTTATCCTTGAGGTGCATGGGAGCTCAATGATCAATGTCGGCATCTTCAATGGCGATTACATCATCGTCCGTGAACAAAAGAGTGCCATGAACGGCGAAATTGTCGTGGCCATGATTGATGGTTCAGCGACCGTCAAGACGTTCTACAAGGAGCAGGGACGCGTACGCCTGCAGCCCGAGAATGACACCATGGAGCCTATCTATGCAACGAATCCCGTTATCTTGGGCAAAGTCGTCGGCTTGATGCGCCGGTTCTCGTAATGCAAAAACGCATCACTATCTTTGATACCGTCCGCGGGTTTACGATGATTTCAATGGCAGGTTTTCACGCTTGCTACGATCTCGCCTACCTGTACGGTTGGGATATGCCCTGGTTTACCCAGACCGTCTTTCAAGACATCTGGCGTGCCAGCATCAGCTGGGTATTCCTGTTTATCGCGGGTTGGATGTGCACGCTCTCACGCAACAATATCAAACGTGCCGCCAAATACGCCTTAGCAGCACTCGTCGTCTGGTTGGCAACAACACTTGTCTCAGTAGACGATTCGGTTAATTTTGGCATCATCTACTGCATGGCCGCATGTACCGGCATCGTGGCGTTGACCGATCCCGTCCTTAAGAAGATATCGGCGAGATGGGGCATGTCCCTATGCCTTGTGTTGTTCGCCCTCACTTGGAGTATCCCCAAAACGATCTATCCTGTCCCCTACCTGGCGTGGCTGGGATTTACGAGCCCTGGGTTTGTTTCAGGTGATTACTACCCCATCATCCCGTTTTTCTTTATGTATCTTGCAGGATACTTCGCCGCACACATAGCGCAGGGAATCGATAAGACCGTCCCAAGCTGGGCCTACGCCAATCCCATCCCGGCGCTCGCCAGCCTTGGACGTCACGCACTCCCCTTTTATCTACTGCATCAGCCCATTATTCTGGGCTTTTTGGAGCTCGTCTACTCGGTGCGATAACGCTTGAGCCGCGGCGCGATACGAGCCGGCAGCTTCGCAACAATACGAACGCCGCCCTCAAGATATTCCTCGTGCAAAAGGGTTCCCTGTTCATGCACCAGCGTGATGAGGGCGCCCTCGCGATACGGGATATCAGCGGAGAGCAACACATCGGTGGCAGCCGCCTCACGAGCAATACGGTCGACGAGATCGTCAAGTCCCTCGCCCGTCTGGGCCGAGAACAGCACGGCCTCGGGATAGCGACGACGGAAGCTCAATCGATCAACGCTATCGAGAAGATCGATTTTATTGAACACCGTAAGCGTCAAACGCTCGCCGGCACCGATCTCGTCAAGAACGCGATCGACTGCCTCGAGCTGGCGCTCGTAGTCCTCGTCAGAGGCATCCACAACTTTAAGGATCAGATCGGCACCAAGAACCTCAGACAGCGTGGACTTAAAGGCATCAACGAGACCATGCGGTAGCTTTTGAATAAAGCCAACGGTATCGGTAATCGTCATGCCGCGACCGCCGGGCAGGCGATACGAACGCGTCGTCGGGTCGAGCGTAGCAAACAGCTTGTCCTGCGAAAGTACCGTAGAGCCGGTCAGGCGATTGAGCAACGTCGATTTACCGGCATTGGTATAACCGGCTAACGCGACGCGAAACGCCGGTGACTCAATGCGGCTCTTGGACTGGACATCGCGACGCTGTTCAACCTGCTTGAGCTCACGACGAAGCGCGGCAATCTTATTGCGAATGAGGCGACGGTCAACCTCGAGCTGGCTTTCACCCTGGCCAAAGCGCGAACCGATGCCGCCGCGCGTCTGCTCCTTGGCAAGATGGCTCCACATGCCACGCAGACGAGGCAACAGATATTGAAGCTGCGCCAGCTGTACCTGTAGGCGTCCCTCACGCGTCTGAGCATGCAGGCCAAAGATATCAAGGATCAGTGCCGTACGATCGATAATCTTTACCGGCTCGCCCACGGCTTTCTCCAAATAGGATTGCTGTGAGGGCGTCAGGTCGTCGTCAAAAATTACGACATCGGCATCCATGCGATGCACCAGGCCGCACAGCTCTTCAACCTTACCGGAACCGATAAACGATTTTGGATACGGCTTAACCAGACGCTGCGACAAACGCGCCACGCACTGGGCGCCAGCCGTATGGGCCAGGCGCTCAAGCTCGTCAAGCGAACGATCGAGCGGCCATGCATTGTCGCGCCACTCAACACCAACTAATATGGCACGCTCGGGCTCGGGTGCCGTGGGAACAAGGGGGAAACGGGCCATTAGGCAGCCTCAATACGATGCAGGATGTCCTCAACGACCTCATCGATCGTAAACTCGTCCATATCGAACCACACGATGCGGTCATCGCGTTTAAACCACGAAAGCTGACGTTTGGCATAGCGACGCGAACGCATCTTGATGAGTTCGCGAGCCTCATCCATGCTTATCAAGCCATTGAAAGCATCGATGATCTCTTTATAGCCAATTGCCTGCATCGACGTCAGGGCATCTCCCAGCCCCTGCCCCATAAGACTGCGGACCTCATTGACAAGACCCTGCTCAAACATCATATCGACACGCAGGTTAATGCGCTCGTAGAGCACCTCGCGATTACGCGTCAGACCAAACCATAGGGCATGATAATGCTCGCGCGGAACACTAAACTGCAACTTTTGCTGCGCGTAGGACACACCATCATCGTGCATTTCGAGCGCGCGAATCACGCGACGAACATTATGGGGATGGATGACCGCAGCCGATTCTGGGTCGCGCTCGGCAAGCAGGGCATGCAGTTCTTCCTCGCCAATGCGCTCGGAAAGCTCCTGATAGCCCGCACGGCGATCGTCCTCAAGTTCGCCCGAGGGAAAGTCCATCTCATCGAGGGCGGCCTTGAGATACAACCCCGTACCTCCGCAAAAAACCGGCAGGCAACCCAAACCAAGGAGACGTCCAACATGCGCGCGAGCGTCAGCCTGATAAAGCGCAGCAGAATATGCCACACCCGGCTCTACAATGTCGACGAGACGCAGCGGCGCCGTACACTCATCGGGCGCCATCTTTGCGGTACCGATGTCCATGCCGCGATAGATTTGCATCGCATCACACGACAGCACTTCGGACGAAAGACGAGCGGCCAAACGGTCGGCAACATCACTCTTACCAACCGCCGTCGGACCGACGATCGCAACGGCGGAAAGACCTGCCCCGGGAGAAACCATTAGCGCGGCTCGCCCACAACGGAGCCGGACAAATACCAGGTCTTGGCAACGTCAACGTCAACATCAACGATCTTGCCAACAAGCTGATCGATGCTGCAACCCTCGGGGATAGGCGCATGCACGGTCTGATTCTTGGGGCTCTTGCCCAGCAGGACCGCGTCGTTCTTTTTACTCGTTCCCTCAATGAGCGCCGGCACCACAGTATGAAGCTCACCCTGGTTATACTCGTGTGCCGTGGTCTCGATAACCTTAACCAGGCGGTTGAAACGCTCGAGAATAACCTCATGCGGCGTAGGATCGTCAATCTCGGCGGCCGGGGTACCGGCGCGCTTGGAATAGATGAAGGTATAGGCCTGGGCATAGCGGACCGTCTCGGCAAGCGAGAGCGTCTGCTCAAAGTCTTCTTCAGTCTCGCCCGGGAAGCCAACGATAATGTCGGTCGAGAGCGCGATATCGGGCATACGGTTGCGAATGCGATCGACCAGGCCCAAATAGTCCTCGCGTGTATAACGGCGATTCATCTCTTTGAGGATCCGAGTCGAACCTGACTGGACGGCCAAGTGCAGCTGCGGCATAACGGCAGGCGTCTCGGCCATAGCGTCGATGGTCTCGGGCAGTAGATCCTTGGGATGCGAAGACGTAAAGAAGATGCGCTCCACGCCCGTATCGCCCACGGCACGCAGCAGATCGGCAAAACGCGGCTTGCCAAACAGATCGCGACCATATGAGTTAACGTTTTGGCCCAGCAGCGTAATCTCACGCACGCCCTGGCGCACCAAACCGGTCACCTCGTCGACAATTTCCTCGAAGGGGCGACTCTTTTCGCGACCGCGCACGTACGGCACGATGCAATAGGTGCAGAAATTATTGCAGCCCGTCATGATGGGCACCCAGGCGTGATACTGGGTCTCGCGATGCCACGGCATGCTCATGGCATCCGTATCCTCATGCTCATTGGTGCGGATATGACGCTTGCCGTCAAGGAACGCCTCGGCAATGAGCTCGGCCACATGTGCGATAGAATGCGTACCAAAGATGACATTGACGTTATCGACGTTGGTGAGCAGGCCCTCGCCATCGCGCTGCGCGATGCAACCACCAACGGCAACCACGCGCTTACCCGAAGGCGAAGGCGGCAGGCTTTTGCAGGAATTGCACTGACCGTACAGGCGAGTATCGGCGGCCTCGCGCACGCAGCATGTCATGAAGACAACGATATCGGCATGCTCGGGATCGAGCGCCATGAGGCAGCCATACGAATCGAGCAGACCGCTCACACGCTCGGAGTCGTGCTGATTCATCTGGCAGCCAAAGGTGCGGATAAAGTAGGTTTTACCGGCAAGAATATCGCGTACGGAACGCTGGTCCATGTGCATAAGTCCTAACGATGGGGAGCGAAACAAGGCAAGCAGAAGCTATGCCACAGGCTTAACATCATCCATGACGACGTTATCCATAGCAGCTCGATTGATCTGGTGAACGTAGATAGAAAGGCGGATGGCCGTGCGCGACTCCCCGTTAATGAGGATGTCGGAGAACACGGGCGCGCAGGAAATATCAAAACCGGTTGGAATCAAAAAACCGCGTGCGATAGCCACGGCCTTAATGGCCTGGTTGACGGCACCGGCGCCGACACACTGGATGTTGACGGGTACACCATCCTTGACCATGCCGGCGATGGCGCCGGCAACGGACGCGGGCGATGATTTGCTTGATACCTTCAGGCAATCCATGAAGAAACTCCTGCGTTTAAAAGTACGTTTTAACTGCAATAACTTTATCGTACCGAGTGGACTCGGTAAAGGCACTATTCCTCTTTGGCAAGATCGAAGGTCACGGTGATTCGATCACGCGAAACGCGAATCTTTGGGTCGCCGCAAAGGTTGAGATAGTACCGGGCGGCAAGGTCATTAAAGTCACGCTCCACAGCACGCGAAAACTGTGCCATGTCATCCTTGGCAATACGTAGCCCGCGACGATCCTTCGCGAGATCGACAGGAGCCGGCGCATGCGAGGAAGAATCACGCTCGCGCAGCAGACGCGCGGTCACACCGCGAACGGGCTTAATCTGCCCTACCAAAATGCGATGTGCCGTGCGCTCGGACATCTCAAGACCCAAACCCGAGCAGATACGGATAAAGTCCTCGGCATCAGAGGCAAGGCCTAAACGATCGACAACTGGAAGCTCGCTCTCGTCATCAATGAACAGGAGACGCGACGTATCGAGCCGACTTGACGCCTGAGCATAAAGGGTCGCGGCAATCTCAGACGGAGAACCAAGATAGACATCGCAACCACGCAACTCCTCGAGCGCAAACTCACAAGCAGCGCGAATAATATTATGCGGACCGCGAGCACAGACATAACGTCCATCCTCATCCTTGACGGCTTGGGGCCAGCTGGACTGATCGGCACGCTCACTGAGGCGGTCGGCCGCAACGCTCACCTTAAAGGCCGAGCCAAGATCGACACCTGACGTGACCACACGGGCCTCATCGGTGTTCTGCTTGATCGAAAACAATGCCATGCCACGACCGTGAACGCCCCAACGGTCCATCTTCATGCTCTCGAGCTTGGAGGTAACGCGGGCATCGAAGATTCGCTCTTGCATATCCTGTGGAACGCCCAAACCGTTATCCAGAAAGACAAGCGTGCGGACGCCATCTTCCTTGGTCGTGGCGAGATAGACCTTGTCGGCACCGGCATCGCGAGCATTACGGAGCATTTCGATGACGATATCCTCGACATGCTGAATGTCGTGTTTTGCCTGGCGCCGCTCGGCCTCCGAAACGCGGAGGCGGACATACCCCTCGCCAAGGTTCTCCTCGACGCGAAGGTTGCCCTCCCCCGACATCGACGCGATAAATGAGATGAGCTCGTTCGCGTCGCTCATGTTATTTAGCGATATCGACAGCGCGGCTCTCGCGAATCACGACGACGCGCACCTGACCGGGATACTCCATCTCTTCCTCGATCTGATGGGCGATATCGTGAGCCAGGACCGTGGACTGGGCATCGGAGATCTTGTCCGGCTGAACCATGACGTGGACCTCGCGACCAGCCTGCATGGCATAGGTACGCTCGACGCCTTCATGGGAGTTGGCAATCTCCTCGAGCTTCTCAAGACGCTTGATGTAGTTCTCGGCAGACTCGCGACGGGCACCGGGGCGAGAGGCAGAGACAGCATCGGCGGCCTGTACCAGGACATCGAGCACCGTGTTGGGGTCGACATCGGCATGGTGAGCCTCGATAGCGTGGACGATAACGGGCTTCTCGCCATAACGACGGGCAAGCTCGGCGCCGATGACGGCATGCGGGCCCTCGACGTCGTGGTCAATTGCCTTGCCCAGGTCGTGCAGCAGGCCGGCGCGCTTGGCGGTCACAACGTCCAGGCCAAGCTCGGAAGCCATCACGCCGCACAGATCAGAGACCTCTAGGGAGTGCTGAAGCACGTTCTGACCAAACGAAGTACGGTAGCGCAGGGCACCAAGGGTCTTGACGATCTCGGGATGCAGGTCGTGAATGCCGGTATCGAAGGCAGCCTGCTCGCCAGCCTCGCGCACGCGCTGCTGAACCAGGTCGGCAGCCTTGTGATACATCTCCTCGATGCGGGCGGGGTGAATGCGGCCGTCGGCGATGAGGTTCTCGAGGGCAACACGAGCGGTCTCACGACGGACCGGGTCGAAGCTCGAAAGAACGACGGTCTCGGGCGTATCGTCGATCACGAGGTTGACACCGGAAACCTGCTCGAAGGTCCGGATGTTGCGACCCTCGCGACCGATGATACGGCCCTTGAGGTCATCAGAGGGAATGTGCACGGAGGTAACGGTGACCTCGGCAGTGTGGTCGGCAGCGCAGCGCTGAATCGCCAGGGACAGAATCTCCTGCGCGGTCTTGTGGCACTCGGCGCGAACCTGCTGCTCGGACTCGCGAATGATCGTGGCGGCCTCGTGGGTGACCTCGCCGCGAACCTTATCGAGGAGCTCCTTGTGGGCGTCCTCGCGGGTAAGGTCGGCGATACGCTCGAGCTCGGAGGTCTGCTTTGCGCAGAGCTCCTCGAGCTCACGGGAGCGCTTCTCGACCTGACCGGCCTGGCTGGACAGCTGATGCTCGCGCTTGTCGAGAGCGTCGTTGCGGCGATCGAGGGATTCCTCGCGCTGCATCACGCGGTTCTCGAGCGTACGAATCTCGTTCTTACGCTGCTTGTCCTCGGCCTCGGCGGCCTGCTTGTTCTTGATGATCTCCTCTTTAGCCTCGAGTAGAGCCTCTTTTTTGAGGGTCTCGGCCTGACGCTTTGCATCACCGATCAGGGACTCAGCCTGTGCGTGTGCCGACTGGATCTTTTCGTCGGCCTCGTGAAGACTACCCTGCTTGGCGGTGCGCATGTAGGCAATGGCGGCGATGGCACCCAAAACGATGCCAACGAGCGCTGCGATGATAGGCATGCTCACTCCTTTTTATGGATTCGTTACACAACAAAGCGAACCGTCCTTACGAACGGCTCGCGACATTTGAGTAATATGGGCGCAGCTTATGCGGGTCGGATACAGATAAACATATAAACAAACTCATCACAGATGAGCACATATCACAAAGCAAATGACAGTGTTTATCGTACGTTGAACCACAACAACTGTCAAATAAATGGCCCCAGCACGGCGGCTAAAACGCGGTGAACGGCAGGGCCACAAAGCGCATACGCCTAAACTGCACATTCCTCGCGTTCGGCATCGAGACGTGCCTTAACGGCATCGGCGGCGATGTGATACGAGAAGCCTTTGCCCATCAAAAACCGAATCAGTTTTTCGAATCCGCGCGTCTCTGGAACACGACGCTTGGCGAGCAGGGCTGACGCACGCGCCAAATCGTCTTCGACGGCAAAATAATCCTCGGGATAACCGGGAATGTCATCGAGCACGACATGACGGCGCTTGAGCTCGGTCTCGATTTTGCGCTGTCCCCAACCGCGCCGCTTGCGCTCCTCGATAAAGTACGAGCAAAAGCGGCTCTCGTCTAAAAAGCGATACTCGGTGGCGCGCTCGACGGCGAAATCGATCGCAGGCTGGTGAAAGCCGTAGCGAGCCAGCTTGTCACGGACCTCACCCGTCGCATGGTCGCGGCGCGATAACATCTCGGTCACCATGGTAAGTGCACATTTACGCTCAATGAGCTGCACCGCTTCACGAAAGTTGTCCCAATCACAGGGAAGATCGGGGCGGTTTTTGACATACAGCCGCGCGACCCGCACGGGAATCCAAATGGACCGCTCAAAACCGCCCTCAAGCTCACAATCGATATGTGCGCAAGGCTTTTTGGACGCATACCCGCTCGAGAACGAGGAGGCCGCCTTCTTATCGGGAAAGACGACCGTGGCCTCGGTCACCGTATACGACATGAGCGTAACCGCTACTCGTCGTCATCATCGAGCATGGCGGAACCATCGATGGCGTAAAGCTCGTCAAACTCCTCAGGCGCAGGCTGATCGGTCAGCTCGACCTCGGACGGAGCATCGTCATCAAACTCAAGTCCACAGGCAAGGCGGACCTTATGCTCAATCTCGTCGGCACAATCGGGGTGTTCGCGCAGGAACGCCTTGGCGGCCTCGCGACCGTTGCCGAGCTTATCCTCGCCATAGGCAAACCAGGAGCCCATCTTCTTGCAAATGCCGCACTCGACAGCCATGTCCAGAATCGAGCCCTCCTTAGAGATGCCCGTACCGTACATGATGTCGAACTCAGCAGAACGGAACGGAGCTGCCACCTTGTTCTTAACGACCTTGGCGCGCACGCGGTTACCGATAACCTCGTCCTTAAGCTTAATGCTGTCGATACGGCGAATGTCGATACGCACCGAAGAGAAGAACTTAAGGGCGCGGCCGCCCGTCGTAGTCTCGGGGTTGCCGAACATGACGCCGATCTTCTCACGCAGCTGGTTAATGAAGATGCACGTCGTGTTGGACTTGGACAGCGAGCCGGCGAGCTTGCGGAGCGCCTGGCTCATCAGGCGAGCCTGAAGACCGACCGTAGTATCGCCGATTTCTCCCTCGATCTCGGCACGCGGGGTCAGCGCGGCGACGGAGTCGACGACGATGGCATCGATGGCGCCGGAACGCACGAGCATGTCAACAATCTCGAGCGCCTGCTCGCCCGTGTCGGGCTGGGAAATGAGCACCTCGTCGATATCCACGCCGATGCGCGCGGCATACGTGGGATCAAGCGCGTGCTCGGCATCGATAAATGCCACAACGCCACCCATTGCCTGGGCCTCGGCCAGGATCTCGAGCGAAAGCGTCGTCTTACCGGAGGACTCAGGACCGTAAATCTCGACGATACGGCCGCGCGGCACGCCGCCGATACCCAGCGCGGCATCGAGGGCCAGGGCGCCCGTGGGAATGGCCTCGACCTCGAGCTCGGGACCACCGTCGCCGTACCTCATGATGGAACCCTGGCCGAATTTCTTCTCGATCTCGGCCTTGGTGGTGGCGATCATCTCATCGCGCTCTTTACCCGTCGTGCGAGCATGAACGGTACGTACGGGACCTGAATTCTTGGCCATGAATAGCCCTCCTCTTAACAACCTGCATCGATAATAAACGAACGGCTGTTCGTGGTCAACCGTTCAGGCCAATCATATGCAGGCGGTCTTTCCAAAACCCAACCAAACGCCGACCAAACACTGACCAAATGCTTGACCACAAAGGACCAAATATGAACAAGGCAGGCAAAAATACATCTACAACCAGCACAAACGCCAAATGAGCCTAAGGTCCCTATCTCCACAATTAAGGGGCTCGGAGGCCCCTTAAAACACGTCTATTCCATAGAGTTGAGCACAAGGGTAATGCGACCCAATGCCTCCGTGACCGCATGGGCACGAACACACGAACGGTCGCCCTCATAGTGGCAGCGCACAGAGTCCACGACCGGCACGCCCCCATCGGCGGAACGATGCGCCCAACCAATATAGAAAGTGCCCGCCGGATCGTCCTCAGTGCCACCGCCGGGGCCGGCATAACCCGTTGCGCTCACTGCAATATCGCTCTGGTACAGCTCCAGCGAACCCACCGCCATCTCGCGCGCGGTCTGATGCGACACCGCGGTATAGCGGTCGAGCGTCTCCTGCTCAACACCAAGAACGCGATGCTTAATCTCATCGCAATAGGTCACCGCACCGCCACGCAGCACCGCCGAGGCACCCGGGATATCGGCAATCGTCGATGCGATCATGCCCGCCGTCAGCGACTCAGCCGTCGAAACCGTCACGCCCCGAGCGCTCGCGTGCTCGACAATATCGCGCGCCAGCTCCTCGTTATGTGCGGAAATCTGCTCAAAAGAGTCCGTCATACCCACCAGGACCTAGACCGAAAAGACGATCTTGCGGCAGTTCCAGAAGTACTGGGCGCCCGAGATAACGGTCAGGACAACGGCAACGGCGTACAGGAAGCGCGACACCGAGTAGATGCCGAGCGTCAGCGCCACCGGGCCAAGGCGCAAGCCGGCCATAGCAAAAACGCACAGGTAACCGCAGATGGAGACCATCGTGGTTGCCGTCTTGTACTTGCCGAGCTTATCGGCCGCAACGACCACGCCGGCCGCACTCGCAACCATGCGTAGGGCGCTCACCAGAAGCTCGCGGAACAGGATAATGAACACGGACCACACGGTCACCGCGTCAAAATCCAAGAACAGCAGCAGGGCCGAGAACACCAGCAGCTTATCGGCGATAGGATCCAAGAACTTGCCGAAATCGGTGATCTCGTTGCGCGAGCGCGCCAGATAACCGTCGACCTTATCGGTGCACGACAAGATCACATACAGAATGAAGGCAACGGCGGCGAGCGGGCCGTCGAAGGTGCTCCAATCCGTACCGGCAACACTCGTGTGAGAAAGCGCCGACACGATCATGAACACCGGGATAAAGACGATGCGAACGCACGTCACGATGTTGGCGGGCGTCCAGACACTCGTCAGTTCCTTATTGCTCTCGTTAGCCACGACGCTCTCCTACTCCACAACATGACCGATAAGCTCATAGCAGAAGCTATCGGTAAACTCGACGGTCAGAATATCGCCCACGGACGCCTCGCTGGCGTCCAGATGCACCGCGCCATCGGAATCGGGCGCCTGGAACCAGGCATGGCCGATCAGCTCGGCGCCATCCTCGGTCTCTTCGATACCGTCGACGATTACCTGGGCGCGCTCGCCCACATGTGCGGCGGTGGCGGCAAAACCGAGCGACTCGGCCAGGTCCATGGCCTCCTGGGCGCGCTCGAGCTTGACCTCTTCGTCGACCTGGCTCTCCATCTTAGCGGCCAGGCTGCCCTCCTCCTGCGAGTAGGCAAAGACACTCGTGTAGTCAAAGCCGACGGTGTCCATAAAGTCGATAAGATCGCGGAACTCGTCGTCGGTCTCGGTCGGGAAGCCGACCATGGCCGTGGAACGAATCACGATGCCGGGGATGCGCTCACGAAGGTCGCGGAACAGATCCTCGAGCTCCTGGCGCGAACCAGAGCGACGCATGGCCTTGAGAATGCGCGCGTCGCAGTGCTGCACGGGGATATCGATATAGGGCAGCACCTCGGGCGTATCGCGAATCGTCTCGATGAGTTCGTCAGTCATGCCCTCGGGCTGCAGATAGAGCACGCGGACCCAGACGTTGTGCGGGCGCACGGCCACGGCGACGGCACGCAGCAGCTGCGCCAGATTGCGCGGCGAGCCATCGGCGACGTCCTCGTCGGCAAAGTCGGTACCCCAGATGCCCGTGTCCTGGCCGATCAGCACGATCTCGCGCACACCGCCGGCAACCAGGTCGCGCACCTCGGAGATGATGCTCTCGGCATTGCGCGAGTGATAGCGGCCGCGGATGTAGGGAATCATGCAGAAGCTGCAGAAGCGGTTGCAGCCATCGGAAATCTTGACGTACGCGACAGCACCCTCGACGGTACGTTTGACCTGCGGGATATAGGCTGCAATCTCACGCTCGACACCCAGCACGCCATCGATGACCGCCACGATGCCGTCCTCCTCGTCGGCCTTCACAAAGGCAGCGACCTCGGGCAGCTCGTCAGGTAGGTCATCGCCATAGCGCGACGGCACGCAGCCGCACATGACGATGGGGCAAGAACGAACGCCGTCCTGAACCTCGTTGGCGAGCTCGAGCGTGGTCTCGATGCTCTCGGACGTTGCGGAGGCGAGGAACGAGCAAGTATTGACGATGACGATATCGGCATCCTGCGGGTCGAATGCCTCCTCGTAGCCCGCGGCGGTCAAAAGAGAACGCATGCGGTCGGTGTCAACCTCGTTCTTAGCGCACCCGAGGGTGATGTAGAGCACGGAGCCCAACGGTGTATCCATGTTGGAGAGCAGTCCTTTCGATTGATATTAGCGGTAGTTGGTGAACTGCAGCGGCTGGCCGTAGTCCTGGTCGCGCAGGAACTGGATCACGGTCTGCAACGCGTCCTTCGAAGCAGAGGAAACACGCAGCTTGTCGGCCTCGATGGTCACCTTGACCTTGAGCTTTTGCTCCTTGATGTCCTTGTTGATCTTCTTGGCGGTCGCCTGGTCGATACCCTCGACGATATGGCCGAGCATGCGCACGGTGCCACCCGATGCCGCCTGCGGAGCATCCCACGAGACAGCCTTGAGGTCGATGCCGCGCTTGATGAGCTTGGAGCTCAGCACGTCGACAATCTGTTTGGAGACAAAGTCGGCCGGGGCGTTGATCGTAAAGAGCTTGTCGCCCTTCGAAAGCTCGATCGTGGCGCCGGAATCCTTAAGGTCATAGCGCTGGGAAATCTCGCGCGTGGTCTGCTGGAAGGCGTTGTCGACCTCTTGCATGTTGACCTCGGACACGACGTCGAAGCTGGAATCTTTAGCCATGATGTTTCCTTTCGCGTACGAGCGGCTTAATAGCTATCGTACGAATAGTCGGTAGAATCGCTAGGCGTCTGACCGTCAGATGCGGTATCGGCGCCATCCGTGGACTGGGCATCGGTACCGTCGGTGGTATCGGTACCATCGGTGGTGTCGGTACCATCAGAACTTTCACCATTCTCGGAATCAGACGTCTCCTTCTTGGGAACGGTGATCGTCACGCGTGCCACGCCCGAGGTCTTGGTATCGTAACGAACCTTTTCACCGTTCTTGGTAACGGTGACATCGGAAGGCTTGGACGTGGTGATCTCGATTGAGGACTCGGGCGTGTACTCCTGCTCAAAGGGGCCAGTCGCCTGGGCGCCATAGACCGACTTGCCGTCGACCTTGACCTCAATCCACGCGGTCTTTCCCTTGGCAACGGAGACTTTGACCTTCGTGACCTCGTTCTCTTCCTTCTTGGCCGTCGTCTTGGTAGCGTCCGAATCAGCCGACTCATCCGTAGCCTCATCGGTGTCTTCGTCCTCGTCGACCGTTTCGGTCTTCTTAGAAGACTTCTTGGTCGTCGTCTTGGTGGCAGCGGGCGTCTCGGGCGTGTTCTCGGGCGCCGAAGATGCGCAGCCGCGCAGAAGCACCACGATGAGCACAATCAGCAGCAACACCACGGCACCGATGCCGGCGTAGACGATACGCGGATCGAGCCCGTTGTTTTGAGGAGTACGTGATCCGCCGCGTCCACGACTGGAACTGTTGCGGCCGCCTCCCTGAGGCATACGACCACGATTGCTATCGGAACGGCCGCGATAGCCACCCTGGCCCTGAAGGCTGCGCTGACCCGAGCGGGGCGCAAGTTCACCGCGGCCTTGATAGCCACGCTGGCCCGAACGCGGAGCCGAAGAGCGCTGGCCATACGGCTGTGATTGAGAGCGAAGACGCGGCGTCACCTGCGTGGTATCGGCATCCGCATAGCCACCGCGAGAGCGTCCCATAGAGGCACCACGGTAACCGCGATCGGAATAGCCGCCGTCGCCGTAGCCGGCACGAGGGTCACGCGCCACGCCACGGGCAGCGGGAAGCGCACGGTCCTCGGGCATCGGCGTACTGCGGAACCGGTCACGCTGTGAGCGAATCTCCTCGCCCGAACCCGTCTCGGTAATATAACCGGCCTGCTGAGGACGCTGTCCATAGCGGGTCGAACGACCGCCCTGAACCATCAGGAAGCGCCCGTTATCGACCGAGGAACGCGAATTGACGTAGCCGGCGGCGTCCTGAAAACGACCGCCCTGCTGGGACGTCTCGCGTTCGTATGCCATCAGGTCGTCAAAGTAGGCATTGACGACCTCGCGCGGATTGAGGCCCAAAAAGCGAGCATAGCTCGAAATCATGCCCTGCGCATAGCCGCGCGGCGGCATCGAAGCAAAGTTACCGGTCTCGAAAAACTCGATGATCTGCGGCCTGATTTTGATGGTGTTGGCGACCTGCTGAATGGAAAGGCCCATTCGGCGACGCTGCTCGAGCAGCATGTCACCAAAGCGTGCAGCCATCAGAATCCTCCAAACTCACGATCTTCACGTGCCATCTCGGCGTCGACAGACTCCAGCGCGGCAAGCCCCTCCTCGTCCAACAGGACCTCGCGCGGCTTGGAACCGTCGGGCGGGCCGACGACACCCTTTTCTTCCAGCATGTCCATAATACGCCCGGCACGCGCATAGCCAACCTTCAGACGACGTTGCAGGCCAGATGTGGAGCCAAGCTGCGATTCCACCACAATATGAGCAGCTTCCCAGATAAGCGGGTCGTCGTCCTGAGGCTCGGCAACGCCGGTACGGACAATGCCGCCGCCACCCGCCATGGACATGGAAGCGGGCGCCACGGCAGACAGGATCTCCTCGTGGTAGTCGGGCTCGCTTTGCGACTTGACGAACTCGACAATCTCATTGATTTCATCGTCCGAGACAAAGCAGCCCTGAATACGGCGAGGCTTGCCCCAGTCGACCTTGGAGAACAGCATGTCGCCCAAACCGGTGAGCTTTTCGGCACCCATCTGGTCGATGATGACGCGCGAGTCGATGCCCGTGGCGACGTTAAAGGCGATGCGGTTGGTGATGTTGGCCTTGATAAGGCCCGTCACCACGTTGGAGCTGGGGCGCTGCGTGGCCACGATAAGATGGATACCGGCGGCACGGCCCAGCTGTGCAATACGTACGATCGAGGCCTCGACATCCTTACCGGCGACCATCATCAGGTCCGAGAGCTCGTCGATGATAATGACCAGATAGGGCATCTTTTGCGGCGGGTTATCGTAATGCTCAAACTCGCCGGCGGCCTGCTTTTCGTTGTAGGTCGAGATCTTACGCACGTTAAGGCGCTCGAAGACCTTCAGGCGACGCTCCATCTCGGACACGGCCCATTGCAGAGCGCTCGCGGCCTGCTTGGGCTCGGTCACTACAGGCACGTAAAGATGCGGCAGACCGTTATAGCCCGCAAGCTCGACGCGCTTGGGGTCGACCATGATCAGGCGAACGTCCTCGGGAAGGGCGCGCATGAGCAAGGTCGTGATGATGGAGTTGATCATGACCGACTTACCGGAACCGGTCGTACCGGCAATAAGCAGGTGGGGCATCTTGGCGAGGTCAGCGACAACCGGCGTGCCCTCGGCATCGCGACCGATGGCCAGCTCGAGCGGACCGCCCTTCACATAGGGAAGTACGTCGCCCAGGTTGACGTTCTGGCGCTTGCGATTGGGGATCTCGATACCCACAAGCGAGGTACCGGGGATCGGGGCAAAGATGCGCACCGACTGAGCAGCGAGCGAAAGCGCGATATCGTCCTCGAGGCTCGAAATCTTGCTCACGCGCTCGCCCTCGCCAGGTTGCAGCTTAAAGGTCGTCACCGTGGGGCCGGCGATCCAGCCGACCACGCGGGCACCGCGGCCAAACTCAAGCAACGTGGACTGAAGCGACTCGGCAGTCTGCTCAAGTTCCTTGTCAGAAGACGCGGAGGATGCCGACTGCGGGTTGGCGTGCAGGATTTCGAGCGGCGGAAGCTTAAGACCGTCCTCTTCTTCGCCCTCGTTATCTGCGGGGGCATTGTCAGCTCCCCCATCGCTAGAAGTAGACACCTCGACAGCGCCCGCGACAGCCGTATCGGCAACCTTGGGATGCTTCAAGAAGTCGGGAATCTGAGGTGCTGCCGAGACAGGATTCACGGCAAACGGCGGCTCGGACTCGTCGATCTTATCGGGGTCGTCTTCCATCGAAAGCTGACCGGTTACCTGGTCGCGCTTTGCATGGCGACGCGGCAGCAAAGTTGTCTTTGCGGTCTCAATCGGAGCCTCGTCGTCCTCGTCATCGCCCTCGGTGAGCTCAATCTCGCTATCGGACCAAGACGGGTCAGGCTCACTCGTATTGAGATTAGGCGCAGCCTTGCCCTTCTTGGCATGGCGGCACGGCAACAGCGTCGTCTTAGCGCGCTCAGCTTCCACGGCATCGGACACGTCGACAAACGGATCCTCGTCCTCGTCGTCATCGTCCAAAACCGGGTCTACATCGTTGCCCATGACCGTGGTCACGGCAGCATCGGAGCCCTTTTGACGAAGAATGCTCAGGTGCGGACGGGCAACGCCGGGCACCGACAGGGCTTCGTCGTCACCCCACGGGCTCGCGTTGACGTCGGCACGACGGCGCTCGGCAAAATCGGCCGCACGGTCGCGAGCAGAGCGCAGCACGCCACCCACAGAAAAGCCGATGATGACAAAACCAACGACGGCAAGACCCAACAGGACTACCATCGCGATAGGCTTACCCAGGGCATTCTGCAGCGCACTCGCAATAAACGCACCGATGTAGCCACCCGAGGCGGACAAATTTTGCGGCGTGAACATAAGGTCACACGAGTCGCTCGTACCCGGCACCATCAGAGAAAGAATGGAGACAACGGCGATAAAGACCACGGCGCCGCCCGCAACAGAGCGCACGTTGAGCGGCGAGTCCTCGCCTAAAAAGAGCGTGGCGGCAAACAGCAAAATGACGATCGGCAGCACGTAGGCGCCCAGACCAAAGCCCAGGTGGTAGAAACCGGCAACCGCAGCCGTAACGGGTGCGGTCGCCGGCGAAATCACGGCAATAAAGGACGCAATCGCCAAAACGGCAATGACCACGCCGGCGATATCGCGATTGGCCGAGGGCTCGACCAAGGGCTCAAAATCGTCGAAGTCGGCCTCGTGGCCCTTATTGGCACGCAGATGGGAACCGGCACCCTTAGCAGATGCCGGTTGGTTATTGGCCTTATTGCCTTTGGCGTTTTGTGCAGATCCGCGCGCCAAACTAAACCTCCATGACGACCGGGATGATCATCGGACGGGTGCGCGTACGGCTCCAAATAAAGTTGGAGAGCGAATCGCGCACGGCCTTGCGAATGGCATCGGAGCCGCTGCTCGTAAAGCTAAACTTGCCCTTCTCGATCGTCTTCATAATGGACGCGGAGGCATCCTCAGAGAACTGGTCGTCGATGGCAAACGAGACGCCGCGGCCCGAGAACTCGATGGCCTCGATCTTCTTGTGCTTGAGCGAGACGATAGCAACGGCCGTGACCATGCCGTCGTTGGCGAGCTTCTGGCGATCGCGCAGGACGATGGGGTCGGTATCGCCGATACGCAGGCCGTCGACGTAGACGACGCCGGACTCGACGGGCGTACCACGCTTGACGATACCACCGCGCATCTCGAGCGTGTCGCCGTTATCGAGGATAAAGATATGATCGTCCTTGATGCCCATCTTGCGGGCCAGCTGGGCATGGGCGCGCAGATGCACGGCCTCACCGTGAACCGGCATAAAGTACGTGGGCTTGGCCATGGCCATCAGGAGCTTAAGCTCCTCCTGGCTGCCATGGCCCGAGACGTGGACAAGAGCGCGGTTCTTATCCCACACGTCGCAGCCGAGCTTGGCCAAGCTGTTGACGACCTGCTGAACGGCTTTCTCGTTGCCGGGAACGGGAGTTGCCGAGAGGATGACGGTATCGCCCTCGTGGATAGAGAGCGTCTTGTGCTCGCCATTGGCCATGCGGGACAGGGCCGACAGCGGCTCGCCCTGCGAACCGGTGCACATGACGACGATCTTGTCGTCGGGCAGGTTATCAATGTCGAAGGCATCGATAATATCGGCATCGTCAATGTTGAGGTAGCCCAGCTCGCGCGCCACACGGGTGTTCGTGAGCATGGAGCGACCGGTCACAACGACCTTACGACCGCACTTGCGGGCAGCATCGCAGATCTGCTGCAAACGATGAATGTGACTCGAGAACGACGCGACGAACACACGACCCGGGGCGTTCTTGATGGCGTGCAGCAAGTTGGGACCGACCTCGGCCTCGGACTTGGTAAAGCCGGGAACAGTGGCGTTGGTGGAGTCGGACAGCAGCAGGTCGATGCCCTGCTTGGCAAAGCGGCTGATAGCGGCATAGTCGGGCGTGACACCATCGATGGGCGTCTGGTCAAGCTTAAAGTCGCCGGTGTGCATAACGGTGCCCTGGTTGGTGCGGATGAACACGCCCAGAGCGCCGGGGATGGAGTGCGTCATCGAGAAGAAGTCGAGTGAGATGCCGCCGAGGTTGACATGGCTGCCGCCCTTGACCTCGCGGAACTTGGGTGCGCGGATGCGGAACTCAGAAAGCTTGCCCTCGATAAAGCCAAGCGTCAGCTTGCTCGAGAAGATGGGCACCTTATTGTTGAGGTCCTGCAGCAGATACGGAAGCGAACCGGTGTGGTCCTCGTGGCCGTGGGTGACGACGATACCGCGGAGCTTCTCCTCGTTCTCAAGAACGTAGGTGTAGTCGGGAAGCACCAGATCGATACCGGGCTGTGAGTCATCCGGGAACATGAGACCGGCGTCGACGAGCACCATGTCGTCGCCGCACTCGAAGACCGTCATGTTCTTGCCGATGCCGTCAAGGCCGCCGAGCGGGATGATCTTCAAGGGAGATGATTTTTTAGCTGCCATAGGTTAGTGTTGTTTCCTTTCTTCGAAACGGGTCTGGAACAACCGACGGGGCGCTTCTGGCAAACCGACCGCCGGGAACGTACAAACATGCATCACAGAGTCGATGCAATAACCCAAATATGATACCCATTTGCACAACAACAGACCACCCATGCATCAAAGCCCCATCTGAACCGGTCTATCCCGCCGGTCTGGGGCCATCGGGGGCCGGGGCGGGTTAAGTTTGCTGCTCTACAGTCCTGCGCAAGACGGAAAGCACATTAAGTGCTTTCCTTTGCGTGCGGAACTCGCGACAAACTTAACCCGCCCCGGCCCCCGTTGGCCCCGGACCTCCCAAAAAGGGACAGGTTTATTTTGGTCGGTTTTAACTGGGGATATGCCAAGAGCACGGCTATCGACAATTCAGAAAAAAGAAAACTGAATAGACTGTCTGACAAAATCGAAACCCGCACCAACCAGCCCTTTTGCTATTCCCGGCGGGGTCCGCGGATAAAGTTTATCGCGAGTTCCGCACAAACAGGAGGCCACTTAATGTGGCCTCCGTCGTGAGCAGGACTGTAGAGCAGGAAACTTTATCCGCGGACCCCGCCGGGAATAGCAAAAGGGCGACCCCTGTCCGGAGTCGCCCTTGTTGAGCTGCTTATGTGCGGCTATTACTCGGCGTCGTGGTGACGGCGGGGCTTGCGGCCTCCGTTGTCGCCGGGACGGCGCGGGCGGTCGCTGCGCTCGGAGCGCTCGCGACGCGGACGCTCACGGCGCTGGAAGTGCTCGCCGTCGCCCTCGGAGGCACCCTCGACGCGAGCCGGGGCCTCGGGCTTATCCAGACGATCGAGAGAGATCTTGCCGCGGTCGTCGACCTCGATGACGACGACCTTGACCTCGTCGCCCACATTGAGGACGTCCTCGACCTTCTCCACGCGGCCCTTGGCAACGCGGGAAATGTGCAGCAGGCCGTCCTTACCGGGCAGCAGGTTGACGAAGGCGCCGAAGGGCTGGATGGAGACCACGCGACCGGTGTACTCCTCGCCCGGCTCGGGAACCTTGATGATGAGCTTAATGCGCTCGACGGCTTGGTCGACGGACTCGCCGGTGCCGCCGACAAAGACGGTGCCGTCCTCCTGGATGTCAACCGAAGCGCCGGTCTCGTCCTGGATACCGCGGATGACCTTACCGCCGGAACCGATGACGTCGCGGATCTTGTCGGTCGGAACCTGGATGGAGACGATGCGCGGGGCGGTGCTGCGCGTGGTGTGGCGCGGCTCGGGGATCACATCGAGCATCTTCTGCAGGATGAAGGCGCGACCCTCCTTGGCCTGCTGCAGGGCGCGGGCCAGGATGTCGAAGGTGAGGCCGGTGGCCTTGTTGTCCATCTGCAGGGCGGTGATGCCCTCGGTGGTGCCGGTGACCTTAAAGTCCATGTCGCCCAGGAAGTCCTCGAGACCCTGGATGTCGGACAGGACCACGGTCTTGCCCTCCTCCTGGATCAGGCCCATGGCGATACCGGAGACCGGGCGCTTAATGGGCACGCCGCCGTCCATAAGGGCGAGCGTGGAGCCGCAGGTCGAAGCCATCGAAGAGGAGCCGTTGGACTCCATGACCTCGGAGACAACGCGGATGGCGTAGGGGAACTCGTTCTCGTCGGGAAGCACCGGAAGCAGAGCGCGCTCGGCCAGGTTTCCGTGACCGATCTCGCGGCGCTTGGGGCTGCCCATGCGGCCGGTCTCGCCGGTGCAGAACGGCGGGAAGTTGTAGTGGTTCATGTAGCGCTTGCCCTCAGTGGGCTCGATGGTATCCAGACGCTGGCCCTCGTTGAGCATACCGAGCGACAGGACGGAAAGCACCTGGGTCTGGCCACGCTGGAACAGACCAGAGCCGTGAACGAGCGGCAGGTAGTTGTCCTTCACCATGATGGGACGGATCTCGTCGGCGGCACGGCCGTCGACGCGCTCGCCGGTCTCGACGACCATGGTGCGCATGGCCTTCTTCTCGAGTTTCTTGAGCGCCACGGGGATCTCGCGCTCCCAAGCGGCCTGCTCCTCCTCGGTGAACTCGGCGCGGATGGACTCCTTCAGAGCCTCGACCTTACCGATACGGGAGAGCTTGTCGGCGTCGCGAAGGGCGGCAGCCATCTCGTCGTAGTGGGCGAAGATGCGCTCCTGGACCTCCTCGACGGGCTGGTCGAGCGGGTACTCCTTCTTGACGATGGGGCCGTTGACCTGCTCCCACTCGGCGACGAACTCGTCCTGAGCCTGGCAGAAAGCAGCAAGGGCCTCCTGGCCAAACTTCATAGCGGCGAGCATGTCGTCCTCGGAGATCTCCTCGGCGCCGGCCTCGACCATCGAGATGAAGTCGGCGGATCCGCCCAGCTCCAGGTCCAGATCGGAGTTCTCGCGCTCCTCGTAGGTGGGGTTGACGATAAACTCGCCGGTCTCCACGTTACGGCCGATGCGCACGCAGGCAAGCGGGCCCTCGAAGGGCACGCCGCCGAGCGTCATGGCCAGGGAGGCACCCATGACGTTGATGACGTCGAAGGGGTTGACCTGGTCGGCGACGAGCGAGGTAGCGACAATGTGTACCTCGTTGCGGAAGCCGTCCGGGAAGCTCGGGCGAATCGGACGGTCGATCATGCGCGCGGTGAGCGTGGCCTTCTCGCTGGGACGGCCCTCACGCTTGAGGTAGCCACCCGGGATGCGGCCGGCAGCGTACATCTTCTCGTTGAAGTCGACGGTCAGCGGGAAGAAGTCATAGTTCTTGCGCTCCTTGGAGACGACCACGGTATCGAGCATCGTGGTGTCGCCCTGCTTGACCAGACAGGCGCCAGTGGCCTGCTTGGCAAGCTCGCCCGACTCAAAGGTGTAGGTCTTGCCGTACAGCTCAAAGGTCTTGGATACGAGTGTCATTGTTCTCCTTTACCCCACAGGCCCCTTGCCTGCGGGCTTCTCATGTGACGCGGGCCCCCTGCCCCCGCCACGCTTCAGAGCGTGATTGTTCACGCCCTTACACAAAAAGAGCGCCCCGCTGCGCAGGACGCTCTTAGCATGTACAAATCCTTACTGGATGTTGTCGCGGATGCCCAGAGCCTTGATGAGCTCACGGTACTCGACGATGTCGTTCTTCTTGATGTAGGAGAGAAGACGACGGCGGCGGCCGACGAGCATGAGCAGGCCACGACGGGTGTGGAAGTCCTTCTGGTGGGACTTCATGTGCTCGGTCAGCTCCTTGATGCGCTCGGACAGGATGGCGACCTGAACCTTGGGGTTGCCGGTGTCGACCGGGGTGTTACCGAACTGGGCAGTCAGCTCAGCCTTGCGCTCTTTGGAAACAGTCATTGTTTCACCTTTCGTTTCTTGTCGCCCGCGGGCGACATTATACGCCTCGGACTGGGAAGCCGCCGGTGGAGCGAGCATCCAAGGTCGAGGTACCAACAGGTCGGTATGTTACCACAAGCGGCCCGCGCCTGCGCATCATCACCGACCCAACATGAATTCCATCGCACGGAGGCGCTGATCGGTGTGCGTCGCAGCCCAAACATGCGAAAGCCCCAATAAAAAGGCAGCGGTATGGGGATCGATCCTCTCGGCCATGAGTGCATCGAAGGTCATGGACATGAGGGCGCGCAGCCACGCGACCTCACCGGTCGACACCAGCTCGGCACCCGGAACGCTCGACGCGCACGACCCGCACATGAGCCCGCCCGCCCGGGGCGAAAAATACGACAGCATGGGGTCTCCGCACAGCACGCAGGCCGAAAAATCGGGTCGATAGCCAACGTGCGACAGCAGCTTAAAGACATATGCCGCCACAAGTAGATCCATATGCGCCGTGTCGAGCCCGCTGCCCACCAGGGCAAGCGCTCGCTGCGTGATGGCAAAGGTAAATGGATCCTCGGCGTCCTCAAACGAGCACACGCGCGCGACCTCGGCGATCGCGCTTGCGGCACAGGTCGTCTCGTAATCGGGCGCAGCGCCGAGCGGCGCCTCCATAAGCTCGGCCTGGGAAACCACGTCGAGCGACCGTCCATGCGCGAGCAGCATATCGACGGTGCAGAACAGCTCGCAGCGCGCCGCCAGGCGCCCACCGGGTTTGCGGGCGCCCTTTGCCACGGCGCGAACCTGCCGACCCCGCTCGTCAAGCATCGTCAAGATCAGGTCCGTTTCTTTGAGCTTCGTCTTATCGAGGACGAGCACCTTCGTGCGATATGTCCGGGAGCCTGTCATGCGCGCCGCGCGCCCTTAGTCCTCGGCGTTGTAGCCAAAGCGACGAATCTGGGCCTCGTCGTCACGCCAGCCGGCCTTGACCTTCACGTCCAGCTCCAAAAAGACCTGCGTGCCAAAGATGCGCTCAAGATCGCGACGGGCGTCGATACCGATATGCTTAATCATCTCGCCGCCCTTGCCGATGATGATGCCCTTTTGGCCCTCGCGCTCGACGTAAATGGTGGCGTGCACGCACAGCACCTTCTTGGTCTGCTCGAGCGCATCGCAGATTACGCCAACGGAGTGCGGAATCTCATCACGCGTGCGGCGCAAAACCTTCTCGCGCACAAACTCGGCAACGAGGGTCTCATCGGAAGCGTCGGTACCCATATCCTCGGGGAACCAACGCGGACCCTCGGGCAAAAAGTGCGCAACGGTCTCGATGAAGGCATCGACGTTGAAGTTCTTGACGGACGACGTCACGATCTCGTCGTCATATTCCATGAGCTCGTGGGCGGCCTTAAGCTGCTCCATGACCTGTGCGGGGTCGGCCTCATCGGCCTTGGTGAGCACCAGGACCTTCTTGGAACGGGCATTCTTGACGCGCTCGGCAACCCAGGCGTCTCCCCTACCGATCGGTTTGGTGGCATCAATCAAAAACGCGACGACGTCGACATCGTTCAGTTCGAACAACGCGCTCTTGTTGAGCTCGGATCCCAGACCGTCCTTGGGCTTGTGAATACCCGGGGTATCGACAAAGACCAGCTGGTAGCCGGGACGGTTGACGACGGCGCGCATGCGGCGGCGGGTCGTCTGGGCCACCGGCGAGGTGATGGCGACCTTTTTGCCATAGCAGGCGTTGAGCAGCGTGGACTTGCCGGCGTTGGGGCGGCCGACAAGCGCCACGAAGCCGCTGCGGAAACCGGGCTCAACGTCGCCAAAGCCCACGAGGCTATCGTCCTCGTCGCACAGGGCGTCGAGTTCCTCGTCGCTCATGCCCTCAAACGGGTCGAACTCCTCGATCTCCTCGTATGCCTCGGCCGCTTCGGTATCCACCGCATCCAGGGACTCGTCATCCAGAGTTTCATCGATAGGCTGCATAGTGTCGGACATGGAAATCCCTTTCTAAATAAAGTCGAGTGCGTGGGCAAATACCAGCAATCCCACAATCGCGGCGGTGATGGAAAGTACGTATACGGAGGCGGCGGCGATATCTTTCGCACGCTTTGCCAGAGGATGGAGCTCCTGGGTCGCCAGGTCGACGATCGCCTCCATGGCGGTGTTGCACAGCTCGCCGTGAATCACCAGGCCACAGCAGATGATAACCGTGGCCCATTCGGCAATATCGAGCCCCACGATGCAGCCGGCAATGACGGTGCACACGCCTGCCGCGAGCATAACCTTGATGTTGCGCTCGGTCTTGACGGCGGTGACGAAGCCCTCCATGGCATAGGAGAACGACTTTAAGAAGGACGGATGGTCCTTGTTCGATCCGGGAATCATAAACGGCTCCTAGTCGTGGGCGTGGTTGGTGATGGGGCCGACGTGGACCAGCTTGGGGTCCTCGCCGCGCTCGAGCGCCAGATCGCGCAGGATGGCGTCCTCGCGGGCCTCCATGACCTCGGCCTCGTCATCCTCGATATGGTCATACCCCAGCAAGTGCAGCATGCCATGAACGAGCATCAGGCGACACTCGTCGGCAGGGCTATTGCCAAAGCCGGGGGCCTGACGGGCAATGACCTGCGGGGCCAAGATGATATCGCCGAGCTCGAGCGTCTCGTCGGCGGGAATATCCTCGTCAAAGGCCGAGTCGCATTCAAACGAGAGGACATCGGTGGTGCGGTCGATACCGCGCCACTCGTGGTTGAGCTCGTGCATCTCGTCCTCGTCGACATACGAAAGGGAAATCTCGACTTCACGCTCAACGCCCTCGGCGGCAAGCACAACCTCGCAGATGTGCTCTACCTCCCGCGCGTCGAGCAGCGTATCGAGCTCGGCATCGTTGCTGATCAATACACTCAACGGGACTCCTTTCGGTCGTGCACGCGCTTATCGCGTACATCATCATAAGCATCGTATGCCTCGACGATACGCCCCACCAAGGCATGGCGCACCACGTCGGCACGCTCGAGGTGAGAAAATGCGACATCGTCGACACGGCCTAAAATCCGCTCAACGTCGGCAAGACCGCCGCGACGACCCACCAGGTCACGCTGGCTCAGGTCGCCGGTAATCACAAACTTGGAGTTAAAGCCCAGGCGCGTCAGAAACATCTTCATCTGCTCGGGCGTGGTATTTTGGGCCTCGTCGAGCACCACGAAGGCGTCGCTCAGCGTGCGGCCGCGCATGTAGGCAAGCGGGGCGATCTCGATCACGCCGCGCTCCATAAGCTCATCGGTGCGCTCGCGATCCATCATGTCAAAAAGTGCATCGTAGAGCGGACGCATGTAGGGATCGATCTTTTCCTCGAGGGTGCCGGGCAAAAAGCCCAGGTTCTCCCCCGCCTCGACAACCGGACGCGTCAAGATCAGACGGCCCACCTCGTGACGCTTGAGTGCGGCAACAGCGAGCGCCATGGCCAGATAGGTCTTACCGGTACCGGCAGGACCCAGGCCAAACGTGATGGTATGTGAGCGGATGGCATCCACATAGCGCTTTTGACCGAGCGTCTTGGGGCGAATGGCGCGACCGCGATACGAAAGCAGCACGTCATCGCGAAGCGACGTAGCCTCGTGCTCACCGTCGCGCAAGACGGCCAGGCAGCGAGAGACATCGTCGGCAGACAGCGTGCGTCCGGCAGCCGCCTCACGAAAAGTATGCTCGAAAAAGCGCGCCACGAGCTCGACCTCGTCCGGGTCACCGCTCACGGCGATGCTGTCGCCACGGGCGACCACGTGGGCGCGAACCAAGCTCTCGAGCGCACGAAGGACGCCATCGCCGGCGCCCAAAACACGCGAGGGGTCAATACCCTCGGGAACGGTAAGTCTAATCTTCGAGGCTTCCATGAACCTCCCTGCGTGCATGGACCAAGCCGGAATCATCGACTCCGATGATAGCAACATCGAGCAGGCACGGAGCTGTGAGTCCACGGGTATCATCAAGACGGGCATGATGGAACGAACCGAGCGTCAGGTTGTCGCCATACTCAAGCACGGCACGCTCGACGGTTCCCACGCGACGGCGAGCGTCGGCAATGGCGAGTTCCTGCGCCGCGGCCCTCATGCGGCGGCTACGCTCGGCCATAACCTCGGGCGGCACCTGGTCGGGCATATCGGCAGCAAGGGTACCGGGACGCTTGCTGTAACGAAACACATGCATACGCGAAAAGCCCACGCGGCGGCACAGCGCCAGCGACTCCTCAAACTCCTCGTCCGTCTCGCCGGGAAAACCGACGATGACATCACATGAAAGAGACGCCTGAGGCAAGTTGGTGCGAATCATGTGCACCGTCTCCTCAAAGGCCTCGGCGCTATAGGGACGGCCCATGCGATGCAGTGTCCTGGTGCAGCCGGACTGCACGGGCAGGTGTAAAAACGGGGCGATGCGCTTCGGATAGCGCGCCATGACCTTAAGCAGGGACTCGGAGATATCCATGGGCTCGACCGAGGAAATGCGCACATGCGGAATGGACGTGCGCTCCATGATCGCCTCGAGCAGCTCATCGATCTCGACGTGTTCATCAGTCGCGCTCTTGCCATCGTAGGCGCCCAGGTTCACGCCCGTCAGCACTACCTCGGGCACGCCGGCCTCCTGGGCCTCGCGAACCTGCTCGAGTACGGACTCGACCGGCACGGAGCGCTCGGGGCCGCGGGCCTTCCATACAATGCAATAGGTGCAACGATGGTTGCAGCCGTCCTGGATCTTCACGCCCAGACGCGAGCGACCGAGCGCGTCGACCACCTCGACGTCACTGCAGGCGGGAACGTCATCGGACTCAACGCCCAGCACCTCACAGACGCGTTCGGCGACATCGATCTTGGACGGCTCGGCGATCACGCGGTCCGAAAGCTCCAGCAGCTCCTCGGGGTGCAGATTGACTACGCATCCGGTCACGACCACATAGGGCTCGTTTGGATAAGCCAGCGCATGGCGAACGGCCTTACGGGTCTTGGCCTCGGCCTCGCCCGTAACGGCACAGGTGTTAATGACGATCAGCTCAGCATCCTGAGGCTCCACCATCGCAAAGCCCAGGCGCATTAGATCGGCAGTGATACGGTCGGACTCAACCCGGTTGACGCGGCAGCCGAGGTTGACGACAGAGATATGAGGTGCGAGCACGCGGGCTCCTTAATCGAGGATGTCGTCGAGAGCGCTCTTGATGCGATCGGTTACAGACTTCTTACCGGATGCGACGTCATCGCCCATCTCGTCGGCAAAGGCGCGAAGCAGCTCGCGCTGCTTGTTGGAAAGGTTCGTGGGGACGACCACGCGCATCTGAACGATAAGACGGCCACGCGAACCGCCACCGCCGATACGCGGCATGCCGTAATTGTTGACGCTCACGGTGTCACCGTACTGTGTGCCGGCGGGGACGCACACCTTGACGACCTCATCGGGCATAATGCCCTCGACCTCGATCTCGCAGCCGAGCGCGGCCTGCGCAATCGAGATATCGCTCACCAAGTACAGATCATCGCCATTACGCTTAAAACGCTCATGATCGGCGACACGCACGTTGACGATCAGGTCGCCCGAGGGCTCGCCGCGAAGGCCGGCCTCGCCAAAACCACTCACGCGCAGCTGGCGACCGGTCGAAACACCGGCGGGAATATCGATGTCGATCTTTTCGTGCGAAGGCGTACGACCCTGACCGTCGCAGGTCTCGCAGGGATGATCGATGACCGTGCCCTCGCCATGGCAGTCGGGGCAAGGCGAAGAGGACTGAACCTGGCCCAGGAACGAGCGCTGGACCGTCGTGACATAGCCCGTGCCGTGGCAGCGGCTGCACTGCTTTTCCTGTGCGCCCTCGGCCCTACCGGTGCCGTTGCAATCCTCGCAGGGAGCAAGGCGGTCATAGCTGATTGTCTTTTTGCAACCGAGTGCCGCCTCCTCAAGGGTCACCGAAAGGGAGATGGCCATATCGCGGCCGCGACGACGCTCACGACGATTTCGGGCGCCACCGCCGGCACCGCCACCAAAGAACGACGAAAAGAGGTCGTCCATACCCATGCCGCCAAAAATATCGTTAATGTCGACGTAGCCCGAACCACCAGGGCCTTCGGCAGTGCCGTAACGGTCGTAGTTAGCACGCTTCTGCTCGTCGGAAAGAACGGAATATGCCTCGTTGAGCTCTTTGAACTTGGCCTCGGCCTCGGGGTCGTCCGAAACGTCCGGGTGTACGGTACGGGCCTTCTTTAGAAACGCGCGCTTAATCGTCCGCGCGTCGGCATCCTTGTCGACGCCAAGCACCTCGTAGTAATCCCTATTTTCCGACACGACCGAATCCTTCCGACTTTCATTATTGTCACAGTGCGTCCTATACCCAAGCTGGGCCGGCCGCAAACAGAGGGTTTGATGTTATTGCATTGCGTAGGGCGAAAGCATGGCACGCTGCGAGCAGCTCGCAAACCAAACCGACACGAGCGCAAACATAAATCCGTTGGCAAAACCGTTGACAAACTGCATCGCGCCGCGCTTCCACCACAGCAGGCTGCGATGCAGCACGCCGTCCGAGAGCACCATGAACAAGCCCATGGCAAACGGAATAAAGCACATCACGGCAAAGGCTGAGAACACGCCCGAGATGGCCGACAGCACCAAAAACGGCGCCACGATGCCCATCAGGTAAAAACCGGTACGGGCCTTGCCCTCCAGACGCTCGGCCTCAACATGGGCGCGACCGACCAGATCGCCACCCGAGGCACCGTTGGTGCCGGCGTGACCCATACCGCTAATACGGACCTCGTCGCCATCGTGCGTACCGGCAGGAAACTCAATCGTCTGCTCGGAGGTCACACGGGTCCGCCCGCTGCCGCCGCAATCGGGGCAGGGGTCGGCGACGACCTTACCGGAACCGCCGCACTCGGGGCAGACCGACTGGAACGTGCCGGCACCGAACAGGAAGGACAGGTCGACATCGATGTGGCCGCGACCACCGCAGCTCGGACAGGTATGTGCATGCTCGGACGAGACAGAACCCGAGCCTCCGCAGTGACCACAGGTATCGAAGCGCGTATAGCGGACGGTCTTGCGGGCACCGCCCTTGGCCTCCTTGGCGTCGAGCTTAATATCGACGACCACGTTGGCGCCGTTCTCGGGATTGTAGGCAGCCTGCCCGCGACGCGGCTGGCCCCAGGCGCCACCAAAGGGAAAGCCGCCCTCAAAGGGATTGCCATAGCCCGCGCTACCGGCGTAGCCGCCGCCATAGGGAGAAGCCGTAGGAGCGCCGGCGAAGGGATTGCCCGAGCGCATGGCGTCGTAGCGCGCACGCTTCTGCTCGTCCGAAAGCACGGCATAGGCCTCGGAAACCTCTTTGAACTTTTCCTCGGCATCCGGTTCTTTGTTGACGTCCGGATGGAGCTTGCGGGCCTTTTGCTGGAAGGCCTTCTGTATATCACGCGAGGTGGCGTCCTTGGAGACACCCAAAATCTCGTAGTAATCTTTTTCGTTCATCGTCGCCATGCGCGGCAACCTCCTGCTCACAGCAGCGTATATATTGCGGTAATTCTACCCGAGCGGCCTAGGCTAGACCCCAAAACAGCTCGAACAGCACATTTCCATCGAGCCAGCCCAAGTGGGTGGGCGCTAAACGAGCGTGGGCACGACCTGCGATAACGTCTTTCGAGGTGACGCGCTCCGCAAGCCCCTCAACGCCGTCGGGCACCCAGGTGGTAAGGCCAAACTCGAGCGCACGGTCACAGGCCGCCGCCAACTCATCTGCAGCGATCACGTTTGCCGAGCGAACCAACAGATCGGGCCCAATGCCACGCGTCATGCGGCAGGCGAGCATCAAATCCTCGGCCGTAGCCTCGCGCTGCGACAGATACTCGGCATCAAACGTCGTCGCGGCATCGTCGCGTTGCACCAAGCGCACGCGATATGCATCGCCGCGAGCAGGCACGTCGGGAAACAGCCCGGCCAAGCGATCGAAATCCTCGGCGTCGAGCATGCCGGCGGCAGAGCGACCCAAACCCAGATAGCCCTGTCCGGTCCAATAGGCAATGTTGTGGGCACACTCATGGCCGTCGAGCGCGTAGCTTGCCACCTCATACGGGTGATAGCCGGCCGCACCCAGGCGCTCACGCGCCGCGTCCATGCATGCAGCCTGAAAATCCTCGTCGGGCTCAAGCGACTCGTCGTGACACGCCATGCGGTAGAGCGGCGTGCCCTCCTCGAGCGTGAGCGGGTAAACCGACACGTGATGCGGCGCCGCCGCCAACACGCCATCGAGCGTGCGCTGCCAGCTTACGGCGGTCTGCCCGGGAAGTCCGCACATCAGGTCGCAGGACACATCGAGCCCAGCGTCCCTCACTGCGGCGATGGCTGCAAGGGCGCGGTGCGAATCGTGGATGCGGCCAATCGCGGCAAGCTCGGCGTTGTCGAGGGTCTGAACTCCCAGAGAAATGCGCGTGACGCCCACCCCGGCAAGCGCCGCAGCAAGCTGCGAAGTCAACGACTCAGGATTGGCCTCGCAGGTAAACTCAAAGGGCTTGCACCACGCAGAGATACGTCGGGCAAGTTCTACCAGACGCTCTCCCGCCAGCGACGGCGTGCCGCCGCCAACATAGACGGTGCGGATCTGTGCAAGCGCGCCTGCGTCGCCAAAGGCATCGAGGCGCGCATACAACTGCACAAAATAGGCATCGAGTGCAGCGCTCAGGTCGCACGGAGCAAAACTGCGAGAGTCAAAGTCGCAGTACCGGCACTTTTGGGCGCAAAACGGAACATGCACGTACAGCGCGGTAACGGCCACCGTTAGGCCTCCAGCGGATGAGCGGGCACCGACTCGCCGGCGGCAAGTGCGGCCTCGCAGGCCACCACATCGCGCTCGATATCATCGACCAATGCCATGAACTCCTCGTATGTGGAGCAACGCACCACTTGGGCGCGCCAGGCCGCAGCATGAGGCATCCCCTTTAGATACCAGCTTGCGTACGTACGGGCACGCGACATGAGCGGCAACAGCTCGTGCGTGAGCGTCAGGTGCTCGCGCAGGGCATCCAGGCGCTCGACCGAGCTACGTACCGGTACCGGCGTGCCATCGAGCGCAAGGGCGCGGGCATCGCCGAACACCCAGGGATTGCCATAGATACCGCGCGCGATGAACACGGCGCTGGCGCCGGAGTTGCGCAGATGCTCCGCGGCATCCTCGGCGCAGAACACGTCGCCCGAACCGATAACGGGAATCTCGACGGCGTCGGCCACCTCATCGACGACTGACCAATCGGCCTGGCCCGTATAGAGCTGCGTGGCACAGCGACCATGTACCGCCACCGCAGCGGCCCCTGCCCCCTCGAGCATCTGGGCAAACGTCGCGGCATTGCGGTCTTCGGCGTAAAAGCCCTTGCGGATTTTTACGGTCACGGGCACGTGCGCCGCGCCTACCGCCGCCTCGACAATCTGCTCGGCCAGCTCAGGCGTGCGCATAAGTGCCGAGCCCTCGCCCTTGGTAACGACCTTGCGAGCCGGGCAGGCCATGTTGATGTCGATCAGCGACAGGCGATCGCCAACACGCTCCTCAACGGCGGCGACGGCGCTCGCAAACTGATCGGGCTTGGAACCAAAGAGCTGTACGCAGATCTGCTGCTCCTCGTCGGCCGGTAGCACCAGGCGCCACGTCTTATTGCTGGCATAGGCAAGACCCGCCACGCTCACCATCTCGCTGTAGGCAAGATGGGCACCGCGGCGGCGGCACATGATGCGGTAGGCGGGGTCGGTCACGCCAGCCATGGGAGCCATAAGGAACGGCTGCTCGGCATAGGCACCCAGCAGCCGCGTACTGTATTCAGAAAGCGCCATGGGACCTACTCGTCCACCTTGAGGATCGCCATAAAGGCCTCCTGCGGGACCTCGACCGAACCGATGGCCTTCATGCGCTTCTTGCCCTCTTTCTGTTTCTCGAGCAGCTTGCGCTTACGCGAGATATCGCCGCCATAGCACTTGGCCAAAACGTCCTTGCGGCGCGCCTTAACGGTAGAGCGGGCGATAATCTTGTTGCCGATAGCGCCCTGGATGGGCACCTCGAACAGCTGGCGCGGAATGATTTCCTTGAGTTTGTCGCACAGCCCGCGGGCCAGGCCATAGGCCTTGTCCTTGTGCACGATAAACGAAAGCGCGTCCACTTCATCACCCGAAAGCAGGATATCGAGCTTGACGAGCTCGGAGGGACGATACTCGTTGAACTCATAGTCGAGCGAGGCATAGCCCTTGGTGCGGCTCTTGAGCTGGTCAAAGAAGTCCAAGATGAGCTCGGCGAGGGGCATATCAAAGCGCATCTCGACCGATTTGCTCGTGAGATGGATCATGTCGGTTGTAATTCCGCGGTGCTCGATAGCGAGCTGCATGACGGCACCCGTATACTCGGGCGGGCAGATAATCTTGGCCTTGAGGTAAGGCTCCTCAATGCGCTCGATGCGCGTGGCCTCGGGCAGATCCTGCGGGCTGCGAACATCAATCATCTCGCCGTCAGTCTTGTAGACGTGATAGTCCACCGAAGGGCTCGTGGCAATCAGGTCCAGGTTGAACTCGCGCTCCAAGCGCTCCTTGACGACCTCCATATGCAGCAGGCCCAAGAAGCCAACGCGGAAACCAAAGCCGAGCGCCACCGAGGTCTCGGGCTCCCACACCAACGACGGGTCGTTGACATGCAGCTTATCGAGAGCGTCGCGCAGGTTCTCGTAATCCTTGTTGTCGATCGGGAACAGGCCCGTATAGACCATGGGCTTGGCCTCGCGATAGCCGGGAAGCGGCTCGGGGCAGGGATTCGACGCCCACGTGAGGGTATCGCCCACGTGCACGGCCTCGGGGTCCTTCAGGCCCGTGACCACGTAGCCCACCTCGCCGACCGTCAGTGCGTCGACCGGTGTCTCGGCAGGACGCTTGACGCCCACGCCGTCGACCAAGAAGTCGCCCTCGGCCTGCATCATAAGCAGGGTATCGCCCTTTTTAATGGAGCCGTCAAAAACACGGACCGTGGCAACGACGCCGCGGTACTCATCAAAATACGAGTCAAGGATGAGCGCCTTGAGCGGCGCGTTCGCATCGCCCTTGGGCGGTGAGATCAAGAAGACGATAGACTCCAGCAAATCGTGAATACCCTCGCCGGTCTTGCCCGATACGCATACGGCATCGTCAGCGGGAATGGCCAGGTCATCCTCGATCTCGGTCTTGACCTCGTCGGGGTGTGCAGAGGGAAGGTCAATCTTGTTGATGGCGGGCACGATATCCAGGTTGGCGTTCATGGCGAGCGTCGCGTTGGAGACGGTCTGCGCCTCGACGCCCTGCGTGGCGTCGACGACGAGCACCGCGCCCTCGCAGGCAGCCAGCGAGCGCGAGACCTCGTAGGTAAAGTCCACGTGGCCCGGCGTATCGATCAGGTTGAACTGATACGTCTCGCCATCGTCAGCGTCATAGGAAACGCGAACGGCATTGGACTTGATCGTGATGCCGCGCTCGCGCTCGATATCCATGGTGTCGAGCAGCTGCGACTCCATGTCGCGCTCGTCGACGGTATGGGTGAGCTCGAGGATACGATCACTGATCGTGGACTTGCCATGGTCGATGTGCGCAACGATCGAGAAGTTGCGGATGTGGGAAATGTCAATTGAAGTATTCATGCGGACTATCTTACCCGAGCGGTACAAAAAATGGAGCCTGTTACATAAAACAGGCTCCATTTATGCGCGTAATCTGTGTGGTGTGAAATTTACAACTTAGGCGTTGATGCTGTTCACGAGCTTGGCAAGACCGGACTTGCGGTTGGAAGCCTGGTTCTTGTGGATGACATGCTTGGCAGCAGCCATGTCGAGACGCTTGGTGACGGTCTTGAGGGCAGCCTGGGCCTTCTCGGCGTCGCCCTCGGCGACGGCGGACTGGACGTGCTTGGTCAGCGTCTTGAGCTCGGACTTGACAGCCTTGTTACGCATGCGAGCTGCCTCATTGGTGCGGATACGCTTCTTCTGAGACTTGATGTTTGCCACTTCTGGAGTTCCTTTCGAGTTCCTTGCAAAAAATGTATGACACCTCTGAGACACGGTGAGGTCATGCAAGCGCCTACTATAGCACGCTCCCCCTCAAAGGGATAGAACGAATTTGTCAAATAGGCAGGTATCATCACGATTTTCTCAAGATGTTCGTAATCCAGAGCAAAAGCGCGGTCTCCGAATCGGCAGAACCCTTCAGTGCGAGCTCCACATCGACCGCGGCCTCGAGCGCAGCGACAAGCTCCGCCATCGAAAAGCGGCGTGCCCAGGTCAGGTGATTTTTGACTTGCCAGGCCTGAAGCTTGAGTGTCGCGGCGAGCTCACGCCCCTGCCCACGAGAGTCGAGCGCCTTGGCGACGATCAACTCGCGGATGCGACCGCATAGCAGCGTGTAGGTCCACACATAGCTCTTGGCGGGCAGCAGCCCAAAGAGCTCAAGCGAGCGGCGCATGTCACGGGCCGAGACCGCATTGAGAAAGTCCCAGGGCTGAACTTCGGCCGTGCGCACGATCCAGCGCTCCACATCGGCAAGCTCAATTTGCGGCGCCTCGACCATCTGGGCAAGCTTGGCCAAGTCGTTATCGAGCATGCGGGTGTTCTCGCCCGAGCGCGAAACGAGCTCCTCGGCGGCCGCCATCGAGATAGACTTTCCGTGCTGCGTCGCCATCTGTTGCACGCGGCGTGGGAGCTCCCAGCGCTTGGTGCCCGAACAATCGACGATAGCCTTCTTGTCGATCTTGGCGATCGCCTTGTACAGGCGCGTGTTCTTGGCAAGCGAATCGGCAATAATGAGACAGACCGTCGTGGGACTGGGACTTGCGAGGTACTCGACAAGCGGTTCCGAGACCGCCTTGGCAAGCTTGGAGCAGCCGTCGAGGATCACCAGGCGAAACTCGCTGCCCATGGGAAAGGTATTGAGCGAGCCGATGATCGACTCGATATCGGGATCTTTCGTCATGTCACGTTCATCGAGGTTGAACTCAACCATACCCGACTTTTCCAAGCGAGCTTTCATACGCGAGACGGCGTGGTCGCGCTTGACCCCATCGGTACCGACGATCAGATATGCCGGCAACAGACCGGTTTCGGACATCGCGCTCCCCTCCCGCAGGCTCTCGTGTTCGTACCGTGCCATTCTAGCCCAGGGGCTTATCCCGCGCCAACGGCAGCATCACGGTCGCTGGCATCGCATGGCAAATCCGGTTACGGTCGGCGAGACGGTGATGTCTCCTTGTTCGATGGTGCATGCGAACGCGCCGCCCGCATCGCGAACGGCATCGATGCAGGCATCGGTTGGATGGCCGTAGCGGTTGCCCTCGCCCGCACTCGCGATAGAGAGCTCGGGCTTAAGCGTTTCCAGCAGGTCTGTATCGACAGAAACTTTTGAGCCGTGATGCCCCAGCTTGAGCACATCGATATCCCCCACCTCCTGCACGAATTCTCGCTCTTGGTCGAGCTCGGCATCACCGGTGAGAAGTACGCACAGGCTCTTGCCTTCCTGAGCATAGGAGAGCAGCAAGACAAGCGAGTCCTCATTGCCCTCGCCATCTACCGTGTCAAACGGCCACATCACACGAGCCCGAAATGCGCCGATATCGACCGTGTCTCCGCGAGCCACCTGCCGATACGTTACGCCGGGGCGATTCAGGACCTCAGCAGGCGCACCGTCCAGCGCATCGGCTGCAACCGCAATGGTTCCAACAGAAAACCGATCGAGTACGTCGGGAAGACCGCCCCAATGGTCTTCGTCCCAATGCGTCACGAAGACGGCATCGATATGGTGGACATTATTGCGAACCAACGCCGACACCACGCGCTCATCGAGCCCGCAGTCGACGAGCGCCACAGTGCCACCCTGACGAACCAGAATCGCATCGGCCTGGCCAACATCGAGGACCGTCACCGAAGGCGGCGCGCATCGATCCCAATAGATATACGGAACACCCGCTGCAAGCATCAGGCACACCAGCCCCGCTGCCATGCTCCGTGCGCGGGGGCGTGGCCACCAGACCAAGAGGACTGCCAGTGCAAACGGCACCACGTATACCAAGGGCGTATCGGGCGGCACGCTTACGGATGCGCCCGGAACGGCAGCAAAGAGCTGCTCAAAGAACAGGGCACAGCGGGCGACAATCATGGGCACCACGATCGTCCCGTGGCTCAACAGCGGCACAAGCGAGCAGGGTGCCAGCACAACTGACGATGCGAGCAGCACGCTTATCACCGGACCGATCACGGCATTTGCAAGCGGGGCAATGAGCGAAAACGTCCCAAATGCGGGAATGGTTACGGGAAGTGTCGCGAGTTGTGAGCACAACGTGACAGACAAAACGCTGGCGACACCCGATGGCATGCCCAGCTCGCCCAAGGCGTAGGTGGCGTAGGGGCAAAAACAAAGGATGGCAAAAACGCTGACGCACGAAAGCTGAAAACCCATCTCGAACAATACCGTCGGTCGCAGCAACACAAAGATTGCCATGGTCAAAAATAGGGCCGAGAGGCCATGCCGACGACGTCCGGCGCCGTTGGCGACAAGCGTCGCCGCCACCATGCAGCACGCGCGCACGGCCGAGGGCGAGGCGCCCGTAAAGACGGCATAGGCAATAAGAGCCAGCATCAACAGTCCCCGCTGCAGCCCACGAGAGAGGCGTGTCTTTTGCAGGGCGCTCTCAATCACAAACCCCACGATGGCAAGATGGCTGCCTGAGACGGCGATGAGATGTGCGGTGCCCGTTACCGAAAACCAATCGCCCGCCGGCTGGGCGCGCAGCTCGGACGAGCGTCCACAGACAACGCCGGCAATGAGCGAGCGCGCTGGATCGGTCGCGGGCGCGATAACGGCAAGGAGCTCGTTTCGAAGCCAAGACAACGGGCCTGGAGGGCCCTCGTCGATCGATACCAACCGGACGACTTTAACCTTTCGAAGCTCGCCCCGAAGCACGCGTGAGCGCCCATACGCATCATTCTCAAAGCGCGAAATTCGACCGATAGCACGTACATGCGAACCGGCGCCAAGCTCACGATCACACGACAGCCGTACCTGACCCAAACGCTTTTCGCCCGCATACGCATCACAGGTATAGGAGTACGCACCGTCATTGATGGACGGGTCGCCACACACAACAAACTCGAGACTGCTCGCAGCCCGATTATCCAACGCCCTCGAAGCGCGCAGCGCCCCTATCGCCCAACCCGCGGACACTACCGCTCCCGCCACGAGGCCGAGGGCCGCGGCATACAGCCATCGCCTCCACCGCACAAGGCGCATGCAGGACCGAGCCAATACGATGCACCCTGCTGCCGCAACGGGAATGGCCATAAGCAATGTGACGGGCGCCGCCCGCTCTCCCAGCAGCGCATCGGCCGCCATGTTAAGCACTAACCCACAGCTCGCACACAAGCCGGCACAAAGGGCTATCGTCCACGGCATCAATGGGCGCGGTGGCATCACATGCTCGCGCTCGGTCGCACTCATACGCAGATGCAATCTTTAATTTTGGCGAGTTTCTTCTCACCGATCCCCGATACGCGCATAAGGTCATCGACCGAGGCAAAGGCCCCGTTTTGCGTCCGTTCGTCGATAATTGACTGGGCCATAGAAGGCCCGATGCCCGAAAGCGTCTGCAGCTCCGCCGCACTTGCCGTATTGATATTCACAAGTCCCGACGAAGACCCTGTACCAGGGGTCGTGGAAGCACTGCTTTCGGCGGTGCCGACGGCCGCAGCCGTTTGTTGCTCCCCTACCGTCGACACATAGATCTTTTGGCCATCGGTGATCTTGGACGCACGGTTAAGAACCGTCACATCCGCCTCGGCCGTAAGCCCTCCGGCGGCATCAATCGCCTGGGACACCCGTGCTCCATCTTTAAGCCGGTACACGCCAGGCTTCACAACGGCGCCATCAACATCGACGTACACCTCGGCAGCAGAGGAGCTCTTGGCAGACGGCTCATCGGCATCGTCAGGAGAGGCATCCCCGGCCCCGCGCACATCCGAGGCGCTCGCCTCATCACTACGCTCAAACGACACGCCGCTGGAGCGGCTATTAAAACTTGCCATCGCCAAGCCGCTCGCGACGGCAATGACAACCAGAATCGTCACGACCACCGCCTTATGGCCGAGCAGCTTTTCTGCCCAGCGGTCCATCCGTTTAACCCGTTCGTGTTGCTCGCGCTGCGCCATAGCAAACACCTCCCAACACCATCGTGTCAGGAAACGAACGCCGCAGCCTCCGCACGTCCACACCGGTTTTCGCGGTCAAACCAAAAGCTGACCAAAACCTTGCGGAAAAGTGTCCATTTATTCAGGCACACGTCGACAAATGAACCGTTTATCGCCTAATGCCCAGATAGAAAAAGACCGACGATGCAAAATCACCGCCGGTCTATACACAACATTATTCGTGATCTTGGTAAATCTCACGTGGAGCGAGCTCGGAATGCTTGCGTTTTAAGGTCTTAGGGGCCTTATACGTGTTGCTCTCGAAGTCGATGTACTCAGTCTGTTTGAGCAAACGCTCAATCATCTCCTCGTGATCGAACAGCTCCCACGCCTCATGCACGGCATCGAGTTTAGCGTGCGTCTCGGGACGGCGCGGCATAAACAGCGTGCAGCAGTCGGGAGCGGCCTCAGTCGAGATATCAAACGTACCGATTTCCTCAGCGCGTGCGATGATCTCCTGCTTGTCCGAACCGATCAACGGACGGAACACGGGGATCTTGACAGCCTCGTTGACGGCCATGATGTTCTCGAGCGTCTGGGAGGCAACCTGACCGAGCGATTCACCAGTCACGATAGCCTTGGCGCCCTCGATGTGCGCAATGCGCTCGGCAACCGAATACATGATGCGACGGTACATAATCACGCGCAGATTGCTGGGGCAGGTGACCGAAATCTCGCGCTGGCAGTCGCCAAACGGGACTACGTACAGGCGACCGATCTGGACACCCGGCTCAAGGGCGCGAATAATGTCCTGCACCAGATACTCACTGGTATCGGGCGTCTGCGGACGACCGGAAAAATGTACCGGCACGCACACCGCGCCGCGACGCGCGAGCATCCAGGTCGCCACCGGCGAGTCGATACCCGAGGAAAGCAGCGTCACGACCTTGCCTGCAGATCCCACCGGCAAGCCGCCCACGCCGCGCTCGGAGCGCGCATACACGTAAACGCTACCCTGGACCACCAGCACGTGCACCATCGCGTCGGGGTCGTGCATCTGGACCTTTTTGTCGGGAAACGCCTCGCACAGCACCTCGCCCACCTGACGATTGATATCAATCGAGGTGAGCTCGTAGTCGGTGTTGGAGCGCTTGGCATGCACCTTAAACGACTCGAAGGGACCAAATTCGCGCAGCGCCTTCACTGCGGCGGCGCAGTACTCCTGCGGGTCGCGGTTCGTGTGATATGCCAGGGACACGCGGGCAACGCCGGGGACGGTGCGAATGACACGCGCCGCCTCGTCGGCATGGTGCTCGTTAAAGGTCACGAGGATATAACCGGAAATTCGAGACACGGCATTCACGGAAAAGGCGGCCAAGGCCGCCTTGATGTTATCCATGAGGATATGCTCAAAATGTGCGCGGTTCTTGCCCTTCAGTCCAACCTCGTGATAGTGGACCAGGCAGACGCGAGCAGCCATTTAGGCTTCAGCAACCTTGTGGCCGAGCGCCTTCTCGTAACGGGCCTCATCGTAGGAGATGTCGCCGTCGACAATCTCGTCCATAGCCATCGAGATGGTATCGGCGCCGGAAAGCGCAATGGTGATGTCGTCGACATCCTGGACGGCAAGCACGCGGTTGTGCTGGCCACGCAGCATGCTGTTAATGTCGCAGGCGCGCTTGGAGGCAAGCGAGGCGAGCAGGAAGCGGTTGTGATCGGTCTTCTCCAGAAGATCGTCAATGCAAGGCTTTACAACGGACACGGACCTCAGATCCTTTCATGCATATCGAGAACGCGAACGAGCTCATCGGTCGCGCGGTCGAGATCGTCATTCACCACGACGTCGTCGTAGCGGTCGGCAAGGGCAAGTTCATCGGCGGCGTTTGCCATACGCAGCTCGATCGTCTCGGGCGTCTCGGTACCGCGACCGACCAGGCGATCGCGAAGCACCTCGAGCGAAGGCGGCTTGATAAAGATCAACACGGCCTCGGGGAAACGCTCCTTGACCTGCAGGGCACCCTGAACATCGATCTCCAAGATCAGAGAGGAGCCAGAGGCGAGCTTGGATGTGACCTCACTCACCAACGTGCCGTAGCAGTTGCCGTGGACCTCAGCCCACTCAACAAACTCACCGTTTGCCACGCGGCGGTCGAACTCCTCGCGCGTCAGAAAAAAGTAGTTGACGCCGTCGACCTCACCTTTGCGTGGTGCTCGCGTGGTAGCCGAAACCGTCAGGCCCAGGTTCGAGCGGCGCTCGCGCACACGAGTGACGAGCGTGCCCTTGCCTGCACCTGACGGTCCAGAAATCACAAAGAGCTTTGAATCCTGAGCGCTCACTTATTTGGTCAGCTGCTCGAGGAGCTGCTCGCGCTGACGGACGCCGAGGCCCTGGACGCGACGGGTAGCGGAGATGCCGAGCTCCTCCATGATCTTGGCGGCCTTGGCCTTGCCATAACCGGGGAGAGACTCGATGAGGGTGGAAACCTTCATGCGGGAAGCGATGGGGTCATCGGAGTTGAGCACGGACTCGAGGGACTTCTCGCCCTTCTTGATCTGCTCGCGAAGCTCAGCGCGGGCGTGACGTGCGGCGGCAGCCTTCTCAAGAGCCTGCTTGCGCTGCTCGTCGGTAAGCTGAGGGAGTGCCATTCGAACCTCCAAATAGTTGGGTTTTATCTGATGCAATAATTGGCATTTTAGCACGTCAAACGCACTAAATGCCCAATCGACGGCACCATAGGTTAGACGATACCTGCAAAAAGTGCAATATACGGAGGTCAAAGTTGAGCCCCTGACCTGCGATTCCACACAAAGGATGGGAAAGTTTTCGCAGGCACAGGGGCTAATTTGTGCTAATGAGACCCAAAAGTGGTGACTTGAGGGAATCTTTTAGGCGACGTTTTCGACCAGCTCGGCAACGATGGCATCAAATGCGGCAACCGGGTCGTCGGCACCGGTGATGGGTCGGCCCACCACGATGTGGCTCGCACCGCGCTCGATAGCCTGGGAGGGCGTCGCCACGCGGGATTGATCGCCCAGGGCGGCACCCACCGGACGCACGCCCGGAGTCACGATCAGCGCGTCGGGGCCGAGCAGCTCGCGCATGTCATGGGCCTCCATCGGAGAGCACACGATGCCATCGATACCGTAGGCCTGGGCAAGCTTTGCCAGACGGGCGGCCTCCTCGGCCACGGGCGACTCGACGCCAATCTCGGCCAGCGACTCCTGGTTCATGCTCGTGAGCACGGTGATGGCAACGAGCTTGGCGCGGTCCTCGCGCGCTTCCGCGGCACCCTCACGGCACGCAGCGAGCATGGCGCCAGAACCCAGGCCATGGACCGAGAGCAGGTCGGCACCAGCAAGCGAGGCAGAACGGGCGGCGCCGCGCACCTGATGCGGAATGTCATGGAACTTGAGGTCGAGGAAGACCTTAAAGCCCAGGTCCTTGAACGTCTTGACGATCTCGGGTCCCTCAGCGTAATAGAGCGTCATGCCCACCTTGAGCCAAGCGGCATGACCAGAAAGCTCGTGGGCGAGCTCGAGCGCACGCTCACGGTCGCAGTCGAGGGCGACGATAACGCGGTCGCGGGCGTCGGTCTCTAGCATTCGAAAGCACCTACCAGCTCGTTGATGTCCTTCACGCCCTGGGACTCCGCCCAGGCCTCGAGCTCGTGCGCGATCTTAATCGAGGCGCACGGATCGACGAAATTGGCCATGCCGACCGACACGCAGGTGGCGCCGGCCAGGATAAACTCGGCCGCATCTTCGCCCGTCATGACGCCGCCGACACCGTTGATGGGGATATCGACGGCCTGAGCGACCTCCCAGACCATGCGAACGGCGATGTGGTGGCACAGCGGGCCCGAAAGGCCGCCCTTGGGCTTGGCCACACGGGACTTGCGGGTATGAACGTCAATGGCCATGCCCTGGATGGAGTTGATGACCGAAAGGCCGTCGGCTCCCGCGGCCTCGAGAGCCTTGGCAATCTCGGCGACGTTAACCGGAGCCATCTTTACGAACAGCGGCTTATCGGTCACCTTGCGGCAGGCAGCCATAACGGCAGAGGCGCCCTCGGGGGAGGAGCCCATGGCGGCACCGCCGGCGGCAATATTGGGGCAGCTCACGTTGATCTCGTAGCCGGCAGCCCAGGGGCACAGCTCGACATACATCTCGAGCGCGCGGACAAACTCCTCGACGGAATGACCGGCAACCTGGCAGATGACCTGGCAACCGTCCTTGGAAAGCTGCTCGAGCCACGGACCGGACTCACGGGCAAAGGCGGCCACGCCGGGGTTCTGAAGGCCCACGGAGTTGATCATGCCGCCCGGAATCTCGGCCATACGAGGCGCGGGGTTGCCGGGCCAGGGCTCGACAGCACAACCCTTGGTGGTGATGGCGCCCAGCTGGGAGACATCAAAGAAGTTCTGGAACTGCCAGCCGTAGCCAAAGGTACCGGCTGCGGTGTTGATGGGGTTCTGCATCTTGACGCCGCCGAAATCGACGGCCATGTTCACGGTACCCACTAGAAGACCACCACCTTTGAAGCATCGAACACGGGGCCGCACATGCAGGCGCCCTTCATACCGTCGACCGTCTCGACATTACAGGTGTTGCAGGCGCCAAAGCCACAGCTCATCATGCGCTCGAGCGACACCTCGCAGTACGCACCGGCCTCGGCGGCAGCGGCGGCGACCTTCTTCATCATGACGGCGGGACCGCAGCTAGCCACGTAGTCGTAGCTGCCCTCGCCAAGCAGCTCGGCGGCAGGATCGGTGCAGAAGCCATGAGTGCCCAACGAGCCGTCGTCGGTGCACACGTTGACCGTAGCTCCCAGCGCGCGGAACTCATCGATGCCCACGGCCTTAGACGCGGTGCAAAAGCCCAGGCACACGTCGACGGCCACACCCTGCTCGGCAAGCTTGCCGGCAAGGCACAGCACGGGCGGAACACCGATGCCGCCCGCCACGAGCAGCGCCTTCCTGGTGCCCTCGGGCACAAGCCAGCCGCGGCCGCCGGGGCCCAGCAGGTTAGAGGTGGAACCGGGGGCCATCTGCGACAGACGACGGGTGTCGTCGCCCACGACGGCGTACCACAGCTCGACGGTACCGGCCTGGGCGTCGGCGCGATAGAAGCTCAGGGGCACGCGAAGCAGCGAGGACGCATCGCCGGGCACGGCGATGTTCACAAACTGACCGGGCTTGAGCGCACTTGCAAGCTTGGGGGCCGAGATGACGAGCGAGAAGATGCCGTCGGCGATCTCCTGGTTCGATACGACCTCGAAGTCGTGCATGCGTGCAGTGGAAGGTGTGGGCATAGACGCTCCAATCCCCCATGCGGTTGCATGGTCAAAACGAACAGAAAGCGCGGCACCGCAAGGGCACCGCGCACAAAAGCGATAAGGCTATGCTAGCAGATGCAGCCGTCGGCGAGCGTCTGCTTACCGCCGACAAACACATCGGTGGCACGACCGGTAAGCGTGCGGCCAGCGAAACCGGAGTTCTCGGCGCGCGACTCGTAACCGTCCTCGCCAACCGTCCAGGTTGCGGCGGGGTCGAACACGGTCAGGTCGGCAACGGAGCCCGCCTTGACCTGAACCTGGTCGAGGCCCAGGATCTCACGCGGCTTGATGGCCATGAGCTCGACCATGCGGCCAATGCTCATCTTGCCCGTGTTGACCAGCTCGGTGAGCACGAGCGACAGCGAGGTCTCGAGGCCGATCATGCCAAAGGGCGCAAGCTCGAACTCGCGGGCCTTCTCCCACGGGGTGTGGGGAGCGTGATCGGTGACGATAACGTCGACGGTGCCGTCGATGACGCCCTGACGGATGGCCTCGGCATCCTCCTCGGTGCGCAGCGGCGGATTGACCTTGAGCGAGGTGTTGTAGGTCTCGTCCAGGTCGTTCTCGGTCAGGAACATGTGGTGCGGGGTGGCCTCGCAGGTAACCTGAACGCCGGCGGCCTTACCGGCACGCACGATCTCCAGGCCATGGGCGGTGGAGATGTGCTGGATGTGCAGCTTGGCACCGGTCAGCTTGGCGATCTCGATGTCGCGGGCGATCTGGAGCTCCTCGCCGGCAGCCGGCCAGCCCTCGAGAGCCAGACGGGTCGAGACCTTGCCCTCGTTGATCTGGCCGTGGCCGACCAGGTCCTCGTCCTGGCAGTGGCTCATAAAGACCTTGCCGAACATCTTGCCGTAGTCCATGCAGCGACGGAGCATGCCCGCACCCTGCACGCCGCGACCGTCGTCGGTGAAGGCGACGGCGCCGTGGGCGACCATATCGCCCATCTCGGACATGGCCTCGCCCTTAAGACCGCGGGTCATGGCGCCCGACGGATAGACGCGGCAGTGACCGACCTCGGCAGCGCGGGACTTGACGAACTCCACGACGGTGCCGTTATCGGTGACGGGATCGGTGTTGGGCATGGCGCACACGCCGGTGAAGCCGCCCTTGGCAGCTGCGCGGGTACCGCTCTCGATGTCCTCTTTGACCTCATAGCCGGGCTCGCGAAGGTGAACGTGCATATCCACCAGGCCAGGGACGAGGTACTTGCCGGAAAGGTCGCGGACCTCGGCTCCCTCGACGGCGAGATTCTCGCCGACCTCGGCGATCTTGTCGCCGTCAATCAGGACGTCAACGACACCGTCAAGCTCGACGGACGGGTCGACGACGTGGGCATTCTTAAGAAGCAAGGCCATTATCGGCACCTCCAAGCAGCAGATACAGGATAGCCATACGCACGCAGATACCGGCGTAGACCTGCTCCAGGATGACGGAGCGTTGCGGGTGGTCGGCCATATAGGAGTCGAACTCGACGCCGCGGTTGATGGGGCCCGGGTGGCAGATGATCGCATCGGGCTTCATGAGCTTCTCGCGGTCCTTGGTCAAGCCGAAGAGCTTGTGGTACTCGCGAATGGTCGGGAACGGGGCACCTTCGAGGCGCTCCTGCTGCACGCGCAGCATGTAGACGACGTCCAGCTCGGGCAGGACGGAATCGAGGTCGCTCGTCACGTGGTCGCAGCCCAGGACCTCGGGCGCCGGCGGCAGCAGCGTGCCGGGGGCGACGGCGTAGGTCTCGCAGCCCATGATCTTAAGGGCGGGGATCAGCGAGCCGCAGACGCGGGAGTGGGAGATGTCGCCGACGACGGCGACCTTCAAACCGTGGAAGTCACCCTTGTGCTCCCAGATGGTATACAGGTCGAGCAGGGCCTGCGTGGGGTGGTTGTGCTTGCCGTCGCCAGCGCAGATGACGCTCGCGGGCGAGTTCTGCGTGACGATGTAGGGCGCGCCGGCGTGCTTGTCGCGCACGACGATGCAGTCGATCTTGTAGGCGTTAAGGGTCTCGACGGTATCGACGAGGCTCTCGCCCTTGACCGTGGAGGTCGAAGAGCCGCCAAAGTTAAGGCTGTCGGCCGAAAGACGCTTCTCGGCGAGCTCGAAGGAGCTGCGGGTGCGCGTCGAGGGCTCGTTGAACATGTTGACGATGGTCTTGCCCTTGAGCGTGGGGACCTTTTTGATCGCACGCTCGTTGACCTCGGAGAACGCCTTGGCGGTCTCGAGGATGAGCTTGATGTCCTCTTCGGAGTACTCGGTAATGTCGATCAGGTGCTTATGGTTGAACGCCACGGTACTACTCACCTCCCAGCGGCGCGGAGCCCACGTGGGAACCCGGCGCGACGTCGTTAATCTCGACGGCAGTGTGGCCGTCGACTTCCTTTATATATAAGTGCACGTTCTCCTCATGCGACGAGGGAACGTTCTTGCCGACAAAGTCCGGCGAGATGGGGAGCTCACGGTGGCCGCGGTCAACGAGGACTGCCAGCTCAATACGGCTCGGACGGCCCAGATCCATGACGGCGTCGAGAGCGGCGCGAATGGTACGGCCCGTATACAGGATGTCGTCCACCAGCACGACGCGCTTGCCGTCAACGCTAAAGGGAATGTTGGTGGCGTGGATCGCGGGAGCGAAATTGGTAGCGTAGTCATCGCGGTAGAAGCTGATGTCGAGGCTGCCGAGCGGAACGTCGACGCCCTCGATCTCCTTGATCTCCTCGGCGAGTTTCTTTGCCAGAAGGTCGCCGCGCGTGACGATGCCGACCAGAGCGAGGTCTTCACAGCCCTCGTTGCGCTCGAGAATCTCGTGCGCGATGCGGGTCATCGCTCGATTGACGGCGGTCTCGTCCATGATGACCGCCTTGGGGGAAGTCGTGCCCATCGATCTCCTTCCTCACATGTCTTGACTGCTGACACAGTCAAAAAAATAGATGCCCGACCGCTCAAAGCGGACCAGACACCCACAGGAAGGGCTGCTCTTTGGCAGCTATGTAATTCCATGTGGGTATCTCGTACCCCTTTAATGGTCAAGGGATAGTGTAGCCAACCTCGAGCTTAATTGCGAGCATAAATACAGAGCAATCCGTAAACGGAGCCCGATGCTCAATAAACCTATATATATTTGTGGGACGAGCTTGAAAACGTACGCACGAGCTGGCATAATCCCCTCTGCTGCACGCAAATCGGATCTACGTCCAGGGCCGTGGCGTGAGCACTATCGCCAAAAGAGAAATATCTCTGTGTAGATTACGCACAGGGATCTGCTTCTGTGCTATAGTTCAGGCTTGTTTGTTAACGCGACATGTTCGTTTGTCGCCCAAGGAGGGTCAGTTATGTCCAAAGTTTGCGAAGTTTGCGGTAAGCACCCCGTTGCCGGTCGCTCCATCAGCCACTCTCACCGCGTCACCAACCGTAAGTTCCGCCCCAACATCCAGCGCGTCTACGTCGTCGTCGACGGTCACCGTCGCAAGATGAACGTTTGCTCCACCTGCCTCAAGTCCGGCAAGGTTGCGCGCTCCTAAATAAGGTCTTACCAACAAGTACCTCGGACTCTCCGGGTCAAAGACCTCGCGTTCACATAGAACTTACCAAAGGCGCCCTCCCCTACGGAGGGCGCCTTTTTGTACTCATTGGGGACAGACTTAGATGGGTGTTTTCACGCATTGGGGACAGACATGACGCACGCATGCGGCGTCCCGATCGGCTCCGGCCCCTATCTCACGCTGCATCCTTCCAGCCTGCAGTAGCCTTGGTCACGCTTGTGGCGCCGATACCGGTGATACGGGCAATTTGCTTGACCGTGAGATGTGCCCGCCTGAGCCTCAGCAGGCAGGCATCGCGTTCGGGGCGTGGCAGGGCCTTGAGCAGCGCAGGATCTATGCTCGGCAGGACTTCGCGCGCAACGGAAAGAGCCTCCTCATCGGGGATCCGCCGGCGCGGAAGAACCTCCACTGACCAGATGCGCCCGCCAACTTTCTTGAGATGCTCGCAATAGCGACGGGAGCCTCCGACAACATCGAGCATAGGGGCCGCATCACAGATGTCAAAGGGATCATAGCCCAGCTGATATGCCTTATAGCTTGACCAGCGGTACGCCTCGAGCGAGTCAAGCGCACCCTTCACGGGATTGAGATGAATATAGTCGAGCAGCTGCACTGCCTGCGTGTCCGACTCAACCGCGACCCGCGAATAGCGATTGTCAAACAGATGCCCCGTTCTCCCCGTTTTCCCATTGAAATACTCATGTAAGCCTGTCCCCAATGAGCGGGGCGATGCTATAGGATAGTTTAGTTAAAACGCTTCAGTATATTGAAGCGTTTTAGTGTGCCTTTTACAGGAATCTGACCGTTCGCCGAATAATTTCTTGCTATCATGCAAGGCGTAGGGTAAATCTCCGATCGCAAGGAGACACAAATGGTGAAAAAGTCACCGGAAAACACTACTCCCGCAATTGTGGACAACGTAGAGGCGCTTGAGGCTAAGCTCGCTCAGATGCGAGAGGCCCAGGCGCTTTTTGCTACGTACACGCAGGAGCAGGTCGACAAGATCTTCTATGAGGCCGCCATGGCCGCCAACAAGGCTCGTATCCCGTTGGCGAAGATGGCCATCGAGGAGACCGGCCGCGGCGTTCTTGAGGACAAGGTCATCAAGAACCACTACGCCGCAGAGTACATCTACAACGCTTACAAGAACACCAAGACCTGTGGTGTCCTGGAGCGCGACGAGGCTTACGGCATCACCAAGATCGCCGAGCCCATCGGCATCGTGGGCGCCGTCATCCCGACGACCAACCCCACCTCCACCGCGATCTTCAAGACGCTGATCTGCCTGAAGACCCGCAACGCCATCATCATCTCCCCGCACCCGGCTGCCGCCAAGTGCACCATCGCCGCCGCCAAGCTCGTGCTTGACGCCGCCGTCAAGGCCGGCGCCCCCGAGGGCATCATCGGCTGGGTCGATGTCCCCTCCATCGAGCTGACCAACATGGTCATGCGCGACGTCGACATCATCCTCGCCACCGGTGGCCCGGGCATGGTCAAGGCCGCTTACTCCTCGGGCAAGCCCGCCCTGGGCGTTGGCGCCGGTAACACCCCGGTCGTCATCGACGACACAGCCGACGTGCTGCTCGCCGTCAACTCCATCATCCACTCCAAGACCTTCGACAACGGCATGATCTGCGCTTCCGAGCAGTCCGTGACTGTCATCGACAGCATCTATGACCAGGTCAAGGCCGAGTTCCAGAAGCGCGGCTGCTACTTCGTCAAGCAGGGTGCCGAGATGGAGGCCCTGCGTGCCGCCATGTTCAAGAACGGCGCCCTCGATCACCGCATCCCCGGCATGGCTGCCGCCAAGATCGCCGAGCTCGCCGGCATCAAGGTTCCCGCCAAGACCAAGATCCTGATCGCCGAGGTCACCTCCACCGACCCCGCCAAGGAGGAGTTCTCCCACGAGAAGCTCTCCCCGGTCCTGGCCATGTACCACGCCAAGGACTTCCAGGAGGCCGTCGACAAGGCCGAGCACCTGGTGCTCGCTGGTGGCCCGGGCCACACCGCCTCTCTGTACGTGCACCCCGCCCAGGCCGAGAAGATCAGCCTGTTCGAGCACGTCATGAAGGCCTGCCGTATCGTCATCAACACCCCGTCCTCGCACGGCGGCATCGGTGACCTGTACAACTTTGGCATGAAGCCGTCTCTGACCCTGGGCTGCGGCTCCTGGGGCGGCAACTCCGTCTCCGAGAACGTTGGGGTGAAGCACTTGATCAACGTTAAGACTGTGGCCGAGCGCCGTGAGAATATGCTGTGGTTCCGCGCTCCCGAGAAGGTCTACTTCAAGAAGGGTTCCACGCCCGTCGCCCTCGACGAGCTTGGCAACGTCATGGGCAAGAAGCGCGCCTTCATCGTTACCGACCAGTTCCTCTTCAAGAATGGCAACACCCGCGCCATCGAGGCCAAGCTCGACGAGATGGGCATCGCCCACGACTGCTTCTACGACGTCGAGCCCGATCCGTCGCTGCAGTGCGCACGTCGCGGCGCCAAGCAGATGGCTCTCTTTGAGCCGGACGTCATCATCGCCGTCGGCGGTGGCTCCGCTATGGACGCCGGCAAGATCATGTGGATGATGTACGAGCACCCCGAGTGCAAGTTTGAGGACATGGCCATGGACTTCATGGACATCCGCAAGCGTATCTTCACCTTCCCCGAGATGGGCAAGAAGGCCTACTTCGTCGCCGTCCCGACCTCCTCGGGTACCGGCTCCGAGTGCACGCCGTTCGCCATCATCACCGACAAGGAGACCGGCATCAAGTGGCCGCTCGCCGACTACGCGCTGCTCCCCAACATGGCTATCGTCGACGCCGACAACTGCATGACCGCCCCGCGCGGTCTGACCGCTGCCTCCGGCATCGACGTCATGACCCACGCCATCGAGTCCTACGTCTCCATCATGGCTTCCGACTACACCAAGGGCCTCTCCGAGCGCGCTGCCAAGCTCGTCTTTGAGAACCTGCCCTCCAGCTTCACGAACGGCGCCAAGGACCCGCACGCCCGCGAGGAGATGCACAACGCCTCCTGCATGGCCGGTATGGCCTTCGCCAACGCCTTCCTGGGCCTCAACCACTCCATGGCTCACAAGCTCGGCGCTTTCCATCACCTGCCCCACGGCATCGCTAACGCCGTCATCCTGACCCGCGTCATGCGCTACAACGCCGCCGAGGCTCCCGTCAAGATGGGTACCTTCTCCCAGTATCCTTACCCCAACGCGCTGCACAACTACGCCGAGATGGCCAAGTACTGCGGCATCGAGGGCAAGGACGACAAGGAGGTCTTCGAGAACTTCATCACGAAGCTCGAGGAGCTCAAGGACTTCATCGGTGTCAAGAAGACCATCGCCGACTACGGTGTTGACGAGCAGTACTTCCTCGACACCCTCGACGAGATGACCGAGCAGGCATTCAACGACCAGTGCACCGGCGCCAACCCGCGCTACCCGCTCATGAGCGAGATCAAGGAGCTCTACCTGGACGCCTACTACGGCCGCGAGCCCCAGGACTACGCCGTCTGCTAGTTTTTAGCACGGTTTTTTGCGGCGGGGGTGCACTGGTGTTTCACACACCCCCGCCGTCGCCTCTATCGCATCGTTGAAAGGATGCAACCATGCTGCTACCCGATTCCAAGACCGAGCTCGTCCGCCGTGGCAACAAGGTCGTTTACGACCTGGGCGACAAGATCGTCAAGGTCTTTAACGAGACCAAGCCTGTCTCCGACGTGTTCAACGAGGCTTTGAATCTTGCCCGCATCAATGAGTGCGGCATCCGCAGCCCCAAGGCTCTCGAGGTTTCCCAGCTCGAGAACGCCAACGGCTGGGCGCTCGTGACCGAGAAGGTTCCGGGCACCACCCTTGCCGAGAAGATGACTGCCGAGCCCCAGCGCTTTGGTGAGTACCTCGAGATGTTCGTCGACCTCCAGATCGAGATCCACGGCTACACCTCCCCGCTGCTCAACCGTCAGCGCGACAAGTTCGCCCGCATGATCGACAGCCTTGATCAGCTCAATGCCACCACGCGCTACAACCTTCAGGAGCGTCTGGACGGCATGACCAAGGAGTTCAAGGTCTGCCACGGCGACTTCAACCCCTCCAACGTCATCGTCGGTGACGACGGCCAGCTCTATGTGTGCGACTGGGCACACGCCACCCAGGGCTCCCCTGCTGCCGACGTTGCCACCACCTACCTGCTCTTCGCCCTCAACAGCAAGGATCAGGCTGAGGCCTACCTGGAGCTCTACTGCGACCGCGCCGACATGCCCATGCAGGTCGTGCGTCAGTGGACGAGCATCGTCGCCGCTTCCGAGCTCGCTCGTAAGCGCAACGTGAACGATGAGTTCCTGAAGAACTGGATCGACGTCGTCGATTATCAGTAATATCTGAGCGATTTATTTCGCATCGGAGGCACAATGGAAAACCCCGCAGCTCGCATGGGCTATGGGGTTTTCCTTTTAGATATCGAGGATGCTACAAGATAATAGGACGGCCCCGCATCTCCCCGATTGGAGAAATGCGGGGCCGTCCCACATATCGAACTACAAGCGAAATCGTCGATTAACGGCGGGCTGCCTTAACAAGCTCGGCAACCTTGGCGACGACCTCGTCGATCGCCACGTCCTCACGCTCGCCCGTGGCACGGTCCTTGAGCTCCACTGTGCCATTCTTGAGGCCGCGCTTGCCCAGAACCACCTGATACGGGAAGCCCATAAGGTCGTTGTCGGCAAACTTAAAGCCGGGACGCTCGTCGCGGTCGTCGACGACGACCTCGATACCCTCGGCACACAGGCCATCAACGATCTGCTCGCAGACGGTAGCGCACTCCTCCTTCTTGGGATCGAGCGGAATCACCGCGACCTCGTACGGGGCAACGGAGACCGGCCAGACGATGCCATGCTCGTCGTTGTGCTGCTCCACGACGGCAGCAAGCGAGCGGGACACACCAACGCCGTAGCAACCCATGATGAGCGGCTTCTCCTTGCCGTCCTCATCCATAAAGGTGGCACCCATGGCCTCGGAATACTTGGTGCCCAGCTGGAAGACCTGGGAGACCTCGATGCCGCGGGCAGCGGAGAGCGGCTTGCCGCAGTGCGGGCAGGGGTCGCCGGCGACAACGGTGACCAGATCGGCCCACTCATCGACGGTAAAGTCGCGCTCGGGGCAGGCACCGGTAAAGTGATAATCGACCTCGTTGGCACCGCAGGCCCACTGCTTGGAATCGCGCAGGCTCTCGTCGCACACCAGACGGATGCCCTCGGGCAGGTTGACCGGTCCGATAAAGCCCTTGTGCAGGCCGTTCGCTTGAAGCTCCTCGTCGGTCATCATGCGGTAGCCCTTGCCAAAGACATGCTCGGCCTTGCAGTCATTGAGCTCGTGGTCGCCCGGGACAATGGCCACGACCGGCTTGCCCTCGGAGTCGATGAGTGCCAGCGACTTGCGCGTGCCGTTCTCGGGGAAGCCGAAGAACTTGGCAACGGCCTCGATGGTGCCCATACCCGGAGTCTCGACCTTGGTGAGCGTGCCATCGCCGGGGCCCTCGGTCACAACGACCTTGGTGCTTGCAGCCTCGTCATCGGCAGCAAAACCGCAATCGTCGCAGTAGACGAGCGAAGCCTCGCCGGCGTCGGCAAGAGCCATGTACTCGACGGAAGTGTCGCCGCCGATCTCGCCGGAGTCGGCGACAACGGGCAGAGCCTTGATGTAGCAGCGCTCGCAGATGTTAGCGTAGGCCTGCTTCATCTTGTCGTACTCCTCCTGCAGGCTCTCCTGCGTGGCGGAGAAGCTGTAGGCGTCCTTCATGATGAACTCGCGACCGCGCATCAGGCCAAAGCGGGGACGGAACTCGTCGCGGAACTTGTCCTGAATGTGGTACAGGTTGACGGGCAGCTGTTTGTAGGAGCGCAGCTCATTGCGCACCAGGGCCGTGACGGTCTCCTCGTGGGTGGGACCCAGGACGAACTCGCGACCGTGACGGTCGTCAAAGCGCACAAGCTCCTTGCCATAGGCGTCGATGCGGCCGGACTCACGCCACAACTCGGCGTCGACCATGATAGGCATCATAAGCTCCTGGGCACCGGCAGCGTCCATCTCGTCGCGCACGATATTCTCGATCTTGCGGATCGAGCGCCATGCGAGCGGCAGATAGGAATACAGGCCGGAGGCCTCTTTGCGGATCATGCCGGCACGGAGCAGCAGGCGGTGGCTGGCGAGCTCAGCGTCCGCCGGATCCTCTTTAAGCGTCGGCGCATAGAGCTTAGACATATACATTGCTCGGGTCATTTATTTCTCCTCAATAAGCTTGTCGACCTCTGCCATAAGCGCGTCGACAATTTGGTCCTCAGCTACTTTACCAATGATCTGGCCATGCGAAAAGAGCAAGGCCTGACCACGTCCGCAAGCAACGCCCAGATCGGCATCAGAAGCCTCGCCGGGGCCATTAACGGCACATCCCATCACAGCGATCGAAAGCGGCGCGGAGTAGTTCTTAAGCCGCTCGGTAACCTCCTCGGCAATGGGAATAAGGTTAACCTGGCAGCGGGCGCATGTGGGGCACGAGACAATCTCGGGGCCACGGCGACGCAGGCCCAACGACTGCAGAATACCCCAGGCAACCGGCGGCTCCTCAACCGGATCGGCTGTGAGCGACACACGCATGGTGTCGCCAATGCCTTCGGAAAGCAAGATACCCAAGCCTACAGAGCTCTTGATGGTGCCCTGGAGCTTGGTCCCCGCCTCCGTCACGCCCAGGTGAAGCGGAACGTGGGGAATCTCACGCGACAGGGCTCGATAGGTATCAAGCGTCGTTTGCACGCTATGGGCCTTGGCCGAAAGCACAATGTTCGTAAAACCGCGGTCCTCAAAGTGCTTGACGAAGCGCTCGCTCGACATCACGAGCTTTTCGGGCTGCATGAGGTCGTCGCGCTCGGCGATATCCTGTTCGAGCGAACCGGCGTTCACGCCAATGCGAATCGCGCACCCAGCGGCGCCCGCGGCATCGATCACGGCATCGACCTTAGCCCAATCGCCGATATTGCCGGGATTGATGCGAAGCTTGGCGGCACCAGCCTCGACGGCGCCGATGGCGAGCTTATGGTTAAAGTGAATATCGGCGACGATCGGCACCGGAGACTCGGCACAGATGGTGCGGAAACCCTCAAGCGCGGCCTCGGTGGGCACGCTCACACGCACGATATCGCAGCCAGCCTGCGCCAACGCGCACACTTGCGCAAGCGTTGCCTGGGCGTCAGCGGTATCGGTGCAGGTCATGGATTGGACCACCACCGGCGCGCCGCCACCGATCTGCACACCGCCCACATGCACGGGGCGCGTCAACTCGCGAGGCAAAGGATGGGATAAAGACAATCCAAACACTCCCCTACAGGATAAATCGAAGGACGTCGGAACGAAGCATATAGACAAACAGCAGCGCAAAGAGCGCGATGCCCACATAGCTCACAATCGTCTGGACCTTGAGCGGAAGCTCGCGGCCAGCAATCTTTTGAATGATCTCGATGACCAGCTTGCCGCCATCGAGTGGTGGGATGGGCAGCAGGTTCATAAAGCCAAGCGAGAACGAAATGAGGGCGGCAAACGAAAGGAACGTGGCAGGGCCGGCAGCAGCAGCCTGTGAGGACATAACGCTAATGCCCACGATCGAAGAAGACTGATCGAGAATCTCCATCGTATGCTGCGGCTGGAGCAGGCGCATCACGCCCTCCGCTGTCTGCACGACACAGGAGAACGAAAGGCGAGCCGACGTGATGGGGTCTAAACGGACCACCTGCGTAGAGGCATACACACCTAGGCGCTCGTCCTCTTTGAGCGCAACCGAGGTCGAATGCTGCTTGCCGTCGCGCTCATACTCAATGGCGATATCGTCCTTACCGGCGGCCTTGCCGATGGCATCGTAAACGTCCATCCAGGTAGAGCACGATACTCCGTCAACCGAAAGGATCGCGTCGCCGCCCTCGATACCCGCCTTGGCGGCAATAGACCCCTCGTCAACCTGACCGATCACGTTGGTATCCATCGGCACGGTGACACCCGCAATAGAGTAGATGCTCATAAGCAGCAAAAAGCCCGTCAGGATATTGACGAGAATGCCCGCGAGCAGCATAAAGGCGCGCTTGAGAAAACCCTGGCCCAGATAGGTATGCGAACGCTCTTGCGCAAGGAACTCGGCTTCGCCGCACGGCAGCTCCCACACATCGCCCTCGGTAGTCGCATGCTCTCGATCGAAACGGCGGCCGTCAAAGGTGGTGTAACCCGCCGCGTCTCGCGGCAGCGTCTGATACTTGGTGGGATAGTAGCTCGGCGAGGGCTTCTCCCCTTCCTCATACCAAGGCGCGATAGAGCCCCAACCCAAGAGCAAGGCGCATGCCTCGAGCACAACCTCCTCGGATAGCTCGAGCTCGACAGCAAGGTCGGCCACGGTCACGCGACCATGACGATAGATAGCCGCGAGCACGCGATCGGCACACGAGACGTCGGTCGGATCCATACCGCAGATGGCAGCGTAGCCACCCAGCAGCAGCGGGGTCACGCCAAACTTGGTTCCAATGCGACGCGACGTGTAATGGATGTCAAAGCGGCAAGGCAGGCCCAAAAAGAACTCGGTCACACGGACGCCGCAGGCACGCGCCGCCAAAAAGTGGCCGCCCTCGTGCAAAAACACGAGGACGGAAAGCATCAGCAGGCCCCAAAAGACCGATGAGAGAACGCTCAGAACAGTATCCATAAAACGAAAAAGCAATCCTTATGGGTTAGGAACGGGTTGCGGCGAGCACCTGCGCAGCCTTTTCACGCGCCCATGCAGTGATGTCGTGAAGCTGCTCAAACGAATCGACCGCCTGCATATCGTGGGAATCCATGCAGGATTCCACAATGCGATCGATATCGGTAAAGCTGCAGCCATCGTGCAGGAAGGCATCGACGGCGACCTCGTTGGCGGCATTGAGCACGCACGGCATGGTGCCACCCGTCTTGCCGGCACGTTCGGCCAGTGCCAGACAGCGGAAGGTATCCATGTCAGCAGCATCAAACGTGAGCTGCCCCAGCTCGCGGAAATCGATACGAGGCGCCGGGGTATCCCAACGCTCGGGATACGAGAACGCGAACTGGATGGGAATACGCATGTCGGAAGCACCGAGATGCGCCATCACGGAGCCGTCGGCGAACTCGACCATAGAGTGAATCTTGGACTGACGCTGCACGACCACGTTAATGAAATCGAGGTCGCAGTTAAACAGATGCATGGCCTCAATGCGCTCCAGGCCCTTGTTCATGAGGGTGGCGGAGTCGATGGTGATCTTGGCACCCATGGCCCACGTGGGATGTGCGAGGGCATCGGCACGCGTCACGCGATTGAGCTCGTCGCGGGTGCGGCCAAAGAACGGACCGCCCGAGCAGGTGAGCCAAATACAATGAGCCTCGCGTGGGTTCTCCCCCAGATAGCACTGGTAGATGGCGGAGTGCTCAGAGTCGACTGGAATAAGCTGGCCCGGTTGCGCCAACGGCATAAGCAAGTCGCCGCCGACGACGAGGGACTCCTTGTTGGCAAGGGCAAGACGCTTATTCGAGGTCAAGGCCACATGGCTCGCCTCGAGACCGGCGGCGCCCACAATAGCGACGAGCACGCAGTCGACATCGTCGCGACGCGCGAGCTCGCAAACCGCCTGCGCGCCAACGCCGAGCTTCGTTCCCTCGGGCAACTCCTGCAGCACGGCGTCATCGCCATGAGCGACATCGGCCACGGCAACCGCCGGAACCGAGAACTCGCGGGCAGCGGCAACGAGCTCGGAGGTACTGGAGTTAACGGACAGCGCCGTCACCTGCAGGCGATCGGCATGCTGACGGCACACATCGAGTGCCTGGGTGCCGATAGAGCCCGTACAACCCAGGATGGCAACACGGAGGCGTCCATCGGGGCCATACGTCGTCTGGAAGGACATTACAGCACGCCTCCGATCATCAGCATCAGCTGCGCGGTGATGCAACCGAAGATAAGCGAATCGCTACGGTCGAGCATGCCGCCATGGCCCGGGATAAGGTTGCCGGAATCCTTGACGCCCACGCCACGCTTGATACGCGACTCGATGAGGTCGCCGATAACGCCCAGGACGGACACGACCACGCCGCACAGCAGCGCATAGGGCAGGCTGAGCTTGTAGAAGTGCGTCGCCCACAGGATGAGCCAAATCAAAACCGAGCCCAGGATGCCGCCGACAAACCCCTCCCAGCTCTTTTTGGGAGAGATCTTGGGAACCATCTTGTGCTTACCGATACGGCTGCCCACGATGTAGGCAAACGAATCGGAGACCCAAAGGGACGCGCAAACGCCCACCGAAAGCAAGGCACCGGCAAAACCGGGCACGGCATCGCGCAGCAGCACGATAGCCGACAGCATAAAGCCAGTGTAGATGGGACCCATGAGCGTCACGGCCACATCAGAGATGCGGGTACGCGGCGACCAGACATACCAAATGCCCACAGCGAGCATCAGGGCAAAAAGCAGGGCATTCAGCAGCATCGAATCGCCCAGCGTCGACAGCGGAAAGAGCACGGCGGCAGCGATGCCCATGCGCTCGTTAGCCATCTTGCCATCGAGCCTTGTCATACGGAAAAACTCATAGCAGCACAGACCGCTCATGACGGAAACAAAGATGGCAGTGGGCACGATACCCAAAACCAGACACAGGATAAAGACAACGGCGTAGACGATACCCGCGGCGGCACGGGTAATAAAGCCCGCCAGCCACGAACCGGTGCCGCTCTTCGCTGTAGGCGCTCCCGCAGCGGTAGCTTTGCGCGCAGGCGTCTTGGGAGCAGATGCCTTGGGACGATCGGACACGATTAAGCCTCCTCGGTCTTGCTCAGTCCACCAAACCTACGGTCACGGCCCTGATAGGCCAAAATGGCGTCGACAAGGCCCCAACGATCAAAGTCGGGCCAATAGGTATCGGTGACATAGAACTCGGAATAAGCCACCTGCCACAGCAGATAGTTCGAAAGGCGCAGCTCACCAGAGGTGCGAATCACAAGCTCAGGATCGGGAAGGCCGGCGGTATAGAGGTGGGAAGCCACCATGTCGTCATCAATTGCGGCAGGATCAATCTTACCGGCGGCAACGTCGAGCGCGATCTGACGGACAGCGCGGGTAATCTCGGCACGCGCGCCGTAGTTGACGGCAAGCGCCAGCGTCATACCGGTGTGATCGGCGCACTCGGCAAGACCGCGTTCAAAAACGTCGCGGGTCTTCTTGGGCAGCGCGGAAATATCACCCAAAAAGACAACGCGCACGTTTTCGCGCTTCAGAAGCGGCAACTCGTCGATGAACGTCTTGGCAAACAAGTGCATCAAGACGTTGACCTCATGCTGCGGGCGGTTCCAGTTTTCGGTAGAAAACGCATAGGCAGAAAGCACGTCGACGCCCAGGCGCACGCAGGCGGTAATGATCTCGCGCAGCGAGACGATACCCGCCTTGTGGCCCTCGGTGCGTGCAAGACCGCGCGACGTGGCCCAACGACCGTTGCCGTCCATGATGCACGAGATATGGTGCGGAATGTTATTGAGGTCAAGGTCGGAAAAACCGACGCCCGCAGGGGCGTCGGCAAAGTACTCGACCAGTTTATGCTCGTCGTATTGCACCTTAGATCTCCATGACCTCGGCTTCTTTTTCCTTCAAAAGCTCCTCGACCTTGGCGACATACTCATCGGTGTGCTTCTGGACCTTGGCCTGCTCGCGACGGACATCGTCCTCGGTGAGCTCCTCATCGCGCTCGAGCTTGTTGTTGAAGTCGCGACGGATGTTACGGATAGACACCTTGGCCTGCTCGGCGTACTCGCGGCACTCCTTGACGAGCTCGCGACGGCGCTCCTCAGTGGGAGCCGGGAACGGAAGACGAACGACGGTGCCATCGGAGTTGGGGGTAATACCCAGATCGGAAGCGCCGATAGCCTTGACGATAGCATTGATGAGTGCCTTGTCCCACGGCTCGATGAGCAGCATGTGGGCCTCGGGGGTCTTGACGGCGGCAACCTGCGTGACCGGCGTGGGAACACCGTAATAATCGACGGTGATGTCGGACAGAATGTTGGCATTGGCGCGGCCGGTACGAACCTTGGAGAAGTTATGCTTGAGGGACTCGAGCGACTTGTCCATATGGGCGGTGATGTTCTCTGCCATGCTTAATCCTCCTGATAGACGAGCGTGCCGACGGGCTCACCCGAAAGCGCGCGCTTGACGGTGTCCTCGCCATCGATGTTGAGGACCAAAATCGGCATACGGTTGTCCTGGCACAGTGCCGTAGCCGTGGAATCCATAACCTGCAGACCGCGGACGAGAACCTCGTGATAGGTAATCTTGTCAAAACGGACGGCGTCGGCGCACTTGACGGGATCTTTGTCGTAGATGCCGTCAACCTTGGTGGCTTTAATCAGAATCTCGGCGCCGATCTCGCACGCACGAAGAGCCGCGGCGGTGTCGGTCGTAAAGTACGGATTGCCCGAACCGGCGGCAAAAATAACGACGTTGCCCTTGGAAAGGTGGTTGATGGCGCGACGGCGAATATAGGGCTCGCAGATCTCGTTCATCTGGATAGCGCTCATCACGCGGCAGGGAACATCGTTATGCTCGAAGGCATCCTGCAGGGCGAGCGCGTTCATAACGGTAGCCAGCATGCCCATGTAGTCGGCCTGAGCACGCTCCATGCCACCGGCAGCGCCGGCCATGCCGCGGAAAATATTGCCGCCGCCGACAACGACGCCGACCTCATGGCCAACGGCTAGCAGCTCCTTGACCTGCTTGGCAAGATGGTCGGTAACCTTGGGGTCGATGCCATATTGGCCGTCGCCCATCAGTGCTTCGCCGGAAAGCTTAAGAAGCACGCGTTTATATCGGATGTCGGACAAAGCGATCCTCCTTTAATTAGACTCTCAATATGATATCAAAGGCTCTGATAAGAGCCATGAAAAAGCAGGCTGTGAGTAAAACCCACAGCCTGCTCATTACCAGCTACAAAAGCTTATTTACTCGCCACGGACCAGACGGTCAAAGGCAACGACGGTAATGGTGTCGCTGAGCTCCTTGGAGACCTGCTCAGCGTACTTCTTGATGGTGAGGGAGCTGTCCTTGATGAACTCCTGCTCGGTGAGCACGGACTGCTTGTAGAACTTCTCCAGACGGCCGACAGCCATCTTCTCCTGAATAGCCTCGGGCTTGCCGGACTCGGCAGCCTGGGCCATGTAGATCTGCTTCTCGTGCTCGACGGTCTCGGCCGGAACCTGATCGCGGGTAGCGCAGATCGGGGCGACGGCGGCAACCTGAAGGGCAACGTCGTGAGCGAAGGTCTTGAAGGACTCAGCCTGAGCGGTCTCGGCCTTCTCGAAGGCGAACTCGACGAGGACGCCGATCTTACCACCCATGTGGATGTAAGAAGCGAGCGCGCCGTTCTCGGCCTTGCGGGCAGCGAAGCGGGAGATCTTCATGTTCTCGCCCATGATGTGAATCATCTCGGTGAGCTCGGAGGAAACGGTCTCCTCACCCATCGGCTTCTCGAGCAGAGCGTCGACGTCAGCAGGCTCGGTGGTAGCGACAACCTCAGCGACCTTGGAAGCAAAGCCAGTGAACTTGGCGTTGGAGCCAACGAAGTCGGTCTCGCAGGAGAGCTCGAGCAGAGCGCCGGTCTTGCCATCCTCGGAGACGAACGCGGCGACAGCGCCCTCGTTGGTCTCACGGCCAGCCTTCTTGGCAGCCTTGGCAAGGCCGTTCTTACGCAGAACGTCGACAGCGGCGTCCATGTCGCCGTCAGCCTCGACGAGAGCCTTCTTGCACTCCATCATCGGGGAGTCGGTCATCTCGCGGAGCTGCTTGACCATAGCGGCGGTAATCTGGGCCATTGTGGTTCCTTTCAAAGAGATGAAAAAGAATTAACTAAGACTGATTTACTCGGCCTTGGGCTCAGCGGCCATCTCGGCCTCGGAGACCTGCTCCTTGCCGGAGCCAGCGAGGCAGGCGTCAGCCATGAGCTCGCACATAAGGGTGACAGCGGAGATAGCGTCATCGTTGCAGGGGATGCCGTACTCGACCTCGTCGGGATCGGAGTTGGTGTCGATCAGAGCGACGACGGGGATGTTCAGGCGCTGGGCCTCCTTGATGGCGTTCTCCTCGCGCTTGGTGTCGATGACGAAGAGAGCCTGGGGCAGACCCTTCATGTCGCGGGCGCCACCGAGGTTGGTCTGGAGCTTGGTGAGCTCCTTGCCGAGAACAGCCTGCTCCTTCTTGGGCAGAACAGCCATGCGTCCGTCCTCGACCATGGCCTCGAGCTCCTCCATGCGGTTGATGCGGGAGCGGATGGTGACGAAGTTGGTCAGCATGCCGCCGAGCCAACGCTGGTTGATGTAAGGCATGTTGGCGCGCTCAGCAGCGTTCTTGACGGCCTCCTGAGCCTGCTTCTTGGTGCCGACGAACAGCACGTTGCCGCCCTTGGCGACGTTCTTGACGAAGGTGTAGGCCTGGTCGGCGTCGAGGATGGTCTGCTTGAGGTCGAGGATGTAGATGCCGTTGCGCTCACCGAAGATGAACGGCTTCATCTTGGGGTTCCAGCGACGGGTCTGGTGACCGAAGTGGCAGCCGGCCTCGAGCAGGGTGCGGATATTAATCTTGGTAGCCATGTTAAACCTCCTGTGGTTTGCCTCCGCGCGGGGTCATCCTCCAAAACCAACCCGGACATGTGCTACCAAAGCCCGGGCACCACGGTATGAAGTAGCCGCGCGTGCGTGATAAAAACATGTTGCCGTGAAGCAACCCGATGAATGATAGCAGGAATGCATCTTCCTGCCAACCCGCAATCAAAACCACACACCTGAGTGCGGCGCGGGACGTCCCAGCCACTATTCGCCGCGGGGATGGGCTTGAGCCACGGCACGTTTGAGCCGATCGGGCGTGAGATGCGTGTAGATCTGCGTCGTGGACAGGCTCGCATGACCTAGCAGCTCTTGAACCGAGCGCAGGTCCGCACCGCCCTCGAGCAAATCGGTCGCAAAGGTATGGCGCATCGCATGCGGGGCAATGTCGGCCGGAATGCCGGCGAGCGTCGCCAGCGTATGGAACCGCCGCCTGAGCATGGCGGCACTCATGCGATTGCCGCGCGCCGATATAAGCAGCGGATACGGCCCGGTAGCGGGGTCACGGCGCTTTGCCTGAGCGAGCAACTCCGGCCTCCCCTCCTCAATATAGAGACGCGTCGCCTCGAGTGCGCGACGATACAGAGGGACGATACGCTCCTTGCTCCCCTTGCCCCAAAGTCGCAGCGTTCGCTCGGACCAACCAATAGACTCCACGTTGAGCGCCGCGAGCTCCGAGATTCGCGCGCCGGAGGCATAGAGCAACTCAAGCATCGCCGCATCGCGCAGTCCCGCGGGCGTCGAGGTATCAGGCGTCTTGAGCAGCGCCTCAACCTGCTGGGTCGTAAGGACGCCCGGCAGGTCACGTGGCAGCTTGGGCGATGCGATCGCCGAGACCGCATCGCCCTCGACAATCCCCTCGGCAGCCATCCAGCGATAGAGAGATCGAATAGCCGACAGGTGCGCCGCAAGCGTTCGGGGAGCCACCTGCTCACGCGAAAGCTCGGCAAGATAGCGACGAATGGTGCGCACGTCGGCAGCGAAAGCATCAATATTCTCGCGCTCGCACCAGACAGCAAAGCGCTCTAGCCTCGAGCCATAGGCCGTCACCGTGTTGGGAGAAAGTCCCTCAACACGTGCGATATAGGCGATAAACGAGTCGACGGTGTCGTACAGGTCAAAGGCTATGACCGGTCGCCTCCAAACAAGTCGGAGCGCGTGGCCAAGTAGGCATCAAGGGCCTCGAGGGCGCGATCCGCATAAGCCTGATAGCGGTCGCGTTTGCTGCGGCGCTTACCATCCTCGAGTGGCGGCACCAGGCCAAAGTTGACATGCATAGGCTGATAGCCCACGGTGGCAGGATCGGTCGCATAGCCCACGAGCGCACCCAGGGCGCCCACACGCGGCAACTCGACGCCCGCGGCACCGATAGCCTCGGCATAGGTGTTGAGCGCCGCGAGCAGACCTGTCGCCACGGCTTCCATGTACCCCTCGGTGCCGGTGATCTGACCGGCCAGGCGCACGCCGGTACCGGGCACGGCAAAGGTGCTATCGAGCACGTGAGGGGCGTCGACAAAGGTATTGCGGTGCATGACACCGTAGCGGAAGAACTCAGCGTTCTCCAGGCCCGGCACCATATGGAAGACGCGCTTCTGCTCGCCAAAGGTCAAGTTGGTCTGGAAGCCCACCAGGTTATAGGCGGTCTTCTCCTTGTTCTCGGCACGCAGCTGAATCGCCGCCCAGGGGCGACGTCCGGTACGCGGGTCGGTGAGGCCGACGGGCTTCATGGCGCCAAAGCGAATGGCGTCCTTGCCGGTGCGCGCAACTTCCTCGGCAGGCTGGCAGGCTTGGAACAGATCGCCGCCCTCAAAGTCTTTGAGCACCACGCGGTCGGCCGTGGTAAGCGCCTCGATAAAGGCCTCGTACTCCTCCTTGTTGAGCGGAGCGTTGAGATAGTCGCCGCTCCCCTGCTCCTCGTAGCGCGACTGCGAGAACAGCACGTCCATATCGAGCGTGGAGCTATCGACGATCGGCGCCGCCGCATCAAAGAATGCCAGGGCATCGCCACCGACGAGCTTCATAACCTCTTCGCTCAGCGCCGGTGAACACAGCGGGCCCGCGGCAATGACCACGTGACCCTCGGGAATCTGTGTGACCTCACCGTGCACGACCTCGATATTGGGACGAGCGGCAACCTCGGCCTCGACAAGCTCGGAAAACTTGACGCGGTCGACCGCCAAGGCGCCACCGGCGGGAACAGCCGCGCGATGGGCGCAATCGAGCAGGACTGAACCCATGCGCTCAAGCTCGGCCTTCAGCAAACCAGCCGCGGAATCCGGACGGGTCGACTTAAACGAATTCGAGCAGACGAGCTCTGCCAGGTGATCGGTATGGTGAGCCGGGGAGCTCACCTGGGGGCGCATCTCGCACAGCTTTACGGCAAAACCGCGATCTGCCAGCTGGATCGCGCACTCCGAACCCGCCAGACCGCCACCGATAACTGTCACCTGATCGAACTGCATCTGCAAACACCTTTCTAATTGACACGTTTTCCATTGTGACCGAAGGGTGTCTGGGCGTGAAGGGCAAACTTGGAGGGCGCATACCTTCCATCCATCATGCGCTCGATAAGACCCTCGAGTTCAAGCAAACCCAAGAGTTTGAGTACGCCGACAGCATCGAGCGAGACGAGCGCCGCGATGTCGTCGACCTTGAGCGGAGAGGCGATGAGCGCATGCATCACGGTCTGCTGCGTTGGATCCAGGTCGGCAATGCCGGGCGCATCGGGGCGCGAGTAGCGCAGGGTTCCGTAGATGCGTGAGATAGCCATCTCGATAGATTCCTCGTCGACGATGCAGCAGGCACCGTTCGCAATGAGGTAATTCGTGCCACGCGACTCGGGCGATAGGATCGACCCCGGCACGGCAAGAAGTTCGCGCCCCAAATCCATAGCAGCCTCGGCTGTGGAAAACGTCCCAGAAGGCATACCCGCCTCGGATACAAAGAGGGCTTGCGACAGGGCCGCGATTACGCGATTGCGGCGCGGAAAGGCGAACTTGCGCGGACCCATGCCCCACGGAGAGATCGACACGACCGCGCCACCCGTATCAAGCGTGCGCGTAATCAGCCCCGCGCTCGAACGCGGGTAGACCACGTCGGCGCCCGTCCCCAGCACCACAACGTGTTTGCCGCCGGCGTTGACCGCAGCCCAACCCGAGGCCTGGTCACAACCGACCGCACCGCCCGAAACTACCGTCACTCCCGCCTCAACCGCCACCTTCGCCGCAAGCTCTGCCACGGCAAGACCATACGGCGAGGCCTTTCGCGCACCGATGATGGAGAGCGCGGGCGTCGAAAGCGCCTCGGGGTTGCCGCGCACATAGAGCGTCTGAGGTACATCAGAAAGCTCCAAAACGGTCTCGGGATACAACGCGTCACCTGGATGCAGCTCGAAGGTCCCCTCAGCCATCATTGGTCCCTCCTTCCCTGGTACATCGCCGCCTCGAGCACGTGGTCCTGCGTCACCTGCTCGCTCTCGGCGACATCTGCGATCGTGCGCGCAATGCGAACAAGGCGCACGATGCCACGCCCTGTGAGATGCGTGCGCTTCGACAGGCCGAGCACACACTTCTCCGCCGCATCATCGAGCTCAAAGGTCGAAACGACGCCGTCAATGGACCGTGTCTCGTCATCCTCGGCCTCGGCATCCGCATCGTCCATGCGGGATTCGCGCCAAGCGCGAAAGGCGCGACCGCGCACAACGTAGTCACGTAACTCGGCCGACGACATGCCCTCCGCACCCTCGATAATCACTTGAGGGTCGGGACGGGTCACATCGATCATCATGTCGATACGGTCGGCCAAAGGACCGCGCAGTTTAGACCGATAGCGCTCGACCATCGCCGCCGAGCAGCGACACGGCACCTCGCGATCGCCCAAAAAGCCGCAGGGGCAGGGATTGCTCGCAGCCAGCAGCTGAAAGCGCGACGGGAAGGTAAAAGCCCCGTCGACGCGTACGATCCTCACGTAGCCGCGCTCGATGGGCTGACGCAGCGTCTGCAGCACGCCAGTGGGAAACTCGGCAAGCTCGTCCAAAAAGAGCACGCCGCCATGAGCAAGGCTGATCTCACCCGGGTGCACCGGGCGCCCGCCGCCGATAAGGCCTGCGGTCGAAATACTGTGGTGGGGACTGCGGAAGGGGCGGTGCCCCGCCAACAAGCCATCAATGTTCTCACCCAAAACCGAATGGATGCACAGTGCCTCCTGCTGATCCTCAACGGAAAGCTCGGGCAGGATGCCGGTCATACGGCGTGCGAGCATCGTCTTGCCCGATCCCGGAGACCCGATCATGAGCAAGCCGAGTTCTCCTGCCGCCGCAAGCGCCATGCCGCGTTTAGCGACTTCCTGCCCCAGCACGTCGGCATAGTCGAGCTCAGGCTCAAAGGTCGCCTCGACGCCCTCGGAATCCAAGTAGTGCCGCGCGGCATCGCCCATACCATGAGCAAGCTGAGACAAATGATCGATGAATCCGCAATCCACGCCCGCGAGTGGCACATGCTGGTCTGACCTGCCGGCGATAAAGGACAGCCCCAAATCACGCGCCAATAACTGAAACGCCACCTCGCCCTTGACAGGAAGCACCGTACCGTCCAAGCCAAGCTCACCAGCGATAAGACAACGATCGAGGTTGTCGCGGGGAATCTGCCCATCGGCCGCCAATACCGCGATGGCGATGGGCAGATCAAAGCCGCTACCGGTCTTGCGGATATCGCCGGGCGCCAGATTGACCGTAATGCCCGAGCGCGGGATCTCGAACCCGGCGGAGCGCATCGCGCAGCGAATACGACCGCGCGACTCCATCACCTCCATACTCGGTATGCCGAGCATCTGGATGCCCGGAACGCCGCCGGCAAGCGAGACCTCGACCGTGACGGGAATCGCCTCGACGCCGCGGATGCAGGCCGCGTGAACGGCAAACGTCTCGAACGCCATCACGACACCTGCCAATCGAACGCGTTGTACTGGTGCTCGATCTCGGCGATATGCCCGCCGCGAATGGTAACGCCCACGGCATCGAAGCGAATCGCCTTGAGCGGATAATGCTCCATGAGATAGCAACTTGCGATGCGGCGGTAGCGACGTTGCTTTTGGGCGTCCACGGCCTCCTCGGGAAAGACCCGCGTGCTGCAATCCAGCGCAACGCGTCTGGTCTTGACCTCGGCCATCACCACGACATCGTCGAGCTCATCGAGCAGCACCAGGTCGGCCTCGCCCTCGGTGCAACGATAACCCTGCTCCAGCAAGGTGTAGCCGCGCTCGTTAAAGTAGTCGATGGTGATCAGCTCGCCCAGCATGCCCAGCTCGCGAGGACTGAGTCCCTTGATAAACTCGGGCGTCATCGCCCCGCAGTCGAGCTTGCCGTTTTCCCAACACTCCTTGAGCTGCTGCGTCTTACTCTTTTTGCTTGCGGCACTCATGGGGTCTCCTTTCCCGCACACTGCATTGCCCCGATGATGAGAGCACCTTTCATGCGGGTAAGTACCGGAAGCAAACCAAAAGCTGACCAAATGCCGTCAAAAAACGGGCCGTACGCAGCAATGGTGTTGCATACGGCCCGCTACCAGCAGGTTTATAAAACCCCAGAGGTCCCTGTCTCCACAATTGACCTAGAAAAGGCGCTCAGTCTGCAGAAAGTTTCCGCAAAAGCTCACGCGGTGCAGCGGACAAAGTCCATGTTTGCGAATGGCCTCGATGTGCTCGGGGCTCGCATAGCCCTTCGACTCGGCCAGATGGTACTCGGGGTACTCGGCGTCGTACTCGACCATCATCTCGTCACGCGTGACCTTGGCCATGATGGACGCCGCGGCGATACAGGCGATCTTGGCATCGCCCTTCACCACGTCGCGCTCATTGGGAACGGCGCCCAAGGGGTTGCCATCCATGAGGACGCAGTCGGGTTCAAGTCCCGTATCGGCCACGGCGCCCGCGACGGCAACGCGGATGGCGCGGGCCATACCCATCTCATCGATATCCTTAGGCGCGATATGGCAAAAACCAATCGCCGTCGCCACCTCGGCAATCTTCACAGAGAGCAGCTCGCGGCGCGCCGGCGTGAGCTTTTTGGAATCGTTGATGCCCCAGACGCGCGGCTCCATGGGAAGGCACACGGCACACACGGTTAAGGGACCCGCTACCGAGCCACGGCCCACCTCGTCGACACCAACGACCACCCCATCGCCGCCAAGCTCATGCATAAGCTCGTACATGCCATTGACGCGCTCGCGCTCGGCAACCTCTTTGGAATGGCGTTTGAGGGCGCGTTCACAAGCCTTGATCACCTGCTGGCGCGGGTCCTCGCGATAATGCTCCACGAGGGCGGGGATCTCCTCAAACGTTGCGCTCGCCAGCTCTCCGGCAACCTGCGATGCCGAAACCGAGCTCGTCATATTGGCCATACCAGGCCCTCCTTGCATGCAAATCAGATAAAAAGAAGGGCCACCCGAAGGTGACCCTTACGTCCAAACGAGTGGACAGACGCTGCGATCTTCTTAGCGCTTCTCGGGGATGCGAGCAGCCTTGCCCACCTTGTCGCGGAGGTAGTACAGCTTGGCGCGACGGACGCGACCATGACGAACGACCTCGAGCTTGGCGATCTTGGGGCTGTGAAGCGGGAAGGTACGCTCAACACCGACACCGAAGGACATCTTGCGGACGGTGAAGGTCTCGCGGGCACCGGCGCCGGCCATGCGGATGACGTCGCCCTGGAAGACCTGGATGCGCTCGCGGTCGCCTTCCTTAATGCGGTAGTGAACCTTGACGTTGTCGGCGACGCGAACCTGAGGAATGTCCTCGCGGATCTGCTGACGCTCGATTGCGCGGATGTAATCCATGTGCAATTCCTTACTCTTCTAGAGGTGCCGTACCACTCTGGCCGGCACGTAGTTGAACAAACGTATTCGAGTATACACGCGCGGGTTTCTGCTGCAAGAACAATTTTTTACGCAGACAAAAAGACAAAACCCGCACATGATAACCGTCCGCCTCACGAATGAGACGGACGGCATGAAGGGGGGCTACGTTAGGCGTCTGAACCCAAAACGTTAGGCGGAGCGCTTCGCCTCGAGCTTGGCCTGGGCGGCAGCCAGGCGTGCGAGGGGCACGCGGTAGGGCGAGCAGGACACGTAGTCCACGTCGGCCACATTAAACAGACCCTTGATGGACTTGGGGTCGCCGCCGTGCTCGCCGCACACGCCAAAGTGCATGTCGGGGTTGGTGGCGCGGCCCTTCTCGACGGCCATGCGCACCAGCTCGAGCACCGCCGTGTCAATGGTCTCGAAGGGGTTGTCCTTCAAGATCTTCTTGTGCATGTACAGCGGGATGAACTTAGCCTCGGCATCGTCACGAGAGAAGCCGAAGGTGGTCTGGGTGAGGTCGTTGGTGCCAAAGCAGAAGAAGTCGGCATGATGCGCGATCTCGTCAGCGACCATGCAGGCGCGTGGCAGCTCGAGCATCGTGCCCACGGGAATATTGAGCTCGACGCCCTCCTCGGCAGAAACCTCGGCGATTACCCGTTCGATGACCTCGCGGGTCTGGACATGCTCCGCCGTGATGGAGACGAGCGGAACCATGATCTCGGGTCGCGGGTCGACGCCCTCCTTGATAAGGCGGGCAGCAGCCGTGGCGACGGCGCGAACCTGCATGAGTGGCAGATCGCTAAAGACGACGGACAGGCGAACGCCGCGCAGGCCGAGCATGGGGTTCGACTCGACCATGCCGTCGATACGACGCAGGCGGGCGCGCAGGGCTGCAAGCTCTTCCTCGCTGGCGCCGGCGGCTTCCTTCTTGGTGATGGCGACCTCGAGCTCGCGAGGATTATCCAGGAACTCATGAAGCGGCGGATCGAGCAGGCGGACGACCACATCGCGACCGGACATGGTCTTGAACATCGCCAGGAAGTCCTCGGTCTGAACCTTGAGCAGGTCGGCCAGGGCCTGCTGCTTCACGGCCTCATCGTCAGACAGGATAAAGCTCTGGATGATGTTCTTGCGGTCGCCCAGGAACATGTGCTCGGTGCGGCACAGGCCGATGGCCTCGGCGCCAAACTCGAGCGCAAGCTCGGCATCCTCGGGATTGTCGGCGTTGACGCGCACATGGTTGGCATGGCCACAGGTCTCGTCCAGGCGAATCTCGTCGGCCCAGGACAGGATGGTGTCCAGATCGCCGGTAAGCTCGGCGGAGACCAGGTCGACGGCGCCGTCGACGACGATGCCCTGGGTGCCGTCGATGGAGATGACATCGCCCTCGCGCAGCACGCGGTCGCTGCCCTCGATGCGCACGACCTTCTCGGCGGCGTCGATATGGAAGCGCTCAACGCCACAGACGCAGGGCGTACCCATGCCGCGGGCGATAACGGCGGCATGACTCGTCTTGCCACCGTGGCTGGTCAGGATGCCCTCGGCGGCGACCATACCCTTCAGGTCGTCGGGGTTGGTCTCCCAACGAACCAGAATGACCTTGTGGCCCTCGGCGGAACGCGTGACGGCGTCGTCGCTCGAGAACACGACCTCGCCCACGGCGGCACCGGGGCTGGCGTTCAGACCGCTGGCCAGCGCCTCGTACTTCTTGGAGGCGTCAAACTGCGGGTGCAGGAGTTGGTCGAGCTGCGCGGGATCGATGCGGCTCACGGCCTCCTCGCGGGTGATCAGGCCCTCCTCGACCATTTCGATAGCGATGCGCAGGGCGGCGGTGGCGGTGCGCTTGCCCACGCGGGTCTGGAGCATCCAGAGCTTGCCCTGCTCGATGGTGAACTCGATATCGCACATATCGCGATAATGATCCTCGAGCGTCAGGAACACGCGCTCGAGCTCCTCACCTGCGGACTCGAGGCCCGGGGTGGTCTTGAGGTCGGCAATGGGCTCGGTGTTGCGGATGCCGGCGACGACGTCCTCGCCCTGGGCGTTAACCAGAAAATTGCCGTAGAACTCCTTGGTGCCGTCGGCCGGATTACGCGTAAAGGCGACGCCCGTCGCAGAGGTCTCGCCCTTGTTGCCAAAGGCCATGGCCTGCACGTTGACGGCGGTGCCGAGGTCGTCGGAAATGCCATGCTGCTTGCGGTAGATACAGGCACGCTCGTTCATCCAGCTGCCAAAGACGGCCTGGATGGCAAGGCGTAGCTGAAGCTCCGGGTCGTGCGGGAAGACGGGCTTGCCGTCAGCGACCTCGAGCTCGGGATACAGGGAGGCATCGACGTTCTCGGAGAAGATGCCCTTAAAGGTCTCGACGAGTTCCTGCAGGTCCTCAGCCGAAAGCTCGGAATCGACGCGAACGCCGGCGACCAGACGGGCCTGGGTCAGGTCGTTCTCGAACAGGTCGGCGTCAACGCCCATAACGACGTTGGAGAACATCTGAATAAAGCGGCGGTAGCTATCCCAAGCAAAACGCGGATTTTGCGTCTGGGCGATGAGCCCCTGAACGGAGTCGTCGTTGAGGCCTAAGTTGAGGACCGTGTCCATCATGCCGGGCATGGAGAACGGAGCGCCCGAACGAACCGACACGAGCAGCGGATCGGAGGCGTCGCCGAGCTTCTTGCCGCAGCGGGCCTCGAGGTCCGCCTCGGCAGCAACGATCTCATCGAGTGCGCCCTCGGGCCACACGTTGCCGGCACCGGAGTACTCGACGCAAGTCTGGCAGGTAATGGTAAAGCCACCGGGAACCGGCAGGCCGATGCGGCTCATCTCGGCAAGGTTTGCGCCCTTGCCGCCAAGCACGAAGTTCATGGACTTGTCGCCCTCAGTGACACAGGTGCCCTGGGCGTCGGTTCCAAAACGGTAAACCCTCTTGCAATCGCTCACGATACTTCCCCTTTCATGCACTTACGCGCACGACCGTGGTAACGAATCGACCCGCCAAATGCGGGCCGTGAGGGAACTATACGGCGGGTTTTGAGCGGGCTTAAGCAGAGGATGCGCGGTTTGGTAAACGTGCTAAAACTGGCGGTAAACGGTAGGTAAAGGTGGTTACCTTATGAATATACCACTGTAAGAAAGTGCAGGTCAGATGCGATATTTTTGCTAAATCGCTTTATCAAAATGCTGCTACTATTAGGCTCGACGGGCGGCGCGGCGGGCACGGGCTTCTTGGATTTCCTCCAAGTGGCTAATGATCTCGGCTGCGCTTTCCTCGATGGCCTTGCCGTCGGTACGCACCACAAAGCAGCCTAGGCGCTTCATGAGCGCACGGGCTTCCTCGAGCTCGCTGTGCACGCTCTCAGGCTCGGCATAGGAGCCGGCAACGGCACGAGCGTAGTCATCGCCCAAGCGGCTATCGCGAATTTCGGAAATCACATCGACGGTCGAAATCAGGCCGAACAGGCGCATCGGGTCGACCTCGTAAATCGACTTGGGCGGCTCCATGCCATGCGCCAGTGGGACATTGGCGACCTTGTAGCCCTGATAGGCCAAATACATCGACAGCGGCGTCTTGGACGTACGCGATACGCCCAGCAGCACGATATCGGCACCCGACAGATCGTCGCAGCCGCGCCCGTCATCGTGCTCAACGAAATACTCCATGGCCTCGATACGATGGAAATAGCGGTCATCGGTCTTGTGAATCACGCCCGCAACGCCCTTGGGCGGCACACCGATGAGCGACGACAGCACGGCGAGCGTCGGGCCGATCAGGTCGACCGAACGGATATGCAGCATGCCCAGGTAATCGAGCACACGGGCGCGAAGCGCCGGATCGACAATGGTGTGGAACACGGCAATATCGCGATGATCGGCATCGACGCGCGGACCCACAAACGACTTGACCTGCTCCACCGAGTTCACCTTGGGCAGGCGCAAGAGACGAAAAGCCCCTTCATCAAATTGCCCGGACGCCGCAAGCACCACCTCACAAGCGGTATCACCGAGCGAGTCGGAGATAACGATAACGGTGGGACGAGCGGTGACCGGGCAATCCATGCGGGGCTCCTTTTGCGCTTATGCGCAGGCTGGCTTACTTTTTGCGAGCAAGCTCACCGATGTTTGCGATGCCGGAGAAAACGGCCTCGAAGCGGTTGAGCAGCTTAAGGCGATTATCGCGAAGCTGCTCGTCCTTATCCATGACCATGACCTCGTCGAAGAAGCGGTCGATGGGGGCGCGCAGGGCGGCAAGGGCGGCAAATGCGGCCGGGTAATCCTCGGCAGCAAGGGCGGCGTCGACAGCGGTCTGAGCAGCCTCGGAGGCATCGGCAAGCGCGAGCTCGACCTCGCCCATCAGGGCGCGGTCGTACTCCGCGCCCAGCTCGGGCTTGGAGATGTGCGCGGCGCGGGCATAGGCGGTCGCCAGGTTATCGAACGTCTCAGCGTCGTTCTTGCGGGCCTCGTCGAGGGCGGCGCAGCGGGCGAAGAAGACGGACGGGGCGATGATGTGCACCGCGGAGACGGCGGCAACGGTATCGGCCGGGATCTTTTCGTCGCGGGCCATGCTCACCAGACGGCCGTGGAAGAAGTCGCGAACCTGCTGAGCGACCTCGGCGGCGTCGAACTCGATACCCTGCTCGCTATAGAGCTCAAGGGCAAAGTCGATAAGCGACGTGGGATCGATCGGCAGACGGTCGCGCAGGATGTTGATGATGCCGATAGCGGCACGACGCAGCGCGTAGGGATCGGAGGAGCCGGTCGGGGGCTCGCCAATGGCAAAGATACCGGCGATGGTATCGAGCTTGTCGGCGCAGGCCACGATGCAGCCAGCGGTGCCCTCGGGCAGCTCGTCACCGGCAAAGCGGGGACGATAATGATCGCGAATGGCGTGGGCGACCTCATCGTTCTCCCCCATCGCGGTGGCGTAGTAACCGCCCATCACGCCCTGCTGGCTCGTGAACTCGACGACGGCGTTGGATACCAAGTCGGCCTTGCACAGGTGCGCGGCGCGAGCGGCATCGGCTGCCAGGTGAGCACCCAGGTGTGCCTCACGGGCAATAGCGAGCGCGAGCTGCTCGATGCGCTCGGACTTGGCGAGCACGCTACCGAGCTTCTCCTGGAAGGCGACCTTGGCCAGACGCTCGCGGAACTCGTCGAGGGAGATCTTCAGGTCCTCCTCGTAGAAGAACTTGGCATCGTCCAGACGGGCACGCACAACGCGCTCGTTGCCGTCGATCACGCGCTCGGCGTTCTCGGGCTTGCTGTTGGAGACGACCACGAACTCACGCGTGAGCTTGCCCTCGCCGTCATAGATCGGGAAGTAGCGCTGGTTGGTGAGCATGGACTCGCAGATGATCTCGTGCGGGACCTTGATGAACTCCTCATCGAAGGTCCCGACGAGCACCGTCGGCCACTCGCAGAGGTTGATGACCTCCTCAAAGACCTTCTTGGGCGTATCGACATGGCAGCCGGGACGGGCAGCCTCGACCTCGGCGATACCGGCAAGGATGGCCTCGCGACGGCACTCGGCAGAAAGCACGCCGGCGTCCTCGAGCACCTGCTCGTAGACGGCGGGGCTGGCGACCACATGGTCACCGGGGCCAAGCACGCGATGACCACGCGTGGTGTTGCCACTCGTCACGTCGGCAAACGACACGGGCACAACGTCCTCGCCCAGAAGGCAGCAGATCCAGCGGACCGGACGAACAAAGGTCGCATGCTCGTGACCCCAGCGCTGAGAGCGGTAGTTGGGCCACTGCAGGCCAGCGATAGTCTTCTCGCACAGGGCCGTCAGGATCGGGGTGGCCGGGGCGGAAGGGATGTTCTTCTCGGCAAAGACGTACTCACGGCCGTCGGTGTCCTCGCGACGAACCAGATCCTCGGCAGCCACACCGCACTTGCGGGCGAAGCCCTGGGCGGCCTTGGTGGCGTTACCATCGGCATCGAAGGCGATGTTGGCCGCGGGGCCGCGCTTGACCTCGTGAACCTCGTCGGTCGCGGTGGCGACGTCGGCAACGAGCGCAGCCAGGCGGCGCGGGCTCGAGATCACACGGACCTCGCCGTGGGCCAGACCGGCCTCGTCGAGACCCTTGGCGATCATGGTGCCAAGCTGCTTGACGGCATTGTTCAGCGGTGCGGAGGGCATTTCTTCCGTACCGATCTCAAACAGGAAATCCTTAGCGTCTGCCATGGCTTACGCCACCTCGCCTTCCTGATCGGCATTCTCGTTGACTCCGGCGACCTCGGCCATGTAGGCCTCGCAGCACGCCTTGGCGACGGCGCGGACGCGCAGGATGTAGTTGGCACGCTCGACCGCGGACAGGGCGCCGCGAGCATCGAGCAGGTTGAAAGCGTGGCTGCACTTCATGACGCAGTCATATGCCGGCAGCGGCAGCTTGCGCTCCAGGCAGGAATGGCACTCGGCCTCGTAGTCGTCAAACTTCTGACGCATCATCTCGACGTTTGCGACCTCAAAGTTATAGGCACTGAACTCGCGCTCGTTCTCGAGGAACACGTCGCCATAGGTCATGGGCGTGCCGTCGGGCAGGTAGCTCCACACCAAGTCGTAGACCGAGTTAACGCCCTGCGCATACATGGCAATGCGCTCTAGGCCATAGGTGATCTCGACGGGCACGGGGTCGACCTCGATGCCGCCTACCTGCTGGAAGTACGTAAACTGCGTGACCTCCATGCCGTTGAGCCAGACCTCCCAGCCAAGGCCCCAGGCGCCGAGCGTCGGGCTCTCCCAGTCGTCCTCGACAAAGCGGACGTCATGGTCGTTGGGGTCCAGACCGATAGCGGCAAGAGACCCCAGGTAAAGCTCCTGGGCGTTGACCGGTGAGGGCTTGATGAGCACCTGGAACTGATAGTAGTGCTGCATGCGGTTGGGGTTCTCGCCGTAGCGGCCGTCGGCGGGACGGCGGCAAGGCTGCGCATAGCAGGTGCGCCACTCGGCGGGACCGAGCGAGCGCAGCGTGGTCGCGGTATGGAAGGTACCGGCACCGACCTCGGAGTCATAGGGCTGCATGATGACGCAGCCCTGCTCGCCCCAGTACTGCTGGAGGCGCAGGATGATGTCTTGGAAGGAAAGCAATGAAGCGTTCATGCCTCTAATATCCCCTCGTCGAAACGATTACACGGTTAGGTACTGTACTATAGCGGTTTTTAGTCGATAGCGCCCAGACGGTTGAGCGGCCAGTAACGCACGAGCGCCACGGCGATCAATTCGGAGCGGTCGACCGGGCCAAAGTAGCGGGAGTCAGCAGAGTTCTCGCGGTTGTCGCCCATCACCCACACGCACCCGTCGGGAACGGTGTAGGGATAGCTTACCTGAGCGCCGGGCGCTTGGACCGAAAGTGGCCAGCTCATGCCCGTCGTATAGTCCTCGTCGAGCGCTTGGCCGTCAACGACCACCTTGCCATCCTGCAGGTCGACCGTCTGCCCGGCCGTGGCAATAACACGCTTGACAAGAACATCATGCTCGGAGGTGCCATCGGGGTTGTGAAACACCACGATATCGCCCTGCTTGACGGGCTGACCGAGCTCGAGGCTCACCTTTTGTGCCAGGATCTGGTCGCCAATCTCGATCGTGGACTCCATGGAACCGGTGGGTACCACAAAGGGTTCGACCACAAACGAGCGAATCAAGAAGGTAGCGACCAGTGCGATCGCGACGACCACGATCCACTCAAACGCACCCTTTAGCACGGAATGCTGCGATGGAACCATCCTCACTCCTCGCTCTGCGAATACGAAGCGTCCAGAATCTCCTGCGCGTAAGCGCGCTCCTCGGGCGTGAGCCGCGCCGTCTCAATCAGATCGGGACGCCAACGACAGGTGCGCTCGATGGCGTTCTTACGACGCCACGCATCGACCTTAGCATGATCGCCGCTCACAAGCACCGGAGGCACGCCCTCGCCGTTGAACTCGGCAGGACGGGTGTACTGCGCGTACTCGAGCAGGCCTCCATCCTCGGCGGTCGAGAACGACTCGTCCACGTTGCTCATCTCGTCGCCCAGGGCGCCGGGAATCAGGCGTACGACGGCATCGGCAACGACCATAGCGGGAAGCTCGCCGCCCGTAAGCACGTAGTCGCCGATCGACAGACGCTCATCGGCATACGCATACGCGCGCTCGTCGACGCCCTCGTAGCGACTGCACACAAACAGCAGGCGCTCACTTTTGAGCAGGCGCTCGGCCACATGCTGCGTAAAGGGCTCGCCACAGGGGGTGAAGAACACAACCGTGGGCTTGGGACCCTCTGCGCTAATGGCCTCGATGGCCTCTGCGATAGGCTCGACCTTCATGAGCATGCCCTGCCCGCCGCCGTACGGCTCGTCATCGACGGTACGATGGCGGTCGTGCGTCCAGTCGCGCAGGTTATACGCCTTAAAATCAAAAAGGCCGGCCTTGCGGGCGCGGCCCAAAATCGATGTGGACATGACGGGCTCAAACATCTCGGGAAAGACCGAAAGGGTCTCGATCAGCATGTTGTCCTCCCTACTTGTCCATATCGATCAGGCCGTCCATAACATGGACGGAAATTGTTCCTGTGTCGGGAAGATCGAGCACGACCTGCTCGATCACGGGAATCAGTACCTCGCCGTACCGATCGCCCTCGACAACCCAAACATCGTTAGCGGGCGTCGACATGATCTCGACGATCGTGCCGAGCGAACCGAAGCGCTCGTCGACCACCTCGCGACCCATCAGGTCGGTATAGGCAGCGTCGAGCGAATCGAGCTCAAAGTCGTCACGATTTGCCAGCACGTAGCATCCCGTGATGCCCTCGGCGGCCGTCAAGTCGTCAATGCCCTCAAACGAGACCAGATCGCCATCGCCCGTATCGGTGACGGACACGACCGTGCAAAAGCGGTCGCGCTTGAGCGCCGGCGGCGTCAGGGCGACGCGCATACCCGGCTCTAATACAGAAGGAAGCCCCCGCAGCGGCTGCGCGAGGACCTCCCCCTTCCTTCCGTGCGGCTTGACCACACGGGCGATGTTTTTGTACTGGGACCTCAAGGTCCTAGCCCAGAACCTCTACCTCGACAGCAGTGTCGAGGCGAGCAGCCAGTGCACGGGCGAGCGTGCGAATGGCCTTGATGGTACGGCCACGACGGCCGATGACCTTAGCGACGTCATCCTCGGCGACCGAAACCTCAATCGTAGAGGCGTCATCACCATCGATGACCTCAAGGCTCACGGAATCCGGGTCGTCGACGATCTGAACAACGAGATATTCGACGAGATCGGCGATGCGATCTGAGAGCATTGCCTCACCCTCGAGCTGTGCAGCGTCAACCTCAGGCACGATTTACTCCTCGGCGCCCTCAGCGGCCTCAGCGGCAGCCTTAGCGGCCTCGGCCTCTTTGGCGAGCTGCTTCTTGGACTTCTTGACGACGGTCTCGGTCTTCTCGCCCTCGTTGGCGGCCTTGACCAGAGCGGCGACGGCGTCGGTGAGCTGAGCGCCCTTGGACTGCCAGTCGGCGATCTTCTCGAGGTCAAGGTTGATGGTCTTGGGGGCGGTCATCGGGTTGTAGCGGCCAACCTCCTCGATGATACGACCGTCACGCGGGGCGCGGGAATCGGCGACGACGACACGGTAGTACGGACGCTTCTTAGCGCCGTGACGAGCAAGGCGAATCTTGACTGCCAAAGGAAACTCCTCCAACCAAGCAGCTTTAGGCTGCAACTACAAACAAACAGTTGAACATAATACGCCATCGACGCGGGCAGGTGAAGTCCGTGAGACCAACTTCTTCGGTGTAGTCGAGGGCAAATCCATATCTTAGACAAGAATTCGGGATTTGCAAGCACATACACGCACCCCACATGAGCTGCGCGGTATACTCATTACATGGAAAGACGCGAACATACATACGGTTATGAGGATGCCATGGGCGTCACGCCGCCTCCCTGGACGGGTCCGGCGGTGGGTCTGATGGACCTTGATGCGTTTTTTGCGAGCGTGGAGATGCTCGATCATCCCGAATGGCGCGGAAAGCCGCTCATCGTGGGCGGAGACGCCGATTCGCGTGGCGTCGTGTCCACGTGTTCGTATGAGGCACGTCGCTTTGGCGTGCACTCCGCCATGCCCTCAGCCGAGGCGCGGCGCTTGTGCCCGCAAGCCATTTGGACGCACGGCCACTTTGATCGCTACCGCGAGGTGAGCGCGCACGTTATGGCAATTCTCGCCGACGAGACCCCGCGCGTTGAGCGCGTATCCATCGACGAAGCCTTCATCGATATCACACCGGGTCGCTTTGCGCCCGAAGACCCGCTGCTGGTTGCGCGGCGTATAAGCGGTCGCGTGGCAGAGCTGGGAGTGACGTGCTCCATTGGCGTGGGCTGCAACAAGACGGTCGCAAAAATCGCAAGCGAGCGGGATAAGCCGTTTGGGCTGACCATCGTGCGCCCCGGAACCGAGCAGCGCTTTTTGGCCGCGCTGCCGGTATCTGCCATGAGCGGCATCGGGCGCTCGGCCGAGGAGCGACTGCGCCGCATGCGCATCTACACCCTCGGCGAGCTATCACGTGCACCGGAATCCACCTTGGCCTCTATTTTTGGCGTCAACGGCGAACGCATGCGCCAGCGTGCGCAAGGACTCGAAATCTCCGAAGTCACGAGTCTCGATGAAGAGCGCGAGGTCAAATCGGTCAGCAATGAACGCACCTTTGCGAAAGATTTGACTGAGCGTGGGGATATTGAGGCGGCGATTGCGCTGTTGGGAGAGTCAGTGGGACGCCGCCTGCGCCGTCAGGGGCTGACGGGTGCCACGGTAACGCTCAAGCTTAAGTATTCGTATGGCAGCGGGCGTACGGCACAGCGCCGGCTGCCTCATCCGACCGACGATGAGAACATCTTCGTGGCGGTTGCACTCGAACTGCTCGACAACATCTGGCAGGATGGCATGCATGTTCGCTTAGCGGGCATCGGCATGAGCGACTTCGACCACCAAGGCGGCATCCAGACTGACCTGTTCTGCGAGATCGATGACCGCGGAGCCCAATCCAGCGACCGCCGCGACCTCTCCGTCGCCATCGACGCCGTCCGAGACAAATTCGGCGACACCGCCCTTTCCTTCGGCCGCCAATCCCGCTTCAACGATTAGTCACTTAGGCAAAAAGAAAGCCGGGCAGCTGCGAATGGCGCAACTGACCGGCGAACGGTAGAGGGTGGCTAAAAAAAGCCCCAGCCCAAATAAGGCCCTAGAGGAGGTTGAGGGGGAGCTGGGGGGCGTCACCCCAGAGCTTTTCGAGACGGTAGAACTCGCGGGCCTCGGGGGTAAAGACATGGACGACGACCGAACCGTAGTCCATGAGCATCCAGGTCTTCTGCTCGCGACCCTCGATGGAGAACGGATGCTCGTCGCAAGCCTCGGCGACCTTCTCCTCAATCTCGTCAACGATGGAATCGACCTGGCGGTTGTTGGTGCCGGTAGCGATGACAAAGTAGTCGCACACATCGGAAAGCTCAGTCAGGTCGAGCACCTGAACGTCCTCGCCTTTCTTGTCGTAGGCGGCCTGCGCGGCGGCGCGGGCGACATCCTCGGCGGCGACACCGCTCGCGGACAGCGAGGCTGCAGTGCGGTCGGACGTTGCAATGAAGCTCTTGTGCTCCGCACCTTCAAGAATCTGCTCGTCGGTCATGGTCTCGTCGGCCATGGAATACCTCTTTCTAGACGCACCCGAGCTAGCGCAGCTGGGCGTAATGGTTGTAAATCGTAATAGCCGTGGGATAAAGATAACGCCCGGTCTGGATCACATAGACCAGACCCTGCGCAAAACAGGAGAAGAACAACTCGTCGAGCGAGGACCTCCCCACCATCTTGCGCAGCACATGGGCATAATCGCCGTGGCGGTTGGGTTCGATGGCATCGGCCACAAAGACCACCATATCGAGCGGCGTCATGTCGCAAGCGCCCACGGTGTGACGGTCGACAGCCTGAAAGACTGCCGGCGAAAGCTCGGGAAAAAGCTGGGGAAGCTCATAGGCGGCAACCGGGCCATGCAAAAGCGGCGTCGCGGCAGACGGAGAGCCGGCAATCTTAATACCATAATGCAAAGCACGCGTGACCAGCTCGTCGTCGGAGAGCACCTTGTCCCAGTCATGGATCAGACCGGCGGCAGCGGCATCAAAGCGGTCGACACCGTACACCTCGGCTAGGTGCAGCGCAGTCTCGGCAACCCCGAGCGAATGCACGTAGCGCTTACGTTTATCCTTCATGCGCACATCGAGCAACTCGTGGATACGCATCAAGAGCGCGCGCTCGTCGCCCTCAAACTGATCTTCTACCGACAACGTTCTCCCCCATCAATCAAAATCGTCTTGCCCAAGATCGGCATACAGGCCGCGTTTACGGATATAGCCGAGCACGGACTCGCTCGTAAGATAGCGCACGCTCATGCCGCGAGCAACCCGCTTGCGAATGTTGGTCGAGCTAATCGCCAGCGCCGGAATCTGAATATAGCGCACGTCGAACGGCAGCCCCGACTCTTTGATTCGGGCACGCGCCGTATCGATATCAAAGCCCGGTCGCGTCGCCGCAATAAAGGTAGCAAGCTCAGCGATTCGTTCGGCATCATGCCAAGTCACAATATCGATAATCGCGTCGGCGCCCGTAATAAAGTAGAGCTTTACCTGCGGCGGGTAAAAGTCGCGAAGGGCATGAAGCGTATCGGCCGTATAGGTTACACCCGGACGGTCGATCTCGAACCGGCTCGCCAAAAAGGCCGGGTTCGCGGCGGTGGCGAGGACCGTCATGGCATAACGGTCCTCGGCAGGCGTCACCGGCTTGTCAAGCTTAAAGGCAGGAGAGCCCGCCGGCATAAAGAGCACAGCGTCCAAGTCGAGCGACTCGCGCGCCTGCTCGGCGGTCACCAGGTGCCCGTAATGGATGGGATCAAAGGTGCCACCCATAATGCCGAGCCTAAACTCCCGCCCGTCCTCTAGAGGAAGCTCGGGCAGACCGATTCCACCGCGCAGCGACATGGCTTACTCGCCCTCCGAGGTCTCGGCATCGCCCGCGGCATCCGCCGCATCGACAACCTCGACGCCCTCATCCGCAGCATCGGCCACGTCAATGGCTTCAACGGCAACGTCCTCGCCAGCATCCTCGAGCTCCTCGTACTCCGAGAAGTCCTCGGCGCCCTCAAAGTCAAAGGCGCGCTGGCAAATGCGGACCTCGTCGCGCGCACGGCAACCGGCCTTCTCGAGCGCGTCGTCAACACCCATACGCGCAAACTTATGCTGCAGGTAAATGACGGCTTCCTCGTTTTCCCAGTCGGTCTGGATGACCATACGCTCAATGGCACGACCGACCACGCGGAAGGCACCGGGCTCTTCCTGAACAATGCGGAAACGCTTCTCACGCTGCAGGCGACGGCGCTCCCACTCATCGTCGCGCAGAACGACCGGCTCATCCGAGACAGCCAACTCGGCGCGCAGCTTAGCCACCTGCTCGCCCACGGCAAGCATCAGCGTGTTGAGGCCGGCGCCCGTCACGGCAGACACGGCAAAGAACATATGTCCATCGTCGAGCGCTGCGCGCTTGAGGTCGGCAATCTTGTCGGCCGTGCCCGGCGCATCGCACTTGTTGGCAACGACGATCTGCGGACGCTCCGAAAGCTCGGCGCCATACTGCTCGAGCTCGCGGTTGATGATGTGGTAATCCTCGACCGGATCGCGATTCTCAAAACCACCCGTCATGTCGACGACGTGCATGATCAGGGCCGTACGCTCAATGTGGCGCAGGAACTGGTGACCCAGGCCCTTACCCTCGCTCGCGCCTTCGATAAGACCGGGGACGTCGGCAACGACGTAAGAATATTCACCGGCACGCACCATGCCGAGGTTCGGCACGAGCGTGGTAAACGGGTAGTCAGCAATCTTGGGACGGGCGGCACTCATGCGCGCGATGAGCGATGACTTACCCACGGAGGGAAAGCCCACGAGCGCGGCATCGGCCATAAGCTTCATCTCGAGCTCGATCCAGTGCTCCTCGGCCGGTTCGCCCAACTGGGCAAAGGCCGGAGCGCGACGCACCGACGTCACAAAGTGCGTGTTGCCCAGACCGCCGGCACCGCCGGGCGCCACGACGACGCGCTCGCCGTCGTGCACCAGGTCGGCAATCTCAAACATCGGGGTCTGCGTCTCGGGATCGAGCTCGCGCACCACGGTACCCATAGGGACCTTGAGAATCAGGTCCTCGCCGCTCTTGCCGTTACGACGGGCACCCTGCCCGTGCGTGCCGCGCTCGGCGCGAAAGTGATGCTTAAAGCGGTAATCGATCAGCGAAGACAGCTGAGCATCGGCCTGGATGACGACATTGCCGCCACGACCGCCGTCGCCGCCATCGGGGCCGCCCTTGGGGACAAATGCCTCGCGCCTAAACGACATGCATCCGGCTCCGCCGTCGCCGCCGCACACGTTAATGCGGCTGATATCGGTGAACTGTGACAACAGAATCGCCTCCTACAAAAAAGAGGGAGACCCTTGAATCCTAAAACTCAAGTGCCTCCCACATATGTGCTCTATGAAGGGTGAATTACGCGTTCGCGAGCGGGCGTACGCTGACCCTGTGCTTGATACCCTTGTGGAACTCAACGGTACCGTCGACCAGCGCGAACAGCGTGTCGTCCTTACCACGGCCAACGTTCTCACCCGGGTGGATGTGCGTGCCGTGCTGACGGACGAGAATCGTGCCCGTGGTTACCGTCTGGCCGGCATAGCGCTTCGTGCCAAGGCGCTGACCGCGGGAGTCACGGCCATTACGGGAGGAACCGAGTCCTTTTTTGTGTGCCATTGTGTATACCTACTCTTTCGTTACGAGTGTAATCTACTCGGCGACGGGAGCCTCGGCAACAGCCTCAGCCTCTGCCTTGACAGCCTTCTTGGCGCGGGAGGTAGCCTGAACCTTCACGATCTTCAGCTTGGTGAGCTGCTGACGGTGACCCTTCAGACGACGATAGCGCTTGCGCTTGTGGAACTTGAAGACCAGCTGCTTCTCGCCCTTGAACTGCTCAACGATCTGAGCGGTAACCTTGGCCTTGGCCAGCTTGTCGGGATCGGTGACGATCTTCTTACCATCGTTGAGGAAGATAACCGGCAGGGTGACCTTGTCGCCCTCATTGCCCTCGATCTTCTCGACGGTGATGACATCGTCGGTGGCGACCTTGTACTGCTTGCCGCCCGTGTTAACGATTGCGTACATGTTTACTTGCCCTTCATGCATCAGTTAGTTCAACAGCCGAATATAGTAGCAGGCGAAAATACCCCCGTCAACGAGTATGTGGAGCAAATCCACAAGTTCGCACAGGTATGGGGCTGACGAGTCGGCCCTCGTCGTCCTCGCATGCTTGATTCTGACGCTCGACATCGTAGGAGCAGATGGTCACGAGGTCTTGCATACCGGTGGAAACAATAGGTGCATCCACGCCCGGGGTCAAGCCCTGCAACAAAACATCAGCAGCAGAAAGCAAAATTTCCGGACGCATGGAGCCCTCGTTGTCGGCATGGGTGTCGAGCATGAGCACCAAATGGTCTGGGCGCTCCCCCGCCGTGAGCTCATAGCCCACGAGCGTGTGATCCAAATCCAAGCGCTTGCTCTTTTTGCCGCGCGCGTAGTCGATGCCGTGGCCCGCGCGCAGCGTGTCGATCGCACGACGCACCTCGTCGGCGCTTACGGGCACCTCGGGATCCAAGTGCAGGTCGATGCGATACGACAGGCGCGTGAGCTGCGCCGTCAACGCCGGCGTGCGCACGTCGATGTACGCCGCCTCGATGGGCGCCAGATCGGCCGGAGACGCCGCAGCCAGGCGCCCAAACGCCTCGTCGAGCGCCACGAACTCGGTCATAAACAGGTCATACCACTCGCAGGTCGACGACGTACCCACCGGCAGCGCCGAAGAGAAGCCCACGCGCATGTGCGGAGAGAAGCCCTGCGTGACGGCATAGGGAAGTCCCGCACGGCGCACGATGCGCTCAATGGTATGGATTACTTCGAGATGGCCCAGGTACTTAAGGCGATCGCGCTTGCCATAACGAACACGAAGCCTAAAGAGCGAGGGGTTGTCGGTCAGGCGTTCACTCATGCGCGATCACCCATCAATACATTCTTGGCGTGGAGCGTGGGGCAGATCCCGCAGCCGGTGCACGACGTGCGGGTACAGTCGGGAGTCGTGACGCCCTCGAGCGAGCGACGGTACTCGCGCTCGAGGAAGCCGCGCGTGCAGCCGGGGCTCACGTGCTCCCACGGCAGGCGCCAGTCCAACTCGTAGGGCAGGTGCACGAGCTCATTGAGGTCGATGCCGTTTTTGGCAGCAGCTTCCTTCCAGTTATCGAGCGAGAAATGCTCTACCCAGGCGTCAAAGCGAGAGCCCGAGCGCCAAGCATCAATGATGACGGGCATCATGTCACGACCGGCGCGGGAAAGCGCGGCCTCGATGAGCGAGGTCTCGGCATCGTGGTAATGCACGCGGACGGCACGGTTGCGAACGCTCGTGATGAGCAGCTTCTGGCGACGCTTGACGTCGTCGTAGTCGAGCTGCGGGCACCACTGGAACGGCGTGGCAGCCTTGGGGATAAAGACCGAAACCGAGATGGACACCGAGATCGAGCCGCGACGAGCCTTGGGCACCACGGAACGACCGAGCTCCAGCACGTGATCGGCCAGATTGGCGATGGCCACGATGTCCTCGTCGCGCTCGCCGGGAAGGCCCATCATAAAGTAGAGCTTCATGCGGTTCCAGCCGGCCTCGAAGGCCGCCTTGGCCGCACGGTCCAGGTCCTCTTCGGTCACGTTCTTGTTAATGATGTCGCGCATGCGCTGGCTGCCGGCCTCGGGCGCGAACGTCAGTCCGCCCTTCTTTTCGCCGGCGACCGACTCGGCCATATCCACGCCAAACGAATCCAGGCGCTGCGAGGGAATGGACACGCGAATGCCCGTATCTTCCAGACGGCGGTTCAGGCGACCGAGTACATCGCGGATGCAGGAGTGATCGGTGGTCGAAAGCGAGGTCAGCGACACCTCGTCATAGCCGGTCTTTTCCAGACCCTGAATCACCGACGAGACGATCTGGTCGGCCGAGCGCTCGCGCACCGGGCGATACGTCATGCCGGCCTGACAAAAACGACAGCCGCGGGCGCAGCCGCGCAGGATCTCGATAGACAGGCGGTCGTGAACCAGCTGTGCATAGGGCACGCACGACTGCGACAGCGGATTCGTGGCGCCGAAATCCTCGACGACGCGCTTGTAGACCACGGTCGGCGCATCCTTGCCCTCACGCGGCACGGTGTAGCCATGCGGCGAGCAGGGCTCGTCGTGACGAACCTCATAGAGCGACGGCACGTAGTTGCCGGCAATGGATGCAAGCTGCTCGACAATCTGCACGCGCGGGACCCCTTCGTCACGCAGGCGGCGATGCAGCTGGCAGGTCTCGAGCAGCGATTCCTCGCCCTCACCGATGAGGATGGCATCGAAGAAGGCCGCGTACGGCTCGGGGTTGTACACCGAGGGGCCGCCGGCGATGATAATGGGGTCGTCCTCGGTGCGGTCAGCCGCTAACAGCGGAATACCAGCGAGGTCGAGTGCCTCGAGAAAGTTCGTCACCGCCATCTCGTGCGGCACATGCAGACCGACGATATCAAACGAAGCGACCGGCGCTGCTCCCTCGAGCGAGAGCAGCGGAATGCCCGCCTCGCGCATGGCGTCACCCATATCGGGCCACGGCACATAGCCACGCTCGCAGGAGATGCCCTCAGCCTGGTTAAGGATGTTGTAGAGGATGGCGATACCCTGGTTGGGCAGACCGACCTCGTACACATCCGGATAGATCAGGCAGCAACGGTAGTCGGCATCGGCCTTGGAAAGCGTACCCCACTCGTGATCGATATAGCGACTCGGCTTCTCGACCTTGGCGAGCAACGGCTCAATTAAATGAAAACAATCTTGGTATGCAACGCGCAACGGAAAACCCCTAAGCAGCGAGATCTGATGCGTCCTGATAGGACGCCATAGGACGGGTAGCGCCCGCGACCGTGGTCACCAGATCGCGAACGCGGGAGAACGCGGCAGTGACCACCTCGTTGGCACGGCTGTAGTCGACATCGCGCTCGTAGAGCGAAACGAGCGCACGGCCCATGCCATAGGTGCCCGCGGCAGCAGTGAGCGCCTTGACGGCAAACCCAATATGCGGCGTCTGCTTGACGAGCGCGCGGGTGACCGCGCGGATCACAAGACCGCCGGCAAGCACGCCCGCGACCTCGTAGCCGCGCTCGGGCTTAATGCCGCGTCCAAAGACGGCAGCGAGCTCAAAGAGCATGCCCACCTGCGCCAGCGCCATAACGGGATAATCGGCGCCCGGCAAAAACACCAGCGCGCCGGTCGCCATATTGGTGAGCGCGCACGAGGTGATGATACGATTGGCGGCCGCGATGCGCATGAAGGCAAAGTTCGCCGCAAAAGCCGTTTCCTTGTCGGTGCGATCGAGAATCCAGCGGGCAAGCGTCTCGAGCAGATACGTCTTATCGGTTGCCGCTACCACGCCGAGCATGGGCGTGGACTCCTCGATAAACGGCACCTCCACAGCAGACTCGGCAAGCACGCACACGGGCGCGCCGGCGATCACGAGCTCCTGCACGGCACTCTCCAAGCGGTCGGAACCACACGAGAGCACCAGCACCACATCGGTATCGGTCTTTGGAGCAATTCGCTCCTCCCCGAGACGCTCGACGCGCACAATGCCCGAGGTCGTCTGCGGCACAAAGGCGTCACGCACCGTCTCGGCCAGAAAGCGCGAGGCGGACGAATCCAGATAGACCGAGACGCGCACCGGCGTATCGGAATCCTTCTTAACGGACGCGCCCATCTTAAAAGCGCGGGTCAGCTTATCTACGGGAATTTTCATAGCAAACCCCTCCAGCGGTTACGCGGCGCCCGAACGATGCCGCCATATGGATTGTACGATACCCACCGTCAGCAGCTGAATCATCATCGAAGACGAACCGAAGCTAATAAACGGTAGCGGAATACCGGTAATCGGCATCATGCCGATGCACATGCCGATGTTTTCGAAAGTCTGAAACGCCCACATGCCAACGATGCCCACACACGAAAGACGCAAAAACAGCGACTCACACTTAAAGGCGACGCGAATCGTCGAAAAGATCAGCAGCACGTAGAGGCACAGGAGCAAAAAGGAACCGCAAAAGCCAAAGGTCTCGGACAGGAAGGCGAAGACGAAGTCGGTGTGGAACTCAGGCAGAAAGCCGCCGGCCGACTGCGTCGCATGGCCCAAACCCTTACCAAAGAAGCCGCCCGAGCCAACGGCGATAAGCGACTGCTGCAGGTTGTAGGCATCGTCCGAATCGGCATTATCGGGGTCGATAAAGACCGTCAGACGGTTCATCTGATACTGCTTGATGAGCACATCGTGGCCGAGCAACGAATCAAAAACCGAATCGAGCGCCAGAACGAGGGCCACCAGGCCCACGAGCAGGGCCAGGGTCGACAGCACCCATTCGCGGCGTGCGCCGCTCATACAAATGACGATGGCGCCCGAAACCAACACAACCAGGCCCGAGCCCAGGTCGCCCATGGCAACGACGGCCAAAAACGGAATGGACAGCATGCCGCAGAGCTTGACGTAGTCGCGAACGGTATCGATGCGACCGTTATACTGCGAGCCAAGCGTAGCAATAAAGAAGATGGTGATGAGCTTGGCAAGCTCAACCGGCTGGAACGTCAAACCGATACCGGGAATCTTGATCCAGCCCGTCATGCCCAGACCGCCCGTATAGGACAGGCCCGGAATCTTGGGCGAGAAGATCACGATCAGGTCGATGACGAGCAACGCCGTCGAGAAATTGGAAATACCGCGCAGGTCGGTACGCCAGACCAACACCGCCAGCACCGCTCCGATGCCGATTCCCAGCAGATGGCGTGAGAACGAAGCATCGGCCTTAAACTGCGAAGCCGACCAGATGATGATGGCACCGTAGGCGACGAGCGCCACAGTAGCCACGAGCACACCGATATGCACCTTTTGGCGAAACGTGCCGCGCGAGGCCGAAAGTTGCTTGTTGACGCGGTCCAAGCTGCTGCGAGAGCCGGTCTTGGTTGAACGGAACAGATCCGCCGGAGAAAAATCCATCGCAACCTCCTATCGAACCGAAGAATCGCCCGAGGCCGAAGAGGTATCGGGCTCGTCATAAATCACGCCGAGCACGTCGCGCACGACATGCATCGCGGTATCTGAGCCGCCGCCGCCCTGCTCCAGGACGGTAGCGATGACATACTTGGGATCATCGGCCGGTGCATAGGCGCAGAACCACGCGTATTCGTCCTCGCCACTTTTCTCGCCCGTGCCCGACTTGCCGTATACCTGCGGCGTCAGGGTGCCAAAGTGAGCCGCCAGGGACGTCGATGCCGTGTAAATCACGTCATGCATGCCGTTGCGAACAAGAGCCAAATCCGAATCACTGTTGATCTTGGCCTCCAGGCGCTTCTTCTTGCCCTTGCCGTTGTACTTATAGGCATCACCGTCGCCATCGCGCGACACGGCAGACAAAAACACGTGAGGCACGTACTGTTTGCCGCCGTTGGCAAGACCCATATAGGCGCACGCCATCTGCAGGGGCGTCACCAGGATGTCGCCCTGGCCGATAGCAATGTTAGTCATATCGCCGGCATTCCACTTGCGGTCCTCGGCAGATGCGTCGGTGAAGTACGACTCTTTCCACTCGGCATCGGGAATACGGCCCGCGCCCTCACTCGGCAGATCGATACCGCAGGTCTTGCCTAGGCCCCAGCGACGAAAGACCTCCTGCAGGCCCTCGGAATGTTGCTCGTCATAAAAGAACGCCTTGCCCATGTCATAGAAGACGGGGTCGCACGAGTTGGCGATACCCGACTGCAGCGTCATGGTGCCGTGGCCAGACGTCAGCCAGCAGCGCTTGCCCCAAGCCTTGCCCAGGCCCGTCCAATAGCCCGTGCAGTTGGTTGTCTGCGTTGAAGTGTAGGTTCCAAACTCAAGACCGGCCAGTGCCGAGAGCGGCTTGATGGTCGAGGCCGACATGTACTGTCCGCTAATGGCGCGGTTGAGCAGCGGGTGCGAACCCTTGTCATCATTGAGCTCGGTCCACACGTCATTTGAGACGCCGCCAATAAAGACGGACGGATCGAACTTGGGCTCGCTCGCCATGCCCAGGATCTCGCCATTGTTGGGATCGAGACACACCACAGCGCCGTTGCCGGCATTGCTGTAGCCAGTGGTCTTGGCAAGCTCGATAGCGCTCGCCAGCGCCGTCTCACAGGCCTGTTGGATCTTAAGGTCGAGCGTGAGCTTAATGTCGGAGCCGGCCTTAGCGGGCACGGCACCGGCCTGACCGGTCACATTGCCCGAGGCATCGACCTTGACGGTCTGCTCGCCACGAATACCCTGCAGCAGGTTTTCGTAGTAGCTCTCAACGCCCGCCTGGCCCACGATATCGCCCGACTGGTACGTAATCTTGCCAGCAGAAGCATCATCATCGCCAGAGGTTTTCTTATTCTGGGCCTCGAGCTGCTCGGAGGTAATGGTGCCGGTATAGCCCAAGATATGGCATGCCGTCTCGCCGTATGGATACTGGCGTTCGGTACGCTCGGCAATCTTGACGCCCGGGAACTCGCCGGCGTGTTCCTTGATATAGGCAACCGTGGAGCGACGGACGTCCGTCGCGATGGTATGCAGGCTCTGAGCGCCCTCTGTATTGTCCTGAATATTGCGAAGGACCGCCACATAAGGCATTCCAAGCACGTTGGCAAGATGGCGAACCAGAACCTCATCCTCGGCAAGGTCGCGGTAGGCCACGACAGCAAGTGAGGGACGGTTCTGGACAAGCGCCACGCCATTGCGGTCGAGGATGCGGCCGCGCACAGCGGGTGTGGTAACGGTGCGAGTCTGATTACTATTGGCCTGCTTCTCGTAATAGTCCGACGAGACCATCTGCATGCCCCACAGCTTGACGGCAAGTGCCGCAAACATCGCGCCCACACCCGTGGTGAGGATGGAAAAACGGCCCTTAAAGGCGGTCGCCGCGGTATTGCCCTCGCCCTCGGTGGCGCGCGGGGCCGTTCCATGCTGTGTATCGTAGGTAAAACGGGAATCGCCACGACGCATGATGACCAGCGCGACCACGATGGCCACAACCAGCACGATACCGGCGATAATAACCGTCATCTGGGAAGACATCTACGGGCCTCCCCTATTTGAGCTTGCGGGTCTTGGGCTTAAAGCGCATACCCGTCTGGCGTCCGCCACGTGCGGAGAATCCATAGCCGGACTGCGGCACGACGCCGGACATCAAAAACGGAATGGCAACCAGACCCGTCAGGATCGAGGACGGCAGCGCATGGCCGAAGATCGCCACGACAAAGCTCGTCTCCAAACCCATAAACAGCAAGATGATGCTGTAGATCACATTAATGACGAGCGCAAAGGCGCCCACGGTGACGCCGCGCGCACTCGGGGTACCGCCCGTCTGACCGACGGCGCTGTGCACCAGGGCAAAAGAACCCACGGTCAGCAGGAGCGACATAACGCCCACCGGCACGGCAGCGGACAGGTCATAAAACAAGCCGCTGCAAAAACCGCACACGACGGCACGGGTCGGGTCGCCCGAGAACACGCTTAGGCACACCAGGATAATCATGAAGTTGACGCGACCTCCCGCAATGGAGATCTGCGGTGCCAGGCCTGCCTGCAGCAGCACACACACAATGGCGGCGATTACAAACGTGCGAGAGCTCATCCCCTGCTCGTGTAGATCCATGGACATGCCCCCTATTCGCTCGAGCCAGAATCGGTCGTCTCGGACGTGTCGGAACTGTCATCCGAACTCTCGTCCTTCGTCTTGGTCGCAGCGTCGCGCGACGTTCCCTGCGGCGTGCTGTTGGCCGTGCTCACGTCCTCATCCGAGGCCGACTGTTCATCGGTCAGCGAGGTAATGACCAGCACTTCCTCGTTGTTCTCGGCCGTGGTCTGAGCGCGCACCACAATGGTGTAGTACACGTCGTTTGCCGATTTCTCAACCGACGAGACGGTGCCGAGCGGTAGACCCTTGGGGAACACACCGCCGATGCCCGAGGTCACGATGATGTCGCCAACCTTAACATCGGAGTCGACGCTCACGTACTCAAGACGCAGCGTGCCGTCAGCCTGACCCTGCAGCATACCCTGGGCGCGCGTGTCCTGCACCATGGCGGACACACCCGAGTTCTCGTCGCCAATCAGGCGCACGGTAGAGGTCTTGGCCGATACCTCGATGATCTGGCCGATAACACCGGCCGAACTCGTCACAGGCATGTTGATGGTAAGCCCGTCGGCAGAACCCTTATCAATCGTGACGGTCGAGGTCCAGGCATCGCCCGAGGCACCAACGATACGAGCTGCGGTCGATTTGAGGTTGTAGGTCGACTGCAGGCCGACCAGCCCCTCCAGACGCTCAGCGGTCTTTTGAGCCTCAGAAAGCTCGGCGACCTTAGAGGTCAGCTCCTCATTTTGCTTCTTGAGCTCGTCGAGCGTGTCCTGCGACGCCGTTAGGTTAGAGAACACGTTGCCAATCGCATTGAAGGGAGCCGCCACAGCCGAGCCCACAAAGCGCACCGGAGAGGTAATCGTCGTTACGCCCGAACGCACGGCATGAATCGGCCCTGCCTCGCCCTCGCGGATGTAAAACGTGAGCAGCAACACCGAAATCAGGCTGAAAACAATCAACGGGCGCATACCCGTTGATTGTCGCTTGGTATTCAGATTTGTGGAGAAACCCGAAGATCGTGCCAAATGGAATCCACCTTTTGGAAATTAAGCATTGGTCTGGACGAAGCCGCCATCAAACGCATTGGCCTCGAGCACGCGGGCGCAGCCGTTAACGACATTATCGAGCGCCGTGGGGCTGACGTTGACCGAAACACCGGTCTCATCGCGCAGGCGCACGTCGAGACCGCGCAGCAGCGCACCGCCACCGGTCAGCAAAATGCCGTAGTACATAAGGTCCGAGGCAAGATCGGGAGGCGTAGCGTCGAGTGCGTCCTTGACGGCCTTGGCCATCTCGTCGAGTGGCTTGTTGAGTGCGCGACGAATCTCCTCGCTCTCGATGCGCACGGTCTTGGGCAGACCGGTGATCACGTCGCGGCCGTTGACCTCGACGTCGAGCTCGTCCTTGAGCGGCACGGCGGAACCGACCTTGATCTTGATGTCCTCTGCCGTACGCTCGCCGATGGCCAGGTTGTAGGCATCGCGAACGTGCGTGAGGATGGCCTGGTCGAACTCGTCACCGGCAATACGGATGGACTGCGAGACGACGATGCCGCCCATAGCGATAACAGCGACCTCGGTGGTACCGCCGCCGATGTCGATGACCATGGAGCCGGTGGGTTCCTCGACGGGCAGATCGGCGCCGATAGCGGCAGCCATGGGCTCCTCGATCAGGTAGGCCTGGCGAGCGCCAGCCTGGATCGTGGCCTCAAAGACAGCTCGCTTCTCGACCGACGTGACGCCGGAAGGAACGCAGACGACAACGCGCGGACGCGGGGTCCACGGATAGCGCTTCTCGGACGCCTTGTCGATAAAGTAGCGAAGCATGGCCTCGGTAACATCGAAGTCGGCGATGACGCCGTCCTTCAGGGGACGAACGGCCACGATGTTGCCGGGCGTACGGCCGAGCATGCGCTTTGCCTCGATACCGACCGCCAGGATGCGCTCGTCGTTCTTGTCGATGGCGACAACAGAGGGCTCGCGAATGACGATGCCCTTGCCGCGCACGGAGACAAGCGTATTTGCGGTGCCGAGGTCGATGGCAAGATCGCCCGCATAGCTACCGAAGAACATATCCATCAAAGAAAACAACGCAACTCCTGATGTGTTGGATGATTGCTGGAAAACTACTAGCTCATCATACTAGCGCAAGCCCGGCACCTCACTTGCGGTGAAGCGCCGGGCAAAGCTAAATCCCATAAGGTCACTACTGGTTGTCAGCAGCCGAGAAATCCATATCGAGCGAGGAAACGGCCCAGCCGATATGGTTATCGGAGCGCACGAATTTGACGGTGTACTCCTGCTCGCCGCCCTTGGACAGCGATGCCTTAACCTTAGCGGTCGTCTCGGTCATGGACTGATCCATGCCCTCGACGGACACGGTGGCACCCTGCGGAATCGAGGAGATGATCATCGACTTGGCGTCCTCGGACAGGCTCGAGGCCAGGCAAGACTCGGCCTTTGCGGTGTCACCGTCGCCGGCAGCCTGGAACAGATCGGTAACGACAGACTCCTGGGACGGGAAGCCAAAGCCGCGCGTGTAGGCAAAGCCCAGACCGCCCGCGGCGATCAAAATGAGCAGAAGCAGCACGATGAAGACTTTGAGACCCGTGTGGCGATGGCGGCGACGAACCTTGGCCTGCTTACGATCCTGACGGTCCTGCTGGACCATCTCGGACTCGGACAGCGTAAAGAAGCCGGTGTCCGAGGGATCGGGCATAAACTGACCGGTCGCGCCCGTAGGATCGAGCGGATCGACGGCAGGAGCGTCCATCGCGGGCGCCGGAGCCGTGGCCATAGCCGTCTGGGCAGACAGCGCGGCAAGCGAATCGTGCACGCGGGCAAGCTCATCGGCCTGCTCGGAGGTGAGCTGGTAGATGCCATCGGCAGTAGCGGCGTTAAAGGCGTCGAGTGCGTCGGAGGGGCGGCCGGCGGCAGAAAGTGCCTGACCCATGCCGGCGTTGAGCGCACGCGTGTCGTCGCGGGGGCCGGCAAAGTCGATAGCCGTGCGGTAGGTCTCCACGGCATCCGCCGGACGGCCGAGCTTAATGAAGCAACGACCAAGCTCGCCGAGTGCGGCGGCAGGAGCCGGATTGGCGCCGTCGATGGCAGCCTGACGGAAGGCAGTACCCGCGTTGGCATAGTCGCCCGACTGGAACAGCGCGTTACCCAGGCCCAGATAGGCCTTGAACGGCGTGGCATAGGAAGCATCCTGCGTAGCAGCAGAGAACGCCTGAGCGGCCGTCGTGTAGTCGCCCACGGCGGCGAGTGCCTTGCCGCGGTTGGTGAGCAGCGCGCCGCGCTTGCCGTAGGTGCCGTCATTGAGGGCAGCGGCGTAGGCCTCGGCGGCCTCGGCATACATGCCCAGGTGCATCAAGGCGTTGCCACGAAGGTGATCGGCCTCGCCCATAATCTCATCGGGAGTTTTTGCCGCCCCAAGCATCTGGGCTGCAGCGGAAAAATCACCCGCGCGGTAAGCGGCGCGGCCCTGTTGGATCAGCTGGCTATTCAAGGAAGTCCCCTTTACTCGTGAACGATCTCGACATGGACGATCTCGTCGCCGGCACGCAGCTGCGAAATCACATCGAGACCCTCGACCGTGGTACCAAAGACGGTGTAACCGGAATCGAGGTTATGCTGGGCACCCAGGCAGAAGTAGAACTGCGAACCCGCGGAATCGGGGTCCATGGAGCGTGCCATGGCAAGGGCACCATCGACATGGCTGTTGCGCGGATTGGTGGCAAACTCGCCCTTGATGCAGTAGCCGGGACCACCGGTACCGGGCATGCCGTCGGGGCCCTCAAGACCGGCAGCGACGTCGGCGCCGGACATATCGCGGGTATTGGGGTCGCCGCCCTGAATGACAAAGCCGGGCACATAGCGATGGAACTTAAGGCCATCATAGAAACCCATCGTGGAAAGCTCGCAGAAGTTCGCGACATGAATGGGAGCGCCCTCGCCGTCAAACTTGACCTTGATGGTACCCTTCGACGTCTCGATAACGGCGCACTCGTCGCCGGCAAGCTGATACTCGGGCGTGTAGAGCTCTTTCTTAAAACCAAACATGTGGTTCCTTCCTCGTGCGTTTAAAGCATATTTGTACGAATTGTAGCAATAAGCATGCGCTTACATCAATTGCGCACGTAGGTTATGCCGACTATGGCGAACTAATTTTAGGAACGCTGCTGCGGCTTCCAGGAACCCACATTGGCGTCGTACTGGTTCAGCGCGCTGTTGCCGCCCTGCGCGATGGGCGCCAGGATCTCGCTTTGGTGGGAACTCATCGACTCACCATCAGGAATGGCCAGCGAGATGTCCCAACTCTGGCAGATCACGTCGACACGCTCGAACATCCACTCGGCAAGCTGCTTTAAGTGGGCGATGTCATCCGCATAGACCGTATCGTCCTGATACTTAAGGTTGTTGAGCTCATCTTGCGTCTTTTTGATCTGGTCGCGCAGGGCGTAGGCACTCTGCGACAGCTCCTGACGGGTGGACAGCGGCGATCGGAGATAGCCGTTGTTAAAGGAATCGATGACCTCGCCGATCTGGTCCTCGTCACCGTAGGACACGATGGTCTGATACAGACCGTCAAGCCTGGTATAGAGCTGATCATCGGTCAGCACGGTTTCTTCCTGGACCACCTCGGCAGAATCGTCTTGCTTGGTATCGTCCTCAGTCGCCTCGCCCTTTTGGCGCGTGGGGAAGGTGGTTTGTGCAGCTTGGCCAAACTGGTCGTAGAAGCCAGGCATGACACCCATGGGATCGGTCGTCACGAACCAATAGGCACCGCCGCAAACGACGGCAAGTACCGCGATGACGATGAGCGGCTTGGGGATATGACGCTTGTGCTTGTGATAGGCGTCCTCGTCGGGATGCACTTTGCGCTTGGGTTTTTGAGCATCGTCGTGCAGGGAAACCGGCGTGGGAATATCGACCTTGGGGATACCGAAATCCTTATCGAAAGCCGGCAGCACGCAGGTCTCGTTAGGATCGGCGGCGTCCGAAAGAACCGCGGCAGCCGAGGCGGGCGCATGAGGCACCTCGGTATCGATCTGCTCTTGCGTTAGGCGCGGAAAGCCCGCCGTGCGGCCCGCTGCCAGGTCGGATGCGGCCGCGTCCTCGGAGAGGATACCCGGAGCGGGGCGTCCGCATTTGGGACACGTACGATCGTGCGGAGAAAGACGGGCACCGCAGCCCTCGCAGAACACGAACTCGGTGTGCTCGGGGCCATCGCCCGGACCCACATAGGCGTTGCAGTAGGGGCAGAACGAGGCGCCGTCCTCGATAGTCTTAAGGCAATGCGGGCAGATCACGGCATCCTCTTTTCGAAGCAATTCAAACAATCGAGGTTAGAGCATAACATCGCCACGGCCCCACAGGAGCAAGGCACCAATTCAACATCGCCAGGGCGCGTAGTTACTTCTTCTTTTTGCTTGGCATCGAGACTTTGATGCCTTGGGCGGACTTGGTCACGCGAGAGCGCTTGGCTCCGGTACTCCTCTTTTTCTTGGGCTGGGCCTGGGCCACGCCCTCGAGTGCACGGGCCTCGGCCTCGCGAGCGGTGCGATCTTCGCGGCGCTGCGCCATGTCGGCGGCGACGCGCTTGGCAAAACGCTCGGCCGTCGAACCCGTCGAGCTCACCTTGCCGCCACCGCGACCCAGGTGGACGCGCACACCACGGCCAAAACCAGTTGCGACATGACGACGACGCGGCTTGAGCGAATCCATCATCGTGGCGAGCTTAAAGAACACCGAGCAGGTAAAGACCACGATAACAGCCAAGATAACCATCTGGCCCATCGACAGGTTGGCAATAGACAGCAGCTCCGGGAATCCGATAACGCCCACCAGGATGCCGGCGACTACAAACACAAAGAGCACCACACGTAAGGGCGTGAGAGGCTGCGAGATGCGCCAGATTAGGCTGACGCTCGCCGCGCACGACGTAAGCAGGCACATCGTAGACAGCGTGAGCTGGCTAAAGCCAAACACGCGCGCCACAAAGATATCGAGCGCCGCAGCCAAAATGACCGCAATCGACGCCGGCAGTGCACGCTTGAGTACGTTGCTCAAAAACGCACCCTTCACGCGAGCATTGTTGGGCTCCAGGCCCAACACAAAGCCCGGCGCGCCGATGCAGAAGAAGTTAATGAGCGTCATCTGGATGGGCTCGAAGGGGTACGGCGGCAGCGCGATACACAGCGCCGCCAGGCCCATCGAGAACAGCGTCTTGGTCAGGAACAGTGAGGCCGAACGCTGCAGGTTGTTGATGGAGCGACGGCCCTCGGCCACCACGGCGGGCATCGAGGCAAAATCGTTGTCGACGAGTACGATCTCGGCCACGTTGCGCGCGGCATCGGAGCCGGCCGCCATGGCGACGGAGCAGTCGGCCTCCTTGAGCGCCAGCACGTCGTTGACGCCGTCGCCCGTCATGGCCACGGTGTGCTCGCGGCGCTTGAGCGCCTGCACGAGCTCGCGCTTCTGCTGCGGGGTCACACGACCAAAGACATGGTAGCGGTCCACTGCGGCATCGAGCTTGGCCGGCGTATCGAGCGTCGTGGCGTCCACATAAGCGTCCGCCCCCGGCACGCCCACCACGCGCGCGATCGACGACACCGTACGTGGGTCGTCGCCGCTGATCACGTTGAGGGTCACGCCCTGCTCGTTAAAGTAGCCGATGGTCTCGGCCGCCGAGGTACGAATCTCGTCGCGGATGGTCACAAATCCCACGGGCTCGGCCTCGCCCACCATATCCCCATCGGGCGTAAAGCCGTCCACGCGCGCCACCACGAGCACGCGGCAGGTATCGGCAAGCTCGGCGACACGGTTCTCGACCTGCGAAAACACACGCTCCGAAAGCACAAACTGCGCGGCGCCCATCACATAGGAGCCCTGCGCAAACGAAGCGCCGCTCCATTTTTTAGACGACGAGAATGGAATGACCGACAGCGGCTCGGACACCTCGACCGGGCGATCGGCGTAATAGTTGAGCAGCGCCTGGCATGTCTCGTTGGCATCGGCCGATGTCGCACGTGCCACGTTAGCCAGCGCAAAATCGAGCACTGTGGTATCGACGGGAACAGCCGCCTCGTCCGAGTCCACGCCAAAGCCAACACCCTCAACAGGCAGCGGGTAGGTGCCCTCGACCTCCATACGACCCGAGGTAATGGTGCCCGTCTTGTCCAGGCACAGTACGTCGACGCGAGCGAGCGTCTCGATGCAGTAGAGCTGCTGCGCCAGCACCTTGCGGCGGGCCAGGCGCACCGTGGCGATGGCGAGCACCGACGAGGTCAGCAGCACCAGGCCTTGCGGGATCATGCCCAGCAGGGCGCCCACCGTGGACAGCAGCGCCGACGAAGGCACATGACCAGCCAACAGCTCGGAGAAGCACCATGAAAGCGCACTATCGCCCGGGGTTCCCGCGGCATCCCACAGCTCGCTCACACTCGAGGCAAACAACGCCAAACCGAGCGGGATCATGATGATGCTCGCAAAGCGCACGATGGCGTTAAGCGCGTTCATGATCTCGGAATTGACCTTTTTGACGTACTTCGCCTCGTTATTTAATTTAGCCACGTAGTTGTCGGCGCCGACATGGATCACGCGGGCGCGCAGCAGGCCCGAGTCGATAAAGCTGCCGCTCATGAGCTCGGAACCGGGCTGTTTCTTAATAAGGTCGCTCTCGCCCGTCAGCAGGCTCTCGTTCACGAGCGCCTCGCCCGAAACCACCACGGCGTCAGCGGGAATCTGGTCGCCGCGCCCCAGGCGGATGATGTCGTCGAGCACGATCTGGTCCAGGTCGAGCTCCACCTCGGCGCCGTCGCGCACCGCGATGGCCTTCTTGGAGGTCAGCAGCGTGAGCTTATCGACCATCTTCTTGGACCGCATAGATTGAATGACGCCAATAGCGGTATTGAGGAACACCACAAACAGGAACGTCAGGTTCTTAAACGAACCGGTCAAAATGACCAGGAACGCCAAGATCACGTTGATCAAATTGAACAGCGTGCAGAGGTTCTCGATGATGAGCTCTTTGACCGACTTGGTCTTGAGCTCCATGTTGCGGTTGATCTTACCGGCGGCGATGCGCTCCTCAACCTCGGCGGTCGAGAGTCCGCGCTCGATATCCGTTGCTGCCATACCACGTCCCATCACGTCGCGTCGGTATAAGAAAAACCGCCCGGACCATGCGAGGTTCGGACGGTCTTACGTTCGATGGTGCCCCATGTTGGATTCGAACCAACGGCCTTCTGCTCCGGAGGCAGACGCTCTAATCCCCTGAGCTAATAGGGCCAATATTTGGTATTATACCCAAGTGCACCACGGGCTAACAAAATAAAAGAAAAAGCTTTGCAATTCCGAGGAAGACGCGGCGCAACGGCCCACTTTAGAAGGCAAAAGCGAGTCAGATAGTATAAACTCTCATGCACCATATATATACGGCTCGCATTGCGGGCCGTTTTTGCAAAAGTTATCCATCGAGGTGAGAGGCACACCATGATTGCAATTTTAAAGCAGAGCGCCAGCGACGAGGCCGTCGGCCATATCGTCAGCTGGATTGAGAAAAAAGGCCTGAAGACCGATGTCTCGCGCGGCGAGAACGAGACCATCATCGGCCTGGTGGGCGATACGACCAAGATCGACCCGTTCCTGCTCGAGTCCATGGATGTCGTCGAGCGCGTGCAGCGCGTCTCCGAGCCTTTTAAGCGTGCCAACCGCAAGTTCCACCCCGAGGACTCCGTCATCGACTGCGGCCACGGCGTCAAGATCGGCGGCGACCAGTTCCAAGTCATCGCCGGCCCCTGCTCCGTCGAGGGCGAGAACCTCATTCGCATCGCACGCCGCGTAAAGGCCGCCGGCGCCACGATGCTGCGCGGCGGTGCCTACAAGCCCCGCACCTCCCCCTACGCCTACCAGGGTATGGGCCCCGCCGGCCTCGACCTGCTGTGCGAGGCGTCTGCCGAGCTCGACATGCCGATCGTCACCGAGATCATGGATCCACGCGACGTGCAGGTCTTCTTGGACAAGAAGATTGACGTCATGCAGATCGGCGCCCGCAACGCCCAGAACTTCCCCCTGCTCAAGGAGGTCGGCAAGACCCAGACCCCGATTCTGCTCAAGCGCGGCATGTCCGGCACGATCGACGAGCTGCTTATGGCAGCCGAGTACATCATGAGCGAGGGCAACGACAACGTCATCCTGTGCGAGCGCGGTATCCGCACCTTCGAGACCCGCACCCGCAATACCTTCGACCTCAACGCCGTGCCGGTGCTGCACCACCTGTCGCACCTGCCCGTCGTCGCCGACCCCAGCCACGCCACCGGCTACACCCGCTACGTTGAGCCCATGGCGCTCGCCGCGACCGCCTGCGGTGCCAACGGCTTGGAGATCGAGGTCCACGACGAGCCGAGCCGCGCCTGGTCCGACGGCGCCCAGGCCCTCACCCCCGATCAGTTCGACGACACCATGCGCCGCATCCGAGCCATCCGCGAGGTTGTCTGCCAAGAGACCATGGAGTAGCCCATGGGTACGGTGAGAAACGCGCGTGTTAACCAGGGCGGCCCCAAGTGCGCCGGCATCGTCGGCCTTGGCCTCATCGGCGGTAGCTTTGCCCGCGGCTATGCGCAGGCGGGCGTCCGCGTGCTGGCCTGGGACCCCGATGACGATGTCATGACGGCCGCCAGCATGGGCACTGCCGTCGGGGAGCTCAACGACGAGACGCTCGGCGAGTGCGACATCATCGTGCTGGCCTGTTACCCCGAAGCCTGCATCGAGTGGCTCGAGGCGCACGCCCAGGCACTCGCCGACGCCACCGATACCGAGGCCATCATGGGCCCCGTGGTGATCGACACGGTGGGCGTCAAGGGCATTGTGTGTGAGCGGGCCTTTGAGCTCGCACGCGAGCACGGCTTTTACTTTGTGGGCGCGCACCCCATGGCGGGCACGCAGTACTCGGGCTATGCGCACTCCCGCGCCGACCTGTTCCAGGGCGCGCCGCTCGTGCTCGTGCCGCCCGCGGTGGACGACGCACTTAAGCTGGAGCTTTTGGGCCAGGTGCGCGAGATGGTGCGCCCCTTGGGCTTTGGCAAGTTCAGCGTGACCAGCGCCGCCGAGCACGACCGCGTCATCGCCTTCACGAGCCAGCTTGCGCACGTGGTATCCAACGCCTACGTCAAGAGCCCCACTGCCCAGGTCCACCACGGCTTTTCGGCCGGTAGCTACCGCGATCTCACCCGTGTGGCGCACCTCAATCCTCAGATGTGGTCCGAGCTTATGATCGACGACGCCGATGCGCTCGCCTTCGAGATTGACCATCTGATCGAGTCGCTTGGCGCCTACAGCCGTGCGCTCAAGGACCGCGACCAGCGCTATCTGGAGAATCTCCTTGCCGAGGGCGACCGCATTAAGCGCGCGCTCGACGACGAGGCCTCCCACTAGACCACCTATCACGCCAGGTCGAAAGGACCGAAGCTTATGGCGATTACCATCGATATCGACACCGCACGCCCCTACCAGGTGCATGTTGGCACGTTTTTGCTGGAGCAGGCGGGACCGCTTGTGCGCGCCACTGCCGGCGGCACCAAGGCCGTCATCGTGACGGACACCAACGTGGGTCCGCTCTACCAGATGCCCGTCAAGCAGAGTCTGGAGGCATCAGGCTACGAGGTGAGCATCTGCACCTTCGAGGCCGGCGAGGCCCATAAGCGCGCCGAGACCTATGTTGCCATTTTGGAGTTTGTGGCCGAGCACGAGCTTTCGCGCTCCGACGTGATCGTGGCACTCGGCGGCGGCGTCGTGGGCGACGTGGCGGGCTTTGTGGCCGCCACCTACATGCGTGGCTGCAAGTTTGTGCAGATCCCCACGAGTCTGCTCGCAATGGTGGATTCGTCGGTGGGCGGCAAGACCGCCATCGACCTGGCTGCCGGCAAGAACCTGGCCGGCGCCTTTTGGCAGCCGAATGTGGTTATCGCCGACGTGGGGTGCCTGGCCACCCTTACGCCCGAGCAGTTCGCCGACGGCTGCGGCGAGGTCGTCAAGCACGCCGTGATCGCCGACCCAGAGCTTTTCGCCGAGCTGGAGAAGACCCCGCTCACGCTGGAGCTGCTCAACCGCGATGTAGCCCGCGTAGCGCTCATCATCGCCCGCAATATTGACATCAAGCGCGCCGTGGTCGTCGCCGACGAGCGCGAAACCAACCAGCGCAAGCTCCTCAACTTTGGACACAGCGCCGGACACGCCGTCGAGGCCTGCGAGCACTTTGAGCTTGGACACGGCAACTGCGTGTCGATCGGCATGGGCATCATCACGCGCGCCGCAGCCCTGCACGGCGTCTGCGACGCCGAACTTCCCGGCCACATCGAGGAGCTCTGCGCCCGCCATGGTCTCAAGACCCGCTGCGAGCTTTCGGCCGACGCCATCTTTGCCGAGGCGCTGCACGACAAAAAACGTGCCGGTGACACTATCGACCTGGTGATTCCGCACGGCATTGGCCGCTGCAGCATCGACCGCACGCCGCTTTCCGCTTTCCACGAACTCATTGCCGAAGGCCTCGGCCAGAAGGGAGACGCATCCGCATGCTAGCCCGCATCACCCCGTCCCCGCTTAAGGGCACCGTTCCCGCCATCGCGTCCAAGTCGATGGCGCATCGCCTGATCATCTGCGCTGCGCTTGCCAACGGCGAGACGCACGTCACCTGCAACACCACCTGCGCCGACATCGAGGCCACGGTGCGTTGCCTCACGGCCCTGGGTGCTCGCATTGAGACCGCCGAGGACGGCTTCCAGGTCCACCCCACCATGAAGAGTGTTGAGTTTGGCCTGCTCAAGGCCCTTGCCGGCGGCACGCTCGACTGCGGCGAGAGCGGCTCCACGCTCCGCTTTATGCTGCCCGTCGCCTGCGCGCTGGGGGCAGAGGCAACCTTTGTGGGACAGGGCCGCCTAGGCGCACGCCCGCTGTCCCCGCTCTCGGACGAGATCATTGCCGCCGGCTGCGACCTACAGGGTCTGGGCGGTTTTCCGCTCAAGACAAGCGGACGCATGCGCCCGGGCACCTTTGTGCTGCCGGGCAACGTAAGCTCGCAGTACATCTCGGGCCTGCTGCTGGCAGCCCCGTTGCTCGCCCAGCCCTCCTGTGTGCAGGTGACTGGCCTCATTGAGAGCCGCCCCTACATCAACCTAACGATCCAGGCCATGAAGGCCTTTGGCGTTGAGGTCAACGTCGAGCGCATTCCGGCCAAGGACGGCCAGCCCGAGGTCACGAACTTCCGCGTGAGCAGCGGCTCGTACCGCACGCCCGGCAGCGTGGCCGTCGAGGGCGACTGGTCCAACGCTGCCTTTTGGCTGTGTGCCGGCGCTATCGGCACCGACTCCATCACCGTCGAGGGCGTGTCCCTGAGCTCCGCACAGGGCGACCGCAACGTGCTTGCCGCGCTTTCGCGCTTTGGCGCCCGCATCGTGCGCTCCACCAACGCCGCCACCGTGCAGTCCGACAAGCTCGCCGGCTTTGAGATGAGCGCCCACGACATTCCCGACCTGGTGCCCGTTATCTCGGCCGTGGCCTCGCTGGCACAGGGCCGCACCTTTATCCGCGATTGCGCCCGCCTGCGTATCAAGGAATCCGACCGCCTGGCCACCACCACCCGCGAGCTCACCGCGCTGGGCGCGCAGGTGCGTATTGCCGGCGACGACCTCATCATCAAGGGCGTCGATGCCTTCACCGGCGGTGAGGTCGATTCGCACAACGACCACCGCATCGCCATGATGGCCGCCATCGCCGCGAGCCGCGCCACCGGCGAGGTCGTGATCCACGGCGCCGAGGCCGTCAACAAGTCCTATCCTGATTTCTTCGACCACTACCGCCTGCTGGGCGGCAAAATCACACTCGAGGAGGAATAGCATGTCCTCGACCTTTGGCAACGTCTTGCACTTAAGCATCTTCGGACAGTCGCACTCCCCCGCCATCGGCTGCTCGCTCGATGGCATTCCGGCGGGCATCGCCGTGGACCAGGAGCAGCTACAGTCCTTCCTCGACCGTCGCGCCCCCGGTCGCGACGAGACCGCGACCAAACGCCGCGAGGCCGACGCCGCGCATATCATCGCCGGTGTAGTCGATGGACATACCACCGGCGCGCCCATCGCCGCGATTATCGAGAACACCAACACGCGCTCCAAGGATTACTCCGAGCTGCGCCGCAAGCCCCGCCCCGGACATGCGGACTTCCCTGCGCGCGTGAAGTATCACAACATGCACGATGTCGCTGGTGGCGGGCATTTTTCCGGCCGCCTAACAGCCCCCTTATGCATCGCCGGCGGCATTGCGCTGCAGGCACTCGAGGCCCGCGGCATTCGGGTGATGGCACATGTGGCGCAGATTGGCGGCATCTCGGACCTACCCATGGACGACATGGCCTATCGCGAGGCCGACCGCAAGGCGATCCTTACGAACGACCTGCCCTGCATTGACGCCGCCGCAGCCGGTCGAATGCGCAAGGAGATCCTAGCCGCGCGCGACGAACTCGACAGCATCGGCGGCATCGTGGAGTGCGGCATCTACGGGCTTCCCGCGGGCATCGGCGACCCCATGTTCGACGGAATCGAGAACCGCATCGCGCAAATCGCCTTTGGCATTCCCGCCGTAAAGGGCGTGGAGTTTGGCATGGGCTTTGCCGTGGCCGCCATGCGCGGCAGCGAGAACAACGATCCGTATCGCATCGACGCCGAGACCGGAAAGATCGAGGTCGAATCCAACAACGCCGGCGGCATCCTGGGCGGTATTTCGACCGGCGCGCCCGTCATGTGGCGTATGGCCGTAAAGCCGACGCCCTCCATCGGTCTCGAGCAACAGACCGTAGACATGGACGCCATGGAAAACGCCGAGCTCTCGGTCCACGGCCGCCACGATCCCTGCATCGTCCCGCGCGCTGTCCCCGTAGCCGAGGCAGCCGCCGCCCTCGCGATTTGGGACGCCCTCCTCGAGGACGCAGGCCAGCTTTAGTCCACCCACCCCAAGGGTAGTTAATTTGGGACGGGGCTATTTTAGCTACCCCCATATGCCAGTTGATATTTGCCTTGGCACCCATCGATTCGACGACAGTCAAAGGGTAGCTAAAAAAGCCCCGTCCCAAATTAACTACCCCAGGCAACCATTCACGAAAGGGGTCTAGATGGACCTTGCCGATATTCGCCAGACCATCGATGCCATCGACACCACGCTCCTCAACAGCTTTGTCGAGCGCATGGACATTGCCACCGAGGTCGCCAAGTCAAAAATCGAGATGGGCAAGGCCGTCTTCGACCCCGCCCGCGAGCGCTCCAAACTCAACAACCTCGCCAGTCGCGCACCCGAGCGCTACGAGGCCCAGACCATCACCCTGTTCCGCCTCCTCATGAGCATGAGCAAGGCCGAGCAGCAGCGCTACATCAACGAGCTCAAGGGCATCACGGTGTCGCAAAAGGCCCATGCCACGGCCGCAGCCTTTGACACACCCTTCCCCCAGACGGCCACCGTCGCCTGCCAGGGCGTCGAAGGCGCCTACAGCCAGATCGCCGCATGCAAGCTCTTCGACGTGCCGGATATCGCCTTCTTTGAGACCTTTGAGGGCGTCATGCGCGCCGTACGCGACGGCTTCTGCGAGTTTGGCGTGCTGCCCATCGAAAACTCAACCGCCGGCTCGGTCAACGCCGTCTACGACCTGCTCGCCCAGTTCGACTTCCATATCGTGCGCTCGCTGCGCCTCAAGATCGACCACAACTTGCTCGTCAAGCCCGGCACCAAGCTCGCGGACATACGCGAGGTCTACAGCCACGGTCAGGCCATCGCGCAGTGCGCTAGCTTTATCGAGGCGCACGGTCTGCACGCCACCAAGTACCCCAACACCGCCATGTCGGCCGAGATGGTCGCCAGCTCCGAGCGCACCGATGTTGCCGCCATCGCATCGCGTAGCTGCGCGGCACTCTATGGCCTGGAGGTGCTGGAACCCAATATCCAGGACTCTGACAACAACTACACGCGCTTTGTCGTCATCAGCCGCGAGCCGCGCGTCTATCCCGGTGCCAACCGCACCTCGCTCATGATCACCACGGCCAATGAGCCGGGTGCCCTCTATCGCGTGCTCGAGCGCTTCTACGCGCTCAGCATCAACCTCATCAAGCTCGAGAGCCGCCCCATCCCCGGCCGCGACTTTGAGTTTATGTTCTACTTTGATCTGGACTGCCCCTTTGGCAGCAAGGCCCTCGACGACCTGCTCGATTCCATCGACGACGTGTGCGAGAGCTTCACCTACTTTGGCAGCTACACGGAGGTGCTCTAGATGACCGATACCGCCGCAACCCGTCCCTACGGCGTACTGGGCCGTGTGCTGGGCCACAGCTACACCCCGACCATCTACAAGGAGCTCGCGGGGCTTGAGTACGTGCGCTTTGAGCGCGAGCCCGAGGACCTCCAGGCCTTTATGACCGGCGACGAATGGGAGGGCACCAACGTGACCATCCCCTACAAGCGCGCCGTCATGGACTACCTGGACGAGTTGAGTCCCCTGGCCGAGCGCATGGGCAACGTCAACACCATCACACGCCTACCTGACGGTCGCCTGCGCGGCGACAACACCGACTACTTTGGTTTTCAGTGTCTAGTCGAGGAGTTGGGCGTAGAGGTTGCCGGCAAAAAGGTCCTCGTGCTTGGTGCCACCGGTGGCGCCGGCACCACGGCGAGCATGGTACTCGGCGACTTGGACGCCATCGTCGTACCCGTGGGTCGCACGAGCGAGGTCAACTACGACAACATCGCGCAGCAATCCGATGCCGCGCTGCTCGTCAACTGCACTCCCGCCGGCATGTTCCCCCACTGCCCCGACGCGCCCTGCACGCTCGAAGGGCTCGATGCGCTCGAGGGCGTTATCGACATTGTCTACAACCCCGCCCGCACGGGCCTGATGCTCGAGGCCGAGCGCCGCGGTATCCCCTGCATCGGCGGCCTGCTGATGCTCGTGGCCCAAGCGGCACAGGCCGTCGAGCGCTATACCGGCCAAGTCACCCCGCGCAAGCGCATCTTGGACGTAACAGAGCGTCTGTCCCGCCGCGAGCAAAACATTGCCCTGATCGGCATGCCGGGTTCGGGCAAGACCCGCGTGGGCGAGCAGATCGCCCTGCTCACGGGTCGCGAGCACATCGACTTGGACCGAGCGCTTGAGGAGCGCCTGGGCATGCCCTGCGCCGACTATATCGTCGAGCGCGGCGAGGCAACCTTCCGCGAGCAGGAGACGGCGGCGCTGGCCGACATCTCCAAGCGCAGCGGCCTGGTGCTCTCAACCGGCGGCGGCGTGGTCACGCGTAACGAGAACTATCCGTTGCTGCACCAGAACAGCCAAATCGTGATGCTCAACCGCAAGCTCGAAGAGCTCGCCCACAAGGGCCGCCCCATCACCGCCCGCGACGGCATCGAAAAGCTGGCGGAACAGCGCATGCCGCGCTACCGCGCCTGGGCCGACTACATCATCGACTCACGCGACTGCGCCGCCAACACCGCCCAAGCCCTCCTCGACAACCC
>DBGDEA010000016.1:0-24250 GCA_048342875.1 Collinsella sp. | reverse complement strand
CCGCCGGCCCCGCCGAGAGGGCGCGCGCAGAGAGGGGCGATGCCCCGCTGGCCTAGCCTAAGGGCGAAAACGGAATAGACGGACCGACCGTCCGGCTGAGTCTGGGAAGAGGTGCCGGGCGGCGGGCGGAGCATGGCCACCGGACCCATCGAAACACATCTCCACCGTTCCTTCAACTGGGAAAACGACGCCCCCGTGGCCTGAATGGGGCCTCGGGGGCGTTCGGCTAACTGCGGGAACGGCCTATCCGCTCAATGTGTTCGGCTGAGATCGGAAATCAACCATATTATGGGCACAGTCGGCAATTGGGTTGGATAGCCTCGCACCGGAGGAATCAACATGAGTACAAGTAGCTACAAACCGCAAAAAGGCCGTGGCCTCCCGTGGCCTTTAGACACGGACGCTCCATCGGTTGCCGATCAGGCCGAGACGCCTAGCGAGATGGAGGCGGCGCTTGACGTTCGACAGGATGAGATTGCAAAGAGCGAGATCCTGAGTGGAATCAACAGGCCATCCTACGACTCATTCTTCGCAGTCGCGAAGAATCGCGTCCAGCTTGCGATTCTGATCATGATTTGCTCCTTCCAGACGTCCAAAGGGCCTAATAGGAAGGATGCCAACGGAAAAGAACTTACAAAAGGTCTTTTCATGCGTCAGGACAAGCTCGAAAAAAAGTCTGTTCGACTCAACCGACTGTATCGAAAGCTCTGGGCGAGCTGGCTCATCGAGGCATCATCATGAAGACCGATGGGGGTGTGGGTCATCGTTTGGGCTCAGCTCGATATTCAAGCGCGTGAGGCCGGATGGGATCCGCGCGCGGACGCGGGCGGCGAGGTCGGACGTGAAAGCCGGAGCGCAGAGGTATCGAGCGCACGCGGCCAGGGCCTCGAGGGCGCCTGGCGGGTAGGGAGATCCGAGCATGAGGCAGGACAACGCGCAGGCCCGCGAAAGGTTCACGAGCTCCCCCGCGACGCGGCTGGACCCTCGGCTGCCCCTCGTAAAGGATGCAGAAGACACGGTCGAGGTCCGACGGTTCGACCAGGCTGTACCGGCAGTCCGCGTACAGTGCGCAGCCCCTCCCGCGCGGGTCGCCGTCCGAGTCCTCATCCGGCTCATGATGGCGCACCTCAACCCAAAGGCCCTCCAACACGTCGTCGAACCCGAAATCGAGCTCCGCCTGGACGCTCTCGCCGAGCGCATCGCCCAGGGCGAGCTCCGGCACCTTCGTCACACGGCCGTCCAGCCACTCAATCTCTGTCATCGCGCGCATGGTGCAAGCCCCTTCCGACACGGGATTGTCAGCTCAACCCGACCCTTACCCATACGGACGAACATAACTCGCCAGGGGGAAGCCCCTGAAGGCCGTGCGCCACAACATGAGGCCGAATCCGCCCCCGGCTGGACAGGCCAACAACGAAGGAGTACACGGAACCGGCGCGGCGTTACAACCGTCCCGGCAAGCGTGTCACTTGGCCAAGTCATGATGCCGACAAACCCGGAAATGCTCCAACGGAGCGCCGAACGAGCGTAACAATATAAAGCCGTGCAACACGTGTTGGACGACCGGAACATCCCAAACAAAGGCCTGTAGGTCCCACCTTCAAGCCCAATAGCAAAATGTGCATCAGCGGATTTGCAGCGATACAAGTCTCAACCGTCACCATCACACCGCAGCGCGCCTAGTCCCACTCATCCTACTGCAAATGTCCCAGAACGAGAAAACGACCAGCTTAACATGCCAACCTTTATATCCGCACGCGCGTAATTCAACTCATAAGGACCGGCTATCCCTTACCTGTGACACAATCTCAAACGCACAGAACAGAATCATCAGTCCAATCATCGTATAAGAGGCAGCCGAACCTTCAAGCACTATTCCACAAAGAACAATCTCCGCGCTGCCAATAAGAACTGTTATCAGGCGCTCCGCCTTTTTGCTCTCGCCGCTCGCATAAAAAGGCGGCAAAGCGCACAAGATCACATATAGCCCGGGAAGGGAATACAGGATCGATAGTCCAAGCCCCCCATCAACCGCAGTGTTTTGCGTAAGAATCAACTGAACCCAAACGGCAATTATCACTGAGCAGGTTGTCGATAAAAGAAGGCTAGAAATATAGCACGCAACAAAGTCCCGTCGCATTCGAGCAGAGAAATCCGCGAACTCTCTTCGCCGCGTGGAAACAATAAGGTACACAGAAATTGCAATAGAACCAATCAGAGAAAACAGCGGAACAACCAGCAATTCAAGCTTATTACCCCATCGATCAACCACACCCCCACTCCAATGAGCGGGAATTGTATCAGGGAGGACTGACCAAGCCGCCCATAGAATCAGAAATGGAAGAATAGAGAGGATGAAAGATGATAACACTGCAGTAGTTTTTTTTGAGGCTCTCATCGATTCCGCATCTCCTTGCGCGCCCACATTCCACTCCGCCTTAAATCAAGTATACGTTTTGGAACGGGATGTCACTCCGAACGCCTTACCCTCTTAGTGTGAATGCCGCTGCGGCATTGTTGACTCATCCTTAGTAATCGCGTCTATCCTCTGCAGCATCAGCCAAAGCAATCCGAGAGGAGCCGCACATGCATGCAGCGGAAATTCCTTTCGGGGGGGGGTATCTCCCAGATTTACCTGCCGCCCGAAGGGGCAGTCGACAGTCGAGTACGTACTGATCATCGCGATCATCGTCCTGGTGGTGCTAATCGCGGGATCGTGGGTCTCGTCGGCGATCACAAACCAGTTCAACACGGTGGCGGGGACGCTCGGCAACGGAATCTCAAAGGGGAGCTGGGAGTCGGGCGGCACGGGCGGCGGCAACGGGTCGTTGACCGACGCCGACATCGTGGACCCCGTTCACGGGATAGCGTTCGCCGTGTACTCGGAGGACGACCACAGCCTCATGTTCTACAAGCGCCGCGGGGTCCCCAGAGTCGGTGACATGCTCAACAGCCGCCGCGTGACGGCGGTGTATACGGGGTTCGAAAATGGATACGCCACCGCGACCGTGGGAAACGACGGCAAGACGACTGCCCCCTGGTGGCCTAACAGAAATAATATCGTGGCCGTAAAGGCCATTGACGATGGCATAGAAATCCACTCGTTGGCATTTTGCTTTCAGTACATGGAGAACTGCAAGAGCTTTGATCTGGCAAAGTTCGACATGTCGAACTGCACAAATCTGCAGCACGCATTCGCGTATTGCGGCAATGCGACTTCCTTCAGTATTTCAAGCTGGGATACGTCCTCGGTCGTCGAATTCGACTCGGCGCTCAAAAACCTTTACAAGGTCGAGGAGATTGACATCTCCGGATGGTCGACGCGGAAAGCCGGCGATTTACGTCTCCTTTTTTCCACCGACAGTTCGCTGAAAAGCGTGAAATTTGGACCAGGGTGGAAGACCTCAGATGTTATGGATATGCTCGGCATGTTTAGCTATTGCAAAAATCTAAACCTCGACTGTTCCGATTGGAATGTCCCAACCTATGCCAATCATAGTGACTTCAATCACTGCGCCCCCGGCGTTATCCTCCCGAAGGCGTGGCAGTAGGTCTGAAGAAACAAAACGGCAAGCAGTTTATGTGGCGCGGGCACCCGTGCCGCCGTTGCCTCAGCGGCGCGTTACGGGCTAGTCGGTTCGCTTTAACGTACGCTCTGCATGCAATATCAATCCCCATGCGAAGGGAGTGTCGCATATGCATGCAGCGGCAATTAACCTTCGGGGGGTGGGTATCTCCTAGGAATACCCGCCTCCGAGGCCAAGGAGCCATCGAGTACGTTCTGGTCATCGCGATTATCGTCCTGGTTGTGATGATAGCCGGCCCTTGGGTCTCGTCGGCAATCAGGAACCAGTTCAACACGGTGGCGGGAGTATTGGTAAACGGGACAGCAGGTGGGACTTGGGAACCGAGCGGTTCCGGCAGCGGTAACGGCGCGGGTTCCGCGACCGTCCAGGCGGCGCTCGCCAAGGACGCGAAGGACTGGACCCTCGGTGAGCAGAAGGCAGTTGCCGAGGACATCGCCGCCAAGGGCGAGGCGTCGCCCGCCTACGCCAAGGCGAAGGCCGCGATGGATGCCGGCACCGAGTTCTCGATGAAGCTCACCGATGGCAAGACGCTGACTTACCGCATTATCGGCATCAATCATGATGACCCTGCAGGCGGATCCGGCAAGGCGGGCCTCACGTTCCTCACCACCACGACGGGCATTTGGTCCCCCATGAACGCGATTGACACCAACGCCGGCGGTTGGGAGAAGTCTGAACTCCGTCAGAAAATGAACTCCGGCAAGATCTGGAATCTGATGCCCTCCGATTTCCAGTCCAAGGTGAAGGCCGTCAAAAAGCTATCGAACAATGTCGGGGGCGGTGATGAGAACAAGAACGCGCCGTGACGGCTACCTCGGACAAGCTGTTCCTGCTCAGCTACTCTGAGATCGCCCCCACCTCCTATTGGGCATCCTATCCCTGGACTTCCTCCGAGGGCACCCAGTACGAGGCCTTCAAAGGCAAGGTGACGGAGAACTATAATCCCAACTCTGCCATTGCCATTGGCAGCGGTTGGTGGGAGCGTTCGATGTTTCCGAACGCCTCGAAGGGCTTCCTCCATGTCGACAGCAGCGGCAATCCGTCGGACAGCAACTCCGCGCCGGGCTGGTTTTGCGTCTCCCCCGCCTGGTGCTTCTAGCTTGTCTAGCGCAAAGCCCGCGTTACCCCGCGCGTGCTTTCTTTTGGCGACCGAACGAACGGCTTCAGGTTCATGGCACGGGTAGTCGGATTGAAGAGAAATGGGGTCATACAGCGGCTCTCAGAGCGCCTGCCGCACCCCCCCCGCCATTACCTCTGCTGCGTCCTCGTATAGAGTCCATCCTGCTTGGTATTTCGAGTTCGGGGCGTATACGGTGGGTGGATAATGGATTCACTTCGATGACGGCGTTGACGGGAGCGACCATGGCGATGCGCGAGATCGCGGTCAAGTTCGATGAGGGCGAAATGGCCTTGATTCAGGGCCATGCGGACGCCACGGGCATGACCTTTTCCGAGTTCGTGAGAAGGGCCGCGTTCGAGAAGGCTGGGGACATGGCGGACATCGAGGCCTACAACGAGGCTTTGGACGGGGACGGCGGCACTCGCTACCCGATGGAAGAGGTCGTGCGCATGGCGGTGGAGGCTGAGTGATTGTCCACACGCGTTGTCTGTCTCGGCTCTAAAGGCTTCTCTTGGGCGGGGTTCGGCTTATAGCCGGGTCCCGCTTTTTTGCGGCTTTCAGTTGTCTTTCTGAAGGTATGAAATGGCTGCCTCGATATGAATACGGTCGGCATTCGAAGCGGACGTTATAGCCGCGCTAATAGCGCATGACTTTCTTCCCTGCCGTCATCGTTGCCGCAGCGGCAAGACCGTTGCAAATACTTGGAATAGCCCTACGCTCGGCTCGTATTGCAAACCCCGAGTGAAGGGAGCCGTATATGCATGCAGCGGCAATTAACCTTCGGGGGGGGGTCGCTCCTGAAACGACCCGCTTCCGAGGGCAATCAATTATCGAGTACGTCCTGATCATTGCCGTCATCAGCCTGGTCATCGTGTTCGCGGGACCCGGCGTGGCCGGAGCCATCCGAAACCAGTTCAACCTGGTCGGCAACACGGTGAACAATGGGACGGTCGGCGGCGTCGAGGGAGGCGCGTCCGGTGGCGGCTCCGCAGGCGCCGATTCCGCGGCCGTCCAGGTGGCCATCGCCAAGGACGCGAAGGACTGGACCCTCGACGAGCAGGAGGCGGTTGCCAAAGACATTGCCAAGAACGGTACATCGTCTATCGCCTACGCCAAGGCCAAGGCCGCCATGGATGCCGGCACCAAGTTCTCGATGAAGCTGACCAATGGCAAGACGCTCGAGTACCGTATCATCAGCATCAACCACGACGACTTGGCCGATGGTAGCGGCATGGCAGGCTTGACGTTCGAGGCGACCAACTCTGCCTTGGGTAGCCAGAGAATGAACGCTACGGACACCAATGCCGGTGGTTGGGATAAGTCCGAGCTCCGTACCCGCCTCAACAGCGGTGACCTCTGGTTGCTCCTGCCCAGCGAGCTCCAGTCAAAGGTGAAACCCGTCACAAAGACAACCGATAACGTTGGCGGTAACGGGGGCGGTGCCCCCTCGGCGACGACCGACAAGGTTTCTCTGCTCTCGGCAACCGAAGTATACGGGGATATGCAATTTGACGGCATCCAGTACGAGTGCTACAAATCCAAGGGCGTGACGGGGTCGAACTATTCCGGTACATCAGGCTATAGCCACTGGACTCGTTCCGTGAGACCGCGCAGCTCCACATCCTTTCGCTATGTTCAAAGCGGCGGTATTTGCTACAGCTACAGCGCGACGGACTCGTTTTATGTCCTCCCCGCTTTCTGCTTCTGATCTCTTTCATCGCAAAGCCCTCGCAATCCTGCGAGGGCTTTTCTTTTGGCGATTACTCAAACAATTCGAGGTTCATTGTACAGGTAATCGGGTTGAGGAGAAATGGGGTCACACAGCGGCTCTCAGAGCGCCAGCCGAACTCTCCCGCCATTACCGCTGCGGCATCCTCGTATGGAGCCCATCCTGCTTGGCGTTTCGTTGCAACAGCCAACTTGTCCACCGATCAAGTGAACCACTGGAATAAATACAGCGACACGCTTGTTCGTTACAGTCGTTATATCTGTGTGAATCGCCGCGATAAATGCCGCCCGTTCTCGGCGTGTACCAGCTACGCATATGTAAACTCATATCGCGTTAATAGCTCGGCTCATGTACCTGCATAACACACAAGTAGCCGCAAAAGGCGATTATCGCGCAGGTAGATTTTCGACATCCTGTTGCTTAATCAAAATTAAGCAATTGATTATTAAACAAAAAAGGTCAGGCACTAGGTGCCTGACCTGCAAACTTCTGGTCGGGACGACTGGATTCGAACCAGCGACCCCTTGACCCCCAGTCAAGTGCGCTACCAAGCTGCGCCACGTCCCGAAGCTTTTGTTTGTTGCTCTGCTCTCGCTCGCAACAGGGAGTATATTAACCCGAAACTTTGCCCTTGTGCAAGAACTTTTTTACATTTTTTGAAGCAATTCCAAAATTGTATCTGCGAGCTGGGGTTTTGTTAGCACGGGAAGTTCTTGCGTGCCCGTTGTGCTCACGATCCAGGCCTTGTTGGTATCGGTTCCAAAACCCGAATCGGCACGCGAGACATCGTTGGCAATAATGGCATCGCAACCCTTGCGGGCGAGCTTGCGCTGCGCGTACTCCACGACGTTATCGGTCTCGGCCGCAAAGCCGATCACGCATCGCTCGCCCTTCTGGCGCGAGAGCTCGGCCAAAATATCGACCGTTTCGACCAGTTCGATGCGATCCAAGCGCTCGTTGGCCTTTTTGAGCTTATGGTCGGCAGGAGCGGCGGGTGTGTAGTCGGCGACGGCGGCCGCACAAATTGCCGCTTCGGCCGTCTGGAAGGCGCTCAGGGCCGCCTGGAGCATCTCTGCGGCGGTCTGCACGCGCACGCACTCCACGCCGCGGGGAACATCGAGCGATGTCGGTCCCAACACGAGCGTGACCGCAGCGCCGCGGCGTGCGGCCTCCCCTGCCAGGGCGATGCCCATCTTGCCCGACGAACGGTTACCGATAAAGCGCACAGGATCGATCGGTTCGTGCGTGGGTCCGGCGGTGATGACGATGCGCTTACCTGCCAGGTCCTGAGGCGCGGGGTTGAGCACATCGCAGACAGCCTCGATGATGTCCTCGGGCTCACTCATGCGGCCCGTGTCCACGTCGCCGCAGGCAAGGTAGCCGCTGCCGGGACCCACCACATGGACACCGCGCTCGCGCAGCGTGGCCATGTTGGCCTGCGTCGCCGGCGCCTTCCACATGCCGTTGTTCATGGCCGGCGCGATCACGATGGGTCGCGGCGTCGCAAGCAGCGTGGTGGAGATAAGGTCATCGGCGATGCCGTTGGCCATCTTGGCGATGATATTGGCCGTCGCGGGCGCCACGACCACCAGGTCGGGCTCCTGCGCAAGTGAAATGTGGTGGATGGGGTCGGAGGGATCGTCGAACAGGCCCACGGCGATCGGCTCGTTGGTGAGTGCACGAAAGGTGAGCGGGCCCACAAACTCGGTGGCATGCTCGCTCATAACGACCTTGACGTGCGCGCCGCGCTTTTGCAGCAGGCGCACGATATTGCACGACTTATAGGCGGCGATCCCGCCGGTAATGCCCAGCAGGATCGTTTTTCCCTCAAGTTGCATTGAATTGTTGGGTGCCGCCATCGTTTAAGCTTCCTTGCTCGGGAGCACCAGGAGGCGGTGGCAGTACGGACAGTGCGTAATCTCGCTACCATCGTGGTTGAGGTCGCTCATGGACGATGCCTGCAGCGCGGTGTGGCAGACCGTGGGGATGTTGCCCTGGATGGTCTCGACGGCCAGGCCGCGGAACTGCTTGAGCAGACGCTCGTAGTCGGTGAGCACGTCGGTCGGCAGTGTGGCGGCAAGCGCGGTGCGCTCCTTCGTGGCGGCGTCAATCTGAGCCTGCAGGTCGGCAGCCTTGGCGCGGGCGACTTTGGTATCGGCCTTCACGCCCTCCTCAAACTTGGCGATGATTGCCTGCGCGCGGGCCTCGCGGTCGAGCGCCTCTTTATGGGCGATGACGACATCCTTTCGGATGTGCTCAATCTTGTCCAGACGCTTGGCCAGGGTGGCGAGCTCGTTCTCCAGGTCCTGAACCTCGCGGTAGTCGGAGCCGTCGACGTGGCGCTTCTTGGCAGCCTCGATGGCGTTGTTGGTCTGAATCTCGGTGGTGTTGAGATCGTCGAGCTCAATGTCCAGATCCTTGCGCTGGGCGTAGAGCTTGGTCATCTCGGATTTGAGCTTCACATAGGTCTTGCGCTTGGAAGCGAGCTCCTTGAGCTCCGGCATATTGGCAAGTTCGCTCTTGTTGCGGGCGAGCTCCAAATCGATCTGTTGCAGCTTGAGTAGCGTAGCGCCGGCGCTCATAAGTTCTCTCCTTTTGTCACAGTCCACCATTGGCAAGGGTTCAGTATTTTAATCGCATGACGGGGGTCGACCCCGGCATCAACTGCAGAGTTCATCAATATATCAACGAACGGCTCCTCGGAGCGGTCGTGGCCGAGCAAGATTACCGGTAGCCCGCGCAAGGCCAGGTCCTGCGCCACGTGGTAGCCCGTCTCGCCCGTCACGACAACGTCTGCGCCCGCGGCGATGGCGAGCTCTCCGAAGTCGCCTAGGGAGCCGCCCAAAATGGCGACGGTCCTGCACGGGCGATTGGCCTCGCCCCACACGCGGGGGTCACTGCCAAACGCCGTAGCGGCGCGCGCGGCAAGGTCGCGCAGGCTGCAGGGGTCGTTGAACGCCGCAAGGGCGCCCAGGCCGCAAGCCTCGGGGTCGTCCACATGCTCCAGCGAGCTCATGGGCTCAGCGCCCAGCAACTTACTTAGGCGAACACGCGCTTCGTGCGAGCGGTCCAGGTTGGTGTGAAGCGAGATGATGCTCACGCCGCAACGAGCTGCCTCGTACAGCGCAGCGCTGCACTGGGGTCGCGCGGAATCGGCCGGACAAAAGGCCTCGGGCGCCTTGATATAGATGGGATGATGCGTCAGCAGCACGTTAGCGCCGGCCTCGAGAGCGCGATGCACGTTGGCCTCGGTCGCGTCGAATGCGCAGGCAACACCGGTGATCTTGGCAGCAGGGTCTCCCACAGATAGCCCAACATGATCCCAGCCCTCGGCGTACGCCTTGGGGTAGCGCGCCAGCAGGGCACGTTCAAGCTCGGAGACGATCATGCGGCACCTACGATCGAGAGCAGCGTCTGGGCAAATTCGTCCAGATCGGCCGGATTCACGCGGTCATCGAAGGAGATACGCAGTGCGCCCAGAGCCTGCTCGCGACCGATGCCCATCGCGCTCAAAACGTGGCTGGGGTCCATGCTGCCACTCGAGCATGCCGAGCCTGCCGATACCTCAAAGCCGGCGGCGTCAAGCTTGATGATGAGCTCCTCGGAGTCCATGCCGTCAATGTAGATCGATACCATGCCGGGCAGACGGTCGGCCTGTGCGTAGTCGCCCATGGTGGCGTGAATGCGCGGATGGGCCGTAAGCATGGTGTAGAGCTTGTCGGAAAGGGCTTGCAGCTTCTCGCGCTCCTGGGCCACATGGGGCGCGAGCGTGCGAGCGGAAGCGGCAAAGGCCAGCTGTGTGCGCAGGTCCTGCGTGCCGGCGCGACGTCCGGCTTCCTGTCCGCCGCCAAAGATGCGGGGGCGCAGCGGCGTGCGGGTCTTAACGTAGAGCGCGCCGGAGGCAACGGGACCGCCAATTTTGTGGGCTGCGACGGACATGGCGTCGACGCCCAGCTGGGTGACATCGAGCGGAATATGCAGATAGCCCTGGATGGCATCGGTATGGAACAGTGCGCCCACGGTATGCGCGGCGGCGGCAAGCTCGCGGATGGGCTGCACCACGCCGGTCTCGTTGTTGGCGACCATGATGCTCACGAGCGCCACGTCGTCGCCGAGCAAGTCACTCAGCGCGTCAGGCTCGATGTAGCCCGCGCGGCAGGGCTGCACCAGGTCGACGGTAAAGCCGGCGGCACGCAGCAGCGGCAGGTTGTCCAGGATCGAATCGTGCTCGATGGCAGATACGATAACGCGGTTACGCTTGCGGTCGCGCTGACGAGCGCCCTCGGCAAGACCGAGGAGCGCCAGCTGGTTGGCCTCGGTGCCGCCGTTGGTCAGGACGATCTCGGACGGGCGAACGCGTGCGCCAAAGCTGCGGGCGATCTCGCGACGTGCGGCCTCCAGGCGCGCGGCGGCCTTGCGACCGAGCGAGTGCAGCGAGTTGGGGTTGACGCCCGCAAGCTCACTATCGTCGTATTCGCGCTGCGCAAGGAGCGCCTCGGCGCGCATGGGCGTCGAGGCGGCATAGTCAAGATTCACGGGTATGCGGTTTTGACCTGCGGTCATAAGGATTTATGCCTCCTGTGCAGCCTCATTGCCCAGCTTCTGCAGCAGCGCAACTTCGGCGGCGGGATCTTCGGACTTAAATACAGCGGAGCCGGCCACGAGGACGTTGGCGCCGGCCTTGACGACCTCGGCAATGTTCTTGGAAGAAATGCCGCCGTCGACCTCGATGAGGGGCGAAACGCCGTGACGCTCGCACATGGCCTTGAGCTCGTGCAGTTTGGCGATGGTACCGGGGATAAAGCTCTGGCCGCCAAAGCCGGGGTTCACGCTCATGAGCAGTACCATGTCGACAACGTCGATGATGCTCTCGAGCACGCAGACGGGCGTGGCGGGGTTGAGCACCACACCGGCCTTGACGTCGCGCTGCTGCAGATGGGTGAGCGTGCGGTGCAGGTGCGTGGAGGCCTCGTAGTGAACGGTGATCATATCGGCACCGGCGCCGGCATACCAATCGACGGTCTCGTCGGGGTTCGACACCATGAGGTGCGCGTCGACCGGCACGTCGGTGGAGCGCTTGACGGCCTTGAGGATATCGACGCCAAAGGTGAGGTTGCCGGTAAAGTGACCGTCCATGACATCGAAGTGCACAAAGTCGGCACCGGCGATCTTGTCGAGGTCGCCCTTAAGGTTGGCCATATCGGCCGAAAGGATGGACGGAGCGATTTTAATGGAACCCATGGTAGTAGCCTTTCTGCACTAGTCGGTGAGTCCGTAGAACTCTTGCGATGGGACGCGGTCGGTAAGGATCTCGAGCGCCCTATCCAAAGTAACACCGTTGTAGAGCGTTTGCTCCACGGCAAAGGTGAGCGGAATGTCTACGCCCAGTGAACGGGCGAGCTCGCTGACGCTGCGGGCCGCAACGGCGCCCTCGACCACCATGTGCGTGCGTGCCTGGTACTCGTCGAGCGACACGCCGTGGGCAAACTCGTAGCCAAAGGTGCGGTTGCGCGAATGCTCGGAGGTGCAGGTGGCAATGAGGTCACCCATGCCGGCAAGGCCCATGCAAGTCATGGCCTGCCCGCCGCGGGCATGCACCAGTCGGCTGATCTCGGCCAGGCCGCGCGTCATGATAAGGGCGAGTGTGTTGTCGCCCGCACCGGTACCGGCGGAGATGCCGCACACGATGGCGATGACGTTTTTCATGGCGCCGCATACCTCGACGCCGGTCATGTCCTGCGACAGGTAGATGCGGAAGGCCGTGGATAGAAGCAGGTCCTTAAAGGTCTCCCCTATCTGCGGGTCTTCGCTGGCGATGACGGCGGCAGAAAGTCCGCCGCGGCAGATCTCCTCGGCATGGTTGGGTCCCGAGAGCGCCGCCACGCGCCGCTCGTTGCCGATCTCGCTGGCGATGACCTCGCTCATGAGCAGGCCGGACTCGGGCTCAATGCCCTTGGTGAGGCAGAGCACCGGGGTGTAGGCGGCGATGAAGGGTGCTGCCTGATGGCATACGCTGCGCAGGTGCGTGGAGGGCACGGCAAAGATGACGGCCTCGGCGCCGTCGAGCGCCTGCGTCAGGTCCGTCGTGGCGACGACGTTGCCGGGCAGCTCGTAGTCCACCAGATAACGGGGGTTACGGTGCTCGCCATTGATGCCGGCGGCCGTCTGCTCGCTATGGGCCCACATGATCACGCGCTCGGCTCGTGCGGCAGCAAGGCCGGCGACGGCGGTTCCCCAGGAGCCGGAGCCAATCAGCGCAACATTCATGACTCTCTCCTACTTATCGTCGGGCACGGTCACGCGCTTGGTAAACGAGAGCTTGGACTCCTTGCCCGTCATGAGCTTTTTGATGTTCGCACGATGGGCCCACACCACGGTGATGCCGATCAGCGCCATGCAAAATTTGAGACCCAGGCTGCAGTACGGAAAGACCGCGCAGACGGCGATGGGAAGACCGATGGCCGCGGCAAGCGAGCCCACCGACACAAACTTGGTGATGGCGACGGCCACGATAAACATGCCCAACAGCGAAAGTCCGATGGGCCAGTACCAGGCGAGGATGACGCCCAGGCCCACGGCGATACCCTTGCCGCCATGGAAATTGAGGTAGGGCGAGAAGATGTGGCCCCATACCGCAGCCAGGCAGATGACGCCGAGCATCCAGTCGCCGGGGGCTCCAGGCGCCATGATGCTTACAGGGAAGCCATAGCCCACGCCCGCGATAAGCGTACGGGCGATAAGAACGCAGATGGCGCCCTTCAGGCAGTCGAGCAGCAACGTGAGTGCGGCCACCTTGGGGCCGGCCACGCGCAGCGCGTTGGTGGTGCCGATGTTGCCGGAACCCGCCTTGCGAATGTCCGTGTGGTTGAACACGCGGCCCAGGATCAGGCCAAACGGAATCGCTCCGATAAAGAACGAGACCACGGCGCAGATGGCGGTCAGCAGAATCGGATTATGCATCCTTTTGCTCCTTCTTCCTAAAGAAGAGTCGAATGGGCGTGCCGGAAAAATCGAAGGTCGAGCGCATACGGTTCTCCACGTAGCGCTGGTAGGTGTCGTTGACCAGGTCGCTGTGGTTGACGAAGAACGTAAACGTCGGCGGGTTGACGCCCGTCTGGGTCACATAGTGCATGCGCAGGCGGCGCTTGCCGTCCACCACGGTGTGGCCGAACTCGCGCAGGTCGGTGAGGAACGTGTTGAGGCGCGAGGTGGTGATCTTTTGCGAGCGCGTCTTTTCGGCCGCGTCGACCATCGCCCAGATCTTCTCGACGCTGCGGCCCGTGAGGGCAGAGATGCGCAGGTACTGGGCCCAGGGAGCCATGACGCCCAGACGGCGATCGACGGTCTCCATGCAGGCCTCGCGCTTACGGTCGTCGTCGAGCAGGTCCCATTTGTTGAGCAGCACCACGATGGCGCAGCCGCGCTCGATGGCCAAGCCCATGACCTTCTGGTCCTGCTCGGTGACGCCCACGGAGGCGTCGACGACGAGCAGCGCCACGTCGGCGCGGTCGATGGCGCGCAGGCCGCGGACCATGGAGTAGTACTCGATGTTCTCGTACACGGTGCTCTTCTTGCGAATGCCCGCGGTGTCGACCATGCGGTAGTGCTTGCCGTCGCGCTCGACGACGGTGTCGATAGCATCGCGCGTGGTGCCGGCGATGTTGGACACGATGGAGCGGTCGGCGCCCAGGATACGGTTGAACAGCGAGGACTTACCGGCGTTTGGGCGGCCGATGATGGCAACGTTCAGCGCGTCGGGGAACTCATCGGCGACCTCGTCCTCTTCCTCCGGAAGCAGGGCCACGATATCGTCGAGCAGGTCGCCCGTGCCATGGCCGTGCAGGGCCGAGAGCGGCGTGGGCTCACCGATGCCGAGCGAATAGAACTCCCAGATGTTGTCATTCTCGCGATCGGGGTTGTCGAGCTTGTTCACCAGCAGAAAGACCGGCTTGTCGCAGCGCTTGAGCATGCGGGCGACCGATTCGTCCTCCTCGGTGACGCCGGTGCGGCCGTCGACCACAAACAGGATGACGGCGGCTTCCTCGGCGGCGGCGAGGGCCTGGTCGCGGATGGACGTGGCAAAGACGTCATCGCTCTTGAGCGGCTCGATGCCGCCCGTGTCGACGATGGTGAACTCGCGGCCGTTCCAATCGGCCGTGTGATACGAGCGGTCGCGCGTGACGCCGCGGGACTCATGGACGATGGCGTCCGAGGTCTGGGCCAGGCGGTTAACGAGCGTGGACTTGCCCACGTTGGGACGTCCGACGACGGCGACGATAGGTTTCATCTGCTCTCCTTTAATGGGTAGGGTCAGCGGGAATAGTTGAATTGGCGGGCGTTATGCCAAGGATGTGCTCCAGGGTATCGAGCAGCTCATGCGGCATGGTCGATACCACATGAACCTCGGCGCCGCGACAGGTAAGGCTTGCGAGTAATTCGTCACGATGATACTCGTCAAGGGTCATACCGTCGGCGTTGAACATGAGCTTAGGCACAAAGAGCATAACCCCCGAGAGGTCCTGCGGCAGCTGTTCCAGAATGTCGCAGGCGACGATGAGGCCGGTCACGTCCACGTTGCCGCCAAAGTAGCGATTCTTGATGGCCGTGACGGTGCCAGCGAGCCCCTGCGGCGATTCCACAAAGCGGGCCACTGTGTCGCGTGCGCTGGCGCCCGAGAGGCACAGCAGGTGCTGGCTGCGAGCGGCGATGGCCTCGCGGACGCGGGCCAGTCGCTCGGCATCGGCGGCAAGCACATCGTCCGTCTCGTCCAGATACGAGCGGATCATGCCGATGCCGTCGTAGTACTGCGGGTAGCCGTCGTAAAAGTCTGCCTCGGGCGGATCGATGCCGGCGTCCAGGTAGAACTCGTCGCTCATCTGGAAGGTGTGGCGGCCAAAACGCTCATAGGCGCGGTCCTGGAACGGTCGGATCATGGCAATGGTCTCGCGCGCTAGCTCGGGCTTGTCGCTGTAGGACCAGCTAAAACGGTTCTGATGCTTGGTAAAACCGAGCGGCACAATGCCCAGGCTTGTGATTTGCTCGTGCTCCTCGCAAAAGCGCAGGGTCTTTTCAAGCTCCTCGCCGTCGTTCATGCCGGGGCACAACACGATCTGCGCGTGAATCTCGATACCGGCGGCCATGATGGCCTCGAGTACGTCCATGCCTCGCTGGGCGTTGCGGCCCATCATACGACGGCGAACGTCGGGGCTTACGGCATGGACCGACACGTTCATGGGACTCATGTTGCGTTGGATGACGTTTTGCACGTCCTCGTCGGTGAGGTTCGTGAGCGTGACGAAGTTGCCCTGCAAAAAGCTCAGGCGGTAGTCGTCGTCGCGAATATAGAGCGTGGAGCGGCCGCCCTTGGGCAACATGGTCATAAAGCAGAACACGCAGGCGTTTACGCAGGTACGCATGCCGTCGAAGATGGGGCCATCGAACTCCAAACCCCAATCCTCGCCGGGAAAACGGTCGAGCTCCACGGGGGTGACAGTGCCGTCGCGCGGATCGAATACCTCCAGCTCGACGGTATCGTTATCAGCCTCCCAGAGCCACACGATCATATCGGTCAGCTTCTCGCCGTTGACCGTGAGCACGCGCATGCCCGGCTCGATACCCACATCCCATGCGGGCGATTCGGGACGCACGTTCTTAACGAGCGCGCCCTCACCCGGCTCGGGGTCGCGGCTGCGCCCGTAATCGGCCACCTCGGCGGCGTATGCGGGTACGGTCTGTTCCATGGTTAGCGGCAAAGCTCCTTGATGCGCTCGACGGCGCGCTCGATGTGTTCTTGCGGGGTGGAGGCTCCGGCGGTGATGCCGATGTGGTGAGCGTCGGTAAACCACGCGGCCTGGAGCTCGGAAGCTTCCTCGATGTGATGCGTGTGCTCGCAGGCATCTGCGCAAATCTGAGCCAGGCGGCGGGTGTTGCCCGAGTTCTTGCCACCCACGACGACCATACAATCACAGCGGTTGGCAAGTGTGGCTGCTGCCTGTTGACGCTCGCTCGTGGCGGCGCAGATGGTGTTGATCACGCGCAGCTCCTGCACGCGCGGGGTGATGGCAGCCACGACCTCGGCGAGGTTCTGCGCGGTCTGGGTGGTCTGCACAACCAGGCCCACCTTGCCCTTGAGCGACAAGGCGTTGGCATCGGCGGCACAGCTCACGACCTGCGCATCATTGCCGGCGTGGCCTAGGATGCCCTCCACCTCGGGATGGCCCGGCTCACCCACGACCACCACGCGATAGCCCTCGCGTACCAGGCGCTCCGCCGCCACATGAACCTTTTTCACGTAGGGGCAGGTGGCATCTACCACGGTAAGGCCACGCTCGCGAGCGGCATCGATCACCTGCGGCACCACTCCGTGCGCGCGAATGATTACGGTGCCCGATGCGGCGTCGTCCAGGTTCTCGGCCAGGCCAACGCCTGCCTCAGCAAGCTCGCGCACCACGATGGGGTTATGGATGAGCGGACCCAAGGTATGAACCTGAGTGCACTCCCCTGCCTGCGGCGCGGCGGCTAGCGCCATATCGAGCGCACGCTGTACGCCGTAGCAAGTACCGGCGTGGGCGGCGATCTCGATGGTAGGCGCGGTTGCCTGGTCGGACGCAGTCGCGGCGGTGTTCGTCACATTCTCGCTCATGGCTAGAACCTGCCCGGATGCTCGGCGCACAGCTCGTCTCGCATAGCGTAGACGCGGTTCATGGCCTCGGACTCAAACCATTCCAGGCGCTCCGTGCGTTTAAGCCCGGCCGGTGCGTCGGAAAGCGAGACGGCCTTGCCGGCGCGGATCCAGCACTTCTTGGGGCGCATGAGCTTTTTGCCCGCAGGCGTAATATCGGACCAGCCGCAGATGGCGAGCGGGTTGACGGGCGCCTTGCCCATCTGGGCGATGAGCGCAAAGCCGCCGTGGACCTCGGGCTTGATATCGCGCGAGCGGATGCGCGTGCCCTCGGGGAAAATCAGGACGTCCTCGCCGCGCTGCAGCGCATGCTGGGCGGCGCGCAGGCACTTCATATCGGCAGTACCACGCTCCACGGGGATGCCGCCAACGCGGCTGAAGGCCCAGCGCACAATCTTGCTCTTGGCGAACTCGGACTTAAAGATGGGACGAATGCGGCGGCCCCCAAAGAACAGCGCCGTCTCCACGGCCAAGAGCTCGGCCATCGAGGTGTGGTTGCAGATGACCACGCTGCCGCGGCCTTCCTGGCGCTCAAACAGAAGATCGGCGTCCTCGACCTTCCAGCGCCACATGAGCTTGGAGAAGGCCCAAAGGATGGCCATGACTACGACGACGGTGCCGCGGATGAGCGCTGGAAACTCGGCGTAGGGGGCGTTGTAATAGTCCTCGGGCGTCTGCTGAAACAGGCGCATGGGCTACCTCCTTTGGTTGATAAGGTCCTCGATTATCGAGACGACCTCGTCGATGGTGTGGGCGGTGGAGTCGACGTGCACGGCGTCCTCGGCGGGCACGAGCGGGGCGACCTCGCGGCTGCTGTCAAGCTTATCGCGCTGCTTGAGGGCGTCGAGGGTCTCGTCGACCTCGGCTTCGAGCTGCTCGGACGTGAGCGGCTGGGCGTCGTTTTGGTGACGCTGCAGCACGCGGCGGCGGGCGCGCTCACGCGGGTCGGCGGTCAGGAAGACCTTGACCTGCGCGTTAGGGAACACGACGGTGCCGATGTCGCGACCCTCGGCCACGATATCGCGGTCCTCGGCGGCGCGGCGCTGGTGGATGAGCATGGCGGCGCGCACGCCCGGATAGGCCGAGACCTTGGACACGTTGGCTTCGACCTGCGGGGTACGAATGGCGGCCGAAGCGTCCTGGCCGTCGATGGTCAGGCGCGTGTCCTCGCCGGTACCGTTGGTAAAGCGGATCTCGATTTGCTCGGCGAGGGCGTCGATTGCCGCCTCGTCGTCCAAATCGATGCCACGGTCGAGCGCGGCGAAGGTGACGGCGCGATACATGGCGCCCGTGTCGAGCTTGTTAAAGCCCAGCTGGCGGGCGATCTCCTTGGCGATGGTGGACTTGCCGGAACCGGCGGGGCCGTCGATGGCGACGATCATGCAATGCTTCCTTTCGATGGGTGACGTGCTGGTATGGTTCGCGGGCGTTGGGGCGCGGCGGGTTGCCTAGCCCGTGTAGCGCTCGCGGTAGGTGTTACGCTTGGGAGCGGAGCCGTGGCTGCCGTGGTGACGCGTGCGGCTGGCGGTGTTGGTCGCGGGCGCGGCGGCGCGCTTGGAGCTGGCCTGCTTGGGCGGGATGCCGCCGGCCTTGAGGATCTGCACCTCGCGGTCGGTGAGCTCGCGCCACGAGCCTTTGGCCACGTCCTTGAGCTCCAGGCCGGCAAAGTTGCAGCGGTGAAGGCGGATCACCGGATGGTGAATCTTGCCCAGCATACGCTTGACCTGGTTCTTGCGACCCTCGCGGATGATGACCTCCACGGCGGTGGTGCCGTGCTTGATGCCTTGCGGAGCCACGGCCTCTGCCTCGCGCGCGTTGATGATGCGGCAGATAGCCGGCTGGCACAGACCGTCGTCGAGCTCGATGCCACGGCGGAGCGGTTCTAGATCGCGGTCGGTCAGCTGTCCGTCCACGAGTGCCTGGTATGTCTTGTAGACGTGCTTGCTGGGGTGCAGTAGGTCCTGCGACAGGTCGCCGTCGGTGGTAAAGAGCAAAAGGCCTGTGGTGTCGCGGTCCAGGCGGCCCACCGGGAATAGTCCCGGAAAGCGGTCGCGGGGGACCAGGTCGGCCACGCAAGGGCGCTCCTGCGGGTCGCTCATGGTGGTGAGGTAGCCGGTCGGCTTGTAGAGCATCAAGTACACGGCGCCCTGGTTGAGCTTGACGGGCATGCCGTCGACCTCGATGTGATCGTGGTCGACGTCGACCTTGGTGCCCAGCTCGGTCGCGACCTGGCCGTTGACGGTCACGCGGCCGGCGGTCATCAGGTCCTCCGAGCCGCGGCGGCTCGCCACGCCCGCACGCGCCAAAAAGCGCTGCAGGCGCATGGTGTGCGGATAGACGGGCTGGGCGTCGGTTGCGGGTACTGCGTTGCCCATGGCGCACGTCTCCCCTACTTCGTTAGTCCTCGTCATGCAAATCCTCCGAGGCATTGTCGCTGACCTGGATATCCTCGTCCTCGACAGCCTCAATGTCCTCAAGATCGGTATCGAGCAGTTCGCGCTCTTCGTCCAGGTCCTCGGCCTGCTCCTCGAGCGTGGATTGAATGCTGCGGCCGCTCAGGCGCTCGCGGATAAACTGGCGCGACTGCTCGTCGGGGGCAAACTGCTCCAGATCGGGCAGGTCGCGGGTGGAGCGCAGGCCGAACTTCTCCAAGAAGGCGTTGGTCGTGACGTAGATGATGGCCTGACCGCGCTGAGGGTCGCGGCCGAGCTCGCGCACCAGGCCCTTGTCCACGAGCGACGCGATGACGCCGTCGGAGTTGACGCCGCGAATGCCCTTGACTACCTCGCGCGTGACAGGCTGGTGGTAGGCGATGACGGCGAGCGTCTCGAGCGCCGCCTGCGACAGCTTTTGCGTATCCCAGCTCAGCACATAGGCCTCGACAACATCGTGGTAGGCGGGGTGCGTAAACAGGCGCCAGCCGCCGGCGACCTCGCGCAGCTGAAAGCCGCGGTTGGCCTCCTCGTACTCAACCTTGAGCTCGGCCAAAAGCGAGACGCACTCGCCGGGGGCGATATCCAGTGCGCCGGCCAGCGCGGGCGCACTCACCGGGTCACTCGACACCAGCAGCAGCGCCTCGAGGGCGCCCTTGAGGCTGTTTGCCTCCAGCGTGGACAGGTTTGACATGGTTGGTCGCTCCTATTCGGTGAGCTCGGGGCCCTCGCCGGGCACGTAGGCCTCGGCGCCCTCGACGCGGTTGATCTGAATGGTTCCGAAGATTTCGTCCTGGCTCAGCGTGAGCGAGCCGCGCTTGGCGAGCTCCAGCATGGCCAGGAAGGTGACGACGAGCTGCTCGGTGGTGGCATCGCCGTCCAGTAGCTCGCGGAAGGTGCAGGTTTGGTGCGCCATGGTAAAGCGGTCGACTGAGGCCACGGTCAGGTCGAGCGGCACGCGATGCGGCGCCACATGCTCGGCCTCCAGCAGGAAGGTCTGGCGCTTGCCGTCCAAGTCGGCACAGATGACGGCGAGGCCGCGCAGGGTAATGCCGGCCAGGTAGTCGGGCATCAGGCCCAAGAACTCGGGATCGGGGCCGGCCACACGCGGATGCATACGGCTTTCGGCCTGCATGCGCGCGCCAAGCGCCGCCGCCGCACCTTTAAACTGCTTGTAGGCAATCAGACGCTGGATCAGGACCTCGCGTAGGGCGTCGCCGTCGAGCGCGCTGAGCTCCTCGAGGTCTTCGTCGAACTCGTCATCGTCGACGGTTTTGCTTGGGGCCTCCTGCGGCACCAGAGAGGCAGCCTTGATGTCCAAAAGGGTTGCCGCGACCAGCAAAAAGTCGCTCGCCACGTCCAGGTCCAGCGCCTCGATGCGCTCGGCCTCGGCAAGGTACTGCTCGGCCACCTCGCTGATGGAGATGGCGCCGATATCTACTTTTTGGCGGGTTACCAGCTGCAGCAGCAGGTCGAACGGTCCGCTGTAGACCTGCGTCGACACGCGATACGACATCTTCGACCTCCTTTGACGGCGCCTTCGCGGCGCGGTTTGGGTGCATGTTACGACCGTTTTACACGGTCGACCTGTAAGTTTACCTTAGATGCCGGCGATTGCGAAGTTGAGCAGCTGCTCAGCAAGCGGATACACGGTAACGTCGAAATACCGGCCGATCACATCGATGCCGGTCCACATGGGCAGCAGGTACAGAACCAGGATGAGGATGGGCATAGCGTATTGCTGCAGGCGGTAGTAGTTGGCGAGCGCCTTGCCCTTGAGGAAGGGCACGATGATCGACGAGCCATCGAGCGGCGGAATCGGGATGAGGTTAAAGAACGCGAGAGACAGGTTGACCACGATAAAGGTGGCGCCGAAGTTCATGATCTGCGATGCCACGGCAAAGGACATGCTGGTGTAGAGGTTGCCGTATGCCGTGTGCATAAGGGCGGCCGCAAGGCATGCCAGCGCGATGTTCGATGTGGGGCCGGCTACGCTCACCAGGACCTCGTCGCGCTTGGGGTGCTTGAGGTTGTTGAGGTAGACGGGCACGGGCTTGGCAAAGGCGAACACCGGGCCGCCGGCGGCAAGCATGAGCAGCGGCAGGATGATGGTGCCAAACGGATCGATGTGGTTGAGCGGGTTAAGCGAGATGCGCCCGCGCGAACGGGCCGTCTTGTCGCCGAGCGCCCAGGCCGCGGCGGCGTGCGCACTCTCGTGGATCACGATGCCAAGGATTACGGCGACGGCACTCGCGAGCAGGTTCATAAGATAGCTGGTGGACATGTCGATCCCCTAGCGGACGCGGCGCGAGGCGCGCGTGAGCAGGTAATCGGCCACAAACAGGATGACGGCGACGATAGCGTAATCCAGGCGGAACACACCGCCAAAGGGCGATGTGATGACGCCGTACCCGGCGATGGCACTCGGCAGCGCGCGCGAAAGCTCAACGACAAAGCCCACGATCTGCAGCTTGGCGGTGAGGCCGCTAAAGCACAGCAGCACGGTCATCGCGCTCATAAAGATGCCGCAGATGCGACAGGCGATGGCTATGATGCTCATCGCCACGGCAGCGGCCTTACGAGAGTTCACGCGCGGTCTCCTCTTCGATCTGGGTGGAAAGCTCCAGCCATTCGTCCTCGAGCTTGGGCAGCTCTTGCTTAAGCCCGTTATATTCCCCCAGCGCGGCGTTGAACTTGTCCTGATCGGCATAAAGCTCTTCGCTTGCCATCAATTCCATAAGCTCGTCATAGCGGGCGCGCTTTTTGTCGAGCTCCGCCTCGATCTTCTTGAGCTGGTTGCGCACGCCCTTGAGCTTTTTGTTGAGCGCGGCACGGGCCTGGGCCTCGGCGCGCTTTTGCTCCTTAGTCTTTTTGCCCTCGGCAGGCTTGGGGGCGGCGGGCGCATCGGACTGGGCCGCGGTGACCTTAGCGGACTTGGTCGCGTCCGGTGCACTCTCCCCTGCCGCCTCGGCGGCGGCGCGGGCTGCGAGGTCCTCGCGCTTGTAGAGGTAGTAGTCGTAGTCGCCGTCGTAGACCGTGACCTTGCCATCGCGGATGTCGATGATGCGGTTGGCCACTGCGCGTACCAGGTGCTCGTCGTGGCTGATCAGCACGATGGTGCCGGGGAAGTTCTGCAGGGCGTTCTCGAGCATGTCCACCGAGTCGATATCCAGATGGTTTGTGGGCTCGTCCAGGCACAGGAGTGCCTCGGGGGCAACAAGCATTTTGGCGAGCGCCAAGCGCGCCTTTTCGCCGCCGGAGAGGACACGGACCTGCTTTTCGATTGCGTCGTTGTCGCTAAACAGGAAGGTGCCCAGCAGGCTGCGCTGCTGCGGTACGGTCCACTTGGGCGTGACGGTGTCGATCTCTTGCAGGACGGTGTTGGACTCGGTCATGCCCTCGAGTGCGTGCTGGGCGTAGTAGGCCACGCCCACGTTGGTGCCAAGGTCGCGGGTGCCGGTGGTGGGCGGCTCCAGGCCGGCGAGGATCTTCATGAGCGTGGACTTGCCGGCGCCGTTGGGGCCGACGAGTGCCACGTGCTCGCCACGGTAGAGCTTGATGTCGATGTCGCTGTAGATGTGCTTGTCGCCGTAGGACTTGGATACACCCTCGAGACCCACGACCATGTCGCCGGAGCGCGGCGGATCGGGGAACTTAAAGTCGATGTGCTTGTGGCCCTCGGGCAGGATGACGAGCTCCTTTTTGATCTGCTCGATCTTGCGGATACGCTCCTGCGCCTGGGCGGCCTTGGTGGGCTTGTAGCGGAACTTGTCGACGAAGACCTGCATGTGGGCAATGTCGCGTTCCTGGGCGGCGCGCTTGGCGCGCATCTGCTCCAGGTTGTCCTCGCGCTGCTTGAGGTAGCTGCTGTAGTTGCCGGTGTAGGTGGTCACGCGACGGTTTTCGAGTGCGGCGACGTGGTCGACGCAGGCGTCCATGAAGGCGCGGTCGTGGCTGACGATAAGCACGGCACCGTCGTAGTTTGCGATAAAGCCGCGCAGCCACTGGACGCTCTCGAGGTCCAGGTGGTTAGTGGGCTCGTCCAGAAGCAGCAGGTCGGGGTGGCGCAGGAAGAGCTTGGCGAGCGCGATGCGCATCTGCCAGCCGCCCGAGAACTCGGAGCACGGGCGCTCAAAGTCGGTGACCTTAAAGCCCAAGCCGGAAAGGATCTTACGGGCGTTGCTCTCGAGCTCGTAGCCGCCCAGGTGCTCAAAGCGGTCCTGGACCTGGCCGTACTCGTTGAGGAGCGCGTCGACGTCCTTGCCCTGTTCGGAGAGCTCGGTGATTTGGGCCTGCAGCTCGTTGGCGCGCTCGCCCATGCGGCGGATTTCCTTGGCGGCGGCCATGACCTCGGCGAGGATGGTGGTGTCCTTTTGCTCCAGGTTAGTTTCCTGCTCTAGGTAGCCCACCTGGCAGTCCTTGGCGTACTGGACCTGACCGGCGTCGGGGCTGTCGATGCCCATGATAATCTTGAGCATGGTGGTTTTGCCGGCGCCGTTGGGGCCCACGAGCGCAAAGCGCTCGCCGGGGTTGATCTGGAAGGACGCGCCGCTAAAGAGGACGCGCGCGCCGAAGCTTTTTTCGATCTTGTCGACCAGGAGGATCATGGTGCCGCCTTTGACCTTGTGTGCCAATATGAAAAAAGGCCCCAACTTGCGTTGGAGCCTCATTCAATGCTCGGGTGGAGACGAGGGGGATCGA
>DBGDEA010000015.1:0-40951 GCA_048342875.1 Collinsella sp. | reverse complement strand
TCGCAATCAGAGCAACCCGCATTGCTACGTGGCAGTCTGCCATGGAACGCTGTAGCAGTGGAGCGTGGAACGGTGTAGCAAAAACGGCGCAATAAGCAGGCATACCAAGCAAGTGCCTCATCAGAAAACGCCTGCGTTGTGCGGCGGGTATCTGCTGGAACGCTTGAAACAGCGCTTCGGATTCCAGCTTCTCCATAAAGATTAACTCTGGGTCTTTTTCGGGATTGTTGGGGGCAAGAGAGGCTTCGTCCATCGACGCCAAGTGTAGTGAGTGTCTTGTCTCGCGGCGCTCCGTTCGCCAGAACTCACGCTGAAGTTCCTCTATGCCCTCGAATACTTGCCTGGGCAGATTTATCTCGGTTCGTTTGCCGTCAGGCGTCCTCACCACAATGCGATATTGGGCTTGGGAGTCGTCAATGTTCCTGCTTTCGTAAAATCGGGCCATATATTGCTCCTTCGGTTCAGACCCGCAGGAGCAACCGGCCGAAAGCGCAAAAAAGGACGGGCAGGACGTTTGGCTCCTGTCCGTCTGGCGGATCGGCGGGTATTTATTTACATCCTCAAGGATGTGCTACGTTTTGGGCAAATTCGTTATGCGCATAGTCCCATTGCTCTCGAACGTAAGCACGGTAAGCTGGCCCTTGCGTACTATTTCTACGCGACGCAGCTTTCTATCTGCCCGACAGACGAGCTTGCCGAGCGCATTCCTTACGTCTTGCATACAGCCACCTCCTCTCTGACGGAGCATGATGTCATGTTTGACCACATAGCGTCCCGACTTGAAAAGTCAAAATTCTGTCTGGTTCGACAATGGTGCTCCGCAGACTGTCGATCTTGGGGTGCTCTACGAGACGGATGGGTAATGCATCGTCACCGCTAAACTGACGGAAGATTCTCGCTCGGTCTATCGGTTCGCAAGTGTTTAGGGTTGTTGCGGGAGATTTTGCTTACGCCACAACAACCCCTTGGGCGTCATGCTGCAGCACAATGCATAAATATCCAATATTATGTCTTAAAGGTTGTTGGAGCGATTCTGCTACTTTTCGGTCTTTGGCATGAAGCTGGAACGGAATATCGAGCGGGAGTTTAACTCGATATCCTTTTCGACAAGCTTTAACAAGAAAGAAATGAATTGCATTATGATGCAAAGAGCCAAGCGATAGTCCTGATGAACGAAGTACAAAGCGCGACTTTAATCTGAGGGTGAAATCTGCGACTTGCGCTAAACTGCGAATGTCGACAGTTATAATACGGAGTGACGTATCGAATCAAGATTCCGTCAAAGAGCCTGCTGTTGTCGTTATGAGGAGATTGAAAAATGGCACAAATGCCCATTGTCCGTTGCAGGAATATGATCTTTTTGATTTAAGCAGTTGGGCATGGTAGCGCCCAACAACCAGTTCTTTGGGTTGGTTGTTGGGACGATGTGAATCCAGATAAAACATGACCTCGCAATCAGTGAAATCGAGCCACTTCCCATACGTTGGAAACCATGCCTTGTAGACAGATTCTTTCGCGCTGAAAGTCAGCCTATCCCAAGATATATTTGGCTGACTGCAGGTAAGCTCACCCATCTGTTTTATCTCCTTCTTGCTCATTATCAAACTGTATATCTCTGATTCAATGGGGTTATTCGGCTCGGCGTCAATCCCGATAGTTCGAAATCGGTAATCTGAGGTGACTGCGGCAGCGGCATATCCTCTGCAATGCGTAATGCTCCCGCATATGTTTTTGGGCCAAATCGGTTCTCGGTTGGTACCGATGAGGATAGGAGGGTCATTGAAGCCCAGATGCGAGAGAGCGTTGCGAGCACATTTGCGCCCAACGGAAAACTCTTTCAGGCGTTTAGAAGAAAAACTTCGTGATATTTCCTTTTCTTTCCCAATAAGAGGAAAACCGTAAAAAGACCCCAGGTATTCTGAAGAAAACACTTCCTCTGGTAGTAAGGAGGCTAAAAAACCGGAATTGAATTTAGGAAAGCCAATCACAGCACCACCCCTAGTATGAACTATACACCCTTGTATACACTTTAAAAGTTCCAGCTGTTCATGTAGGCGATCTGCTCCTCGGTGAGGGTGTCTATCTTCACGCCCAGAGTCTCCAGCTTCACGCGCGCCACGCCGTCGTCGATGGCGGCGGGCACGTCGTACACCTTGTTCTCCAGCTCGCCCGCATGCTGGAAGAGGTACTCGGCCGCGAGCGCCTGGTTCGCGAAGCTCATGTCCATGACGGACGCCGGGTGCCCCTCGGCGCAGCTCAGGTTCACGAGGCGCCCCTGCGCCAGGACGATGACCGTGCGCCCGTCGGCAAGCGTGTACTCCTCCACGAGCGGCTTGATCTCCTCCACCTTCACGGCGTGCTCGCGCAGCCACTCCAGGTTGATCTCGCTGTCGAAGTGCCCGGAGTTGCACACGATGGCGCCGTCCTTCATGTTCTCGAACGCGGGCGCGTCCACCACCTTGCAGTTGCCGGTGACCGTCACCCACACGTCGGCGAAGCGCGCCGCCTCGGCGGCGGGCATGACCTCGTAGCCCTCCATGTGCGCCTCCAGCGCCTTCAGCGGGTCCACCTCGCACACGATCACGCGCATGCCCATGCCCTTGGCGCGCAGGGCGAGCCCGCTGCCGCAGTAGCCGTAGCCCGAGATCACGATGGTGCGCCCGCACAAAAGGCGGTTCGTGGCGCGCACGATGCCGTCGAGCGTGGACTGGCCCGTGCCGTAGTGGTTGTCGAAGCAGTGCTTCGTGTTCGCGTCGTTGACGTTGAACACGGGGTAGCCCAGCGTGCCCTCCTTCGCCATGGACACAAGGCGCACCACGCCCGTGGTGGTTTCCTCGGTGCCGCCGATGACGCCTTCCAGCTTGTCAATGTGGGTGGTGTGCAGCGCGGTGTCCAGGTCGGCGCCGTCGTCCATGATGATCTGCGGGTTCGTGGCGATGACCGCGTCGATGTGGCGGCGGTAGGTGTCCATGTCCTCGCCGGTGACGGCGAACACCTTGATGCCGAAGTCGCGCACGAGCGAGGCGGCGGTGTCGTCTTGGGTGGAAAGCGGGTTGCTGGCGCACAGCGCCACCTCGGCGCCCGAGGCCGCCAGCGCGCGCATGAGGTTCGCCGTCTCGGTGGTCACGTGCATGCACGCGCCGATGCGCACGCCCTCAAGCGGGCGCTCCTTCGCGAAGCGCTCGCGGATGGACGCCAGCACGGGCATGTCGCGCGCCGCCCACTCGATGCGGGCAAGCCCTGCGTCGGCAAGGTCGATGTCTTTGATGTCGTAGCTCTCGGTCATGGCGCTTCTTTCTTATGTTATCGACTGATCCTATGTCTGGTTTGGCGTCGATTAATCCTCAAACAATTCAGTGGAAAAATATCGTTCGCCCGTATCGGGCAGTAAAGTAACCACTGTCTTGCCCGAACCAAGTTGCCGAGCAAGCTGACGTGCGGCAACCACATTTGTACCGCCCGATACGCCGCAAAGCAAACCCTCCTCACGAGCAAGCGCGCGAGCCTCGTTGATAGCTTCCTCATCGGAAACCACGCAGATATCGTCATAGATGCCCTGATCAAGGATATCGGGAATAAGCCCATCGCCGATACCCATCTGCAAATGCGTTCCGACGCTTCCTCCCGAAAGAATCGCTGCGCTCTCCGGCTCAACGGCCCAAATGCATACATCAGGAAAAAGACGTTTGAGTGCCTGCCCTATACCGGAAATAGTACCACCTGTACCAATGCCCGAGCAGAATCCATGTATGGGCCCCTTCACGTCCTCTAAGATCTCAAGTGCTGTATGATAGCGATGCGCTAGTAAATTATCCCTGTTCTCGAACTGCTGTGGCACGTAAACACGAGGATCCTCGCTAGCCATACGCTTAGCCAGAGCGATGCATTTGGATATGCACTCTCCAATATCGCCAGCATCATGTACGACAATTACCTCAGCACCATAGTGGCGAACAAGCTTACGACGCTCTTCCGACACGCTGTCTGGCATAATGATGCGCGCACGATAACCGCGCACAGCACACACAAGCGCGAGCCCTATACCTTGATTGCCGCTTGTAGGTTCAACGATAATACTATCTGGCCCAATTTCGCCGCGGCGTTCGGCGGATTCAATCATCTGTAATGCCGTGCGCGTTTTAATGGAGCCTCCTACATTAACGCCCTCAAACTTAACGAGTATCTGTGCGGCATTCGCTTCAGATAACCGATTGAGACGAACGAGAGGTGTATGCCCCATGGCTTGCAGCACATTATCGTAAATCATGGAACTCCTTCCAAGGGGGTGCTAGCCCCTTATGCTAGCCTGCAGGTCTTTCGCAGATCCTCGGCGCGGTCGGTGCGCTCCCAGGTGAACTCGGGCAGCTCGCGGCCGAAGTGGCCGTAGGCGGCCGTCTTGCGGTAGATGGGGCGGCGCAAATCCAGCGCGTCGATGATGGCGCCGGGGCGCAGGTCGAACACCTCGGCCACCGCGCGCTCGATGGCCCCCACCGCCGCCTTCTCGGTGCCGAACGTCTCCACCATGAGCGACACGGGGCGCGCCACGCCGATGGCGTAGGCCACCTGCACCTCGCAGCGCGCGGCCAGGCCCGCGGCAACCACGTTCTTCGCCACCCAGCGCGCCGCGTAGGCCGCCGAGCGGTCCACCTTCGTGCAGTCCTTGCCGGAGAAGGCCCCGCCGCCGTGCCGTCCCATGCCGCCGTAGGTGTCCACGATGACCTTGCGGCCCGTGAGGCCGCAGTCGCCCATCGGCCCGCCGATGACGAAGCGGCCCGTGGGGTTCACGTGGATCTCCGCGTCGGGCGAGAGCGCCACGCCCTCGCCGGCCAGCACCGGGCGCACCACCTGCTCCACCACGTCGGCGCGCAGCCGCTCGTAGGGCGCCTCCTCGGCGTGCTGCGTGGACACGACCACCTTCTCCACCCACTTCGGCGCGCCGTCCTCGTAGCGCACGCTCACCTGGGTCTTGCCGTCGGGGCGCAGGTAGTCGAGCGTGCCGTCCTTGCGCACGGCGGCGAGGCGCTCGCTCATGCGCTGGGCCAGGTAGATGGGCATGGGCATGAGGGTGCTCGTCTCGTCGCAGGCGTAGCCGAACATCATGCCCTGGTCGCCCGCGCCGATGCGCTCGTAGGGGTCGTCCGCGGCCCCGCCGTGGGCCGCCTCCCAGCTCTCGTCCACGCCCTGCGCGATGTCGGGGCTCTGCTCGTGGATGGCGTTCACCACGCCGCAGGTGGTGCCGTCGAAGCCGTACTTGGCGCGGTCGTAGCCGATGCCGCACACCACCTCGCGCACGATGGCCGGCACGTCCACGTACGCCTGCGTGCGGATCTCGCCCGCCACGGCCACGAGCCCCGTGGTCGCAAGCGTCTCGCACGCGCAGCGCATCCGCGACACGTCGGCGGGCTGCCCGCTGGGGGCGATGTAGCCCTCGCGCTCGAGCTCTATCTCCTTGGAGATGATGGCGTCCAAGATGGCGTCCGATATCTGGTCGCACATCTTGTCGGGATGCCCCTCGGTGACGGATTCGGACGTGAACAGGTAGGATTTTGGCAAAGCGATCGATAAGCTTGGCCTTTGCTCTATCGTCATTTCAATTCTCTCTATACTTTAGATTGCCCATTATCCAGCTTATTTAGGTTGATGACCCTTATTGGACGTCCATCTTGCTCGACAGCTCCTTTTTTTAAAGCCTGATATGACTCTTCGCTCATTGCGTGCTCCATGCGACAGGCATCCCTTTGTGCAATTTCAGTCGGAATGCCAAGGTTGGTAAGAACCTTGAAGAAGAAGCAATGGCGGTCGTAAACTCTTTCAGCGATTTTGCGTCCCCCATTTGAAAGGCGAACCAAACCTCGAGGCCTAAATTCAACATATCCTTCCGCGCTCAAGGAGGACATAGCTTTTGATATGCTCGCCTTGGAAAAACCCATTCTACTGGCCATATCCACTTGCCTTACAAAACCACCAGAACGAGTTTCGAGAATAAGCAGGTTTTCTAGATAGTCTTCCCTTGACTCACTCAAAGTCATCAGTTCCACCTCACTTAATTCAAAATCCGACCCGTCGACGACTGAAGCTCCACCATTTTCTTGAACAGGCTGTCTTCGCGCTCCATGAGCTCCGACGGCTTTCCTTGCTCGGCAACGCGGCCTCCATCCAGCACCACGATTTTGTCGGCGCTCATCACGGTTCTCATCCGGTGCGCGATGACCAGCACGGTTTTGCGTTCAAGGAGACACGATAGCGCCTCCTGCACCTTCGTCTCATTTTCAACGTCAAGTGAAGCGGTCGCCTCATCCAGAAGAACAATGGGGGCGTTTTTGAGGATCGCCCGGGCAATCGATATGCGCTGGCGCTCGCCTCCGGACAAAAGCGCGCCGTTCTCGCCTATCCTCGTTTCATAGCCCTTCGGCATGCGGGAGACAAAATCATCGCAGTTCGCCGCCCGAGCCGCCGCAAACACCTCCTCATCCGTGGCATCTGGCCTACCGAGTCGGATGTTCTGCATGATCGTGTCGTCGAACAGAACCACATCCTGGAACACTTGGGCGAAATCGACGAGAAGGGCCTCGGAGTCGACGGTCGAAACGTCCACGCCTCCGATGCTCACAACGCCATCGTCGGCATCCCAGAAACGGGCAGCCAGCTTGGCCGCGGTGGACTTGCCGCCCCCGCTCGGACCGACCAAGGCGGTCACCTCGCCCTCCTTCGCAACAAATGAGACGTTCGAGAGAACCTTCTCGCCTCCTTCGTACGAAAAAGTCACGTTGTCGAAAGAAATGTCGTGATTCGCCGGCTCGAATTCCATCGACCCGGTTTGAGGCCGCTCGTGCTCGATGGAGTGCATGCGCTTGATTCCGAGCTTGAGATTGAGAAGCTCCGTCACAACTTCAAGCACGGTGTTGATCGGATCGTAGAATCTCGTCACCACGAGAAGGAAGCAGAAGTACACCATGAACTCTAGTTCCCCCGATGCCAAAAGCAGGGCTCCGACGAGGACGGTCGAAGCTATTCCGAGCTTGAGGAACGCTTGCGCGGCCGACACGGGAACGGCACTCGAAAGCTCCGAGACGATCTGGGCCTTCTCCGCGCGATCGATCTTCTGATCCAGTTGCTCGAGATACGTTTCCGATTGGTTCGCCGCCGTGATCTCTTGGGCGCATTCGAGGTACTCCTGCAAGCCGTCCGCAACGTCAAGCTGGCGGTCGATGAGAAACTGCCCCTTCGCATCTTGGCTCTTCCGAGAGAAGGCGATGATGAGCAAGGCGATGGGAAGAACCCAGAGGGCGGCGATGGCCATCTTCCAGTTGAAGAGCAGAAGCATGATCGAGATCAATATGGTCGACGCGCCGGTTCCGAACAAAAGGGGCATGATATGGGAGAACATGCGCTCCTGATCGGCGCAGTCCTTCATGATGGTGGTGGTGAGGTCCGAGAGGTCGCGCCTTCCGAAAAAGGAAAGGGGCAATCTGCGCAGCACCTCGGCAAGCTCGATCCGCTTTCTGGCACTCTCGCCGTACACGACATTGTAGGTGAAATGGTATTCGAGCCATTGGGTCAGCAGCATGAGCAGGAGTATGACGACGATGGCTGCAAGATAGCCACCAAGAGCAGGGAGGGGCTTCGAGGGGTCGAGCAGATGATCCAGGTAGTCGTTGGTCGCCATGCACAGCACGCCAATGGGTGCCATCATGACGAGGTTGGCGAGAGCGCAGAAGAACGCGCCTCTCTTGAACTCGAAAGCACCCCGCTCGGTCAAAGCGAACTTCTCACGCAGCATCGTTGGCACCCCCTCCGATTCTCCAAGAGACTGATTTCTGATAGTCCTCCCACATCCGGCGATACACTCCCTTGCTTTCGACAAGATCCCCGTGGGATCCCGATTCCGAGATGGCCCCGTTCTCCACGACGCAGATCCTGTCCGCGCCCACCACGGTCGATAGCCGGTGTGCAATCATGAGAACGGTCTTGCCGTGCGTAAGACGCGCGAGCGCACGTTGGATAAGGGCTTCGTTTTCCGGATCGGCGAACGCTGTGGCCTCGTCCAAGACCACGATAGGCGCATCTTTCAGAATGGCCCGGGCAAGCGCGATACGCTGGCATTCGCCGCCCGACAGGTAGACGCCCTTCGCGCCGACCACCGTGTCCAAGCCCTCGGGCAGCTTCGCGATGATGTCGTCGCATTGCGCCGCGTGCGCGGCCGCCTCCACCTCCGCGCGCGTAGCCGACGGGCGCGCGAATCTGATGTTGTCAATGAGGCTGCGCTTGAAAAGCCGTGTGTTTTGGAAGACGAAGGAAACGGAATCCATCAGTTCCGAACGGGGAACATCCCGCACATCAACACCGCCGACAAGCACCCGTCCTTCATCGACGTCCCAGAACCTCGGAACAAGGCTTGCAATGGTGCTCTTGCCTCCTCCCGACGGCCCGACGAGCGCCATCGTTTCTCCTTCGGGAATCGCAAAGCTCACGTTCTTGACGGCAGGTGCGTCAGCGCCCGGATACGTGAAAGACACCCCTTCAAAAACGATATCGCACGTCCCGCTCGCCCTCCCGCCTTTCGCAGAACAGCAAGGCATCTCCGGCGTGGATAGGATCCCCTCGATTCGCATCACGGCATCTTGGGCCATCGCCGCAGCTTCAGAGGCGTACAGTATCTTGGTCATCATCGATGTCGTCACCGCGCTGAACACCACGTAGAAGAGGAAGTCCGTGAAGAACGACGCGAAGTCCCCTGCTGCCCCCGCAAGCAGGATGCTGGCGGGAACCAGCACAGCAAAGGTCGAGTTGATCGCCACGATCTGCACGACCTGCGGTTTTTCGCACAACTTCGAATAGCCATGGGCCATATCCCGGTACTGCAGGATGGCCTCCTTGAATGCGTTGAACGAATCGACCGTTTGCTGGAACACTTTGACGACGGGCATGCCTCGAACATATTCGGTCGCAGCGGCGTTCATTCGGTTCAATGCCTGCTGGTAGTTCGACACGAAAGTCAGATAGCTTGAGTTCTCATCGCTGCCTCCCCCTCCCATCATCCTCCAAATGCACGCGAAGGACACCGCGATGGGAACCAGGCACGCCAAACCCATGGCCCAGTCGAAGATGAACATCACGACGACAAACACAACGGGGGTGATGAGGGCTCCCACGAAATCAGGGAACTTATGGGCAAGCACGGACTCGGTCTGGCCGGCGCAGCCGTCGATCACCCTCCTTAGTTCGCCGGTCGAATGCTCGTCGTAGTAGCCAAGGGGAACCTTGGAGAGATGGTGGGTCGCGGCCTTCCTCATGTTGTTGCCGGTTCGGAATGCCGCGATATGAGTGCACATCAACGCCGCGAAGTACACCACCACTCCGGCCACCGCGAATCCGACTGCCAGCCATGCGTAAAAGGCCGCGCCACTCGCTTCGCTCCATTGAGGAGCCACTGCGACAAACTGCGACATGATAAACCAGACGCACACAAGGGGCATCACAGCAAGCAACGAATGCAGACCAGACAAGGCGCAGCCCACCACGGTGAGGATTTTGTAAGGCCCTGCGAAGTCAAGCAACCTGAACAGCGGATGGGGTGCTTTGCGTTTCGACTTTTTGTTCTCTGGGCTTTGTTCCGTCATTTCTCCTCCTGCTCTATTACCAGGACGTTGTTTTGCACTTGCAGCGACTTGAATATTTCCGCAAACTGACCGCGTTACGCTGGGGGTGCAAAAAAATGGTATTCTGTCGCAACCAGCAAATAGAAAGGTGCTGAATATGGGGTCGACGCGCCAGACAGCCGGCTTGCCAGCAATTGACGTGACTTCTATCTGCGATGCCGCCTTGAAGCTCACCAAAGAATTTGGCATAGATGGTTGGTCTATTCGTCAACTGGCTAAAGAAATTAACGCGTACCCAGGTGTCATTAATTACCACGTTGGTCGAAGAGAAGATGTGGTACATCTTGTTATCGAGCACGTTAATGCCGAAATCGACCTTCCTGAGCCTCGCGAGAATTGGAAACGATGGTTCAAGCTTCTTCTTGAGGGGATGCGTTCCACCCTGAGAAAGTACCCCGGAGTCGCTCGTAGACTCGCTGCCGTAGGTCCTGGCCTTGGGGAATCCGACCGCATTATCAATTGCGGCATTCAAGTGCTGAGAGATGCTGGGTTTGGCGATTGGTCCACTCTTGTTTATTCCGTTTTGCTTTGCCAAACTTGCGCGTTCGTTGCTACCGAGGATGACAGGGACAAAATGGACGATGTGCGCAAAGAGGTGGGGGGTTCGTATGCGAGTGCGCTTTCTGCGTCCGATCCCGGTATTGCCGCTTTGGCAAAAACGGTCAAACTCCTGACCGAAGAAGAAAGCCTGAGGAGAAGTTTTTTTGATCATCAGTTCTCAGTCCTTCTCGATGCTCTTCTCGGCGGATTGGAAGAGATTTTTTTAAAGGGCTGACTAGCGTATCGAGGTCTTAAGAGCATTTAAATCAATTTTTCCTATGGGGGTCAGGGGCAACAACTCACGAATCTCTACTCTGTCTGGATGCTTGAATGGGGCGATTCCTATGTTGTTTAAAAACTCCCTTATGGATTCCAAGTTGGGCGCATCGCCGCTGCAAACGATAAACGCACACGTCTTTTCGCCAAGGGCTTGATCCGGTATCCCGCAGACGGCTACGTCTACGATGCCGGGCATTTCTCTAAGACTTGCCTCTACGTCTTCCGCCGAGAAAGTCTCACCGCCACGGTTTATTGTGTTTTTCAGACGTCCCGTGATTTTGAAGTTGCCGCAGGGATCCCTCACCGCTAAATCCCCCGTATGATAAAATCCTTCCGAATCAAAAGAGCGCAGAGTAGAATATTCATCTTCGTAATATCCACTCATCAGATACGGTCCTTTCCATATCAATTCCCCTTCTTCGCCGTCTGCGCAAGGTTGCCCATCTTGTCCGATGATAAGAGGGCGATCGTTTTCGGAAAGGGGGAAGCCTTGGGTGGTAAAGGCGATTTCCTCTGGCGCTTCAGGGCTTGTCAGCGTCAATATTCCTTCAGTCATGCCGTATGATTGCTGGACAGCGCAAGAGAAAGCGGCAGAAAGCCTCTTGGCATCTTTTGCGGTAAATCGCGCACCTCCTACATGGATGGACTCAAGGCTTGAAAGATCAACAGGATACCAGTCGAGTGCGTCCATCCAGAGGTTTACCGCCGATGGAACTGCTGTTATTGTCGTCACTTTTGCAGAAGAGATCAATGGAAACACTTCATCGGGACTCACGCTTTCCGCCAAAATGACGGTGCCTCCTTTTTCTAGCGCACCAAGTGCGCCGGGGCATGCGAGCGGCAAATTATGGCATATCGACAAAGCTGCTAGGTATTTTGTTTTTTCGGAAAAAAGCGATCGGGAAGCCGCTTCCACGAAATTGTACACATAGCTGAAATTTGAGCGAGGAATAAGTTTAGGGAGTCCTGTTGTACCACCCGACGGAAGCAGGAACAAAATTGATGAGGAGTGGGGTGCTGTGGCTTGCCAGAGCTCTCCGCGCATATCCGAAACTGATCGATATTGATCGGAAGATCCGATGACAAAACATTTTAGCCTTGGATTGTCCTTTTTGATGGCTTTTGCTAAGGACTCGTAATCATAAGCCGGGGAAGAACACGGAACAATTAGGCAGGATGCATTTGACTTTGAGCAGAAATGAGAGATTTCCGCTTTGCGATGAGTCGGCAAAGCAAGTACGGGGATGCATCCTCTCATTACTGACCCGAACAAGATTATAAGAGATTCAGCTTTGTTCGGAAGCTGAAGGACGATCCTGTCCCCAGCTTCTATCCCCTCCGAAGCAAGGCAAGAGGCGAATCGCCTTGCCGCATCAAATAGCTCAGTGTAAGTATACGTGGTTTCTCTGTCGCGAACCGCAATATTTGCCCCATATTCACGCTCCCATTGCGCAATACGTTCAACAAGAGTGAAACCAACGTCGGTTGCCCTTCTCATAAAACCCCCTTCTGCCATCCGAAGCCTTAGAAGATATTTGCGCAATATTTGCAAACAACAACCCTTTCGCTATAAGTATGCTATAGCTAACATTATGTTAGTATGCCTTATATTCAAAGACTTATTGCTTGAAAGGGCGGTTGGTGCTTATTGCGCCGTTTTTGCTACACCGTTCCACGCTCCACTGCTACAGCGTTCCATGGCAGACTGCCACGTAGCAATGCGGGTTGCTCTGATTGCGAGGGGCGCGCAAGCGCCCCTCTTGGCCAATACGGCCGGTTATGCTCTTAGCCGATGCGCTTGCGCATTGACTCGTCGCCTTCAATATGGATGACGTCCGACCGATAGACTATGCGGTCGATGACGGCATCTGCGATTGCTCCTTCCCCGAGCTTTGAATGCCAGCCTGCTGGCGAGAACTGCGAGCAAATCAATAAGGACCCGCTGCGCAAGCGCGCCTCGACTATCTCTAAAAGCTCGCGCGCCGCCTTCCCCTCGAGCTTTTCCAAAAGCCAATCGTCCAGTATCAGCAAGTCGCATTTCGTGTAGCGCTTCTTCGCCTTGAGCCAATCCTCGTTCTTGCTCACGTTCAGCTCGTCGAGCATTTCGGGCAACCGGACGTACCTTACGCTGAAGAAGGCGTTGCAGGCCGCCACCCCGAGCGCGCAGGCAATCCAGCTCTTGCCGGCGCCCGACGCGCCCGTGATCACGACGTTGCGGTGGCCTCTTATCCATGTGCAGTTGGACAGCTCTATCAGTTTCGTGCGGTCGAGCTTGCGATCCGCGTCGTAGCGGACATCGGCAATGTTCGCCTCGGGATCGGAGAAGCCGGCCTGGCGCAACAGCCTCGTCCTCCTGTTGATGCGGCGCGCGTCCCATTCGGCATCGACTATCATGGCGAACCTCTCGTCGAAGGTCATCTCTGCCACTCCTTGCGATTCCTCCTGGTCGCGATACGCTTGCGCCATCACCGACATCCTCATGCCATAGAGTTTGTCCATCGTCGTCTGGCTCGCCGTCATTATTCATCGTCCCCCTCGCTCAAGTTCCGGTAGTAGTCGCCTCCGCGCAGATACGCTCCGGCGTTTTGGTCCTCGGGCCCTGCGGCCCCCATCTCCGAGATAATCGATTTGATCGTCTTGTAGCTCGGCCTGGGCGTTAGAGAGCAGGCCTTGGCGCACGCCTGCTCGAGCATCTCCCTTCCGTGCTTCTTCGCGAGCGCCAGCACCGCGCGGCACGAGCGGTAGGACTGCTGCTCGATCTTGCGCGACCTCAAGATGGCATCGACGGCTTCCCCGCAGGACGGGCCGATCCCGGCCGCCCATTTACGGAAGCGCTTCGCGTCCCACTCCACAAAGTCGCGATGGGAATCGGGCATGTGGTCGGGGTTGGTGCGGTAGCTTCCCCTAGGGCCGTAGATGCGCTCGTGCATGGCGATTCGCTCGCCGTCGCAGGCCACCCAAACAGCGGATCTGGTGGCGCATAGCTCCACCTCGCGCTTGACGTAGCTGAACGGAACCGAGTACCAGCATCCGTCAAACGAGACGTGGTAGTTAAAATTAACAGTGACAACCTTGCGGGTAACCATCTCGTAGGGCTTGCCCGGCAGCGGGATGAGCAGCGGCTTCTCTTGGCGGACGAAGACCTCATCCCTGCTGCCCTCGCGCTTCTGGAACGGACGGGCGTTGATCTCGCGCACCTTCTCCAAAAGAGCCTCGTTCAGCTGCCGGAGAGAGGTGAACAGCTGGTTGCGAAGGGGCGCGATGGCGCGCTGCTCGATGACCCTCACGCTCATCTCCACCGCCCCCTTGTCCCTCGGCCTCCTGGGGCGCGCGGGCACGACGGCGCACCCGTAGTACTCGGCCATCCTGCGGTACTGCTCGTTGATCACGAGCTCTTCGACGGTGTTCTTGACGACGCCCTGCTTGAGGTTGTCGGGAACCACTATCGGCACGCTGCCGCCGAAGAAGGCGAAGGCGTGGACGTGGGCCTCGACCCAGGACTCCGCTCTCATGTTGTAGGCGCCCTCGGCGAACATCTCGCCCGAATAGGGCAAGCACGCCACGAAGACGTAGACTTTGCGCGCCTCGCCGGTGTCGGCGTCGAGCACCTCCATGGTGTCGCCGACGTAGTCGACCTGCATCTCCTGGGCGGGTTTGCGCTCGATGCGCATGGAGACCTTGTTGGCGGCCGCCCAGGCGCGGTGCTTCTGGCAGAAGGCGGAGTACAGGTAGGGTTCCATGCCCGATGCCAGGGCGTCCTCGCAGTACTCCCTCCAAAGCGTCAGCATGGTCATGCCGGGACGGTTCATCTCCTTGTCGATGCGGGGATGGTCGATCTCCGCCTTCGACATATCGGATCGCTCCTTTGCCGGATAGATGACGGCTCGAATCGCCGCATCGTTCATCTCCTCCGGCAAGGGCCACTCGAGGCCGTGCGCCTTCGCGCGGGTGGTCACCGCCCTTACCGTTGCGGTGGAGCACCTGCACGAGAACGCTGTGTTCCTGACACTCACCCCCATCGCCCTTTGCCGAAGTATTTCTCTGTACTTGACCATTTTTTCTTCCTTTCTCGCAATGGTCCGATGGGCACTTTTGTGCCCATCGGAATTGTGGCGGAAAAGGAAGCGCCCCTTTCGGGGCGCGTGGCAATTTAGATTGTTAGGGTGTGGCAGTCTGCCATGGAGCGCTGTAGCAGTGGAGCGTGGAACGGTGTAGCAAAAGCGCTGCAATAGTCATCATAGTCACCTGACGCGATGCCGGTTCCGAGAAGCATATCGTACCGCCCTGTCTCCACGATGCGGCGAAGCCCTGCATGCAGGAAGCTCCCCTCTGTAATAACTCCATCGGAGTTGACAAGCAGTCTCTCAGTTAGAAGCCTAGCACCAGATGCATCTGGCATCGCGGAAAACTCCGCATACGCTTTAAGGGACTCGGATCCGAACAAAGCCAGGTTCGACGCCTCTGAATAATATGCCTGAGGGAACGTAACCTTTGCATCCGGGCCAAGGATCGTCTGCATGAGAGCCGTAGCAAGATAGAAGTCTTTCGAATACAGGCATAACTTGAATCGTCCACATACAAGAAAGGTTTCAAAGAAGTCGGAAAGCTGATCGTTGCACTTGCGAGTCAGAAGGTCACTTCCCTTAACTTCTCGTCCAGCAGCTCCGCAGCGCTCCTTGAACGCCTCATACGATGCAGCCAAGGCTCCATCCTCGCTCTCGGGAGACAATACGGCCCCTAAGGCATAGAGAGACTGGCCATCCTTGCCGCAGTACGTTTCATGTCCCTCGCGGGTCAGGCAGCCGGTATTGCCCGATTCGTCAAAATATATCTTCATCGCGCTCCATCCGGTTTGCTTTCCCTACCAACCGAACCAATCACGTTTTTATCGCCGTAAAGTCTCTCTACAGCATCGAGCACGATCAGCCAAGCAAGACCCGACGCCTTTTAGAACCTTACCGCATGGCTGCTCCAACGTTTTTCCATCGTTGCGATTCGACCGATTTCCTCAAAACGAGATCGATCGAATCGGAAGACGTATGCCTCTCGCACGGGTATAGGAGAACGCACGGCACAAGACCACTTCGTCAATGGTATCTGTTTTCGACTTCTTCAGCTTATGCGAATCGCAGAAATCACGCATGCGGGTGTTGACCACATCCCCGGGCGACGGACACCGGCTTACATGTTATCAAACGTCTTAGTATTACGTCGGCACCGGTGCATAACGCTCCTCAAACATGAGAGCGTACTCGAACTCAGTTCTTTCGGAGTTATGACGTCATCGGTGGAGCGTTTCAAGTGGAATCGCCTCGCCGCCTGGGAGCGTCTAGTGGCCGAGGGTTTCTCACCGGAGCAGATCGTCAACGCCTACGCCGCCCCCGCCGAGAGCTACTGGCTGCGCAACAGAGACGATCCGGCGCTTGCGTAGAACCTCGCCCGCCGGATCGAGAACGAGGGAGGGCTTTGCGCCTAGAGCCCATACGCCCGACCCGCTCGACGCCGACGGAGAGCAACCCGAAATTTGCTTACCCGTAGAGGGGATACAGTTTTCCAAATCAACAGGTAGGATCAATTTAGCACGGTATCGTTCGCGCAAAACCTGAAGACTTATGCTTTGACCAGACGTGCCAACCGGGTTCACTCCTCTGCTTTTTCTGCTATACCTCAAAGATGTAGGCAAGCAGCTCATTAAACTGCATTCGCCCTGACGCCTACCGGGGCGCGAAGCCTATCAGCAACGGGATGATAAACGTTTATTGGCTGCTTTGTTTCGAAAGTGACGACAAGGGAATACGGGATCTTCTCTTTCCCAAGTGACTTAAGCCCGTTTGCACCTGCGCAGCTAACAAGAATGTCAATACCATCAGATTCTTCAGCCCACGGAAGACCGCCCTCTCCTATGAAAGACTGGTGCTGAAGAGTTCCCCTTCGGATTGCATTCCAATCAGTATATTCGCGGGTAGGCACCAAACGCTCTTTTGTCAGGCCCACACGGTCGAACCACAGTTGCGCATGTCGATATTCTTGGCGTCCGAAAGCAATTGGCGTAAAATACGCCAGCGTCACCGTCAAGCGTCGATCAACAACCCTTGATGAGAAATCGAGCGGAAGCGGGACATGGAACAGTTGCCCCTCGTCCTTGCCAATATCTCCAAATCCGAACGCCGTTACCCTGTTGAGCGCGCACTCTCGAACGCGGAGATAATCCGGCCGGCCGAAACCAACCCACCGGGTGCTCTCTTTGTTCTTCGCGCCAAACTGCCTGAATGCGATATCTCCCAAATTTTCGTAAGCGCATCCGTGCACAGCCATTGCTTTGAGGAGCAGCGCCCCATATTCGTCCGGGACGCCGGCAAAGCCTGAGTCTAGAAAGATCTCCTCTAGGACATCGAAGTTGGCCGCGCATTCATGAGAGACCGCTGCCGCTGAGTAGCTCGTTCCCGCCTGCGCGACATAACTTTTTGCGATTGCCCCTGCGGTTGGAGCGGCTGCAATGATTCCAGGCTCGCGAGTCTGCGATAGAGCGTATTCGACGCAGTTATCGTCTTTCGCTGAGACAAGGAACTTACCACCAGGATAGAGAATTTCGGGCTTGATAGAACGTCCAATTCCTCCGCCAAAAGACGTGAGCGGGCTTACGCAACCTTCCTCAACAGGCTGAACGGCAAGAGCGTTTTCTTCGATAGCAGTATTATCTTCAAATGTCGCACCCACAGTGATAGAATTTATGCTTTCGGCAGGAGAAAGGAGCTTGAGATTCCTCCTGTTTTCCATAAGTGCCTCGCTAATATGCTTGCTTCGCCTCTCGAGGTCTTCGTCCTTCAGCTTCTCGAAACCCCCTTCAACTGGAATTAAGTTTATGTGCTGATTTCCGGCGCTTATCACGAAGAGAACACGATATTTGTAGCTCAGCCAATCAAGCAGTTTCGCAAGGGGGCTGGGAGCGCCAAAAAACTGCCGAACCTCATCGCCGATGGAAAGATTGATAACATGGAGAGTTGGAGCAGCCGGCGCTTCGTCGCCGTCGCCGTCGAACATTCTCCTGACCGCTCTGTGAATGAGATCGACAATGAGAACATTCTCCGGATATGTCTCCTTCATACCGAATACCGCGTCTGGGCGCATCACTGGTCGCACATAAACGGGTCTTGAGGCGGTCGAGGGTTCTGGTGCTGCCAGATCACCATGCACGAGCATAGATGCCATCGCAGTTCCATGCATACGAAGGCTTGCAGGGTAATCGTTTCCGAACTCATCCGGGTCGTCAACAATGATTCTATTGCGCAGTGCAGCATGATTCTCGAGAGGCAACCCGTCAAGCATCCCAACGATGGGGACGCCCGAGGGAAGCTCTGCACCGACCTTGTCGTCAATGTCCTCTTCGAATATCTCACCTAGGAGACCGACCGCCATTTGACCTGTTGGGCGGAAGTACATGATTTCATTGCACGTCGCCAAAGAAAGATTTTCTCTCTCGGCGCCGAGAAGGTTTTCGATTTGATCAATTGGAAGTTCAAGCAACATTCCGTGGTATCTGATCTCCTCGATTGCGCACTCACTTGTAACCCTGCCATTCATTGCTTCAACTGCTCTGCGCACGCTCGCTGCGGCGGCACACCGTTTAGTTGGGTCGCTGCGGTAAAAAAGTTCCGCCTCAAATGTCGAGGGGGACGAGCCCTTCACCTGGATGGTTTCATGCCAGTCTTCCAAAATCCCAGTGTCTTCGAAACGATCTTCCGGCCCCCAGACGTGCACTTCACGCAGCAACCCAAACAAATCTCGTAACGAAGTAAAACCGTGTGGGAATTGGAAGGTTTCGTCCATTTGATAGTGTTTCCAGGTGCTTATAAGCTGATCAAGTGCCGCTCTATCGCTCATGATGCAGTAGACGCGACCCGAGAAGGACGCTTCGGCGTTTTCCTCGTCGTAGAAGTAGTTGTCTGGAGCCATGTCTTCGTTTTCGAGGTCGAATAGCCATTCGAGTCCTTCTATCCTTTTGACAGCCCCATAAAACGAGTTAAGGGAACCTGCGACCTCGAATACCAAGGCGAGTTCCGGCTCAATTCTATCGGGAGAACGCTGCACTTTCACGCGTTCCCTATCGAAAGCGCCACAAAGGCGTTTGTACATGGGCTCAAGACGTCTTCCTTGGGCAGCAATGTCGGGACGATGCAGTCTAGTAGGACCGCCATTACGGTCGCCCTTGACCTGCTCACTTGGCTCTGGAAGCATCAGCAGAGGGTACTCAGCGGCCATCACTTATCGCCTCCATCGTCAGGAGTGCTTTGCTTGCGCTGCTTGCTCCAAAGCTGCAGCACTTCGTTTGTAATCTTTTTTGTGACGCTAGAAGGGAGTAACAATACGTATCGTCTATATATCTCTATAGCGAGCTCTTCCACTTCTGCGAAACTGCATCCATAAACCTTCTTCGCTATCGTTTCGGGCTCAATGCCGAAGTCAAAGTCGTTTCTGCGCTCGAATAAAGATAGCCACGTTGATAGATTTGCTCGCGTTGGTGGAGGAAGCTCAACGCGAATTTGAAATCTGCGCCATGCGGCTTTGTCGAGCAGATCATCGTGATTCGTGGCGGCAATCACAACCACATAGCTAGGAAGCGAGTCTATTTGCAGCAAAAGCGAGCTAACGACACGCTTGATTTCCCCTGTCTCATGGGTATCTCCGCGCTCCTTACCGAGCGTTTCGAACTCATCAAAGAAAAGCACGCAAGGACGGGTTCTCGCGTAATCAAAGAGTTGCCCCAGCCTGCTTGCTGTTTCGCCTAAATACGATCCAATAAGTTGCTCGTAACGAATAGTGAGAAAAGGAACCATGAGAGATTCAGCGACTGCCTCCGCAAGAGAAGTCTTTCCATTGCCCGGGGCTCCAACAAGAAGGATTTTGTGGCGCGGCTCAAGGCCGTAAGATCGGAGCAAATCAGCCCGAAGCTGCTCCTCTACCAGGTCATCGCAAAGCCTACGGACGAACTCCGGAAGAACGAGATCGCCCATCCTACGCTCAGGAGTTTTTTCGATGAAAAGGGTTTGCGCCGCGAGACCGCTTGATTTGACAATCGTATGGTTCCGAACCGACTTTTGCTTAGTATTAGCAGCGGTCAGAACGATTTTCTCAATGCGATTAGCAAGCACTGTGTGCTGCTTTTCCCGCTCTTCAGCACATACCGCTTCGGCTGATTGTATAAATCGTTTGTCATCGTGAGCAAGTCCATACTTAATTAGATCACACAATAGGTCTGCTCGAGCCACCTGCCTCACCCCCTAAACGTATCATTCCCGAGGAAAGCTAATAAAACTGCTCTCACAAAAGTCCTCAAAGGCTTTCTGGGCAAGTGAACTTGGATTCACTTGCCCATTCTCCCATCGATTAACCGTCGCAAAGCTGACGCCGAGCGCTTTTGCTAGTTCAGTTTGAGTCATACTCAGTTGTTTGCGTGCGTATTTGACCATTTCGCCGAAAGTCATGATAGCTCTAACCTCTGTATCAAATGTTATATTTTGAATTGAAAAATTGCCCAAACAATATTTTGCCACATAATGGCCTGCAGATAAACTTTGCTAGATGCTTACAGATAGGGACTACAAAAATCAGTATCAAGAACCAGCTTCGGAGGGGATCATGAAGAGCGCCGATGTACAACGAGAAGGCGGACAGTGCACTGCCGCTCTCGATTTGATTCATCCCCAACGACAAGGCGTTGAAGCGACTTCCTTCAATTTGCTGTGTGGCCCCAAAAAACGTGATGGTATTCTCGAATACGCTGATTCATGAGCGACAAGTGCGCTCCGAGAAGCGCCGAGCACAAGATCGCACTGGGCATTCGCTACATGCTCTTTCGGCATCCGGAAACACAAGTGCGATCCTCTACGCTTCGGCCACCGACGCCAGATTTTTTCTCACGACAACCCGTTTTTCGGCACAGTAAGCGAGATCGGCATCCGCGTATCAGACAGAACCTCTTCAACGTGATAACATAACTTGCTAGGTTAGTTATTTGATCCTGCGCTAAAGGGGTTTCGCAATGTTTGGTGAAGCGGTTACCGTTTCTTCGGTTGTTTCTGCATTCATCTCTGAGTTCGTCGCCAAGACAACGCAATGGGCTGAACAAGGACGCAAAAAGGCCAAAACAAAGGAATCGCTTTCAGGTGCGCTCGACAACCTGACCTCAGATCTGAGGTCAGCGCTTGAGCAAGCAGCCGATGTAGGCCTCGATGAAAACGGCTTGTCGTTTTGCGACTGGCTCGGCGAAGAGACCGAGTATATCTACGACTCGGCACTGGAGACGAAAGAGGAAAGGGATTCGCGAATCGAAGCGCTCCTCCTTGAAGGTCAAAGAAAATTCGGTTTCAAAGGCGGCGAGGACAAGGCGGAATCCATAGCCGAAGCGATAAGCATCGCATTCGATTACTGTCTCAAACTGAGATTTGGGCATCTAAACGACGACGACAGAACCGTCGTCAACATGACGGTAACATACGGAGAAGAGACGGTCGACCGGCAAACGACTGAGATAATCTACGCCCTAGATCCAACACTCGCGACCGATCGTGAGTGGCTGAAGTACCAGGATTTCCTTGCTTCCCAATCCATGACGGCGATAGGCACCAAATTCACCGTCGACGAGCTCTACATACCGCTCAACGCCATCGAGACTGCGGAGGCCACGTTTTATCCTCCACACCAAGATTCCCATGGCCGCCTCTTCGATCTCATCGAGAGTAATAATCGTTTAGAAATCCAGTTGTTTCCCGAAACCGTTGCAGAGGCATCCGTTGCCCATTGGCCTATCGAGCATAGCCATACCTCAACTTTCACCGATACAGTAAGCTTAGTCGTTTCAGTAGATGAGCGTATCGCGCAGTGGCTGGAAACGCCCGATTTTAGGGACGACCACAACCCTGTCCTTGTTCTTTCCGGAGATCCCGGAAGCGGAAAATCCACCGTTGCCAGGCGCCTTTCTAAAACACTGGCCAAAACCGAAGAGGTCAACGTTGCTTACATCAGCCTCAAAGACGTGGCGACGGATTCGCAAATCGACGATATCGAGGCCCTCGTCGTGAAATACATCCTATCGTTGCCCGGTCGCGACTTCGTTGTTTCGAAGCTTCCAACGAGCAAGCCTCTGGTTCTCATATTCGATGGACTCGATGAATATGCAGCGCGAGGACCTAAGAGCAAAAAGGCAGCATGGGGTCTCCTGGGATCCATACTTCGATACGGACAGCGTTGCAGCGAAGCCTCCTTCCCAACCAGAGTCCTCGTCACTTCAAGGACCACACTGCTTCGAGATATGAAAAAAGAAGTATCTCCAAAAGAGTGCAAGCCGATTCGACTCGAGCTGCTTCCCTACGTTTGCTCCGAAAGTGAGTTAGGCGACATTTGCGACCCAGACTTCCTCCTTTGTGAAGATAAAAGGATTACTTGGTGGACGAACTACGGAGAGAGACTTGGTAGGGATATGAGCTCGACGATGGAAAAGATTTTCAAGTGGGACGACGAAGTGAAGTTATCGGCCCAGCCTATCCTCAACCATCTGATAGCCGTGTTCGCAAAGAATATTCTCGAGACGGCTGCACCCAACCGCGCCGAGGTGTACGGAACTTTGCTTAAGGGCGTGATAAACCGGAATTACGATCACGCGCAAGGAAAGGCGAAAATACATAGCAGAACACGCGCAGCGGACGTGGCGGGGTATCTCGAGTTCATGGAGGCCGCTGCTATTATGGCATGGCACAACGGCGGATCTATCACGGATTTAAAGCCCTTGAAAAACGAATGCGGGAGCGAACGCGCTAAAGAAGCCTTTGATTGCTTCAAAAGCGAGGCGCGCATCAAGGATAATATAATCGCTGGTTACTTTCACCTAAGAAACAAAAACGGCGAGGAGAGTTACGAGTTCGTTCATTACAGTTTCATGGAGTACCTCGTATCGCGCCGCATCGTCGGCGAGTTGACCAAAATGCTCGACAGGAAAGTTTGCCCCATCACATCGATGCCAAAGCTTTACGACATGCTGGGCTGTTCGGAACTCACGGACAACACGCTATCGTTCATAAGGGCCGAACTCTCTCTGTTCACCAAAAAGAAAGCCGCCTCGCTTCAAAAATACATGATGTCGTTATTCATGGAATCCCTATTGGAATACAGCTTCGATGAGACGTTTTTTGATAAGGAAAGAAACGGAACACTGTTTTCGACAAAGTTATCATCCATTCGCAACGTCCAGGGGAACATTCTGGCGCTACACAGCTGCGCTGCCAAAGTGACTGGCGAGAGGATGGGCGTATCTTTCAACCTATTGTTACAATGGTTGGGAGGGATCGGTGTGTTTGCATGGGAAAGCAACGTTTCTTCTTTCTTCAATGGTCTTGAGCCGATCATAGAGAGCGGGGAAGATGAATACATTCTGACGCTGCCTTTCGCGCAACTCAGTTCGTCGGATATGTCCAATTCGTTCATGGAACACGCAATATTCACCGGAGCAATGCTTGATAACACCATCGTAGTCAACGCGGATATGAAGCATGCGAATTTCAATGACGCCCGACTCGTTGACGCGAAATGCTCATATGCCCATTTCGAACACGCGTCCCTGGAAAAAGCCACTCTTCATGGAGCGCACTTCGATCACGCCCACCTCGAGAACGCCCACTTGCTAGGAGCAGAGTTGGAGGGGGCGAAATTCCAGCACGCCCACCTCGAAGATGCGGATTTGCGGTTCGCAAAGCTCATAGAGGCAGAATTTGGATGGGCGAAAATGAGGGGCTCAAATATGGGAGGGGCCATCCTCCGCGAGGCTGATCTTCGGTATGCCGAACTCAAGGGATGCAATCTCGAAAACGCGATCCTCGACAAGGCGAAGGTGCTGAAGAAGGACATCAAAACACTCCACGAATGCGGTGCGGACGTTTCAAAAGTTATAGCGTACGACGAATGAGAAAACAGCGTCAAATCACTTGAACTTCGGTCTATCACTCTAATTTTCAATAATAATGTATAATTGCACTTTATTCAAAACTATTCAATTTTGGTGAAACTATATGGATGAGCTAAGAAAATACCTGAACGAAACGCTTGGCTTGAAGATCGAATACGGTGAGTGGCTTCCCGATGCCAACTTGCCGCTCTTTCTTTCGCGCTCGGCATCGTACGCTCGATGCGTGTTCGAAGGCATCGCGTTCGTAGCTGCGAAGATGGAGAACGAGGACGGCCTCCCGGACATCAAGAGGGTGCACAATCAGCTGGGCAGATACACCGACCTGCCCGTTGTCATTGTCAGCGAAACCCTAGACGCGAGGCAGAGAAAAGCGCTCGTCGTGCAAGGCGTGCCTTTCGTCGTTCCTGGCGTGCAGGCCTTCCTCCCCTTCTTGGCCTTTGCAGCGACATCGAGAGAGCCCCGGAGGTACCGCCGGGGGGGCCGCCTATCCTCCAGGGCGCAAGCGGCCTTCGTCACCCTCGTCGCGCATCCCGAGGTCGAAAGCGCTGCGGAGCTGAGGGAGGTCGCCGGTCTCACGCCGAGCGACGCTTCGAGAGCTCTGGCCGAGCTCGACGAGCAGGGGCTCGTCGTCCGCTCGAAAAGTGGAAGGTCGATGCTGCTCGAACGCGAACGCGACTCGGGCAAACTGCTGAGGGCGGCGAAGCCGTTGCTGTCCTCCCCTGTGAGCGGCATCCTTCATGTCGAGCGCAACGCGGCGCTAAACGCGCTGCCCGATGCCGGCGAGACCGCCCTGGCGGTGCGGTCAATGCTCGCCGTGCCGCCGATCAGACGCAAGGCGGTATCTAGAAAGAGACTCAAAGACCTGTCCTTCTCGGAGGTGCTCATAGGCGAGATCGACGATAATGACACGATCGAGCTCCAAGTATGGACGTACGAGCCGCTCGTCACCGGCGGAAAGGACATCGACGACGTGTCGCTGGCCCTCTCGCTTGCCGACAGCGGAGACGAGCGGGTCGAGAAGGAGCTGAACAGCCTGTTCGACGAGGAGGATTTATGGTAGCACGCGGAGTCAGAGGACTGGATCGGTTCAAAGAGCACATGGTGGGGCTCGAGGACAGCTACGCGGTCATCGGCGGCACTGCATGCGAGGTCTTGCTGGAGGATGCCGATCTCGAGTTCCGCGCCACCAAGGACATCGACATGGTCCTCCTGGTCGAAGGACGCCTTCCGGAGGCTGCCGCAGCGGTATGGAGGCTCGTGAGGGCGGGAGGCTACAGCTGTGGATGGAAAGGGTCGGCGCGTGCCCACTTCTACCGCTTCACCGAGCCGACCGATCCTGGATTCCCCGTCATGATAGAGCTCTTCAGCGCCGCGCCCGACTTCATCGACGAGGACGCTGGAATCGTCGTGGCCCCGATGCCCCTCGATGACGAGGTATCGAGCCTTTCGGCCATCCTCCTCGACGAAGACTATTACAGGTTCATGAAGGGAAGATGCGAGATCGTGGACGGCATCGCCGTGCTCGGCGAAACCGGCCTCATACCGTTCAAGGCGAAAGCGTTCCTCGACCTCTCCCAAAGAAAGGCGATCGGAGAGCATGTGGACTCTCGAGATCTTAGAAAACATAAGAACGACGTGCTCAGGTTGGCTCAGATCCTGAAGCCCGGCCAGCACGTAGAACTAGCTCCGACGATCAGGGCAGACATGTCGGAGTTCTGCGACAAGATCTCCGACGACGATGCGAACATGAGGCAGTTGGGGATCTCCGCATCCTACGAGGACATCATCGAGCTGATAAGGGATACGTACCGGCTCGATTAACCGCTGCAAAATTTTCGCATGTTCGAATTCCTAAACGCGAACGGTCCTGCAGCATGCTGCGGCAGGACCGTTCTTGCGAGGCGCGGCGACTTGTAAGCGATCGGGCGGCGCAGCTTATTCGGTGCGCAAAGCCTCGATGGGGTTCTTGCGGGACGCCCGGTAGGCGGGGAAGATGCCGAACACCAGGCCGATGGCCGTGGCTGCTGCAACGGCAACCGCCACCACGCCCCACGACACCACGAACGCCAGCCCCACGGTGCCCATGAGCAGTCCCAGCGCGATGCCCGCCGCGATGCCCAGAACGCCTCCGATGATGCTGAGCACGAGGGCTTCGAGCAGAAACTGCACGAGGATGTCGAAGCGGCGCGCGCCCAGAGCTTTCTTGATGCCGATTTCGCGGGTGCGCTCGGTCACCGACACCAGCATCACGTTCATCACGCCGATGCCCGCAACCACAAGCGATATGCCCGCGATGCCCGCCAACAGCAAAGTCATGGTGCCGTCGATCTCGTTGCCGGCCCGCAGCATCTCGTCCTGGGAGATGATGTCGAAACGTCCGGGGGGAATATGCGCCGTGCCCGTGAGGTACGAGCCTATCTCCCCTTTCGCCGCCTCGATGGCGTCCTCGCCGCGCGCTTTCGCGTAGAAAGAAGTGATCGTGCCGCTCTCCCCCATGCTCACGGCAGTAGAGAAGGGAACGAGAGCAACGTTGCCCGTATTGAGCCCCATCGACTGGCCCTGGTTCTGCAGCACGCCGACCACGGTGAACTCATCGCCGTCGAGCTTGACGGTACGGCCGACCGCGCCGTCGGCCGAGCCAAGCAGCGTCCTCGCCACATCGGAGCCCAGCACGATGACCTTGCTACGATTCTCCCGGTCGACAGCGCTCAAGTTGCGGCCTTCCTGCAATTTGAGGTTGCGCACGTGCAGGTAGTGCTCGTCAGTGGCCTCCACGAACGCCTTGTTAGCAACCGTCGTGCCCACCGAAAGCTTCTTCATCAGGGACTTCGAGGGCGCCACGCCATCCACGGCACCGAGGTCGTTCATGCCCGAAAGGTCGTTGTAGCCCATGTCGCCGTCGAACAGGTAAGCCGACAGCGCGTCTCCGCCGAGAGCTTTCATCTTTTCGCTCACCTGCCGGTTCGTCCCGTCGCCGATGCCCACGAGGATGATGACCGACGAAATGCCGATGACGAGACCCAGCATGGTCAGAGCCGAGCGCAACCCGTTGCCGAACACAGCCTGAACGGCAGTTCGCGCCAATTGACTATACCGCATGCGAACCCCTTTCCATTTCCTGTATCAAGCCGTCAGCAATGCGCACAACACGCTGCGCCTCGTCGGCGAGCTCCTGGTTGTGCGTGATGAGGATAACCGTCTGGCCCTCGGCGTGCAGGCTCTTGAACAGCTCCATGATCTCCACGCCGGTGCGCGAATCGAGCGCGCCGGTGGGCTCGTCGGCCAGGATGATCTCCGGCTCGCACACCAACGCACGGGCGATGGCCACGCGCTGCTGCTGGCCTCCGGACAGCTGGTTCGGCAGGTGGTGCTCGCGCCCTTCGAGACCCACGAGCGCGAGCTGCTTGCGGGCACGGGCGTCGGCCTCTTTCAGGCGTACCCCGGCATAGCTCAGCGGCAGCTTCACGTTCTCGAGCGCCGTGAGCTTGCCCAGCAGATTAAAGCTTTGGAACACGAACCCTATCTTTTCGTTGCGGATGGAGGCTAGCCGATTGTCGGACAAAGCCCCGACATCCATGCCGTCGAGCAGGTAGCGACCCTCGTCGGGCACGTCGAGCAGCCCGAGGATGTTCATCAGCGTCGACTTGCCAGATCCGGACGGCCCCACGATAGCGAGGAAATCGCCTTGGTCGACTTGAAGATCCACATGATCGAGGGCGCGAACGACCCCTTCGCCCATCTCGTAGGTTTTGGAAACGCTCTCCAAGAGGATCATCGCCGACCGCCTACTCTAACACCGGAGTCACGGTTATAGGCCCCTCTTCGGCATCGCCTTCCGAGAAGCCGCCGCCCGCAGGCTCTGCCTCGTTGAGAACCACGAGATCGCCTTCCTTCAGACCCTCGCCCGACACCTCGACCATGGTGCCGTTGGATATGCCCGTGGTCACCGGCTCCGCACGCTGCTCGCCGGATGCGAGATCGTACACCTGGACGAACTTGTCGTCGCCCGCGCCGATCACGGCGCTCACCGGCACCGTGAGCACGTCGGAGGCTTCCGCAACGGTGATGGACAGGTTGGCCGACATCCCCAGCTTGATGCTGCCGTCGTTGGGCACTTTGACCGTGACCGTGAACTTGGAGCCCGTCGCGCCGTACGTACCCACCTCGTTGATGTTGGAGATGGTTCCGTCGTACTCGCGGCCGTTATCGGATCCCAGCTTCACCTTCACGCTTTGCCCTTCGGACAAAAGCCCCAGATCCTTCTCGGAAACCTCCATGGTGACCGACACCGTGTCGATGCGCTGCACCTCGATATAGTGGTCGTCCTTCGTCACGGCGCCTTTGTTTTTCTCCGGAAGCTCGCGCGAGGTGACCACGAGGTCGTACGGAGCCGCCCACTTCTCGCCGTTGGCGTAGGTCACCAGCGTCTCGCCTGCAGCAACGCGCTTGTTAAGCGGCGCGTCGAACGATTGCAGCCAATGCCAGCTGTCCGCAGGCCTGAGCTTCACGGTTTCCAGCGGCTTCACCTCGCCAACGCCGGTGACGGTCTGCTGCACGGATCCTCGCTCCACGGGAGCGGTCAGCGGCGAAACGGTCTGAGGCTCACCGGAAAGCGCCGCCGATATCTTGTCGCCGAACACGAGCCAAGCGGCCAGCCCGCTCGCAACGGCCAGCAGAAGCACGACGGTCACGGACTTGCCTACTATGCTTTTCACAATTGCGTTCCTTTCTATAGTTCGCGATGCCAGGATTGCCGATGTCGATCAGGGAACGTACGTCTCGCCCTCGACCGAGGGCGTCGGCTCCGCTATGACGTCCTGAGCCGTGGCTTCGTTTCGGGTTTTCACAGTCTCCGGCGCATCGGTTCCTCCCGCTTCGGGAAGCAGGTTCTTGGCAACCAGCAAACCTCCCAGCACGACGATAACCGCAACCAGCACTCCGACGAGCACCTTGAACCCTTTCGACCCCATCGTCGACTCCTCACTGCGCACTTCTGCGCGTCGTCTCGATATCTTCCGGCGGCCAGTCTAACGAAAGCCGCCTTAAAACTTCCTGAACCGCGGCGATGTTTTTCGCGTCTCCCCGCCGAAGCTTGCCGAGGGGGTCGGTTTCAGGATCGTTTCAGGTTGCGCGTGCTAGAATGACCGCATGAAACTGCTGATCGTGGAGGACGACCGACTCCTCTCAAACGCCCTAGCCCGCAGCCTGCGGGACGCTTACGCCGTCGACCAGGCGTTCGACGGCGAAGAAGGCCTGTTCTACGCCGCTCAGGACGTGTACGACCTCGTCGTGCTCGACGTGATGCTGCCCGAACGCGACGGCTTCTCGGTGCTGGAAGCCTTGCGCGCACAAGGCGTGGACACGCCCGTGCTCATGCTGACGGCTCGGAGCGCGACCGCCGACAAGCTTCGCGGACTGCGCTCGGGAGCCGACGACTATCTCGCAAAGCCCTTCGACCGGGACGAGCTGCTCGCCCGCATCGAGGCCATCCTGCGCCGCACGACGGGCCGGCGCGACGTGGGCATCGTTGCGTTCAAGGAGCTTGCGCTGCACACGCGAACCCGGCAGGCCTTCATCGCAGACGAGCCCCTCGCTCTGAAAGGCAAGCAGTACGACATTCTCGAATACCTGGTCAGCCACCAGGGCAGTCTCATCTCGAAAGAGCGGTTGTTCGACAAGATATGGGGATTCATGTCGGACACGTCCTCGAACGTCGTGGAGGTGTACGTGAGCGCGCTGCGCAAAGCGCTGGCTCCGACCGGCTACGATCGCTACATCAAGACCATCCGCGGAGCAGGCTACCTGTTCACGGAGGACGATCATGACTGAGCGCGCGCTGATCCACCGAGAGCTGGTTCGGCAGACGGCGCTGCTGTTCTTCGTGTTCGCTTTGCTGTTCGCGCTACTGGGCGCAGGCGTCTACTCCATGGTGAGCTCGAATATCTACCGAAACGCCGACGAAAACCTGCAGGCCATTGGCATGGAATCGGATTACATAACCCTCGATGCCGCCGGCAGCGGATCCGCGATCGTCGACGACGTCGTGGTAGAAGAGCCCGACGGCGCCGCCCCCTCCGACGCCACGGCGATCGACGACCTCTCCCTCACGCTTCAGCAGAGCATCGTGGACGCCGATCCGCAGTTCATCACGCTCATACGAAACGAGCAGGGCGACCTTCTCGAGACCGTGGGGCTGTACGCCTCCTATCCTTCCTTCCTGCGCCATATCCCCTTCGACAAGAACGACCTCGAACGCGTCTACCAGATTGCCGCGGGGGGTCACGAGTACCGCGGCATCACGTATGCGGCAAGCGACGAAGGCGAGACCACGTATCTTCAGACGCTGGTGAACGTCGACTCGGAGATCGCCATTCTAGACGGCTTCACGCGCACGTTGATCGTCTACTTGGCGGCAGCCGTCGTCGTGGCAGCGGGCGCAAGCTACTTGCTTTCGCGGCGCACGCTCAAGCCCATCGTGGCGAACATGCGCGCGCAGACGGAATTCGTGCAGAACGCCTCGCACGAGCTGCGCACGCCGCTCGCCGTGATCCAGACCACCGGCGAGCTGCTGCTGGACAGCCCCAATAGCCGCATCGTCGACCGCTTCGAGGACGTGAACGCCATCACCTCGGAGACGAAGCGTCTCGCGCGGCTGGTGGACAACCTCATGGAGCTGTCGCTGGGCGATGCCGGGCGCTCGTCGCTCGATGCGAGCGCGGTGAACCTCGACGCGCTCGTACGCGAAGCGTGCGCAGCTTACGAAGACTTCGCCACGCTCCAAGATAAGCGCCTCGAAGTGGAAACGGGCTCGCGCGAAACGATAGAGGCCGATGCCGACAAGTTGCGGCAGCTGCTGGGCATCGTGCTGGACAACGCGCTCAAGTACACCGCGCCCGGCGACGAGATAACCGTGCGCACGCGCGCATCGGGACCGAAACAGTGCGTCGTCGAGGTGGCCGACACGGGCTGCGGCATAGACCCCGAAGACCGCGCGCGCGTATTCGAGCGGTTCTATCGCGCCGACAAGGCCCGCTCGCGCGAGACGGGCGGCTACGGGCTGGGGCTCTCGCTCGCGCAACACATCGTGGAAGCACACGGCGGCTCCATCGCCCTCGAACCCAACGAACCGCGCGGCACGGTCGTCGTCGTCACGCTGCCCGCAAACGCGTCTAAAAGAGTCGATTCGCTCTAAGACGTCCGCTCCTGCTCCTTCTGGGCGAGGCGGGCGAGCGATACGATCTTCGTCATGATCACGCCGTCCGACACCACGTCGCCCGCATCGTCGTACGCCGCCACGTTCCAGTACTGCTTGACGGCCCCCGTGCGCTCCGACACCTCCTCGCGGTCGAGGTCGGCCACGCCGCGCAGCGTGCCCTCCTTGCCGCTTTTACGATGGCGAACCTGCACGTCGATGCCGAAGGGACGCTCCTTGTCGAAATCCGTGTTCTGCTCGGTGCCGATGCTTGCCACCGTTTCCAGCAGCGCGATGGTGGCGCCGCCGTGCAGGTAGCCGTGCGGCTGGAAAACCTCGGGCACGATGGGCATCGTCGCCTCGACGTGGCGCTTGTCGGCGGAAACGGTCTCGATGCGCAGCGTATCGGTCAACGCCATGGAAGCCTCCTTCGTTAACGAGGCCGCATCGTCGCGGCCTCCGTGCGGTTTTTCGTCAAGTATACCCGCAGCGCGCCATCGCGGCACCGGACAGACCCGCGCTGCCGTCCCTCCCCTATCGCGCGTCGTTCAGGCTGCGGATGAGGCGCTTGACCTCGTCGTCGACATCGCGCGGCTCAGGAGCAGGCCGCCCGGTGAGGTAGCCCTGCACGTAATCGGCGCCCAATTCGCGCAACGCTCGCAGCTCGGCCTCGGTCTCCACTCCTTCCGCGATCACGCGGATGCCGCGATCATGCGCGTACCCGATCAGGTTGCGGGCGATGTCTTGATGGTCTTTCGCCACGTCGATGTCGCGAACGATCTCCATGTCGATCTTCACGAAGTCCACGTGGTAGTCCAAAAGCGACGTCTCGCCGTTGTTGCCGCTGCCGAAGTCGTCGATGGCGAGACGCGCGCCGAAGCGCCGCGCCAGCGCCTCTTTGTACAACGCCATCTCGCGGCTGTAGTCGCTCTCGGTGATCTCGATGACGAGGCGCTTGAGCAGGTCCGGATAGCGCTCGTTCAGTACGAGCTCGTCGTCGGACGACAAGCGCTGCGTAGCGATGCTGTTCACGAACAGAGTGGCCCCATGCGCCTCGGGATAACGGGAGAACGCCTCGAGCGCGCCGAAAAACGTGAGGTGTTCCACACGGTAGAGCTTCGACTGCGAGCGCGCCAGCGCCAGAACCTGGTCGGGCGTCGGAATGGTGTCCAACTGCGAGCGCATGAGCGCTTCGTACGCCACCGGCTCGCCCGCACGCAGGTCGACGATGGGTTGGAAGTGATACTCGACGAGACCCTCCTCCAGCAAGCGGTTCAAGTCCTCCTTGTTGTTGACGATGAACGACTTCTCTTCGTAGCTTTGCCGATCGAACGAGAACAGATCCCCCTTGCGGCTGCTCTTCGCCAGGTACATGGCGAAGTCGGCGTATTCGCGCAGGTGAGCGAAGTCCGTCGCATCCTCCGGATAGAACGCTGCGCCCATGGACGCGCGCACCTTGAGCGTCTTTCCGTCGGGCGCCACGATGGAGCTGGCATCGAGCATGGCGCGGAACGTGGCGAAAAGGTCTTCCACCGATGCGCGATCGGGGCATACGTCGACGAACACGAGGAACTCGTCACCGGAGATGCGCGAGTAGAATCCCTTGTCCCTGAACGCCTCGTCCACCACGCGGCCCGCCGCCTTGATGTACTGATCGCCCCAATCGTGCCCGTAGATATCGTTGATGAACTTGAGGTTGTCGAGGTCGAGCATCAGCATCGCTCCCAGCGCAGGCGGGCGTTGCGCGAGCAGGTCGGTAACCTCCTGCTCGAATGCACGGCGGTTGAACAGCCCGGTGAGGATGTCATGGTCGCGCTCATGCTCGATGCGGCGACGCGTCTCGATCTCATGCGTCACGTCCTCCACGAGGCCGAGCACGCGGTTGTGCTCGCCGCTTTCCACCACCACGAGACGAACCCACGAGGTTCGATGCGGGCCCGTGAAGAGGTAGCGGCCCTCTTCCTCCACCTCGATGTAGGGAACGTACCATTTCATAAGGCTCTCGAACTCGCTCGCGCTCAACGACCCCGTCGCAATGCGCTGCGGATCGAAGTACGAGGGATCAGGAGGTTCCAGCGTCGACAACGTGGCGAAGAACCCGTCGGTAAAGGTGATGGCATCTGTTTCGTAGCTGTACTCGAAGGCGCCGATGCCGCGGTCGGACAGGCGCAGGATGCGCGATAGGCGCGATGCGGTCATGGCCACTTCCTCCCCCATCGACTCGATGGCCTCGGACAGCTCGTCGACCTCCACGATGCCCGTGGGAGTGAACGCAATAGGCTGCTCGGGCTGCGCCGCGCGCACCTCGGACATGAGATGCCGCAAACGTGAGGACGACAGCCACGCAGCGACGACGGCAATCAGCAAGCCCACCACGAGCGATGCGGCGAACACGGCGGTGAGGTTGTCGGACAGCGTCTTCGATGCGGAGAACATCTCGCCTTCGCGCTCAAGCCCGACGAGCGCCCAATGCTCGTACGCGAACGGGGACGTGCTGTCGTAGAGCTGGATCTCGGCTGCACTGGCGACGGCTCGCGCGTCGGAGGAAGCGTCGTCCGCCGGATCTACCACCATGCGTCCGGCGCCGTCGATCGACGCGGAGAACGCAGACTCCTTCAGGTACAGGCTCTGCGATGCGCCGGTGGTGGTAAGCGCCTCGTACACCCGCTCCTTGTCCGGCAGCGGCGCCACGCCGCCGTCTCGGACGAAGCCGCCGTCCTCGTTCGTGATGGCCAGCACGTACGAACCGTTGCCGCTGCTGGCGAGATCGCGATACGGGAAGAAGGATGCAACGCGGTCGAGGCGCACTTCCACGCCTATGACGCCCACGATGCCCCCCTGCGCATCCCTGATAGGCTTGCTGTACGTAATGGAAGGGGTTCCCGCCCATCCGAAGTCGACCGGACGGCCCCAGTAACCCAGATCGTTCGTGCTGGCCTCAGGGTAGCGCTCGGCAGCGCGCACGGGCTCGTAATAGAATGCGCTCCGGCTTTCACCCTCGGCTGCCAAGGGGAACGTGGCGGACCACATGCTGTCGAGGGTGACGCCCAGCTGTCGCCCGATGCTGATGGGGCAGGCGGCCAACATGAGATCGGAACCGTTGGCAACCTCCACCTTGGGGTTCGAGTCGCGGATGTACAGCGCCGTCCGATTGTCCGATTGTCCTTCTGCGCCGTCAGCCAGCACGAGGAACACGCCGTCGACTTCGGCGCGATGAGAATAGGCCAGAAGGTCTTGGGAAGTCGCCTCGATTATGGAGATGGCCAGATCGGACCCGGTTTCGATATCCGCCGACGTTGCCTGAGCCGCGGCCAGCGCCTTGTCAATGCTGGCGGTCGCGCTTTCCACCACGGGATCGAAGTCCGACCAGCGGAATATCATATCGTTTTCCAGATAACCCGCACGGCTCGCCACGCGCTCCGAGAACAGATCGTACGCGTCGATCTCCATCTGTTTGAGTATCTCGCTGCGCGCGAGCACGGTAGCGCAGACGACGCCCTGGATTCCCAACGCGACGCAGAACGGCAAAACGACGAGAGCTCGAAACGTCACTCCTCGCCGTCTAGCCGTGCGCTTCTGTCCGGAACGCATCCTCAATATTAAGCGATCGCTTCCCTGAGCTGGGTCTCCAGGTCGGCGAGCCAAGCGTCGAACCCTGCGTCGTCGAGATACGAAGCCACAGCCTCTTCGGACGATGCTCCCGCCGCCATTGCTTCGACCACCGCCGCACGATCGGCCACCGCCCTGTCCGACAGCGCGCGGTCAAGGACGGCGCGCGCCTCAACGCCGCCTTTGAACGGCGGGTTCGCGTACACACCGGCCTCGATGGTATCCAGCGTGGCAGGCAGGTTCACCAGATAGTTGCCCGAAGCGCCGTCGATCGACTCGGCCGCCGCCTGGAGGTTCTCAAGCGTCAGCGCATCCTTGGTGACCGGCACGTAGCCGGCGCTCACCGAGAAGTCGGTGTTCTGCTCTTTAGCGGTGAACCACTTGAGGAACTCGACGCACGCAGTTTCCTTTTTCTCGTCGGACTTCGTCACCACGAACCCGGCGCCCTGCTGCGGCGAGCACGGCTTGCCGTGCTCGAAAGACGGGTTGGGCAACGCGTCCAACTGGATAGGATAGCTCGTGGCATCGTCCACCGTCACTGTTTGCGGGAAGTACACCACCGAGGACGATGAGCCCACATAGCAGATGAGATCGCCCGTCTTCACCGCATCCGAACGGAACTTGCCCTCCGCCGAGAACCAGCCCTGCACCATGGGCACGTAGTAGTTGTCCCAGAGCGTCTTCATCGTAGCGCGGTCGAAGTTCAGCGCGCACACGCCGTTCTCAATTTCAAAAATCTCGTGACCCAGCTGTTTTGAACCTGTGATCAGGTAGTTCGCCATAGCATCGCGTCCGAAGAACGGACGGCCGTCACCCATGACGCCCGGCGTCTGCGCGTCGGTCCACTCGTAGTAGCGCTCCGCGACTCTCACGATGCCCTCAATGGTGCTCATCTCGTCGAGCGAAGTGCCGGTGGCATCGGCGAACGTCTGGAAATCGGTCATGTTGATCTGCAGCGTCTCGGTGGACTTGCCCACCGGGAACACTTTGAGGCTGCCGTTGCCGTTCAGATCGCCCTCTTCCAGAAAGCCCTCCACGAATCCGGCCTTCTCCTCTTCAGTAAGGTAGCCCGACAGATCGGCCACCATGCCGAACCCGTCTATGACCGACGCCGTATCGGAATACGACAGGAACGCGTCGGGCATCGCCTCCGAACCCACAAGCTCCTGCGCGGAATCGGTGACGGCGGAGGCCAGGTCGTTGACGCCGCCTTGGCTGGAGCTGGTCACCACGATGCCGAGATCCTTGCCTTTCGTCGCATTGAAGTCCTTGACGAGGTCTTCGAAAGCCTGCTGCTGCGTGCCGTTGTAATAGGTCCACAGCTCCACCTGCACCGGATCGGACGGGTCGAGCACGGACGAAACCGCATCCTCCGAGGGCGCCGAAGAACCCGAGCAACCCGCAAGCGCCAAAGCGCCGACAAGCGCGAAAGCCGTGCCCGCGCGCCCTATGACATTCTTTTTCATAGTCCCCTCGTTCCGTACGGCAGCCGGAGCCGCGCTGCATGCATCCTGCCATTCTAGAACATGGAGCACACCGAAACGTCGTCAATTTACCATTGAGGCCGCGGAGGAAGGCTGAATGCGCCGAACGGATGACGGGCTTCGGGCTTAACGGCGCAAGCCCTTGCCTTTCTGGTCGCGCACGGCCCGCTTCGCATCGTGCTTGAACGTCTTGGTGGTTTGAATGAGGATGGCGCCGATGAGGAACGGCATCCAGAACACGATGCCGCGGTACACGAGCGCGATAGACAGGCCCGCCGCGCCCGACACGCCGAACGACGTGAACGCCACCACCACGGCAGCCTCCACCACGCCTACGCCCTGCGGCGTGATAGAGATCATGGCGAACAACGTGGCGACTACGTAGCCGCAGATGAGAGGTTCGGGCTGATGCACGCCGAACGCCACGCCCACCAAGCTGAAACAGGCCAGCTCGCAAGCGCTGGCCGCAATGGAGCAGCCGAACGCCTTCGCCGTTGTCTTGGGGTTATGCGCGATAAGGCCGGCAGCGTCGGAAAACGAGCCCACGATGCGCTCGACCCAGGGGTCGAGGGGCTTTTTCTTGAAGCGCACGAGGACGCGGTCGACAAGCCGTTCGATGGGACGCAGGGCGCGCAGGACGAGAGCCGGACGCTTGCGTCCCAGCACGAGGATAAGCACCATCGCGCTGACCAGCGCTATAACCAGCAGCCCCAACAGAAACCACAAGGGCGACAAACCCACCGTGGCCGCCAAGATGCCGAACGCGATGAGCATGATGGTGGCGAAGCCCGAGTCCACGGTGATCTGCATGAGCAACGCAGCGCTCGTAGCCTTGCCGGGCGCGATGCCGCGACGGCGCGCATCGTCCACCACGAGCGTGGTGCCTGCCAGGTTGAGAGAGGGCGCGATAGTGTTCACGAAGAACGTACCGAACACGAGCGGCAGCGTCTCGCGCGGATTCATGTGCTCGTCGACGGCCTCGAAGGCGTACGAGTACGAGAAGCTTTGCGCGAAGTACTTGCCCAACTGGGTGCACACCGCCGCGATAAGCGGAATGACGGCACCTTTTTTGATGGTCTCGACGAGCTCGACCAGCTGGTCGCCGCGCAGCAGCACCACGGCCAGCACGATGACGATGACCAGTCCGATGAGCAGGTTTCGAATGTTGAGTTTCTTCACCGATCAGCCCGTGCGCCGTGCGCTCCTCCGCCTTAGCGGAGGAACTCCTTAAGATCGGAGCGCATGAGGAAATCCAGCTCGTCGGACGTGGACGGATCCGTCTCCAAGAACAGGAAGCCGTAGTTGCCCACGCGCTTCACGTCGAAGGGGCGCATCTCCAACACGTGGGAGAATCGACCGAGGAACGCGTCGTAGTCGAAGTCTTCGTCGCCCGAGGCATCGGCCGGCGCGTTCAGCAGCGACATGGAGTACACCTTGTCGGTCTTGCCGTCGAACGCCGCATCGAAGTCGGGCTCGTCGTCTTCGAGGAACGCCTGGTAGGTGCGGTAGCCGTAGCCGTACCAGCTGACGTCGGTGCCGCCAAGGCCCGCAAACCGCAGCGGATTGAACTCGATGGGGCTCACATGCCCGTCCGACACGCGCACCTCCACGTGCACGGGGAAGTTCCGCGCGCCGATGAGCGCGTTCACGCGGTCGAGCCAAGAGGCGAACATCGTGGAGGTGTCGCGCACGATGGAGGCGCTGGTCACGTACATGCGATCGGAGGTATCTTCAGGCGAGGTGAAGTCGTGGCGCAGCACATTGAGGATGTGCGCGCGACCCGTCTCGTCGAAGTACGCGTCCAGCGCGTACTCGGTGCCCTCAAGATAGCCTTCGAGAATGAACGACCCGGCGCCGATGACGCTTTCGGGGTACATGTCGTGCCACGACGAGGCGTTCTGCTGGATGTCGGCCAGAGCGCGCTCCCAGTCCTCGCGGTTCTGGATGGCGTAGACGCCCATGCTGCAGAAACCCACCGACGGCTTCAGCACGAAAGGTGCCGGAAGCTGGGAGAAATCGAGCTTGAACAACTCGTCCACCGAACAGGATTTGAAGAACAGGTCGGGGTCGAGGCCGGCCAGCGCAGCTCGCATGGCGGCCTTGTCCTTGAACAGGCCGATGGCGCGCGATAGGCTTTCGTTGTGGGCGCTCTCGACGATCCAGGCCAGGGCGTTCTCGGAGTTCGTGTACACGCGCTCCCCTGCGTCGATACGGCGAACCGCCTCGTCGGACGATACGAGGTTCAGAGCGCGTCCGTCGGCGATCGAACGCGCGAAAGCGTTGTCCAGCACGGGATGCTGGGACTCCTCGAGCCAGGCGATCAGAGGTTCGGACACGTAGGGCTCATCGAGCACGATCATGGTTTGACTCCTCCTTCATTGCTGCAGAATCGGCGACGCCTGCCGTTGCCGCCCCCGCGGGCGCTGGCTCGGCATCATCGCCAAAGGGCAGTATACCCTCATGTCCAGCCTCGCGGATGATCTCCGCGCCTTTTTCGGCACGTTGTTCCCAACCCGTTTTCCTTTTCGCAGGTGAGCGCGCGCCGCCCTCTTCTCGGCGCGAGGCTATGGCGCTGCCGATGCCGGCGAGCGGCTGCTCACCCGCTGCCTTCGCCGCAGCCCGCCTGGCGCGCCAAGCGCGGAACCGCTCGACGTTCTCGCGGAACTCGCGCACGAGGCGCGGCGCGTCGTCTTGCGGAGCGATAGGACGGTCGAACGCGTCGCGCTTCCAGAACAGCCACATCACCAGCAGCAGAGCCGCCACGGCAACCTGCACGGTGTTCACGTAGAGGAACTCCGCGCCAGCCACCAGCACGAGCACGCCCAACGTGAGCGCCCACGCCGTACGGAAGCGCAGGATGAGTCCCACGGCCAGCACCACGAGCACGATGCTCCCCACGATAAGGAACGGACCGATGAGCAGGCCGCCCATGTTGATCCAATCCGTGAGCGCGGTGAACGGCCTGAACGTCTGCGGAATCAACGCCATGCCGATGTTCACGAGTCCCACGATGAGCACGATGGTGCCCGAAACCCAAGCCGTGTCCTTCGCGCGCTTCTCCTCGGTAGGGCTCTTCTTGTCGGCGAAGAACCCCGACTGCGACAGCAGCAGCGCGCCGATGCAGAAAGGGATCCAGAACATGATACCGCGGTACACCAGCGCGATGGCCGTGGCTGTGGCCAGCGAGCATCCGTGCGCCGTGAGGATGGCGGCGATGGCCGCCTCCACCACGCCCACGCCCTGAGGCGTGGGGCTCAGGATGACCGAGATGGCCGCCACCGCGAACGCCGCCACGAGCGCGGCTACGTTCTCGAAGCCGAACGCGTAGCCGATGGCCACGAGGCACGCCATGTTGAGGATGGCCGAGAACGACGCGTAGGACACGGTGACCATGGTGCCCTGCGGGTTCTTCGCGAGGATGCCCGCCGACGAGATGAAGGAGCTGGCCATCTTGCGCCCCCAGGCCGGCTTGAGATGCTTCTTCAGCAGCCCCAGCGCCTTGTTGATGAGCGACTCGATGCCGATGAACAGGCGGAACAGCACGCGCGGTTTGCGGTAGCCCACCACGAACATGCTGGACAGCGCCGCCAGCACCGCAGCCAACGCCAGCCCCCCGACGAGGAACAGCGTGTTCATGCTGCCGGACAGCAGCATGGTGAGAAAGCCGATGACGGAGATCACGAGGATGGCGGCGAAGTAGCCGATCTGCGAGAGGATAGCGCCGCTGGTGGACGTGCCCGCGTCCGCGCCCGTGCGGTGCGCGTCGTCGATGATGAACGCCACGCCCGTCGCCCCCGAGAACAGGCAGAACGTGTTGATGAACACCAGCGAGAAGATGAGCACGACGTTGTGCCAGAAGCCCGTCTTATGGCCGACCGCCTCGAAGGCCGCGTCGTAGGACGCCGCCTGCACGAGGTGGCGCGCCAGCATGAGCACGCAAGCCACGACCAGCGGCACGAGCGCGCCGGTCTTGAGCGTCGCGAGGAAGCTCGCCAGGTAATCGGCGTTCGCGATGAGAAAGCACACTGCGACGATGCCGATGACGAGCAGCAGCGCTTTCTTCAACCAGCGTCCCCTTTCGACGAACCATGACGGAATGATTCAGTATAGCATGAGGGTGCGCGCTGCAAGCGGGACGCGGCGGTCCCGCCACAGAGGCTCCGCTAGGACGTCGCCCGGCGCGCGACGCGCAGGGCGCGCAGGAGGTTGCGCACGTTCACCACGTCGAACAGCACCGCGAACAAGAACGCCACGGCCAGCCCTGCGGTGACGGCCCCCTGCCGGGGCGCGATGATGAACACAAAGGGCGCGCCCAGCAGCATGAGCGGCACGATGAGACCGATGAGGCACGAGCCGAAGCGCTTCCACAGGCCGTATACGATGGAGATCATCACGTACAGGAACAGCCCGGTGGCCGCGGTGCCCGCGAGCGCCGCCACCGCCAACAGCGCCACCTTGCCCGCAATGACGAGCCCTTCGCGCCCGAGGTCGCGCTTGACTTCGTCGAGAGCTTCCTGCGGGGTCTTGCGCGGCTCGGCCGTTGCGCGGAAGGGCGCGAACGGGTCGAAAGGGTCGAACGGCTGGCTGCCCACGCCGGAGCCGCCGGAGCGCGGCGCGTCCCACGACGTCCATACGTAGGTGGTCTGCCCCTGGCCTTGGCCAGGGGCCTGGCCGAACGGCCAGCCCGCGAAAGGATCGCCACCCTGACCCGCGCCGCCGTAAGGGTTCTGCGTGGGGTGGGCGTACGGGTTGTTCGCGTAGGGGCGAGGATCGCGGCGCGGATCGAACTCGGGCGTCCATGAACGGTTGAGCAGCACGTCACGCGCTTCGTTGATGCGCTTCGTGAACTCTTCCGCCTCCTCGCGCTCCTTCGATCCTAGCGCGAACTTGTCAGGATGGTGCTCGATCACCAGCTTGCGGTGGGCCTGTTTGACCGCATCGTCGGTCGCGCCGTCTGAGAGCCCCAGGATGTTGAGCGCTTCGGATTTCTTCATGTTCCCACTATACGCGCCGCCCCTCCCCCGCCATCATCCCGTCAGAGAACATCCACAAGCCCCGACAAGCCGCGGAAACATCGTCGTCCGGCGTGGAAGTTGGGCGAAAAACGGTTCCCAGGGGGCACGGACGTTTTTCTGGACTCCTACGCGGCTGCGGCGAGCGCCGCCCTATGGGCCGCTATCGTCTTCCATCCGAGCGATCTCTTGATCTTCTCGTCACGATACCACACGATGTA
>DBGDEA010000014.1:0-104937 GCA_048342875.1 Collinsella sp. | reverse complement strand
CCGCCTGGGGAGTACGGCCGCAAGGCTAAAACTCAAAGGAATTGACGGGGGCCCGCACAAGCAGCGGAGCATGTGGCTTAATTCGAAGCAACGCGAAGAACCTTACCAGGGCTTGACATATGGGTGAAGCGGGGGAGACCCCGTGGCCGAGAGGAGCCCATACAGGTGGTGCATGGCTGTCGTCAGCTCGTGTCGTGAGATGTTGGGTTAAGTCCCGCAACGAGCGCAACCCCCGCCGCGTGTTGCCATCGGGTGATGCCGGGAACCCACGCGGGACCGCCGCCGTCAAGGCGGAGGAGGGCGGGGACGACGTCAAGTCATCATGCCCCTTATGCCCTGGGCTGCACACGTGCTACAATGGCCGGTACAGAGGGATGCCACCCCGCGAGGGGGAGCGGATCCCGGAAAGCCGGCCCCAGTTCGGATTGGGGGCTGCAACCCGCCCCCATGAAGTCGGAGTTGCTAGTAATCGCGGATCAGCATGCCGCGGTGAATGCGTTCCCGGGCCTTGTACACACCGCCCGTCACACCACCCGAGTCGTCTGCACCCGAAGTCGCCGGCCCAACCGAGAGGGGGGAGGCGCCGAAGGTGTGGAGGGTGAGGGGGGTGAAGTCGTAACAAGGTAGCCGTACCGGAAGGTGCGGCTGGATCACCTCCTTTCTAGGGAGATAAATCTTCTAGAGAGACAAACTTTAACTCGAATAGAGGGCAGGAGCCCGTCCGGTAGATGTCCGCCAGGAGTAAGTCCCCGCAGCACCCGGTCCCCGGGGTCGCACCCGCGTACCTTGAGAGCCGCATAGCGATAGGAGAGAGATGGAAGAGATTCTCTTCCAGACTCGATTCTTTTCTGCGATTTTAAAGACAGAATGATAGCAATCATTCATCCGATCCAAACAAGAAGAATTCACTTATTTATGAGTGAGGAGCATCTGATCGCGAGCACAGTACATAAACTGTGCCGCGGTATGAGATACCCGAATTGCGACATACGAGCGCTATTCATGATATCGATTAATTAACTTAATTAGCGACACGTGGATATCCCGCGGGCCCGATGCGGTCCCGCAAGATACCACGGGCGCACGGCGGATGCCTTGGCACAGGGAGCCGATGAAGGACGCGGCAAGCTGCGATAATCCCCGGCGAGGAGCACACATCCTTCGACCCGGGGGTCTCCGAATGGGCGAACCCATGCACAGCAGTGTGCATATCCCCCCGCTGAACACATAGGCGGGGGGAGGACAACCCGGGGAACTGAAACATCTAAGTACCCGGAGGAGAGGAAATCAATCTCGAGACTCCCCGAGTAGCGGCGAGCGAAAGGGGACCGATGGCCAAACCGTCGAGCGGGCATACCCGGCAGGGGTTCCGCCGACGGGGTTGCAGGGCCGCGCATCCGGGGGCTGCCGCCCCCGGGCGCAGGTCCGGCTGGGGAGCGGAACGGCATGGGAGGGCCGGCCGCAGCGGGTGACAGCCCCGTACGCGAACCCAGACCGGACGGCGCGACGCGGTCCCTGAGTAGGGCCGGGCACGTGAAACCCGGTCCGAACCTGGGTGGACCACCATCCAAGCCTGAGTACTACCCTGTGACCGATAGCGCACCAGTACCGTGAGGGAAAGGTGAAAAGCACCCCGGGAGGGGAGTGAAACAGTACCTGAAACCGTGCGCCCACGAGCAGTCGGAGCAACTTTCAGTTGTGACGGCGTGCCTTTTGTAGAATGAGCCAGCGAGTCGCTGGCGCGGGGCGAGGTTAACCGAAAGGGAGCCGGAGCGAAAGCGAGCCTTAACAGGGCGACTTGAGTCCCGCGCCGCGGACGCGAAGCCGGGTGAGCTATCCGTGGGCAGGCTGAAGCGGGGGTAAGACCCCGTGGAGGGCCGAACGCACGTCGGTTGAAAACGGCGGCGATGACCTGCGGATAGGGGTGAAAGGCCAATCAAACCCGGAGATATCTCGTTCTCCCCGAAATAGCTTTAGGGCTAGCGTCGCGCGTTCACCGCCGGAGGTAGAGCACCGGATGGACGAGGGGGCTTCGCCGCCTACCGAATCCAACCGAACTCCGAATGCCGGCGGCCCAGAGCGCGGCAGTCAGAGCATGTGGGCTAAGCTGTGTGCTCGAGAGGGAAACAGCCCGGACCGCCCGCTAAGGTCCCCAAGTTCCAGCCGAGTGGCAAAGGATGTGCGTCCGCCCAGACAACCAGGATGTTGGCTTAGAAGCAGCCATCCATTCAAAGAGTGCGTAACAGCTCACTGGTCGAGTGGACATGCGCCGACAATACACGGGGCTAAGCTGGACACCGAAGCGGCGGGATTTTAATTCATTAGAATCGGTAGGGGAGCTTCCCATGGGCGGAGAAGCCGGAGGGCGACCGACGGTGGAGCGCATGGGAGTGAGAATGCTGGCATGAGTAGCGAGAGACGAGAGAGTAACTCGTCCGCCGTGAACCCGAGGTTTCCTGGGCAAGGCTAATCCTCCCAGGGTCAGTCGGGGGCTAAGGCGAGGCCGGTAGGCGTAGCCGACGCGCAGCAGGCAGACATTCCTGCACCGCGCACGCGGCGCTACGACCGACGGGGCGACGGATGGGGGTGGCTCGGCGGGGTTCTGGACGTCCCCGTGATGGAGCGCGGCCCGCGGACCAGGGAAATCCGGTCCGCATTGAGGGCGAGGCTCCGGACGAAGCGACTGAGCGAAGCGAGTGAGCCCGAGGTCCCTAGAAAAACCCCTAGGCAGGCGCGTGCGCGCCCGTACCGCAAACCGACACAGGTGGGTGGGTAGAACATACCGAGGCGATCGGGTCAACCATGGTCAAGGAACTCGGCACAATGGCCCCGTAACTTCGGGAGAAGGGGTGCCCGCGCGTACGTGAACCGGCTCGCCCGGGGAGCGGAGGCGGGCCGCAGTGGAGAGGCCCAAGCGACTGTTTACCAAAAACACAGGACTCTGCAGAAGCCGCAAGGCGACGTATAGGGTCTGACGCCTGCCCGGTGCCGGAAGGTCACGCGGAGGAGTTAGCCGTTAAGGCGAAGCCCCGAAGCCAAGCCCCGGTAAACGGCGGCCGTAACTATAACGGTCCTAAGGTAGCGAAATTCCTTGTCGGGTAAGTTCCGACCTGCACGAAAGGCGCAACGACTTGGGCGCTGTCTCGACCATGGACCCGGTGAAATTGCACTGGTCGTGAAGATGCGACTTACCCGCGGAAGGACGGAAAGACCCCGTGAACCTTCACTGCAGCTTGGCATTGGCCGCTGGTCCCGCGTGTAGAGGATAGGCAGGAGGCTAAGATCCGGAGGCGCCAGCCCCCGGGGAGCCGCCCTTGGAATACTGCCCTCGCGCGACCGGCGTCCTAACCCGAGGCCGTCAACCGGCTCGGGGACCGTGCCAGGCGGGCAGTTTGACTGGGGCGGTCGCCTCCTAAAGGGTAACGGAGGCGCGCGAAGGTCCGCTCGGGACGGTCGGCAACCGTCCTTTTGAATGCAAGAGTACAAGCGGGCTTGACTGCGAGGCCCACAAGCCGAGCAGGTGCGAAAGCAGGCTCTAGTGATCCGGCGGCCCCGAGTGGGTGGGCCGTCGCTCAACGGATAAAAGGTACTCCGGGGATAACAGGCTGATCTTGCCCAAGAGTCCACATCGACGGCAAGGTTTGGCACCTCGATGTCGGCTCATCGCATCCTGGGGCTGGAGCAGGTCCCAAGGGTACGGCTGTTCGCCGTTTAAAGCGGTACGCGAGCTGGGTTCAGAACGTCGTGAGACAGTTCGGTCCCTATCCTCCGTGGGCGCAGGAGAATCGATGGAGGCTGCCCCCAGTACGAGAGGACCGGGGTGGACGCACCTCCGGTGAACCGGTTGTCGACCAACGGCACGGCCGGGTAGCCGCGTGCGGCGCGGATAACCGCTGAAGGCATCTAAGCGGGAAGCCGTTCCAGGGATTAGTTCTCCTTCCGGTAAGGGCCCAGGTAGACTACCTGGTCGATAGACGGCAGGTGCAAGGCTGGCGACAGCCTCAGCCGAGCCGCACTAATCGCCCGAGCTCTTCCGGAACCGCACCTCGCGGCCCGCGGGACTGAGCGCTCATGCGCGGTCCGGGCACGAGGATGCCCCCGAGTCAGACCTTTCCCATTCGCCATGCGGCCCCCAGGGCACGTGAGAGAGACCCAGGACACCGTAACGGTGGGCGCCGCCCACCGGTCAGCGGCCAGAGCATGGGGGGCACGCCCGGTCCCGTTCCGAACCCGGAAGCTAAGCCCCATCGCGCCGAGAGTACTGCGGGGTCAGCCCGTGGGAGGCCAGGGCGCCGCTGACCGGTGGACGGCACCGAGCCGTACGCTTGAACTGAGAAGGGGGAGGCCTCGCGGCCTCCTCCTTTTTTGCGTTATATACACGTTGTACTTTGGGACCTAGTTCCCCCGTATGCGCTCTTACTGTTTGGCTGTATTTTGAGTCCTTCTAGTGTATTTGAGCGATAATTACTCGCATTGGCGTTAGGGAGGGCTTGATGTTTACCGTATTTGTCTTGGGCAATATTGCTTCGGGTAAGTCGACTGCCTGCCGCTATTTCGAATCTCGTGGCGCTATGCTAATCGATCTGGATGAGCTTGCAAAATCGCTGTATGTGCCGGGCTCTGATATCGTCAATGCTCTCGCGGATGAATTCGGTTGGGACATTTTGGATGAGGATGGCGGCATTCGCCGCAACATCCTCGCTTCTCGAGCTTTTGCTTCTCCTGATTCGGTCGCACGGCTCAATGGCATTGTGCATCCCGTTCTCATTGAACAGCTTTCGCTTAGGATTCTCGATCCGGTTTGTTGTACGGTTTCGTCTCCCCGTTATCCCTTTGCGGTGGTCGAGGTTTCTGCTCCGACTGGTTTTGAGGATGCATTTGGCTTGGCTGATGAAATTTTGGTCATCAGCGCCCCTTTGTCAGTTCGTCGCGAGCGCGCTATTCAACGTGGCATGGAGCCATCTGATTTCGATGCCCGTTCTGCTTGTCAGCCCGATGAGTCTGCGCTGTGCAATCTCGCTACTACGGTGATTGATAATGCCGCAGGCGATAATTCGCTCTTTGAGCAGCTTGACTCATGGCTTGCATGCCACGGGTTTATAGATACTCCGGATAAGGAGGAGGCCGATGCCTAAGGCACGTTTCTTTACGTGGTATCGCGTGGCGCCACTTGCCGTTGTGTTCGTCTTCGGCCTTATTTCGCTCGTCTACTCGTGTGCCCCTGCCGCTTTCTTTAAGCCGCTGTATCCGATTGACTACGAGGCGTACGTAAAGCAATCGAGCATTTCGCACAATCTTGATCCGTATCTGGTGTGTGCCGTCATAAAGTCGGAATCGAATTGGGATCCCGAGGCCGAGTCGAATCAAGGCGCACAGGGCTTGATGCAGCTGATGCCCGAGACTGCCCAGGATATGATTGCCAAGGGTCTTGTCGATGGTAGCGAGTATTCAGCCGACAGCCTTAACGATCCCGCTACGAACATCGAGTTTGGCTGTGCGTATCTTTCGTATCTTCTAACGTATTTTAACGGGTCGACTGACAGTGCCATTGCCGCCTATAACGCCGGCATGGGCAATGTCGACGGATGGGCGCAGCAGAGCACGTCGCTTCATAATGCAATCACCTTTCCCGAGACGCAGGCGTATCTGATTCGTGTCAATAATGCCTGGGTTCGCTACAAGACCCTCTATCCCGATCGGTTCGTATAGGACTATGCCTGCCGCCTGCGTATACTGCAGATATATGAGTTAGGAGTATCCATGGCGGAATTTGAAGTAGAACGCGTTGGTGGTGAACTTAAGCGCTTTGGCGTTGAGGGCGCTGAGGTGCCGTTTGAAGTCGTTTCCCCCTATGAGCCTGCCGGTTCCCAGCCCAAGGCCATTGAGTCACTTGTGCGGGGCGTGAGGGACGGAGACCGCTATCAGGTTTTGCTGGGTGTGACTGGTTCGGGTAAGACTTTTACGATGGCCAAAACCATTGAGGCCTTGGGTAAGCCGACCCTTGTCATGGCTCCGAATAAAACGCTCGCCGCTCAGCTTGCGAGCGAGCTCAAAGAGTTCTTTCCCAATAACGCTGTGGTCTACTTCGTCTCGTACTACGACTACTATCAGCCCGAGGCGTATGTGCCGCAAAGCGATACATATATCGAGAAAGACTCCTCGATTAACGAAGAGGTCGAGATGCTGCGCCATCAGGCGACCGCGTCACTGCTCTCTCGACGTGATGTGATCGTTGTCGCATCGGTCTCGTGTATCTATGGCATTGGCTCTCCTGAGGACTATGCGGGTCTGGCTCCAAACGTCGACAAGAAGGTGCCGCTCGAGCGCGATGACTTTATCCATGCGCTTATCGACATTCAATATGATCGCAATGACTATGACCTGGCGCGTGGCACGTTCCGCGTGCGCGGCGATGTTGTCGACGTGTATCCGCCTTATGCCGAGCATCCGTTGCGGTTTGAGTTCTTTGACGACGAGGTCGAGCTGATTGCCGAGATCGATGAGGTCACCGGTGAGATGCTTCGTGAGTACGAGGCCATCCCCGTATGGCCGGCATCACACTACGTGACCGAGAAGCCGAAGGTCAAGGCCGCTCTGAAATCGATCAGCGAAGAGTGCGAGAAGCGCGTGGCGGAGCTCAAGGCGACCGACAAGTTGCTCGAGGCGCAGCGTCTGCAGCAGCGCACCGATTATGATCTTGAGATGCTCGAGACGATGGGCTTTTGCAACGGCATCGAGAACTACTCGCGTCATCTGGACGGTCGCAAGCCGGGTGAGCCGCCGTTTACCCTAATCGATTACTTTCCCAAGGATATGCTCTGCATCATCGATGAGAGCCATGTGACGGTGCCGCAGATTCGCGGCATGCACGAAGGTGACCGCTCGCGTAAGGTGACGCTGGTGGAACACGGTTTTCGCCTGCCCTCGGCGCTCGATAACCGCCCGCTTCGTTTCGATGAGTTTGAGGCAAGGATACCCCAGTTTATCTATGTTTCGGCCACGCCGGGCGACTACGAGCTGCGGGTGAGCCAAAACGATGTGGAGCAGATTATTCGTCCGACTGGCCTGCTCGACCCCAAGATTGACGTGCGTCCAGTTCGCGGCCAGATTGACGATCTTGAGGACGAGATTCGCGAGCGCGTTGCCCGCAAGGAGCGCGTGCTGGTGACCACGTTGACCAAGCGCATGGCCGAGGACCTGACCGACCATCTGCTCGACGCGGGCATTAAGGTCAATTACATGCACTCTGATACGGCGACAATGGACCGTGTCGAGATCCTGCGAACGCTGCGCGAGGGCAAGATCGATGTTCTCGTTGGCATCAATCTGCTTCGCGAGGGCTTGGATCTCCCCGAGGTCTCACTGGTGGCAATTCTCGATGCCGATAAGGAAGGCTTCTTGCGCAACCGCCGTTCGCTGATTCAGACGATTGGCCGTGCGGCCCGTAACGCCGATGGTGAAGTCATCATGTATGCAGACGTTGTGACCGATTCGATGAAAGAGGCCATCGAGGAGACGCAGCGCCGTCGCGAGATTCAGATGGCATATAACGAAGAACATGGCATTGTGCCCAAGACAGTGCGCAAGGCCATCAACGACATCTCAAGTTTTATTGCCGAGGCCGAAAAAACTGTGGGCTCCAAGGGACGCTCGAAGGGCGACTCTCTTGGCCATGGCGCATTCTATACGCCCGATGAGTCGGGCGAGGGCGGTGTGCCGGAAACGGTGGCGCCCGAGCAGACACTTGCGGAGCAGTTGGAAGAACTGCCGCATGACGAGCTTGTGCGGATCGTCGAAACCATGGAAGAGGATATGCGTAACGCTTCTGCCGCTATGGACTTTGAGGAGGCGGCGCGCCTGCGCGATGCCGTCGTTCAGATTCGGGCGATGCTCGAGGGTGCGTCTGAGGACGAGACGATCGAGCGCTTACGCTCGCAGGCCCGCAAGGGTTCCACGTTCGCATCGGGCAGAAAACGCCAGGGTGCACGGTTTAAGAAATAGCGAACAGGCCCCGAGTTCTCTGTGGAGCTCGGGGCCTATGTCTTTTGCGCGCTGGAATTTGTGCGTTAGAGGTCTGCGATCAGGGCTTCAGCACAACGGATGCCGTCGGTGGCCGCGCTCATGATGCCGCCGGCATATCCAGCTCCCTCACCACAAGGGTAGAGGCCCGGGGTCGACACGGCATGGCACGCTCGGTCTCGGGTGACAGCGACCGGTGAGCTCGAACGCGTCTCCACGCCAGTGAGGACCGCATCGGGGCGGTCATAGCCACGCAGTTTCTTACCGAGCAGGGGGATTCCCAAACGAAGCGACTCGACGATATGCTGCGGGAGGGCATCGTCGATCGCCGTCCAGGTCACACCAAGTGGATAGGTTGGTTTTACCTTTCCGGGTGCCGTGCTGGCGCGTCTAGCAAGGAAATCTCCGACGAGCTGTGCCGGCGCGTTCCAGTTGGAGCCACCCAGGCGATAGGCGGCTCGCTCGCAGGCGCGCTGGAGCTCAATGCCTGCGAGCGGATCATCGCCGGGAAGGTCGTCAGGTGTGATGTTGACGAGTAGGGCGGCATTCGCGTTGCGCCCGTCGCGGGCATTAAGGCTGGCACCGTTGACGCACAGATGGCCCTGCTCGGAAGAAGCCGCGACAACCTGTCCGCCGGGGCACATACAAAACGAGAACACGCTGCGGCCGTTGGGGAGATGGGCGACAAGCTTGTAGGGGGCTGCTCCGAGTGCCGGGTGCCCCGCCGAAGGGCCATATTGGGCGCGGTCGATGTCGCGCTGTGGATGCTCGATGCGCACACCCATGGCAAAGGTCTTTTGCGCGAGGGCAACATTATGTTCTTTGAGAAGCTCGAATACGTCGCGGGCGGAATGGCCGCAGGCGAGAATGAGGTGCTTTGTGGCGATTGTCTCGCTTGTGGTTTCTTGGGGCGGTTGGACATCGACGCCGGTGATGGCGCCAGATCCATCGGTTCGAATATTGACGAGCTTTGTTCGATAGCGGACGGTTCCACCGAGCTGCTCGATGCGTTGAGAAATGTTGGTGACGACGGTGGGGAGGATGTCAGAGCCAATGTGCGGCTTGGCGTCCCACAGGATGTCGCGAGGTGAGCCAGCTTCGACGAAGGTCTCAAGAATCAGTCGATGGGCAGGATTCTTGGTTCCCGTGTTGAGCTTGCCGTCCGAGAAGGTCCCTGCGCCGCCCAGGCCAAATTGGATATTGCTTTCGGGGTCGAGGATACGCTCCTTAAGAAAGAGATCAATCGCTTCAGAGCGGCGAAGTGCGGGGTCGCCGCGCTCGATGAGCAGGGGTTTAAGGCCCGCTTCGGCAAGGGTCAGGGCGGCGAAGAGACCGGCGCAACCGGCGCCGACAACGACGGGACGCTCCTTGGGTGCATTCGGGACAGGGTTGGGGAATGAAGGCGCCTCGCCGTCTACCATGCGGATGCGCGAGCGGTCGCGCTCGGCGACGCGGTCGACCACCTCCTGCTCGAGTCGGGAGCTTGTCAGTTCAACTCGAAAGCTCAAAATAAAATGGACATCTCGCTTTTTACGGGCGTCGATTGACTTGCGATGGAGCTCAATGGCTTTAATCTGGGAATTCTCGCATCGCAGGGCTCGTTTGACGGCGCGTCTACCAATAGCAAGACAGGCGGTTTCGTCGCCGGCCTCATCGAGTGACGCGTGGACTTGGGTGATTTCGATCATCGAGGTCTCCTTAGATGCAAGAAAGAGGCCGCCCGGTGTTCCAGACGGCCCGAATGCGTTTTGATTATAGACTGCGCGGCTATAGGCTGCTTGCAGCGCGAATACCCGAGATCCAAGCCCACGCAAGGTTGAAACCGCCGCAATCAGCATCGATGTCGAGTGCCTCGCCACAGATGTAAAGTGGGGCGCCTGCCGCGTTGCTCACGCAGAGGTCGGGAGCTGAGACGCTCTCGATGGGCACGCCACCACGCGTGATCTGCGCCGAGCGCTCCTCGGCTGTTCCCTCGACGAGCAACTTAAAGTGCTTGAGGATCGAGACCAGGTGGATGACATCGTTGGAGCCTGGATGGCACTGCTCGAACGCCGTGCAGACGACGCGGGAGAGTTGCGGGGCGAGCATGCCGTCGAGCCAACGAGGATCGCGGGGCGAAAAGCCACCGAGCAGCTCAACGCGCCGGTTGAGCATATCGAGCATCTCGTCTTTGGAGAGGTCGGGGAAAACGTCGAGCAGGATCGTATCGCCGTGCTGGATACGACGGGAGAGGTTGAAGACAGCGACGCCCGAGATACCGAAGGCTCGAAACAGGACTTCACCGTCTTCGTGCCAGAGCTCATTATGATTGCGGGCGAGCGTCAAGTGGGCGCGGACGCGCAGGCCATCCAACGTCTTGAGTGCCGCCCGATCGCCGACGACCGTTGCCGATACGGGGCAGAGGATGGGGCGCAGCGAAGTGAGGGGGAGGCGAAACGTATCGGCGATACCGGTGGGGTTGCCGCCCGTGGCGATAATTACGGCATGTGCCTGCAGGGCCTCGTTCTTGCGAGGGACATCGGCGAGCGCTTTCCGAAGCGAGCGGAGCTCCGATTTTCGGTCGTCGTGCTTTTTTGCCTTGAGCGCCCGCGCTGGACGGTCTATTTGGAGTGCCCAGCCTTCGGAAGCTTTGTGTGCCGAGGCAACGTTGGCTCCGCAGATTAAGGTGATACCCAGGCGGTTGCAAACATTGAGAAGTGCGTCGCGCACCGATTCGGCGCGAAGGGAGCGCGGGTACAGCCGGCCTTCCTCGGAGGTTGTCATGATGCCCAGCGAGGAGAAGAAACCCATAAGCTCTTGTTCGGGCTGGGGGCCCATGACGGATTCGACGAATGCGGGGTGGTTATACCGCTGAGGATCAATCGATTCGTTGGAGAGGTTGCAGCGGCCGTTGCCGGTCGCAAGGAGCTTAAGGCCGCAGGCGACATCGCGCTCAACGATGCAGACGCTTTTGCCAGCGCGTGCGGCCGTAATGGCGGCGGCGAGGCCTGAAGCCCCGCCGCCGATTACCAGGACGTCATAGAAGGCGCTCGTGTTCACTTAGGCCTCGTCGGTCTCGTGCGGGGTAATGGCCTCGACGGCAGAGACTGCCTTGGGCAACATGCCATCGGGCAGCGCGGTCTCGACCTCGCCCTTATCGCAGGCCTCGGCGAGTGCCGGATTAATGGGAAGCTGGCCCAAGATGTCGAGGTTATAGCGATCTGCGACCTCGGGGAGCTTACTTTTGCCAAAGACCTCGATCTTCTTGCCGCAGTCGGGGCACTCGATATAGCTCATGTTCTCGACAATGCCCAGAATGGGGACGTTCATCTTCTCGGCCATGTTGACCGCCTTGGCGACGATCATCGAGACCAGATCCTGCGGGCTCGTGACGATGACGATGCCGTCGACGGGCAGCGACTGGAAGACGGTGAGCGCGACATCGCCTGTTCCCGGAGGCATGTCGACCAGCAGGTAGTCGATGGGGCCCCACGAGGTCTCGCTCCAGAACTGCCTAATGGCGCCCGCGATGACCGGACCGCGCCAAAGGACGGGGTCGGTCTCGTTTTGGAGCAGAAGGTTGGAGCTCATGACCTTGACGCCGTGCTCGGAGATTTCGGGCAGCATAAGGTTGCCAAGGGCATGGACGTGGCGTCCGCTCATACCGAACATCTTGGGGATAGAGGGACCGGTGATGTCGGCATCGAGGACGCCGACCTTGTGGCCGTGACGGGCAAGCTCGGTGGCGATGGCACCGGTGACAAACGACTTGCCGACACCGCCCTTGCCGGAAAGCACGGCGATGACGCGTTTGACCTCGGACAGCGTGTTCTCCTCAAATTGCGACGGCGACGTTTGTCCGCCGGCGGCCTGTGCGTGCTCGCAACCCATGTATGACTCCTTTGTATATGTTGGGGCCGGAGCCCCGTGATGTGACACGAGCGTCATTGTACCCTCGTTTGCGAGCGGGAGTCATTTGCGATGCATTTGGGCCGAGCGTGCTTGCAATACGATGGGTCCAAGCGAATGGGCGGGCTTACTGAACTTTGCTGGCGAACTCGAGGTATTGCATGCGCTGCAGCTTGTCGATCGTCGAGGCGTATGGGCTGTCTTCAGATTCCAAGTCGTAGCGCAGCCCGTCGGCACCAAGGTAGCCGGCGACATTGATGGTGGGCACATCTGACCTTGTTGCAAGCAGAGCCTTTTGATAGTCGGTGAGCGGGGCGCCGATCTTATTAAGGGTAATGGCTGCAATCTCGTTTGCCCCGACGGTGTCGTAGACGTTGAGCTCGGTATTGCCGGCGATTTCATAGTTAGCCCAGACAAAATATGTCGACTGATAGATACGGAAAGCGTGGCTTGCCGTATCTTCCTGGGGGTACAGCTCGTCGTTGAGAGTCGTTGCGGCGCTCGGCTGATGGTCGCCAAAAAAGACAAGGACAACCGGTCTGCCGATATTGCGGAGCTCGTTGATAAAGTACTCGAGGTCCCGGTCGGATGCGTTGATGCAGGTAAGATAGGTGTTGAGCGCGCTATTGGCACCCTCGCTGGCTCCCTCAACCCAATAGTTTGTCAGCTCCTCGGCGGGAACGGTGCCATAGTCGTAGCCGCCGTGATTTTGCATCGTGACGTCAAAGATGAACTGCGGGGCTTCGTCGGTTCTAAGCAGGTCGAGTATCTTGTCGTAGGTGACGTAGTCGCATACGCCGGCATGGTAATAGGACGCACCTTCGAAATCGCCGATTGAAAGAAAGTCTCCAAAGCCCAGCTGCTGATAGATTTTATCTCGATGGTAGTTGACGGGGTTTTGCGGGTGCATAGCCGTAGCGGTATACCCAAGCTCTTTAAGGTCCTTTGCCAGGCTGTTGACGCCATTCATCTGATACAGCTGATAGGGGATTTTGCCCAATCCAACAAAGGCCGTTGTCGCTCCGGTCAAAAATTCGAATTCGGAGTTCGCCGTTCCGCCACCGGCGACCGAAGCGAGCATGGTGCCGCGAACAAGTGTGTCGGGAAGCGAGTTGTAGAATGCGGGGCCGGTGTACCCGGCCGCCTGGAGCTGCTCAAAGCACGAAAGGTCGCTAAAACTCTCATTCATGACGGCAACAATCGTCGGCTTGATTTCATTGAACTGGGCAACGGCCGCCGCGCGCTGCTCGCTCGAGCCATACGTGCTGTCGTAGGTGGCGGCGAGCTCCTGCTCGATGCTCTGCGCCTCATCGGGCGTATAGTCTTCGGGCTTCTCAATGGGCAACTCGTTGACCATTTCGGTGAACGAAGTGATAAAACCCTGAGACGCATACGTGGTGATGGGCTGCCAACGGTCAAATCCAAAATTCAGCGCCTGCTCCAAGTCGATGCTGGAAAAGCCCGAGAGCCCCACAACGGTCACTAGCAGAAAAGCGCAGAGGTTAGCGGCGATTGCGGGGAAGACATGGGTGGGCGTACGGAGCTTTCTCGGTCGGATAAGCGAAAGAAGCCCCAGGGAAATCTCCAGCAGGGCTAGAGAGGTTACGATTCCGGCGGTAAAGGTAAACTCGTATCCCTCGCTCACTTCCATTGCGGTGCCAAGGGCCAAGATATCGCTTGGCAGGATGGCCTCGCCTTTAAACGTTATGACGAAGTGCTCGGCAATGCCAAGGATGCAACAGGCGACGGGCACGAGGGCCATGACGCCTCCATGACGCTGTCCCAGCAAATAAAGGGAGAGCAGAACCGTCGCGAGCAGCCCGACGGAAAACCCGAATGAGTTGGCGGGAATGCGATAGAACGTTTCGTTACAGGCAATTTCGAGTGAAACGAACGAGAGCGCTGAAACAGCGGCGATGACAAGGATGTCACGGCAAATACAGGCAACCGTTCCCGTCGCAAGATCGGTTTGGTCGATAAGTCCCGAAACCAAGGGCTCGACAAGAAGTATGACGGCGGTAGCACCGAGCGCCGAATAAGAAAGGACCCATAGGGAATTGTCCTCATTTACGAGCAATTGATTCGTAATCCATGCAGCTACCATGCCGAGCGGGATGAGGAGCGTCGCGCACCAAAAGACGCGGGCAATGGGCGGCTTTTCATTGTGTTTGATTGAAAAATACACGCGCACGACGACGGTGGCCACGATAAGGACGGCGATGAATATGGGCAGATTGGCCATGTCGCTCGAAGTGATTTCAAGGGGGATATCTTCGGTCATGGACGTTCCTCTGTTACAGCAAATTAAGTTCAGTAGTAGATTACTGTAACCTTTCCACGGCATTTCGAGAAACAAAGCACCCGATACGCAAAGCTAAAGGTCTGCGAATCTTGTATTACGAACATCTGTGCGCGTCGAGTGCGCTAAACTCATCGACAGTATGATTCGATGCAATAGGAGGCAAGGAGCTTCCATGTCTGATTCTTCTATCGTTATTCGCGGCGCTCGTGAGCACAACCTCCGTGATATCGATGTTTCCATTCCGCGTGACCAACTCGTGGTCATTACCGGTCTTTCTGGCTCGGGCAAGAGTTCGCTGGCATTTGACACTATCTATGCCGAGGGCCAGCGTCGATACGTCGAGAGTCTTTCGAGCTATGCGCGCCAGTTCTTGGGCCAGATGGACAAACCCGACTTGGATTCAATCGACGGCCTTTCGCCGGCGGTGTCGATCGACCAAAAGACGACGTCTAAAAACCCTCGCTCGACGGTTGGCACCGTAACCGAGATTTATGACTATCTGCGCCTGCTGTTCGCCCGTGTGGGCACCCCGCACTGTCCCGAATGCGGCCGCGTCATTGAGCGCCAGACGACCGACCAGGTTGCCGACAAAGTCTTGGCGGCGGGGGAGGGTCGCCGCGCGTTTGTGCTGGCACCGGTGGTGCGCGGGCGAAAAGGCGAGTACACCAAACTGTTTGAGGACCTTCGCGCCGAGGGCTTTAGCCGCGTGCGTGTCGACGGCGAAGTGCGCTCGCTCGATGATCCGATCGATCTGGACAAGAAGTTCAAACACGATATCGAGGTCGTAGTCGACCGCATCGTGATCCGTGAGAATTCTCTGGGCCGTATCGCCGAGTCTGTTGAACAGGCGACTGCCTTGGCGCACGGTAATGTGAACGTATACATGCTGCCCGATCGCGACGCTCCCGAGGGGACCGAGGGCGAGCTACTGGAGTATTCGTTGGCTCTGGCATGCCCGGAGCACGGGCACTCCATCGACGACCTACAACCCCGCGACTTTTCGTTCAACGCTCCCTATGGCGCATGTCCTGAGTGCGACGGCCTGGGCTTTAAGAAAACCGTTGATGCCGAGGCGCTGATTGAGGATCCCTCGAAGTCCATTGCCGACGGAGTCTTTGGTAGCCTGTTTGGCAATTCGAACTACTATCCGCAGATTTTTGCTGCGGTCTGCAAACACTTTAAGGTGAGCGCCGATACGCCGTGGGGGGACTTGCCCCCTCGCGTGCGTCGTGCGTTTTTGGATGGCATGGGCGACACGAAGATTTCGGTCGACTATCAAAAGCTCGATGGGCGTCGCAGCCAGTGGGATACAAAGTTTTCGGGCGTTCGCAACATCCTGTACGAACGCTATACCGAGACGACGAACGAGAACACCAAGGCGCGCCTGGAGAAGTACATTCGCGAGGAGCCGTGCTCGACCTGCCACGGCGCTCGTTTGCGCTCCGAGATGCTTGCCGTCACCGTGGGCGGCAAGTCCATTTACGAGGTTTGTTGCCTGTCGTGCCGTGAATCGCTCGAGTTTTTTGAGGGCCTGGAACTCACCGAGCGCCAACAGTTTATCGGCGGCCGTATCGTCAAGGAAATCCTGGAGCGCTTGCGTTTTCTGGTCGATGTTGGACTCGACTATCTGACGCTCGATCGTGCCTCGGCGACGCTTTCCGGTGGCGAGGCGCAGCGTATTCGACTGGCAACGCAGATCGGCGCGGGTCTCATGGGCGTGCTCTATATTCTGGACGAGCCCTCGATCGGTCTTCATCAGCGTGACAACGAGCGCCTGATTAAGACGCTCGAGCGCCTGCGCGATATCGGCAATACCGTTATCGTTGTCGAACACGACGAGGATACAATCCGTGCCGCCGACTACGTGATCGACATGGGGCCCGGCGCCGGTGTCAACGGCGGGCACGTAGTCGCGGCGGGAACGCCTGCTGATATCATGGCGTGTCCTGAGTCGATGACGGGCGCTTACCTGACCGGCAAACGAATGATTCGGGTGCCTGATGAACGGCGCAAGCCCGGTCGCGGCTGCCTTAAAATTACGGGCGCTCGAGCCAACAACCTCAAAAACGTTACTGCCAAGATCGAGTTTGGTACGCTTACGGTTGTTACCGGCGTGTCGGGATCGGGCAAGAGCTCCCTGGTTACCGACACCATTGCGCCTGCCCTTACGAATGCCATTCACCGCTCGACGCGCCCTGTGGGTCCGTATAAGAAAATCGAGGGCATTGAGTGTATCGATAAGGTTATCGATATCGACCAGTCGCCGATTGGCCGTACGCCGCGTTCCAACCCTGCTACCTATATCGGCCTGTGGGATGATCTTCGCGCACTGTTTGCGAGTACGCCGGAGTCGAAGGCGCGCGGCTACTCGCCGGGTCGTTTCTCCTTTAATGTGAGTGGCGGGCGCTGTGAGGCGTGCAAGGGCGACGGGCAGATCAAGATCGAGATGCACTTCCTTCCCGATATCTACGTCCCCTGCGAAGTTTGCGGCGGTAAACGCTACAACCGCGAGACACTCGAGGTCACCTACCGTGGCAAGACCATCTCGGACGTGCTCGACATGAGCGTCACCGAGGCGCTGGCCTTCTTTGGGAATATCCCGCAGATTAAGCGCAAGCTCCAGACGCTGTACGATGTAGGCTTAGGCTACGTGAGCCTGGGCCAGCCCGCCACGACGCTCTCGGGCGGCGAGGCGCAGCGTGTGAAGCTCGCCAAGGAGCTTCATCGACGCCAGACGGGCAAGACGTTCTATATTTTGGACGAGCCGACGACCGGTCTTCATTTTGAGGACGTCCGCCAGCTGCTCGATGTGCTGCAGCGTTTGGTCGATGCGGGCAACACGGTGCTGGTGATTGAGCACAACCTTGATGTCATCAAGGTTGCCGACCGCCTGATCGATATGGGTCCCGAGGGCGGTAACGGCGGCGGAACCGTCGTGGTTTCGGGCACACCGGAGCAGGTTGCGGACTGTCCGCAGAGTTATACGGGCAAGTTTTTGGCGCCGTTGCTCAGGCGTGACCGGGAGCGTCAGGCTCAACTTGATGCTCAATAAATAGGCGATTCAGTTTATGGGCGCCATCGACTCCTTGTGATTCGATGGCGCTTGCTGTGCCGAAGTGACGTATGCAGCCGAATTGGACATATACTTAATCCTTGCGTCCGAATGCGAGGGAAAGGATATGTCATGGCAAAGGCTGTAAAGACGCCAAAAACCAATGCGATGCGCGAGCTGGAAAGCGCCGGCATTTCCTATGTTCTACATACGTACGAAGACGATGGTGATGAGTCGGTGGGCCTGGGTGTCGCGATTTCGGAGCAGCTTGGCGAGGAGCCCGGTCAAGGATTTAAGACTTTGGTCTGCGTGACACCGTCCAACGACTATGTCGTGTGCTGTATCCCTGTTGCCGACGAGCTCGATCTAAAGTCCGCCGCGCGTGCCGCGGGGGAGAAGTCCTTGGCCATGATGCATGTGAAGGATTTGCTTGCGGCGACTGGCTACATTCGCGGCGGCTGCAGCCCGGTCGGTATGAAAAAACGCTACCGGACGCTCATTGATGAGACATGTGTCCTTTGGGATACCATTTTTATTTCGGGAGGCAAGCGTGGTTATCAGCTCGAGCTTGCACCCGATGATTTAATTGCATTTTGCGGGGCGACGGTTGCCGCGATTACGAGAGAGGACTGAGCGATGCCGCAGGAAGAATTGAAGCGCGGAGCTCATTTTGCAAAAGAATCTGCGCCTCAGACACCCTCATCCGAAGCTTCTTCGTCGCGAGATGACACTGACGACATGGGCTCGTCGGACTACTCCACGGTTGGTCGTTCCGCCGGGCTTATGACCATCCTGACCATCGTGTCTCGCGTCACCGGTTTTATCCGCACGTGGGCAATGGCGGCCGCTATCGGCATGTCGCTACTCTCGTCCTCCTATCAGGTCGCCAACAACCTGCCCAATATGCTCTACGAACTCGTGATGGGCGGCATGCTCGTGACGGCGTTTTTGCCCGTGTACATGGGCGTGAGGCGTGAGCAGGGTCGCGAGGCCTCGAACGAGTACGTGGGCAACCTGCTCGGCATTCTGCTTTTGGTGCTGGGTGGCATTTCGTTGCTGGGGACCGTGTTCGCCCCGGGCTTTATCTGGACGCAATCGTTCCTTTCGGGTGACGGCGGCAGCATGGATACCGCTGCGTTCATGTTCCGTTTCTTTGCCATCCAGATTCTGTTTTATGGTTTGGGCTCGGTGTTCTCGGGCGTTCTCAACGCACACCGCGACTACTTCTGGTCGACGTTTGCCCCGGTCCTCAACAATGTGATCGTCATTGCGAGCTTTATGGGTTTTGCGCCCGTGTCCGCACAGTTTGGCGAACGTGCCGGCATCATCTTGATTGCGGCCGGTACGACCCTCGGTGTCTTTGTTCAGATGGCATGTCAGATTCCCGCGCTTGGCAAGCACGGCGTGCATCCCCATATCCATATCGACTTTAAGGACCCCGCGCTGCGCCAGACGATTGCGCTCGGTATCCCGACGCTGCTCGCCACGGTGTGCATGTTTGTCTCGACTTCTATCACCAACGCTGCCGCGCTGGTGGTCCAGCCCGAGACGGGTCCTTCCGTCATCGCCTATGCGCGCCTGTGGTACACGCTGCCCTACGCGCTGATTGCCGCCTCGCTTTCGACGGCGCTCTATACCGAGCTCTCTCATGACGCACAGGAGAAGGATTACGACAGCGTTCGCACGGGTATTTCGTGTGGCGTCGCCCAGATGCTGTTCTTCCTGATTCCGTTCGCACTGTACCTGATTGTCTTCGCACGTCCGCTCAATATGATCTACTGTGCTGGCAAGTTCGATGAATCCGGCGTGGCGCTGGTGTCCGAGTACCTTGTCTACCTGGCGCTCTCGCTGCCGCTCTACGGCGTGGTCGTGTTGATGCAGAAGAGCTTCTCTGCCTTGCTCGACATGAAGCCCTATAGCCGCTATTGCCTGTATTCCGCCATCGGCCAGGCCGGCTCGGTTCTGCTGTTTGGCGTTGTGCTGGGCTTCGGTATGCCGGCAATCGCGCTTTCGTATGTCGTCGACTACGTGATCTTGGTCGGCTGTTCGCTGTGGTGGCTGCGTCGTCGCCTGCGTGGCCTTCAGGTCAAATCTATCCTACATGGCGGTTTCTTTGGCCTTTTGCTCGGTGGCCTAGGTGCTGCCGCAGGCGCCGGCGTCATGTGGGCGCTTGAACACTTTGTCGGGGCACTTGGCGGCTCGATTCTGATTACTCTTGGCTACGTTTGCGTTGCGGGTGTCGCCTCGCTTGTTGTTACCTTTGGCCTTGCCGTCGTCCTTAAGATGCCCGAGGTCTCGGCGCTGCTTCGTCGTAAGTAGGTGCGCGTGGCCGGTCACGACAACATACCAACGCTTGCCGAGCAGGTTTCGCGCGTTCCCACACAGCCCGGATGCTACCTTTGGAAGGATGCCAAGGGCGATGTCATCTACGTGGGCAAGGCGAAAAACCTGCGCGCCCGCATGCGTCAATACGTGACACTGCAGGATGAGCGTCAAAAGATCCCGCTGATGATGCAGCTGGTGGCGAGCTTTGACTACATCGTTGTCGAAACCGAGCATGAGGCGCTTGTACTCGAGCGCAACCTGATCGGCCAGTACCATCCGTACTTTAACGTCGACCTCAAGGATGACAAGAGCTACCCCTTTATCGCCATTACAAAGGGCGACCTGTATCCCGCGATCAAATACACGCGTGAGCGTCATAAGCCGGGAACGCGCTATTTTGGACCCTATACCGATAGCCGTGCGGCACGTGAGACGATAGATACGCTGCGCAAGGTTATCCCCATCTGCTCTGCATCCTGTGCGGAGTGGCGTCGTTGTCGCCGTACCATCGAGTCCCACAAGGGCGAGGAAGACATCGTCAATATGATTTGCGCACAAAACGGGCGTCCCTGCTTTGACTACCATGTCGGGCGCGGCCCGGGTGCGTGTGTCGGCGCGATTTCCCCGGCAGACTATGCCAAGAACGTCAAGCGTGTCGAGCGCTTTTTGTCGGGCCATCGCAAGGATGTCGTCGATGAGCTGACCTCCGAGATGACGGATGCCGCCGAGGCGCTCGACTTTGAGCGCGCGGCACGCGTCAAACGTCGTTTGGAGGTCATCAGGGGTCTGGACGATCGTCAGCAAGTCGTTTTTCCCTCCAGTGTCGATATCGATGTCATCGGGTTCTATCGCGAGGAGACCATCTCCGCCGCTTGCGTCTTCGTCGTTCGCGAGGGCCGAACAGTTCGCACCTGCGAGTTCATTCTCGACAAGGGTCTTGATGTTGACGAGGAAGAGCTCCAGTCGGGCTTTCTTAAGCGCTATTACGACGAGACGGCTGATATTCCAGCTGAGGTCAACCTTTCCGTCGAGCTTGAGGATGCGGAGGCGCTGGGGGAGTGGCTTGCGGGCAAGCGTGAGCGTTCCTGCCATCTCCATAGGCCGCAGCGTGGCGAAAAGCACCGTCTGCTCGATATGGCATCCAAAAATGCGCGCCATGCCCTCATGCGCTACATGATGCGAACGGGGTACGCTGACGACCGCACCAATCAAGCGCTCCTGGAGCTCGAAAGTGCGTTGGCGCTGCCATCGCCGCCGTTGCGTATCGAGTGCTTCGATATCTCTACACTGCATGGCACCTTTACGGTCGCCTCGATGGTGGTGTTTACCAACGGGCGCGCCGACAAGAGCCAGTACCGTCGTTTTAAAATTCAGGCCGAATTGGACGAGGCAAACGACTTCGTGTCGATGTCCGAGGTTTTGGGACGACGCTATGCTCCCGAGCGCATGGCCGACGAGCGCTTTGGCTCGCGCCCCGATTTGCTCGTTGTCGATGGCGGTAAGCCGCAATTGACCGCTGCGATCAAGCAACTTGAGGCTCTTGGGCTCGATATACCAGTTTGTGGCTTGGCGAAGGCCGACGAGGAAGTTTTTGTGCCTTGGGACGAGACTCCTGTCGTGCTGCCGACCGGGTCTGCTTCGCTCTATCTAATTAAACAGGTACGCGATGAGTCCCACCGATTTGCCATCACGTTCCACCGTGAGTTGCGCGATAAAGCCATGACGGTTTCGGTGCTCGATGACGTTCCAGGCGTGGGACCCACCAGAAAACGTGCCCTTATGCGCCATTTTGGCTCGATGAAGCGTTTGCGCGCGGCGAGCGAGCAAGAGATCGCGAAAGTTCGCGGCATACCTGCCGATGTTGCCAAGGCGGTCCACGAGGCACTCGTTGCATGGAATGCCGAGCGCGCCGAGGCGGCGGCTGGCCATTCCGATAGCTAAACACGAGCCTAAACAACTGATATACATGATTGCGCGATTTTCAACCATTTATTTCGCCATGATTGCCTGCTGATTTCGGGTTTTATTAACGCTAAAACGTTTGACTAACCCAAGCGAAAACCCTGCTATCCTGCGGGTTGACGAAGACTGATATCTCACCTCGCCGATACATACTGTCTGGCGAATCATTTGTCAATGAATTCGGTGAACGGTAGTAAATACCGTTCAAGCGTATGTATGTATCGGTCGCCGAGCGCGGCACCTCAGTTGGGTTCGTCGGTAGGTAAGGTATATATCGTCCGCAAGTTGCGCGGGGGCACGTCTAGGTGCTCCCGAGTAAGATTCTCTATTGATAGGAGAAGACATGGCCATCATCAACAAGGGTATGTCCAGGCGTTCGTTCCTCGGCCTCACCGGCAGCGTCGCTGCTGTCGCCGGCCTTGGTCTCACTGGCTGCGGTGGCAGCTCTAGCGACGAGGGTTCCGCTTCCGGCTCCACCGATTCCGCCAACCGTGGCGGCGGCGTGATCACCGCTGGTTCCGCTTACGCTCCGTCCAGCTTCGATCCCGCCAGCACCGGCTCCGCTGTGGGCCTGGGTGCTAACTGGCACGTCGTCGAGGGCCTCTACGGCATCGATTACCACGACTACAGCACCTTCAACGAGCTCGCCACCGACGATCCCAAGTCTGTGGACGACACCACTTTCGAGGTCACCATCCGCAAGGGCGCCAAGTTCTCCGATGGCACCGAGGTCACCGCTGACGATGTCGTTGCCTCCTACACCGCTTGCGCCGCTTCCGCTACCTATGCTCCGTTCTTCCAGCCCTTCGAGTCCATCGAGGCCAAGGACGCCAGCACCGTGACGGTCAAGACTAAGGTCCCCAACTTCTCCCTGCTCAAGGATCGTCTGGCCATCGTCCGCGTTACCCCGGCCACCCAGACCGAGGAGGATCGCGCCAAGCAGCCGATCGGTTCCGGCCCCTGGATGTACGACTCTATCTCCGATACCGAGATCACCCTGGTTCCCAACCCCGAGTACAACGGTGAGTATGCTGCCGAGGATAAGAAGATCCAGTACAGCATCCTGACCGACCCCACCGCTCGCGTTACCGCTCAGCAGGAGGGCTCCACGCTCGTTATGGAGCTCGTTACCGCTGACGCCGTCGACCAGCTCGAGAGCGCCGGCTGCAAGATCGATAACGTTCAGGGTTTCGGCACCCGCTTCATCATGTTCAACGTCGCCAAGGAGCCTTGGAACAACGTCAAGGTCCGTCAGGCTGTCATGTATGCGCTCGACACCGAGAAGATGGTCAGCAACACCTTCGCCGGCCTTGCCACCGCTGCCAGCTGCTACCTGCCCAAGAGCTTCACCAACTATCATGAGGCTTCCACGGTGTACAAGACCGACGCCAAGAAGGCTAAGAAGCTCATCGAGGAGTCTGGCATCACCCCGGGTGCCATCACCCTGCGCACCACCGACAACGAGCAGATTAAGGGCATGGCCGCCCAGGTCAAGAACGACCTCGACGCTCTCGGCTTCGATGTGACCATCCAGACCGATACCTCGCCGGCCACCTACGCTGCCATCGACGGCGGCGAGGCCTACGATATCCTCCTTGCCCCTGGCGATCCTTCCTGCTTCGGCGCCGACCCCGACCTGCTGCTCAACTGGTGGTACGGCGACAACGTCTGGATGCAGACCCGTTGCCCGTGGAAGGAGTCCGCTGAGTGGCAGAAGCTCCACAGTCTCATGGACGAGGCTCTTGCCGCCGAGGGCGACGAGCAGCAGAAGAAGTGGAACGAGTGCTTCGACATCATTGCCGACAACGCCGTTCTGTACCCCGTTGTCCACGTCAAGACCGTCTCCGCTTCCTGGGACGATCCGTCCACTGCGCCCAACGGCGAGGCCCTCGATGGCTTCAAGGGCATCGGCACGACGAGCATGTCCTTCAGGGGCGTTGCGACCGTCAAGGCGTAAGACTCGCTTGAGTCTGTATGCAGGATGTCGGTCATTGGGGCCGTATCCTCATAGTTGAAACAAAGACCCGGGCGGCAACGATGTCGCTCGGGTCTTGTAATGAGTACCCGTACTCATATACCAGTTGGTCCTACCGACAAAAGAAAGGGGAGAGAACGTGAACAACTTGCTACGTTTGATTGGAAGGCGTCTTGTGGCGCTGCCGATCATGGCATTGGGCGTCACCGTCCTGGTGTTCTTCCTTATGTCGTTCTCCAAGACCGACCCCGCCTACACGGCGTTGGGTGACGGTGCCTCGCCCGAGGCGGTTGCCGAGTACCATGAGAAGTATGGTCTGGACGACCCCTGGCCCGTGCGCTACGTGCGCTATATGGGCGATTTGATCCATGGCGACATGGGCACCTATGGTGCTGCTCGCAACTCCGTTGCCAAGCGCATCTCCACGGCCCTGCCCGTCACGATGCAGCTGACCTTTATCGGTCTTGCTATCGGTGCGGTCGTTTCGTTTTTGCTCGGCGTCATCGCGGCACTGTATCGCGACAAATGGCCGGACCAAGTGATCCGCGTCTTTTCCATCGCCGGCTTGGCAACCCCGTCGTTCTGGCTTGCCGTTCTGTTGATCCTGCTGTTCTCTTCCTACCTTAAGGTGCTCCCGGCATCGGGTGCTCTGCCTCACTTCACCACGAATCCGGTTGGCTATCTGGGACGTATGATCATGCCCGCTATCGCCTTGGCATTTCCGCTGACGGGCCAGATGACTCGTATCGTGCGTACCGCCATGGTCGAGGAGCTCGACAAGGATTATGTCCGTATGGCTCGCGGCGCCGGCGTTCCCGAGAAGGTCGTCGTCGGCATCAACGTTCTTCGCAATGCGCTGATCACCCCGGTCACCACCCTCGGTCTTAAGATCGGTTACCTCATGGGCGGCGCCGTCGTCATCGAGGTTATCTTCAACCTCCCCGGCATGGGCACCGCGATTCTGCAGGGCGTTCAGGGCAACGAGGCGAACCTGGTTCAGGGCGTCGTCATCGTCGTTGCTCTTGCCTTCATCATCATCAACATCGTGGTTGACATGCTCTACCTGCTCATCAACCCGCGCATCAGGACGGTGTAGATTATGGTAAAGATTCGAGAGAAGCAAACCGAGCAGCTCGAGAAGGCTGCCTCCAAGGGGCTCAAGCTCGGTGGCTGGAAGAAGATGACGCTGTCTTCTAAGATTGCAGCCGTCGTGCTGGTGCTGGTCGCCCTGACTGCGATTCTGGCGCCCCTTCTTGCCCCCTATAGCCCGGTCGAGATCTTTACGGCTCGCCAGGCTCCCGGCAACGGATTTATCTTCGGTACCGACGATAAGGGTCGCGACATTCTGTCGCGTATGCTCTACGGTGGTCGTTACTCGCTGATTATCGGCTTTGGCGCCACTGCCATGGCTCTGGTCTGCGGCTCGGTCGTGGGCGCCCTTGCAGCGGTTTCGCGCAAGGCCGTCTCCGAGACGATCATGCGTATCTTGGACATCATCATGTCCATCCCGGGCATCGCCCTCGCGGCCGTCTTCGTCTCCATCCTGGGCAACTCCGTGCCGTCGATCATCTTCGCCATCGGCTTTATGTACACTCCGCAGATTGCCCGTATCGTGCGCGCCAATATCGTGTCCGAGTACGGCGAGGACTATGTCCGCGCGGTCATCGTTTCCGGCGCCAAGGCTCCGTGGATTTTGATCAAGCATGTTCTGCGTAACTGCATCGCCCCGATCATGGTCTTCACCGTTACCCTGGTCGCCGACGCCATCATCTTCGAGGCCTCGCTGACCTTCATCGGCGCTGGTATCCAGGAGCCCACCGCTACCTGGGGCAACATCCTCGCCGACGCCCGCGGCGGCGTGCTCGCCGGTCGTTGGTGGCAGGCGCTGTTCCCGGGCCTGGCCATCATGATCACCTGCCTGGCGCTCAACATCCTCTCCGAGGGCATTACCGACGCCATGGCCGCTGCTCCCTCCGCCGCCCTGGATCCTACCGATTCCTCCAAGCGTCGCGAGGCCGATCTGCTGGTCTCCGACCCCGTTCGCGCCTACAAGGAGCAGGCCCAGTCCCTCTCCGCTCGCCTTGGCGCCCTGCGCGATGTCGAGCTCAAGCGTGACGATCGCCACGTGCCCGACGAGTCCGTTGAGCCGATTCTCTCGGTCCGTGACTTCTGCATTCAGTTTGAGCATCACGGTGATATCAACGTTGTCGACCATGTCAACTTTGACGTCCGTCCTGGTCAGACCATGGGCCTGGTGGGCGAGTCCGGTTGCGGTAAGTCCATCACCACGCTGGCCATCATGGGCCTGACCGACGATGACGAGCATCTTTCCGGCGAGGTTCTCTGGGAGGGCCGTGACCTGCTCAAGATGAGCAAGAAGGAATGGTTCGGCCTGCGCGGTACCGATATCGCTATGGTCTATCAGGACGCCCTGTCCTCGCTCAACCCCTCCATGCTCATCTCTGCCCAGATGAAGCAGCTCACCAAGCGCGGCGGAACCCGCAGCGCCGAGGAGCTCCTGGAGCTCGTCGGCCTCGATCCCAAGCGCACGCTCGAGAGCTATCCGCACGAGCTTTCCGGCGGCCAGCGTCAGCGTGTCCTGATCGCTATGGCCCTTACCCGCGACCCCAAGCTGGTCATCTGCGACGAGCCCACGACCGCTCTGGACGTTACCGTCCAGAAGCAGGTCATCAAGCTGCTCAACGATCTTCAGGCCAAGCTCGGCTTTGCCATGATCTTTGTTTCGCATGACCTGGCTCTGGTCGCCGAGGTTGCCCATAACATCACGGTTATGTACGCTGGCCAGGTTATCGAGCAGGCACCCACCAAGGAGCTGCTCACCAACCCGATCCACGAGTACACCCGCGGTCTTCTGGGCTCCGTTCTGTCCATCGAGAGCGGCTCGGGCCGTCTGCACCAGGTCCCCGGCGCCGTTCCCAGCCCGCGCGATTTCCCCAAGGGCGATCGCTTCGCACCCCGCTCGAGCCATCCGCGTATTGGCCTGGATACCCGTCCGGTCTTCAAGCGCGTGCCCGGCACCGAGCACTTCTATTCCGAGCTCCCCGACGAGGTGCTCAAGGCAAATGGTTTGACCCCTCACGCGGAGGTGATGTAGATGAGCGATACCGCAGTCAACGGCGTCGAGCCGATCATCTTCCTTGATGACGTCCACGTCACCTTTAGGACCCGTACCGGCTCGATTCTGCACCCCAACCTGGTTCACGCCGTCCAGGGTGTAACGATTAAGCTCATGCCCGGTCAGACGATCGGCATCGTCGGCGAGTCCGGTTGCGGTAAGTCCACCACCGCTAACGTCATGTGCGGCCTGCAGGCCCCCACGAGCGGCAAGGTCTACTTTAAGGGCAAGGACGTTACCAAACGTACCGCCGAGGACCGTCGCCACATGGGTCGCGTCATCTCGGTCGTGTTCCAGAACCCGGCCACGGCGCTCAACCCCCGCATGGTCGTTCGCGAGCAGCTGCTCGACCCCATGCGCGTCCACAACCTGGGTACCGAGGCCGAGCAGGAGAAGCGCGTCAAGGAACTCTTGGAGCTCACCGGTCTGCCCAGCTCCGCTGCCGAGGTTCTTCCCGGCCAGCTTTCGGGCGGCCAGCGTCAGCGCGTCGCAATTGCCCGTGCCCTGTCGCTGAACCCCGATGCCATCATCGCCGACGAGCCCACCTCGGCTCTGGACGTTTCGGTCCGCGCGCAGATTCTGAACCTGCTCACCGACCTTAAGAAGGAGCTCGGCCTGGCCATGGTGTTCATCAGCCATGACATCCAGACGGTCCGCTATATCTCTGACGACATCATCGTTATGAATGGCGGCAAGATCGTCGAGCAGGGCGAGGCCAAGCAGGTCTTCCAGCACCCCCAGGACCCCTACACCAAGATGCTGCTCGGCGCTGCGCCGTCGCTGCTGCATCCCAAGCTCGGCGAGTAACCTCGCTTTCCCTCCCGTGCGCCCGGTTCCCTTGCCGGGCGCACCTCCGTTGCGATTTCGAAAGGTTGGGTTCACGAGCCATGCCAAGTGCTCAGGAGCTACAACATCAATTTGGTGAATATCGAGGCGCCATGCCCCGTCCATCAGATTTCGATCTCTTTTGGAAGGATCGCATGGCCGAGGCCGACGCCGTCGGGCTTGACTATGCGATCGAGACGGCATCGGTCACCGATGCCGCGACCTGCCAGCTTTTCGACCTCTGGTATACCGGCATGTGTGGCGCTCGCCTGCATGCCAAGTACCTTAAACCCGTCTCGGACGAGCCCGTGCCATTGGTGCTTCAGTTTCATGGGTATCCGGGTGCAAGCCGCAGCTGGTTTGAGCAGGCGTCGTTTGCGGGCATGGGCATGGCACTCATCGCCCTCGACTGCCCCGGCCAAGGAGGTCCCTCCGAGGACATTGGTGGATTTGAGGGCACAACGGTTGCCGGGCATATCGTCGCCGGCATCGACGGCGACCCGGCCAACCTCTACTATGTCCGCTTACACCAAGATATTCGAATCCTGTGCCGTATTGTTCGTGAGCTCGAGGGCATCGATCTTGCCCGTGTGTTTGTGAACGGCGCGTCGCAGGGCGGCGGTTTGGGTATTGCGACCTGTGCGCTTAATAGCGAGCTTATCAATCGTGCCGCCATCCTCTATCCCTTCCTGTCGGATTTCCGCCTGGTCTGGGATTTGGATGCCGACGACATTGCCTACGAAGGCCTGCGCTATTGGTCTCGCTGGTTTGATGAGGACTCGACTCGTATTGACGAAGCCTATGCCAAGCTGGCGTACTTCGATTCCAAGAACTTTGCCCCTATGGTCAAATGCCCCGTGCTGTTTGGCACTGGCACAGCCGATATCGTCTGTCCGCCAGCGACGCAGTTTGCGGTCTATAACAACCTGACCTGCGAAAAGCGTCATGAGTTCTTTGAAGGCTTTGGCCACGAGGAGATTCAGGATTTTGACGATTTGATCATTCCGTTTTTCTGCAAGGGAGGGGAGGCTCATGTCTAAGTGCGAGAGCAATGTTGACGAGCTGATTGTCCCCGGGCTCGTGGGAATTCCTGGAACGGTTTCGTCAAGGCTCGCAGAATATCGGGACTGGCGCGGTGATGTCCAAGCAGATGTTTCTGATTTAGAGACATGCGCTTCGAATCTTGAGATTCAAGGCCTGGCCATTACGGCGATTGACTTTGTTAACCCCTGCGCCCGTTACTCGGAGGTCTCCTTTGAGCTCGGTGACGATGCGATTCACGCCCGTTTGATCGAGCCTGTCGGTCGTGCCCGAGTATCTGAGCGCGTGCCGCTGTGCCTGATGTTCCACGACATCGATCGGCCTGTGCGCGGCTGGCATCACATGACGAGATTTGCCGCCATGGGGTATGCCGTCCTCGCGCTGGATGACGATGTTGCTGGTGCGGACGACCTGCAGCGGGGGATTTCTTCGTCCGCTTTTGTCGAGCGCGTCCGTTGGGGTTGCGCGTTGGCGAAGGTGGCGCGCAATCTTGATGGCATGGACCCCGACCGCATCTTTGCATGGGGCGAGGGCCTTGGCGGCGGAGTCGCGCTGGCGGTTTCTGCTCTGGACGAGCGGGGCCTCGCCTGCACGGCGGTTGCCAATCCAATTCCCGGTGGCCTTGAGGCGCTGTCGTCTCGGGTGCGCGGATCGGTGCTCATGGGCACATCGCTCATGGATGCCGCGAGCGACCCCAAGGGCCAGTTTGCCGTATTCAACGGTCTTGAGTGTGACCGGAGGCATATCGTCTATGCCAAATACGCTCACGAGCGCATCAATGCGTTCGAAAACGAAGTCGTCGACTTCTTTAACCAAACGTTCTACCCGTGTTCTTTGGCCTAGGCGGCCTGGACACTGCCAACAAGAGTGGGCGGCATAGGGCTGCCCGCCAGACAACTAAGGAGATTCTTGTGGCAACTCAGAAATTCACCGGCGTTATCCCTCCCGTCGTTGTTCCCGATACCGAAGATCACCAGCTCGACGTTGCCTCCTTTGAGCGCAGCATCAACCGCATGATCGATGCCGGCGTCGATGGCTTGTTCTTCCTGGGCTCCTCGGGTGAGGTCGTCTTCTCCACCGACGAGCGTCGCCGTCAGATCATCGCCGAGGCCGTCCGTATCGTCGACCACCGCGTTCCCGTTCTGGTCGGCATCATCGACACCGAGACCGAGCGCATGATCGAGCACGGTAAGGTCGCTCAGGAGCTGGGCGCCGATGCTCTCGTCGCCACCTGCCCGTTCTATGCCCTGCAGGGCATGACCGAGGTCGAGGAGCACTTCCGCATCCTGCATGAGGAACTCGACCTGCCCATCTTCGCCTACGACATCCCCGTGTGTGTCCACACCAAGCTCCCCTGGAAGCTCCTTGCCAAGCTCGGTGCCGAGGGCGTTCTGGCCGGCGTCAAGGATTCCTCGGGTGATGACATCTCGTTCCGCTACCTCGTTCAGGAGAACGAGAAGAACGGCCATCCGATGAGCATCCTCACCGGTCACGAGGTTGTTGTCGACGGCGCTTACCTCGGTGGCGCCGACGGTTCCGTCCCGGGTCTCGCCAACGTTGAGCCCGAGGGCTACGTGCGTCAGTGGAAGGCCGCTCAGGCTGGTGACTGGGCTACCGTCAAGGCCGAGCAGGATCGCCTCAATGAGATTTCGCATATCTGGGATGTCACCTCGGGCGTCCAGGGCTATGCCGGTGGCGTCGGCGCCTTCAAGACCGCTATGAACCTCATGGGTATCTTCGACAGCCCGACCATGCCGCGCCCGGTGAAGGCCATGACCGGCGAGAACGTCGAGGCTATTAAGAAGGTCCTCCAGGACAACGGTCTCCTGTAAAGCTTCCCCGGGCACCCGATTTTGGGGCTCAAGCGGTCGAGCGTGACCCATTAGGTCAACGCCCGACCGCTTTCACCCCAACCTCGGACACCCGGGAAACCTTTACCAAGCTGCGGCGATAACGCAGCCTTCATTTCCTGTAGTTGTTTTTATCTCCTAAGGAGAGCGACATGGAGAACAAGTACGTCTGCTCTGTCGATATCGGCGGAACTAAGATCGCGACTGCCATCATGGAGTACCCGGCTGACGGTAGTGTGCCCCGTCCCGTCTTTGAGGCCGAGGTTCCCACCGAGGCCCAAGAGGGCGGCGAGGCCGTCTTCCAGCGTATCGAGGCGTCCATCAAGGCCGCTCTCGAGGCGAATCCCGATGTCGAGGTCCTTGGCGTCGGTATCGGCGCCGCCGGCGTCGTCGATCCCAAGACGGGCGCCATCGCGTATGCCAATGAGATCATGCCCGGCTGGTCCGGCGTTCAGTTGGGGCCGCGTCTGCGCGAGGACCTCGGTCTTCCCGTTGCCGTTGTGGGCGACGTGCAGGCTCATGCTCTGGGCGAGGCCCACTGGGGCGTCGGCAAGGGCAAGTTCTCCGTCTTGTGTCTTGGCATCGGCACGGGCATCGGCGGCGCATATGTCGAGAGCGGCCGCGTGATGCAGGGCTTCCATGGTGCTGCCGGTCATATGGGCCACATTGAGTGTTCGGCTGCCGCCGGCATTCCCTGCGCCTGCGGGCGTTCCGGCCATCTGGAGTCGGTTGCTTCGGGCACTTCCATTGGTCGAATGTACGATGAGCGTTTTGGCCGCGTCGACCCCAGCCGTCCTTCGGTCGGTCGCGATGTGAACGATCTGTGCCGTGCGGGCGACGCAAAGGCGACCGAGGTCATCCATGACGCCGGCTTTGCGCTGGGGGCCAGCTTGGGCTCGCTCGCTAACATCCTGGACCCTGAGGTCATCGTGCTTTCGGGCGGCGTGATTCACCAAGGTCCCGATTGGCGTTCGCAGACGTGGAAGGATTCGGTGCACGAGGGCTATGCCAGCCAGGCGCTCGATCCGCTTCAGGACACGCCGATCCTCATCGGTTCTCTGGAGGGCGATGCTCCGCTCATCGGTGCCGCCGAGCATCTTCTTGCTTCGTTGAAGTAAACATAACTACCAAGTGTGCCTTCTGAGGTGCCGCAGATTGACGTGAAAGAGGAGCGAAGCGTACTTCGGTACGCGAGCGACGGTTTGAACGTCAAGGTGCGGCGTCTCAGAAGGCTGTTTTGAGAAAGGTTGAGTCGAACATGACCGTTGATCCTTTGATCCAGTCCCTGAAGGGCAAGCTCGTCGTGAGCGTTCAGGCGTATATGGGCGAGCCGCTTCGTACGCCCGAGACCATGGCGCAAATGTCTCGCGCTTGCGAGCTCGGCGGCGCCGCCGCCATTCGCTGCCAGGGCCTTGCCGACATTGCCGCCATTAAGGGTCGCTGTGAGGTTCCCGTCATCGGCCTGTGGAAGGATGGGCACGAGGGCGTTTACATCACGCCGACGCTGCGTCACGCTCGCGCCTGCGTTGCTGCCGGTGCCGATATCGTGGCGATCGACGCCACCGATCGTCCGCGCCCCGATGGCAAGACGGTCGAGGATACCTTCCGCCCGCTGCACGAGGAGGGTGTGCTCCTGATGGCGGATTGTGCCACCATCGAGGATATTCGCCGTGCTGTTGATATGGGCTTTGACCTGGTATCCACCACGCTTTCTCACGGCGTCGCCGCCATCGACTGCACCATGGCCGATGGCCCCGACCTGCCGCTCCTGCGTCAGGCGACTGAGGAATTCCCCGGCCTTCCTATCATTTGCGAGGGTCGCGTGCATACGCCCGAGGAGGCTCGCGCCGCGATCGATGCTGGCGCCTGGGCCGTTGTCGTCGGCACCGCCATCACGCACCCCACGAGTATTACGAGTTGGTTCAAGGCTGCACTTGAGGCGTAAGACAGGCCTCGTATCCGCTCGGGGCGGTATACTCAATATAGGCAATTGACCGCGCGGGATCCGGGTTGCTGGGTCCCGCGCTTGTTTTCGGGAGGCAGCACATGCAAAAGGGAGATGCCATGGATGCGGCGGAGCGCTCGGAGCGCATCCCCGATATCGTCATCATCACCGGAATGTCCGGATCGGGCCGCACACAGGCCATGCACGTGTTCGAGGACATGGGCTATTTTTGCATCGATAACCTGCCTCCGCGTCTCATCGCCCAGCTTGCCGAGCTCGTCGGCATCAATACGGGCGTGGGCAGGCATCTCGCCGTTACCTGCGATTTGCGTAGCCAGGGACTGTTTGACGAGTTGCTCGATGCGGTCGCCGCGCTCGAAGAGCGCGAGATGAGCTGCGACATCGTGTTCCTGGAGGCTTCTGACGAGGTGCTGATTCGTCGCTACAGCGAAAATCGCCGCCGTCATCCCATTGCCAAGCCGGGGGAGACTACGGCCGATGCCATTCAGCGCGAGCGCCTTCAGCTTCAGGGCGTGCGCGACCGAGCCGATATGATTATCGACACGAGCCGTCTGCGCACCTCTGCGCTGCGTAACAAGCTACGTATGGCATTTTCCGAGCTGTCCGACCAGCAGCTCATGGACGTCCACGTGTTCTCGTTTGGCTTTAAGCACGGCATGCCCGTCGAGGCGGACATTATGATCGACGTTCGCTTCCTGCCTAATCCGTTCTACGATCCCGAGATGCGCACGATGACCGGTCTCGATAAAAAGGTCTCCGATTTTGTTCTGGACCACCCCAAGACGCAGGAGTTTTGGAAGGCTTGGACACAGCTGCTCGATACGGTGATGCCGGGCTATATCGCGGAGGGTAAGCCGCAGCTTTCTATCGCCATCGGCTGCACGGGCGGCCAGCACCGCAGCGTTGCCATTGCCGAGGCCACGGCACGTTATTTGGAAGGCGCCCAATATCACGTGAGCATTTCTCATCGCGACCTGTCGCGCGCCAACACGAAGGCATAGGCCTGCATGTCGTTTACCGCTGAGGTGCGCGACGAGCTTGCGCGCTGCGAACCCGAATGTGAATACTGCGATTTGTCGACGCTCGCCGCCCTCACGCGCGTGAGTGGTACGCTCTCGCTTACCGGCTCTGGGCGGTATCGTTTGACGGTTGCGACTGAGACGGGAGCCGTCGCGCGCACGATGATCACGCTGACGCATCGTATCCTTAAGCTTAAAACGGAGTTCACCGTCCGCAAATCTGTATTGCATAAGGTTCGAAACTACCTCATCACCTTGCCTGATCAGCCAGACCTGGATAAGGCTCTGGTGCTGCTGGGTATCCTCGACCGTAGGGGAGGACTTGTCGCCGGCGTACCCCGACATATCGTTGCCCGTCCTTGCTGTAGACTTGCCTATATCCGCGGCGCGCTCATCGCGGGCGGCTTCGTGGCCGATCCACGCGGCGATTTTCATTTGGAGATCGCTGTGCAGGGCGAGCAATATGCCAAGGGGCTTTGCGATCTGTTGGAGCAGATTGGGGTCCATGCTCGTGTTAATGCACGGCGGGGGTCATATGCTGTGTACATTAAGAGCGCCGAGGAAATCGAGCATCTATTAAAGCTGATTGGCGCCAAGCGCAGCGTTGCCGAGATTGAGGAGGCGCGCGCGGTCAAGTTGGTTAAGAACGATGTGAACCGTCGCGTGAACGCCGAGCTCGCCAACCAGACCAGAAGCGCCGGTGCCGCCCAACATCAGCTTGCGCTTATCGATGAGCTCGAGCAGTGTGGCCTTCGTGATGCGCTTCCGGATGCCTTGGCGGTTTTTTGCGACCTGCGCGAGCGCTATCCCGATCTGTCGCTGCGTGATTTGGGGGAGATGGCTGACCCTCCCTTGTCGAAGTCAGCCCTCTACCATCGTGTTTTACGGCTTGAAAAGCTCATTGAAGCAAACAGGTAGTTTGAAGTAACGACTTATATATGGATTTAGCTGCTATTTTAGTATTTAAAACGTTTTAACGTAAATTTGATTTTCAATTTCGAGCATTCTCGTGAAATTCAAGTCAAAAAAAAGGTATATTAGGCGAGTGGTTAGTTTGTGGGCCTCAACGGCGGGCGCTGTAGCTCGCGGGGGCCTTACGAAAGGAGACACAATGGCAGTAAAGGTTGCTATTAACGGCTTCGGTCGCATCGGTCGTCTGGCTTTCCGTCAGATGTTCGGTCATGAGGGCTCCGAGATCGTCGCTATCAACGACCTCACCTCTCCCGATATGCTCGCTTACCTGCTGAAGTACGACTCCACGCAGGGCAACTACGCTCGCGATCACGAGGTCGTTGCTGGCGAGGATTCCATCACCGTTGACGGCAAGGAGATCAAGATCTACAAGGAGGCCGACGCCAACAACCTGCCTTGGGGCGACCTCGACGTCGACGTCGTTCTCGAGTGCACCGGCTTCTACACCAGCAAGGCTAAGGCTCAGGCCCACATCAACGCTGGCGCCAAGAAGGTCGTCATCTCCGCTCCGGCCGGCAGCGATCTGCCCACCATCGTGTACAACGTCAACCATGAGACGCTGACCGCTGAGGACAACATCATCTCCGCTGCTTCCTGCACCACCAACTGCCTCGCCCCGATGGCCAAGGGTCTGAACGACTTCGCTCCCATCGTGTCCGGCATCATGACCACCATCCACGCCTTCACCGGCGACCAGATGCCGCTCGACGGCCCGCAGCGCAAGGGCAACTTCCGTCGCTCCCGCGCCTGCTCCGAGAACATCGTCCCGAACACCACGGGCGCTGCCAAGGCCATCGGCCTGGTTCTCCCCGAGCTCAACGGCAAGCTCATCGGTGCCGCCCAGCGCGTCCCGACGCCGACCGGCTCGCTGACCAACCTCTACGCCGTCGTTGACAAGAAGGTCACCGTCGACGAGGTCAACGCTGCCATGAAGGCCTACGCCGAGACCATCCCCGAGACCTACGCCTACAACGAGGACCAGATCGTCTCCCGCGACATCGTCGGCGAGACCCACGGCTCCATCTTCGACGCCACTCAGACCATGTGCTCTGACCTCGGCAACGGCCAGACCCTCGTTCAGGTCACCTCTTGGTACGACAACGAGAACTCCTACACCTCTCAGATGGTCCGCACCATCAAGTACTTCGAGAAGTTCGTTGCTTAATTTAGCTTTTAGCGAATAGCTCGTTGAGCGTCTAAAGAAGGGCGCGGCCTTATAGGGCTTACACCCTAGGGTCGCGCCCTTTTTATAAGAAATCGTCTGCCGTAATGGGAGGCAGACACGTACGAAAGGTAGAAGCAAACATGGCCTTTACCAAGAAGACCGTCCGCGACATCGATGTCGACGGAAAGCGCGTTCTCGTCCGCGTTGACTTTAACGTGCCTATCAAGGATGGCGTCGTTGGCGACACCACCCGTATCAAGGCTGCCCTGCCCACCATCAACTACCTCGTTGAGCACAACGCTCGCGTCATCCTCATGAGCCACCTCGGCCGTCCCGAGGGCACCGGCTTCCAGCCCGAGCTGTCCCTCGAGCCCGTCGCCAAGAAGCTCGCTGAGCTCTCTGGTCTCGACGTTGCCTTTGTCGCTGACACCTACGGCGAGAAGGCTGCTGAGGCTGTCGCCGCTGTCGAGCCGGGTAAGGTCCTCGTTCTCGAGAACGTCCGTTTTGACAAGCGTGAGAAGAAGAACGATCCCGAGATCGCCAAGAAGCTCGCTTCCTATGGTGACGTCTTCGTTCTCGATGCCTTCGGCACCGCTCACCGCGCCCAGGGTTCCGTCGTGGGCCCCGCCGCTTACCTGCCTGCCGTCGCCGGCTTCCTGCTCGAGAAGGAGGTCGACACGCTGACCGGCATCTTCGCCGAGCCCGAGCGCCCCTTCGTCGCCATCGTCGGCGGTTCCAAGGTTTCCTCCAAGATCGGCGTTCTCGATCACCTTATCGACTCCGCTGACACTCTGATCATCGGTGGCGGCATGGCCTACACCTTCTTCCTGGCTCAGGGCCTGTCCGTTGGTCAGTCCCTCAAGGAAGAGGACTGGGTCGAGCGCGCCGGCGAGATGCTCAAGAAGGCCGAGGAGAAGGGTGTCAAGATCCTGCTCCCCATCGACAACCGTGTTGCCGATCACTTTGGCGAGGACGCTGTCCCCGAGGTTGTTGCTTCCGACGCTATCCCCGACGATCGTGAGGGTATGGACATCGGTCCCAAGACCGAGGAGCTCTATGCCGAGGCTGTCAAGGGCGCCAAGACCGTGTTCTGGAACGGCCCCATGGGCGTCTTCGAGTTTGACAACTTTGCTCACGGCACCCAGGCTATCGCCGAGGCTCTCGCCGAGGCTGACTGCACCTCGATCATCGGCGGTGGTGACTCTGTCGCAGCTGTCAACAAGTTCAACCTGGCCGACAAGATGAGCTGGATCTCCACCGGTGGTGGCGCTTCCATGGAGCTCGTCGAGGGTAAGGCCCTGCCCGGAGTGGAGGCGCTTCTCGATGCCTAATCGCACCCTTCTTATCGCTGGTAACTGGAAGATGAACAACGACGTCGCCGAGGCCGCCAAGCTCGCCGACGAGCTGGCTCAGGCTCTGCCCGAGGTTCCGGCTGGCGTCGAGGTGCTCGTCTGCCCTCCGACCATCGACATCACCACGGTTCATGACCGCATTCAGGCTGCCCCCATCGCCCTCGGTGCACAGAACGTGTACTGGGAGGCCAAGGGTGCCTTCACCGGTGAGTCTTCTTGCGACATGCTCAAGTCCGCTGGCTGCACCTACTGCATCATCGGTCACTCCGAGCGTCGCGACTACTTCCACGAGACCGACGAGGACCAGAACAAGAAGGCTAAGGCTCTCGTTGCCGCCGGCCTTGTTCCCGTCTTCTGCTGCGGCGAGTCCCTTGAGGTCCGCGAGGCTGGCACCTATGTCGAGCACGTCGTGAACCAGGTCAAGGCTGGCCTTGCTGGCCTTGAGATCACCTGCCCCAAGCAGGTCGTCGTCGCCTACGAGCCCATCTGGGCCATCGGCACAGGCAAGACCGCTACCGCCGAGGACGCTCAGGAGGTCTGCGGCGCTATCCGTGAGACCCTCAAAGAGATGTTCGGCGAGGAGCTCGCTAACGGCATCCGCGTGCTGTATGGCGGTTCCGCCAAGCCCGGCAACATCGCCGAGCTCGTCGCCAAGCCCGACGTTGACGGCGCCCTCGTGGGCGGCGCTTCGCTCAAGGCTGCCGACTTCGCCTCTATGGTCGTCAAGGCAGGCGAGTAGGACATATGGCACAACGTCATCTTCCTGCACTCCTGATTATCATGGATGGCTGCGGCCTTGCTCCGGCCGATGGCGAGAATGCCGTCGCCGCTGCCAAGACGCCCTTCCTTGATGGCCTGTACGAGAAGTACCCCCACACCACGCTCGGTGCTTCGGGCGAGGACGTGGGCCTTCCCGACGGCCAGATGGGCAACTCCGAGGTGGGTCACCTCAACATCGGTGCCGGCCGCATCGTGTTCCAGGAGCTTTCGCGCATCAACAATGCCATCAAGGACGGCTCCATCGCCAAGAACGAGGTTTTCGTCAAGGCTATGGACGATGTCAAGGCTGACGGCAAGACTCTCCACCTCATGGGCCTTATGAGCCCTGGCGGTGTTCATTCCCATATGAACCACGTTGAGGCTCTGGTCAAGATGGCTGCCCAGCATGGCGTCAAGACCGTTCGTGTCCACGCCTTCATGGATGGCCGCGACGTCGACCCGCAGTCCGGTGCTGGCTACATGAGCGAGTTCTGCGCCTTCCTGGCCAAGATTTCCGAGGAGACCGGTTGCGACGCTCGCGTTGCCACCGTCTCGGGTCGTTATTGGGCGATGGACCGCGACAACCGTTGGGAGCGCATCCAGCGCGCCTACGACGTCATGGTCAACGCGTCCGATGCTGATACCGACCCCGTTGCCGGTATCAAGGCCTACTACGAGAAGGACCCGCGCGGCGACGAGTTCGTCGAGCCCTTCGCTGCCCACAACGAGGGCATTCACGAGGGCGACGCGGCCATCTTCTTCAACTTCCGTCCCGACCGCGCTCGTCAGATGACCCGCGTGTTCACGGACAAGGAGTTCGACGGCTTTGAGCGCGAGCAAATCAAGCTTTCGCACTTTGTGACGATGACCGAGTACGATCCGACGTTTGACGTCGAGGTCGCCTTCCCCAAGACGTTCCCCGAGAACGTCCTGGCCGACGTTATCGCCGCCAATGGCCTGAAGCAGCTGCACACTGCCGAGACCGAGAAGTACGCCCACGTGACGTTCTTCCTCAACGGTGGCATCGAGGAGCCCAAGGAGGGCGAGGAGCGCGTGCTCGTCGCTTCCCCCAAGGTTGCTACCTACGATCTGCAGCCCGAGATGAGCGCTCCCGAGGTTACCGAGAAGCTCGTCGCCGCCATCAACGAGGATCGCGCTGATTTCTACATCGTGAACTTCGCGAACTGCGACATGGTTGGTCACACCGGTGTCTTCGACGCTGCCGTTAAGGCTGTCGAGGCTGTTGACGATGCCCTGTCCAAGGTTGTCCCGGCGATTCTCGCCAAGGGCGGCTTTGCACTGATTACCGCCGACCACGGCAACGCCGATCACATGTTTGACGTTGCTTCCGACGGTTCCAAGCATCCGTTTACGGCTCACACCACCAACCGCGTGCCGTTCATCATCGTTGATGAGAAGGCACAGCTCACCGGTATCGAGGACGGCCGCCTTTCCGATATCGCTCCGACCATGCTCACCATGGCTGGTATTGAGCCTTCCGCCGAGATGACGGGCCGCGTGCTCGCCACCGAGGCCTAATAGAAAACAAATACCGTTTTCTAGTAAGGGGGTTGTCCACAACCGGACAACCCCCTTTTTGGTATTTCTGCCATTTCCACCCCGTCCTTGAGTGGCAGGTAGGGGAGAGCGGGGGATTGTGGTACAGTACTGGAGATTGAACTGTTCTATTAAGGAGCTTATCTATGGGTCCGTTCCAGATTCTTCTGTTTGTCGTTTGGGCTGTCTCTGCCGTGGCGTTGACGATTCTCGTCCTGATGCATTCCGGTAAGGGCACCGGCGTTTCGGATATGATCGCTAGCTCGCTGTATAACTCCAGCTCTGCCACGGGCGTCATGGAGCAGAACCTCGATCGCCTGACGGTAATTATGGCCGTCGTTTTTGCCGTGTGTGTCGTCCTGTGCATGTTCTTCTTCCCGCAGGGCATCGTCGGCTACTAAGCATCGGCGTATATACGTTTGCAATGGGTCTCGCAGGTGCGGGACCCTTTTTGTTTACATATTTGTAACAGAGTCAAAATATCCCCACATACTTCGCCCAACTAAAGAAATTCTTGACCGTTGACCGGAATTAGCCCCAAATTGTGCATAAAATGCGCTACTGTATTGCGAAACGTTGGTCCGTTGTGCATAACCAGCCATAGCAACGGGCGGCGTTTTAATGGTTCGGATCGGATTGTCTCGACATGTGTCCGACTGAACATTTCTTTGTCCTATCTCATAAGGAGGATGGCATGGCTGATTCTATGTTCCACCAGCCCGTTATGGGTCGTCGCGCCTTCGTTGGCGGTACCCTTGCTGCGAGCTCCATGGCTTTTCTTGCCGCATGCGGCAAGAAGGGCGGCGACGCTTCCGGTTCTGAGTCCGGTTCGACGCTGAACTTCTACATCAACAACCCGGTCTGCATCGACCCCTACAACGTCCAGGAGGACCAGGGCACTCAGGTCGAGTATCAGCTCTTTGACGCTCTGACCTCTTACGACGCCGAGAAGGGCGAGATCGTTCCGCTGGCTTGCGAGTCCTTTGAGTCCAACGACGACGCCACCGAGTTTACCTTCAAGATCAAGAAGGCCAAGTTCCACAACGGTGACGACGTTACCTCCAAGTCCTTCAAGCTCGGTTGGGAGCGTCTGGTCAACACCAAGTCGGCCATCGCTACCGAGTACGGCCCTTCCGAGGTCTCCTATCACCTTTCCATGGTCGAGGGCTATGACGACCTGCTTGCCGGTAACGCTACCGAGCTCAGCGGTGTTACGTGCCCCGACGATGAGACCCTCGTCGTCAAGCTGTCTTCCGCTTACGCTGACTTCCCCTTCGTCGCCTCTCATCCGGCTCTGGCCCCGGTTCCCGAGTGCGCCGAGTCCGATGTCAAGAGCTTCTATCTTGCCCCGGTCGGTAACGGCCCGTTCATGATGGACGGCAAGTGGGAGGATGGTCAGGAGATCAACGTCAAGAAGTTCGACGATTACTATGGCGACAAGGCCAAGATCGATGGCATCCACTTCCAGGTCATCAAGGACATGGAGACTGCTTACAAGGAGTTCCAGGCCGGTAACCTCGATGTCTGCGACGTTCCCGTTGCTCAGATCGATGCCGCCAAGAAGGATCGCGGCGTGTCCAAGGACGGCTACACCATGGGTGACGGCGAGCGCATGCTGCTCGGCGCCGAGCCTTCCACGTACTATCTGACCTGCAACACCACGGCCGAGCCGTTCAACAACGCCGACCTGCGTAGAGGCATCTCCCTGGCCATCAACCGTGAGGCCATCTGCAAGACCATCTTCAAGGGTACCCGTACCCCTGCCGACGGCATTGTTCCTCCGGGCATCGATGGCTACAAGGAGGGCGCATGGGAGTTCTGCGCCTACGATGTCGACAAGGCTAACGAGTACCTCGACAAGGTTGCTCCCGCTGGCGCTAACGGGGATCGTGGCATTAGCGTGACCCTTTCCTACAACCAGGACGGCGGTCACAAGGAGATCATGGAGTCCATCATCGGCGACCTCGCCAAGGTTGGCGTTACCGCTGTCTCCGATACCCCTGAGTGGTCTGCCCTGCTCGAGCAGTATCAGAACTTTAACTATCAGTTCGGTCGTCTGGGTTGGATTGCCGACTACCCGATCATGGACAACTTCCTGTATCCGCTGTTCCACTCCGACTCCCTCGGTGGCGACAACCGCTCTGGTTACAACAACCCCGAGTTCGACGCCAAGGTCGACGAGGCTCGTACCATTGTTGACGACGAGGAGCGCGTCGCCAAGATGCAGGAGGCCGACGCAATGGTCGCTGCCGACTGCCCGGTCATCCCGGTGATGTTCTACACGCACACCATCGTCGGCTCCGATCGCATCAAGCACCTCTATGTCGATCCGCAGAAGCATGCCGAGCTGGGTACCGCTGAGCTCGCCTAAGAGTTTGCAGCTTCCGTGAAGGTCAAGTATTTACGTAGACCTCATGGGAAACATACAGTTCTCCCTAACCTGGGGTAAACTGGCTGATGGTAATTTTGGGATGCCGGTCTGGCGATCGGCATCCCATTTAGGTTAATCCCTAGATAGGGGAGTGGTATGGGTAAGTACATCGTTAAACGTGTGCTTCAGTTCATCCCGGTGTTTTTGGGCGTTACGCTGATTTTGTTCGCCCTCCAGAATATCGTGCCGGGAGATCCGATCAAGCTGATCGGTGGAGACAAGGCTCTGTCCCCCGAGGTGGAGCTTCAGCTTCGCGTCCGCTATCACCTAGTCCAGTCGGACGAGGACGGCAACGCGATTCTTGACGAGAACGGCGATCCCGTTCAAACGTCGCTCGTGGACCGTTACTTGTATTACATGAACGGCCTGCTTCATGGCGATCTGGGCAATTCGTATCAGCGCAAGCTGCCGGTTACGGAAATCTTTGCCCAGAAGTATCCGTATACGGTCAAACTTGCCGCGTGCGCCATCGTGCTCGAGGCAATTATGGGTATCGGTGCGGGTATCATTTCGGCGGTAAAGCGGTATTCCTTCTGGGATATTTTGGTAACGCTTACCACGTCGATCCTCGTTGCGGTCCCGGCCTTCTGGCTTGGTATGTTGCTGCAGCTGTTCTTTGGCGTCATCCTCAAGGACGCCACGGGCGGTGCAATCTCCATGCCGATCTCGGGTGCCGGCGGTTCCAGCTCTCAGTATCAGGATTGGATGCACTATGTGCTTCCGACCATTACGCTGGCTTCGGTTTCGACCGCTTACGCCGCCCGCATTATGCGCTCGCAGCTGCTTGACGTCATGAACCAGGATTACATCCGTACGGCAAAGGCCAAGGGTCTCTCCAATCGCGCGATCATCGTCAAACATGCGCTTAAGAATGCACTCATCCCCGTCGTTACCTATATTGGTGTCGACTTTGGCGGCATGCTTTCGGGCGCCATCCTGACCGAGACGGTCTTTAACTGGCCCGGTATCGGCTATGAGGTCTATCGCGCCATTAGCATGCGTGACTGGCCCATCGTTATGGGTGGCGTTACGCTCATCGTTGTCGTCGTCATGGTGATCAACCTGCTCGTCGACATTAGCTATGCATTCCTCGACCCGCGCATCCGCCTTGGCGGTCCGTCGGATAAGGCCTAAGGGAGGTACGTCTCATGCAGGAAACTGATTCTCAGTCTCAGGAGCAGGCTACCGCCACCAAGGCCGCATCTGCTCCCGCCAAGTCCCGCACGCTGTGGGGCGACGCTTTTAAGCGTCTTCGTAAGAACAAGCTCGCCGTTATCGGTGTCTGTTGGATCATCATCGTCGTTGTGGTTGCCCTGACCGCAGATCTGTGGGCTAAGCCCTGGCTCGGTTCTCCGACGGCTTCCGACTCGACCACCATGGCCGAGACGTCGCTGCTGGCTCCGTGTGCCGAGCACCCGTTTGGCACCGACGCCCTTGGTCGTGACATTCTCGTCCGCGTTATCTACGGTGCGCGCGTTTCGCTGTCTGTCGGAATTATGGCCACCGCGATCTCCACGCTGATTGGTCTGGTCATGGGTGCTCTGGCCGGTTTCTACGGCGGCATCTGGGATACGATCATCATGCGCTGTGCGGACATCTTCCTGGCGTTCCCGTACGTGCTGTTCGTTGTCGCCATGATCGCCGTTATCGGCCGTGGTCTTCAGAACGTCTTTATCGCCATCGGTATTCTCGGCTGGCCTTCGATTGCGCGCGTCTTCCGCTCTGCGATCTTGACCGTCAAGGAAAACGACTATGTTGATGCTGCGCGCGCGATGGGTGCATCTGATGCTCGTATCGTCGTACGTCACATCTTCCCGAACTCCGTCGCTTCCATCGTGGTCTACGCGACCATGAACATTGGTGGCGCCATTCTGACCGAGTCCGCTCTGTCCTTCCTCGGCATGGGCGTTATTCCGCCTACGCCTTCGTGGGGCTCCATGATTCAGGACGGTCAGCAGTATCTTCTGACTGCTCCCTGGATGATGATCATGCCCGGTCTGGCAATTCTCTCGACGGTGCTCGCCTTCACCCTGCTGGGTGACGGTCTGCGCGACGCCCTCGACGTCAAGATGAAGGACGCATAAGGATGAAGAAGAACAAGAACTATGTGGACCTGAAGGACCAGCCTGTTCCCGAGGGCCAGCATCTGCTCGAGGTCGATGACCTTAAGATGTATTTCCACACCGAGGATGGCGTTGTTCGCGCTGTCGACGGTGTCTCCTACACGCTCGATCGCGGCGAGACCTTGGGCGTCGTCGGTGAGTCCGGCTCCGGTAAGTCCGTGACCGCCATGACCATCATGGGTCTTATCTCGATGCCTCCGGGAAAGATCGAGGGCGGCGACGTTCGCTATCGCGGTCGTTCTATCCTCGAAATGACTGAGGAAGAGATGCAGCACATTCGCGGTAACGATATCGCGATGATCTTCCAGGATCCTATGACCTCCTTGAACCCGGTCTATAAGATCGGCAAGCAGGTGGGCGAGGGCCTTCGTCTGCACCGTGGTTACTCCAAGCAGGAGGCGCTCAAGCGTGCCACCGAGCTTTTGGACCTCGTGGGTATCCCCGAGCCCGAGAAGCGCGTCAATGAGTATCCGCACCAGTTCTCGGGCGGTATGCGTCAGCGTGTCATGATCGCTATGGCTCTTGCCTGCGATCCCGATATCCTGATTGCCGACGAGCCCACGACGGCTCTGGACGTTACCATTCAGGCTCAGATTATCGAGCTCATGCAGGAGATGCAGGAGAAGAACGGCAACGCCATTATCATGATTACCCATGACCTGGGCGTCGTTGCCGATATGGCCGATAAGATCATGGTTATGTACGCAGGCCGTCCCGTCGAGTTCGGTACTGCTGAGGAAATCTTCTACGAGAGCCGCCACCCCTACACCTGGGGCCTTATCCGCTCCATCCCGGAGCAGGCCATCGAAGAGAAGAAGCCGCTTACGCCGATTCACGGCAACCCGCCTTCGCTCATGAACCTGCCTGAGGGCTGCGTCTTCTCGCCTCGTTGTCCCTATGCGACGGACAAGTGCCGCAAGCAGCGCCCCGAGCGCGTTGTCACCGAGTCTGGTCATTACTCTGCGTGCCACTACTCCGGTGACCCCGAGTTCCTCAAGAACGCTCCTGAGACGTCCCGTACGCGCAAGGATTCCAAGAAGGGAGGCGAGGCGTAATGGCAGATACCAACGAGCGCACTCCGCTGCTGAAGGTCGAGCACCTCTCTAAGGAGTTTCCCGCTGAGTCCGGCATGTTCGCCAAGCGCTTCTCCAAGCGTGTCGTCTCTGCTGTGAATGACATTTCGTTCGAGATTTATCCGGGTGAGACCTTTGGCCTGGTCGGCGAGTCTGGTTGCGGTAAGTCCACCACGGGCCGTACCATCATGCGCCTGACCAAGCCGACGGCAGGCAAAGTGTTCTTCCAGGGTAAAGATGTTGCCGAGATGAGCAAGCATGAGATCAAGGACATGCGTCGCGAGATGCAGTTTATCTTCCAGGATCCCTATGCTTCGCTGAATCCCCGCATGACCATCGGCGAGATCGTCTCCGAGCCCATGACCATTCACGGCGTGGGCACCAAGGAGGAGCGCATTGAGCGCGTCCGCGAGCTTCTCGACGTTGTCGGACTGAACCCCGAGCACATTAACCGCTATCCTCATGAGTTCTCCGGCGGTCAGCGTCAGCGTGTCGGCATTGCCCGTGCATTTGCGCTGAAGCCTAAGCTGATTATCTGCGACGAGCCGGTTTCCGCTCTGGATGTGTCCATTCAGGCCCAGGTTCTGAACCTGCTCAAGGAACTGCAGGACAAGTTCGGTACCGCGTATCTGTTTATCGCTCACGACCTGTCCGTCGTGCAGCACATTTCCGATCGCGTTGCCGTTATGTATCTGGGTAAGATGGTTGAGGTTTCGGACTGGAAGACGCTCTATAGCGAGCCTCACCATCCGTACACGCAGTCGCTGCTGTCTGCCGTGCCGGTTCCCGATCCGGATATCCAGAAGACCCGTAAGCGCATCATCCTCGCCGGCGATCCGCCGTCACCGCTGGATCCGCCGACCGGCTGCCGTTTCCACACTCGCTGCCCGATCGCGCAGGGCATCTGCTCTGAGAAGCTTCCCGAGTTTAAGGAAGTCGCACCGGGTCACTGCTGCGCGTGCCACTTCGCGGAGCCGTTCCCGATCAAGGAATCGCATATCGACCTGTAGTCGGTTGTTCTCGTCCGGGCCCGCCCTGAAGTTACTTTTCAGAACGTCCTCGGACATGCAAGAAACCCCCGCTGCGCACTTCGTGCGGCGGGGGTTTCTTGCGTCCTGCGGAGTGTTCTGAAAAGTAACTTCAGGGCGGGCCCTGCGGCAACGCGGCAGGGAGGGGTGCGATTCCTTGATCGCTCACTTAACCTAATAGGAAAGTTAGTGAGGCCGGAGCTTTGGCTCCGGCCTCCTTATATAAGGGCTCGGCTTTGCCGAGCCACCAAATTTACATCAGCCCCCAGAACATGTTTGAGAACTGTGCCTGAAGTATGTATTTGCAGGCCCCGAATCGGTGTTGTCTCCCGGCGCATTCCGCAGGGGGAGAGATATTTTGCAGCACGAAGTGCGCAGCAAAATATCGCTCATGCCCGAGGACGCGCCGGGAGGCAACACCGATTCGGGGCCGGACACACGGATTTACCTGCGCATTTACAAATTCGTAAACTTTTTTGAAAAAAGTGCTTGCACAGTTCTCGAATCATAGGTTATTATCTTCCTCGTTGAACGCGCGGGTCCAACAAAACGAACTGCGAATCAACAACATAGCATGTCGGAGTGGCGGAATTGGCAGACGCGCTAGCTTGAGGTGCTAGTGACCGCTTTTTGGTCATGCGGGTTCAAGTCCCGCCTCCGACACCATCGCATTTGAGAAGCCTCTTCGGAGGCTTTTTTGTTACCGATAGACGGTGGGGTCCACGATGGAAACGCTTGAACGCAACGAGTGGGCAGACGTTGCCCAACTAGTCGAGATCACGAGCGATGCTGTCATCATCTGTGAGCTCGACGGAACCATTCTGCATGTGAATAATCGCTTACTTGGTTTGATGTGCGAGGAACGCGCCGACGTCATCGGTAGAGATGTTAAAGACGTCCTGTACTCATCAGCTTTTGAACGTGCGACGGAACATCGTCTGCCATTTGAAACTGATGGCTCCGAGAACGAACTGATGCTCAAGCTGAGTGACGGCTCCTTTATCCCCGTCTTGGTTCGTGCGGGCTCCGTAACGCCTCCACGCATCTTTGGGCGCCGCGCGCCACGTGTCTTGGTGGCGCTCCATAGCATCGAAGAACAGTATTCGCACGACCGTCAGCTCAAGCGTGCGTTATCGGAGCTTAGAGTGGCGAACAAGCGCCTCTCTGGCACGCTCTCGGTCATTATGAGTACCGTGGGCTCCGATGAGCTGCCCAGCCTACTTGATACCGTTTTGAACCAGCTTGTAGGAACGCTCGATGCTTCGGGTGCCGCTATCTATTTTTCTGAGAGCGGCGGTTTTAAGCTACGCGGTGTTTCCAAGGAGCTGTACGACAGCTACCTGCCCGAGTTTTTGCCGTATGGCGCTGGCATTCCGACGTATGTTCTTCGCGAGTCGCGTGCCTGTCGCCTGTCGATTCAACAGGACCTTGAGGGTGATAAGGCCGCCTCCGGTATGTTTATGGACCTGGACAATCGTTCTAAGCACCTGTTGCGCATGCAGGATATGCCTCCGTACCGCAGCGAGATCTGTCTTCCCGTTTTTTACGGTACGCAGATCCTTGGCGTGCTGGAAGTTGGTTGGAAACGTCCCCAGGCACCGCTCGCCTATGACGTTAATGTACTCGAGGTCATTTGCGATTACCTGTCTATCCAGCTGGTCGGCATGGCATCGAGCCTTCGCTCCCGTCGCACGGCCGAGCTTGGCCGCTCGCTCAATGTCTTGCGTGATGAGTTGTTTGCCTTTCTAGACGATTCCGCCGCGGCTACCCAGGCGGTATCGTCCGAGATCTGCAATATGCTTAACTGCCATTTTTGCCCTGTTGAGTATGACGCCAGTCTGGATTCCTACGTCATAGATTTTGAAGGTGGCAGTCGCGTTGCTTTGCCGGACGATCCCGAGAAGCTTTTCTTTTCCACGACGGCGCCAGCGGCACGTCTGGGGGCTGGCCCTGATGGCTTTGAGGCATCTGTTTTGGGCGGTACGAGTGCCGAGGACCTTAAACACGTCCGTATAACTCGCGTTGACGAATCGATGCCTATGGGAGGCTGGCTTAGGGCGCACGGTCTGCCTTGTCAAGGTCTCTACGTTGACTCCGGCATCGAGGCGGGGCGCCCGCGCTCTGAGGGTGATGGCAGGCACAGTAACGACGCGATTGTTCCTGCTTCTGTTGCGAAGAGCCCGACGACGCGCGCGCTGCTGCTTCGTGATGGTAGCCAAGAGCCGATTGATGATCTTGAATATGACTACTTGGTGCACTTGGCGCATGACTTTGAACTGATCTACGAAGGCGAATCTCAAAAGCGCGAGGAGCGCCATATCGCTCAGACTCTTCAGATCGGCATGAGAAATTCCCTGGGGGATGTTCCGGGTATCGCAACCGATTCGGTGTACCTGTCGGCCACGAACTCGGCGTTGGTCGGCGGCGATTTCTATACGCTCATCCGTCTTCCCGACGACTGCGCCGTCATGATTCTGGGTGATGTGTCTGGCAAAGGCATTGAGGCCGCATCGATGTCCGCGCTCGTCAAGACGGCCCTGACGGCATATGCCTGGGAGGGCGCTGGACCGGCCCGCATGGCACGCTCCCTTAACAGCATGCTCATGGGCTTTTCGAGGGTCGAGACGTTCGTGACGGCCTTTATCGCCAAGATTGACCTTAAGGCCGGACGCGCAACGTATTGTTCGGCGGGCCATCCTCCGACCATGGTCATCAGGCCAGAGTCGATGCCGCTGGGTGGCGGTGAGGCACGTGGGGGAGAGGTTGAGCTGCTTGGATGCCAATCGGGCGTAATCGGTGCCTTTGAGAGCATGGTGTACGAGACAGGCGTGTTTACGTTCGCCCCCGGCGACATGCTCTTCATGTATACGGATGGAACGATTGAGGCCCGCGACCGCACCGGAGCGTTCTTTGGCGAGCAGCGCTTGCGCGACCTTCTGCTTTCTGTTTCGGGGGAGGGCGTGTCGGGCATTTGCGGCAAGGTCTTGGGCGAGCTTGACCGATTTACCGAATCGGCGCTGGACGATGACATTGCATTGGTGTCCCTTGAGTTTTTACGGGGTCGTTCATAGACGACGCTGGGCGGGCTGAATCCGTACGGTTGGGGAAACGAATGCATCGAGTGGGCTGTTTTGGGGAACCATGGTCGTATGAATGAGTGGAATGACATAGCGGTTTTGACGCCACCAGGCGATATCGACATCGCCACGGTGCCTGCGCTGCGTCGGCGGTTGGATGCTCTGATTGGCCGCGGCGTGCGTCGTGTTGTCATCAACTGTCAGGCTGTTAGCTTTATCGATTCGACGGGCTTGGCATTCCTGCTTACGCGCGCTCGTGAGCTCATGAGGCGAGAAGGCCTGCTTTCGCTCGTCAATGCATCAGGTGAAGTTGTTCGCTTTTTGGAGATTGCTCGTCTTGTCGATATCCTTCATGTCGCGGGGCCGGCACGGGAGTCTATTCCCGCCATTCCGGTGGGGGAGCTGCCTCGCTGGAGTAAGAGCGTCGAGGTCCGTCAGGGTATCGAGAATCTTCCATACTACCGACATCGCATCGCCGAACTCCTTGAATCGCTTCCGTTGCGCCGTGACGAGCGCTACGATGTCGCATTGGCGTCGGGGGAGGCGCTGGGTAATGCCTATGACCATGCGGGCGGTATCGGGTGCGTCCTGACGGTTCAGGCCTATGGCGATCGCGTTGTGGTTGAGGTGCTTGATCGGGGTGCCGGCTATTCTATCGATGAAACGAGCGAACCGGTCGCATCTGAGGAGCGCGGCCGTGGCATCAAGCTTATGCGTATGCTCGTCGATAACGTGGAGGTTGCTCGTCGTACGGACGGCGCCGGCACGCGCGTGCAGATGGTGAAGCTGTTTAGCGGAGCGCTGGAATCGTGTGCCTAGCCAATCGCTTTAGCGCGTTTAGCTACTAAGAACATGCGGCAGACAAGTTTTTTGAAAAAAGTACTTGCGTCTTTTGGACAACTCGCGTAAATTAATAACCCGCAAGCGGACATGGCTCAGTTGGTAGAGCACAACCTTGCCAAGGTTGGGGTCGCGGGTTCGAGCCCCGTTGTCCGCTCCATTGCATTTCCGGACCGTTTAGGCGGTCCTTTTTCGGCGAAGTGGCCAAGTGGTAAGGCAGAGGCCTGCAAAGCCTTTACCCCCGGTTCGAATCCGGGCTTCGCCTCCAGGCAACATCCGGGCGCTCCGGCGCCCGTTTTGTTTTACATATGCGGACATGGCTCAGTTGGTAGAGCACAACCTTGCCAAGGTTGGGGTCGCGGGTTCGAGCCCCGTTGTCCGCTCCAACTATCTTACGCGGTTCTAACGAACCGCGTTTTTTGTTGACGCTGCGCGAGCCCCGGGCACCCCATCTTGCCCCTCAATCGTCGGTCGCGTACATAAAGTACGCTTCCCTCCTCTTTCGCGGCAACCTGGGACACCCGGAGCCCGCTCGCTGTCGTGGCCGGGAAAGTGGGTCTTCCGTTCTTTTCACTAATCGGTCGATTCGTCCCAGGAGGCTTGAACCCGAGAGGGGGCGAGCGTTTTGGGGCGTGGCTGTGGCGTTGTTTGCTGCGAATGTCCGCTTTGGGCGTATCATCGTGGGCATCTCGCATAACCTCGTTGCAAGGGAGATACGCCCCATGGCTACAGAAAAGTCTTCTTCGCGCTCATGGATGTCCGATGCCGCGATCTATCAGATCTACCCGCGCTCGTTTAAGGATTCGACTGGTTCGGGTCTGGGCGATATCGCGGGCATTACCCAGCAGATGGACTATCTTGAGCGGCTGGGTATCGAGGCCATCTGGCTGAGCCCGTTTTACCCATCGCCTCTTGTCGATGGCGGCTATGATGTGGCGGACTACTGCGATGTCGACCCGCGTCTCGGCTCGCTTGACGACTTCGATGACATGATCGCTGCGGCTCACGCGCGCGGCATCAAGGTCATCGTCGACATCGTGCCCAACCATTCATCCAACCAGCACCCCTGGTTCAAAGCCGCTCTTGCCGCCGGCCCCGGATCGCCCGAGCGCGCCCGTTATATCTTCCGCGATGGTCGCGGCGAGCATGGCGAGCTGCCTCCCACCAATTGGAATGCCAACTTTGGCGGCCCCGCATGGACGCGTGTTGCGGACGGTCAGTGGTATCTGCACATGTTTACGCCCGAGCAACCGGACTTTGACTGGTCATGCCCCGAGGTTCATGCGCTCTTTTGCGACGTCCTGGCGTTTTGGAGCGATCGAGGCGTCGACGGCTTTCGCATTGATGTGGCGCAGGGTCTCGCCAAGGATCTCGACCGCGATGACCTCGACCGGTGGCATCTCGCCGAGGGCGATGACATGGTTGACGACGGCACCCATCCGCTGTGGGACCGCAATGAGGTCCACGAGATCTATCGCGAGTGGCGCCGCGTGTTCGACCGCTATAATCCGCCGCGCAGTGCCGTTGCCGAGGCGTGGGTGCTGCCCGAGCGCCAGTATCTCTATGCGCGTCCCAGCGAGCTTGGCCAGACATTCAACTTTGAGTTTGCCAAGGCCACTTGGACCTATGATGACATGCACACTGCAATCGAGAAGGGCTTGAAGGCAGCCGTCGAATCCGATTCCGCCTCGACCTGGGTACTCTCCAACCACGACGTGCCGCGCGTGGCGACACGCTATGCCCTGCCGCAAATCAAGGCGACGCGCTACCACCAGATTGCGCTCGACTGGCTCTTACGCGACGGGTCGTCTTATGACGAGGACCGTGAACTCGGCGAGCGCCGCGCGCGGGCGGCCCTTTTGCTTGAACTGGCGCTTCCGGGCTCGGCATACGTGTATCAGGGTGAGGAGCTCGGCCTTTTTGAGGTGGCTGACATCCCGTGGGCTGCACTCGAAGATCCTACTGCGACCAATACGCGCGGACCGAAGCGTGAGAAGGGGCGCGACGGCTGCCGTGTGCCCCTGCCGTGGGTGGCGGCGGACGATCCCGCGCAGGGCGGATCGTTTGGGTTTTCGCCGGCGGACGCCGATGCGGCGCCCCATCTGCCGCAACCTGCATGGTTTTCCGATTACGCTGCCGATAGGGAAGAAGCGGACCCGACATCGATGCTTGCGCTCTATCGTGACGCCCTCTGGCTTCGGCGCAAGCTGCGCGGCTGCGCCAACGATCTTGCGTGGCTCGATCTTGACGGGCGCACCGGTCTTGCGGATGGTGCCGAGGGCGCCGAGGGCGGCGTTATCGCCTATCGCCGCGACAACGGCTGGGCGTGTGTGACGAACTTCGGCGCAGCACCCGTGGAGCTGCCGGCGGGCAGGGTCCTGCTCACCTCATCACCGCTTGCAGACGGCAGGCTCGCGCAGGACAGCTCTGCCTGGATCATGCTCGGTGAGATGTAGGGGTCTCTTGCGGCGAGATTGCGTTTGCCCGCGCCTTCCGTGGCGGCTGATGTCTTCGCGAGGTTCGCGAGGGCGTTGCAAAACTTTTTAAAAAAAGTTCTTGCATAGGATGCGGGCATCACGTAAGATTAATCCTCGTAAGCGGACATGGCTCAGTTGGTAGAGCACAACCTTGCCAAGGTTGGGGTCGCGGGTTCGAGCCCCGTTGTCCGCTCCATTTGGGCGTTTAGCTCAGGGGGAGAGCGCTTCCCTGACACGGAAGAGGTCAGAAGTTCAAATCTTCTAACGCCCACCAAATGTTCGCAGCTCAGAGGCTATGTCCTCTGGGCTGTTTTGTTTTGCTACCAAGCACGCCGTCAAATATGCCACCAAATATTGATCCAAGGTCCCCGTAGAGGTGCCGGCAGATTGCATACGTTCTGGCCGACCGTGACCGCAACATGTTGGTCAAGCATAATCTTTTGGATTCTTTTGGCGTGAGCGGCTTGGTTTTGGTAGGATTTGTCGGCGGCTTGACTAAGGGGGTTTTATAACTGCCATGCAGGTAGCCGTGTTGGTAACGTTTTACCGACTTGCCAAGAACCCCTCATAATTAATGCGTCTGCAAAATGACTAATTGCTTTGACCTGCTGAAACACTATATGTTGTGTTTGACCTAAAAAAAGAATACAGGATATAGATGCCTCTTTGTCGTATGATAGATGGCGGACAGAGAACGAGAACCTTATTCGCCCCATTTGGATAGATCTTTGAGCCCCTTGATTGGCTGCGAGGATTGTCCGCATGAGGGACTATGGTTATCGAGAACACAGATTGCGCGACGGCGCCGCAAGACAGGGGCACGCCCTGCCGGGCATCGTTTGGCTCTGAAGCGCAATGAGACTACGACGCGAAAGAGGCAAGAGGATGAAGATCATCAAGCGCAGCGGCACCGAGGTTGTCTTTGACATCGATAAGATCGTCAATGCCATCCGTGCCGCAAACTTGGAGGTCGAGGAGAGCTCTCGTCTTACCGACCGCCAGGTGGTTTACGCGGCACAAAACGTCGCCGAGGCATGCGAGAACGCGGGCCACACTGTTTCGGTCGAGGAGATTCAGGATTTGGTCGAGGACGAGATCATGCGTCTCGACTGCTACGAGGTTGCCCGCCACTACATCATCTATCGCTATGTTCAGAGCCTGAAGCGCCAGAAGAACACGACCGATGACAAGATCCTGTCGCTGATCGAGTGCAACAACGAAGAGGTTAAGCAGGAGAACTCCAACAAGAACCCGACCGTCAATTCCGTTCAGCGTGACTACATGGCCGGCGAGATCTCCAAGGACCTGACCCAGCGTGTGCTGCTGCCCCAGGAGATTGTGGATGCTCACAATGAGGGTCTGATTCACTTCCATGATTCGGACTACTTTGCCCAGCACATGCATAACTGCGACCTGGTGAACCTGGAGGATATGCTCCAGAACGGTACTGTTATTTCGGGCACGCTGATCGAGAAGCCGCACAGCTTCTCGACTGCCTGCAACATCGCGACGCAGATCATCGCTCAGGTTGCTTCCTCCCAGTACGGTGGCCAGTCGATTTCGCTGACCCATCTTGCCCCGTTCGTCGAGGTGAGCCGTCAAAAGATTCGCGGCGAGGTCGCCCGCGAGCTCGAGGAGCTCGGCGTTTCCGCATCTCCCGAAAAGGTCCGCGAGGTTGTTGAGGATCGCCTGCGTGACGAGATCCGTCGCGGCGTCCAGACGATTCAGTATCAGGTCGTGACCCTTATGACCACCAATGGCCAGGCGCCGTTCGTGACGGTCTTTATGTATCTTAACGAGGCCCGTACGCCTCAGGAGAAGCACGACCTTGCCATGATCGTGGAGGAGACGCTTCGCCAGCGCTACGAGGGCGTTAAGAACGAGGCCGGCGTTTGGATTACCCCGGCATTCCCCAAGCTCATCTATGTACTCGAGGACGATAACGTTCACGAGGATTCCCCGTACTTCTACCTGACCCAGCTGGCTGCCAAGTGCACCGCCAAGCGCATGGTTCCCGACTACATCTCCGAGAAGAAGATGCGCGAGCTCAAGCTGTCGAAGGGCGAGACCGCCGGCAACGGCGACTGCTATACCTGCATGGGCTGCCGCAGCTTCTTGACGCCCGACCGCTCGGGCAACGGCTTTAACAACGTTGCCAACGCGCTGAACTACGACCCGAACAAGCCCAAGTACTATGGTCGCTTTAACCAGGGCGTCGTGACCATCAACCTGCCTGATGTCGCGCTGAGCTCGCATCAGGACATGGACAAGTTCTGGAAGATCTTCGACGAGCGCCTTGAGCTGTGCCACCGCGCCCTGCTGTGCCGTCATGAGCGTCTGATGGGTACGCTTTCTGACGCCGCACCGATTCTTTGGCAGTACGGTGCCCTCGCCCGCCTGAAGAAGGGCGAGACGATCGATAAGCTGCTCGTGGGCGGTTACTCCACCATTAGTCTGGGTTATGCCGGCTTGTATGAGTGCGTCAAGTACATGACGGGCCACAGCCACACCGAGAAGGAGGGCACGCCCTTTGCCATGGCCGTCATGCAGCGCATGAACGACAAGTGCGCGGAGTGGAAGGCCGAAAGCGATATTGACTTCTCGCTGTACGGTACCCCGCTTGAGTCGACGACCTACAAGTTCGCCAAGTGCCTGCAGCGTCGTTTTGGCATCATCCCGGGCGTGACGGACAAGGGCTACATCACCAACAGCTACCACGTCCACGTGTCCGAGGAGATCGACGCATTCGACAAGCTCAAATTCGAGGGTATGTTCCAGCAGCTTTCGCCGGGCGGTGCCATCTCCTACGTCGAGGTTCCCAACATGCAGGACAACCTCAAGGCTGTCATCCGCGTGATGCAGTACATCTACGACAACATCATGTACGCCGAGCTCAACACCAAGAGCGATTACTGCCAGGTGTGCGGCTACGACGGTGAGATCAAGATTGTCGAGGATGACGGCAAGCTGGTGTGGGAGTGCCCCAACTGTGGCAATCGTGACCAGGAGAAGATGAACGTCGCCCGTCGTACGTGCGGCTACATCGGTACCCAGTTCTGGAACCAGGGTCGAACCGAGGAGATCCGCGACCGCGTGCTGCATCTCTAATAACCATCCCAGGCCGCCCCGTAGCGAGGCCCCGGACCTTTACTCGCTATTTCGGACAGTCCTGGCTCACGACGGAGGCGCCACTGGCGCCTCCTGTTCGTGCGGAACTCATATCGAGCAAAGGTCCGGGGCCTCGCTACGGGGCGGCCAAGTTGACGTAGCTGAGATGCAGCTCGCGGTCTGCTCACTCCTCGAAGTTTTTAGCGGAAATAATTCGAGCTGCAGCAGCGATTGATTTGCAATGGCGGTTGAGCTGCAACAAAGTTTTTATTGGACCTCGAACCCTATACTCGATGTTCGCTTCGTTCATTGAGTTACCCTTTGCATGAGGCCGGGACATATCGTCCCGCCCGCAGTTTCGCAGGCCGAAGGCCGAGAATGTTTGAGGACGGGATGATATGTCCCGACCTCCCGGGAGAGTTACCTATGAACTACGCGAACATTAAGTATTTCGACATTGCTGATGGGGAAGGCGTTCGTACTTCTCTGTTTGTGAGCGGGTGCCGTCGTGGGTGCAAGAATTGCTTTAACTCTGTCGCGTGGGACTTTGCTGCGGGTGAGCCGTTCGATCGTGCCGTCGAGGACAAGATTATCGAGAGCCTCGACCACCCCTTTATCGATGGTCTGACGATTCTGGGCGGCGAGCCTATGGAGCCCGAGAATCAGGTGGGGCTTGTTGACTTTATCGAACGCGTGCGTGCGGCCTATCCCGCGGGGTCGGGCAAGACCATTTGGTGCTTTACCGGCGACGTGCTCGAGGAGCTTATGCCGGGTGGCCGTCATCATACCGAGGTGACGAACCGTATCCTGGCCCGCCTCGACATGTTGGTGGACGGCCCGTTTGTTCAGGATCTGTACGATATCTCATTGCGTTTTAGAGGCTCGAGTAACCAGCGTGTGATCGATATGAACGCTACGCGCGACCGTGCTGAGCGCGAGGGTGTTGCGCTTTGTGATGCGGTTGAACTTTGGCGGGACGATCCAGTCTATTCGACCCATACTATGTAGCTTGTGGCCGATGCCAAAGGGCGTGGTACCATAGCGCGAACGCAAAATCGGAAAAGTGAGGCCCAGATGATCGATCAGGAAAAAGTCGAGGCCGCCATTAAGCTGTTGCTTGAGGGCATAGGCGAGGACCCAACTCGTGAGGGCCTGCTGGAGACCCCGGCGCGCGTTGCCCGTATGTATGGTGAGATCGCCGGCGGTATGGACCAGAGTGCCGAGGAGCACCTGTCCAAAACCTTTGCCGTCGCTTCGAACGATTTGGTTATCGAGCGCGACATCACGTTCTACTCGCTGTGCGAACATCATCTGCTGCCGTTTTATGGCAAGGCCGCCATTGGTTATATCCCCAACGGCCGTGTCGCAGGGCTCTCTAAGCTTGCCCGCACGGTTGAGGTCTACGCCCGTCGTCTGCAGCTGCAGGAGCAGCTGTGTGCACAGGTTGCCGATGCCCTCATGGAGTATCTCGCTCCCCAGGGAGCGATTGTGCTCATGGAAGCCGAGCATATGTGCATGACCATGCGCGGCGTGCAAAAGCCTGGCACCAAGACCGTGACGCTCGCTCGTCGCGGCGTCTTTGAGGCCGATCCGTCGCTCGAGGAGCGATTCTTTAGGATGCTGGGACGCTAACTATGAGAGTCGTCAACGACTTTACATCGAATACTGACGAGGGAACGCCGCGTCGCGGTTTTATGGCTTCGGGCCTGGCGCCTTTTGGCGTCATGCCTCGTATCGATTACATCTGTGCCAACGGCCTGTTCCGGCGGCACCTGGGCAACATTGCACAGTTGGAATCGGGGCGCATCTTCTGCCGCCACGGTATTGACCACCTGCTGGATGTCGCTCGTATTATGTGGATTAAGAATCTCGAGGAAGATCTCGAATTTGACCGCGAGGTCATCTACGCCACGGCACTTCTTCACGATATCGGCAAAGATGAACAGTACGAATCGGGTATATCCCATGATGTTGCAAGCGAACGCGTCGCTGATGCGATTCTCGGCGGCATGCCCGATGACGTAGCGTTTGAGCCGGCCGATGCCGCAGCCATTAAGACGGCCATTCTGGGCCATCGAAAGCTGCGCGTGAACAGCCAACCGCTCGAGCGCCTGCTCTATGCAGCCGACAAAGCGTCGCGCGCCTGCTTTGCATGCCCCGCGCGCAATGCTTGCAACTGGAGCGATGATAAAAAGAACCTGTCGATTCGCGTGTAGTTAGTTTACGCGGTCGGGGTTCTAAACGAAGGAGACGATCGCGATGAGCAACAAGAAACTGCCCGAGAATGCAACCAAGACTGAAGGCGCCGAGCTCGCCCGCCGTGGAAGGGGCGAAATATCCACCGCAACGGCGGTTCCCCACGTGAGCTATGACGATCTGCGCCATGCTGACCGCATTACTATCGACGGTCTCGAGGTCTTTGCCAGCCACGGCGTGTATCCCGAAGAGAACGCGCTGGGCCAGAAGTTCATCGTGTCCTTGGTGCTCTATGCCGACCTGCGTGCAGCGGGGGAGCACGATAACCTGGACGCCTCGATTGACTACGGCTCGGTGTGCCACGATGTCGATGGGTATCTGCGCGAGCATACGTTTAAACTTATCGAGGCGGCAGCCGAGGGTGTGGCCCAGATGCTGTTGCGTCGTTATCCCTTGCTGCTTGGTGTGCGCATAAAGCTCGATAAGCCGTGGGCGCCCGTCGGTCTTCCCCTGGCAAGCTGCGGCGTCGAGATCGAGCGCGTGCGCTAGTCGACGCTAGAGCTTGTTGAGGGTGGCTGCTTGAGCCGCTGCGACAGGGCTCTATTGTTGGGGCAGTACGTGTCGAGCAGGGCGTGAAACCGCTGATTGTGGCTTGGCTCGAGCAAGTGGACGAGCTCGTGGGCGACAACCATGTCGAGGCATTCGACGGGGTAGGCGGCGAGCTCGCGCGCGATGCGAATAGCGCCGGATTTAGGTGTGCATGAGCCCCAACGCGTTTTCATGCTGCGTACGGAAATGCGGGCCACGTTGACGCCCATTGCGATTTCGTACGCATGCACCATATCGCGCAGCGCTGTGGTGACCTCGGAGGCATAGAGCTGGTCGATGTGGGCTTGGAGCTCATCGGACGTTAGGCCGTCGAGGATTGCGTACCGCTTGGCCTGTAGGCGTTCGTCCGATTTGTCGGCACCCATAAAGCTTGCGAAGGTGGCCTGCTTGGGTCGCGGTGCGGGTGACGCAAAGTTGTGATCGAGTGCGTCCTGTACCGTGATGGGCATGCCCCAAAGTGCAATGATGGACGAGGGGCTGAGCGGCTCTTGTGCCGTCGCCTGATGTTGCTCGCGCTGGGCAAGTCGACCGATAATCCAGGTGCTGTTGCGCTTCACAAACGCTTCGATACGCTCGCGGCTGGCGCCGAGCGGTGCGCTGGCGTGGACCTCACCGCTCGATGTGACGCGTAGGTTGAAGTTCTTGACGCGCTTTTTGGTAACGACGACGGGGATGGATGTGCCATCCGGTCGGGATACGGTAATCGTAAATTGCTGCGTCAAAAGCGGTCCTTCAGGTTGGGGACGGGCCGGCATGTCGACCGTTCGGCATGCCGGCCCGCTCAAGGGATGTGAAATTAATAACGCTCAAAGAAGGCAAGCGCGTTGTCGCTGCAGAGCTTTTGCATCACGGTCTTGCCAAAGTGCTTGGAGAGCATGTTCTGGAACTCGGGCATCTTGCTGGCATCGGAGAGGAAGGCGGGCACCGTGGCACCGTCCCAGTCGCCGCCGAGCGCGATGACGTCCTCGCCGCCCAGGTCGAGCCAGTGCTCGATATGTGCCGCTAGCTGGTCGAAGGTGACGTCTGCGGCGGTCTTGTCGGTTGCGTCGTTGGAAAGGAACTCGCTGCAGTAGTTGAGGCCGACGATACCGCCCATGTCGCGAATGGTGCGGAACTGGTCGTCGGTGAGGTTGCGCTTGACGCCGCAGACGGTGCGGGAGTTGGAGTGGCTGGCGACGAAGGGGCGCGTGGCGTGGGCGACAACCTCGTCAAAGCACTCATCGTTGAGGTGGGAGACGTCGAGTACCATGCCGGCGTGCTCCATCTGCGTAAGTGCCTCGATGCCGGCGGCGGTGAGGCCGGCGTGGGTGTCGTGGCCGCTCGCGAGCGGCCCCTGCGCATTCCAGCTGAGTGACGACATAAGCACGCCCAAGCTCTTGAGCACTTCGATCAGCGCGGGGTCCTCGGCAAAGAACGTGGCGTTTTCGATGGTGTGGATGCAAGCGACCTTGCCGTCCTTGAGCGCGGGGCGAATGTCTGCGGCGCTGCGCACGTTGACCATACGGTCGTGGTTGAGCATTGCCTGGCCGCTCATATGCGCCATGATCTGCGCCTGGAAGCGCGCGGCGTGGGCGGTGGGAATCTCGTCGGGGACAAACGTGGCGAAGCACTGTGCCCACGGCGTGTTGCCGATCTTTGCGAGCGAGATGGCACAGGCGTTACCCTCGATGAGGTCGAAATCTTGCGGATGCGTTTCGTCGCCGGGGAAATAACCGTCGGTGCCGGCGGTAAAGCGCAGGTCGAGATCGAGCGTGGCCCAGCCGATACGGTCGGCGGTGTCGCAGTGTAGGTCAAATACGGGATATGCCATGGTTCCTCCGGTTGCAGCGTTTCTTTGCAAACTGTCCTTGAATTGTATGACTAGGGTATAGTTAGCGCCATATGTTCACGGCGGCCCGCGTTGTGCGCCGCCCTTATCACGGAGGTTACCATGTCCAACCAGGGCAAGAAGGTTAAGACCCATTATCGCGGCACGCTCGATGACGGCACGCAGTTCGATAGCTCCTACGATCGCGGCGAGCCGCTGGAGTTCACCTGCGGCGCCGGTCAGATGATCAAGGGCTTCGACGCCGCTGTTGTCGACATGCAGGTGGGCGAGAAGAAGACCGTGCACATTCCTGCTGCCGATGCCTACGGCGAGCACAATCCCGAGATGGTTATTACCTTCCCGGCCGAGCAGGTTCCCAACATCGAGCAGATCGAGAAGGGCATGAAGCTCTTCCTGTCCACGCCGAGCGGCATGCCTGTCCCCGCCGTCGTCATTGACGTGACGCCCGAGGCCGTGACGCTCGATGCCAACCACGAGCTTGCCGGCAAAGACCTCAACTTTGATATCGAGCTCGTCGAGGTCGAGGGTTAGAGCATGCCTGAGCGCTTGGTTTCGACGACATGCTTGGGAAATCTCAACGATCCGTCCTATGAACTTCTGCTTCGCCGGAAGCTGGGCGGCGTCTTTGAAGTTGACGAGCTACTGCTCGATTGGGACCAGGCTGATGTATGCGCGTTTGTGGGCGTGACGGAGCTGGGGCGCACGGTCGATGTTCGGCTGGATACTGCCGACGGCGGTCGTTTTGTCGACGGCGAAGTGCTCGCCGTCGACCGTTCGGGCGTGGTGCCCGTGGCGGTTGTCGTGCGCCTGCGCAGCGCCGAGGTTTATTTGGTCGAAGTTGACCGCATGGACCCGATTGCGCTCGCGCATGTGTGCTGGGAGATCGGCAATATGCATGCGCCGCTTTTTCGAGGCGATTCGGACGAGTATACCGTGCGTATGTATACGCCGGTGCAGCCTGTTTTGGGCCGCATGCTCCGGGGCGTCGAGGGCGTTCGGCTCTCGACGGTTACCCGTGAACTCGATTCGGACCGGCGCTTTGCGTCGAGTGCGGCGGATGCCGTTGTGAGTATGGCTCCAGACTTTACGATCGTAAAGAAGGCGCGCGGTTAACGTGCGTATAAGTAAGGCGGACTTTGAGAGACAACTATTCAAAGTCCGCCTTTCTGTTGATGAGATGCTGTGGGGGAACATATGGGTCTTGAAGGAATCAAGCTGATTGCATGCGATTTGGACGGCACGTTGCTGCATCCGGGGGAGCGCGAGCCGCGTTCCGAGGCCTTTGAGCTCATCGATGAGCTGCATCGTCGCGGTATCGTGTTTATGCCGGCGAGCGGCCGTCAATATGCGAGCTTGCGCTATCTGTTTGCCTCGGTGGCCGATGAGCTCGCCTATGTATGCGAAAACGGAGCCCTGGTGATGAGCGAGGGACGTGCCGTTGTCAAACGTTCCATGGAGCGTAGCCTTGCTATGGATATCGCGAATGCCGTGGTTGCATATCCCCATGCTGACGTGACCCTTTCGTGTGAGGGACACCTCTACACCATGAGCGGCAACGATGCGTTCGTCGATCATTTGCGCTATGAGGTCCACTGCGATGTGGCGGTGGTCGACCGCCCCGAGGACATCGACGAGGACGTCATTAAGATTGCCTTCCAGGCGCCCGAGGTGGATCAGCCGGCGGCCCTGGAGTATTTTGAGCGCCTCTTTAGCGACCGTGTTGACGTGATGACATCGGGAACCGAATGGACGGACTTTATCGGTTTTGGTTCGGGCAAGGGTTCCGCGCTTGCCGATTACGGTCGCGCCCTGGGTATTTCGCCCGATGAGATGATGGCGTTTGGCGATAACGAAAACGACCGCGACATGCTCAACGTAGTGGGCCATCCTTATCTAATGGAGAGCTGCAATCCCTCTATGCATGGCATCAACGACCGCGTCCGCTATGCGCACACGGTCGAAGAAGAACTGCGTCGCCTGCTTGCCGAGTAGGCATGCCCCAAACATCTACCGGCAGTCGGGGCAGAGACCCTCGAAGATGGTGTAGTGCGACGTGACGTGCCAGCCGATTTGCTCGGACGCCTTGGCGTCGAGCTGGGCATCGAAGGGGAGCGGTACGTCGATGACGCGGCTGCACGAGGTGCAGATGATATGTGCATGCGGCTCGATCGTGCGATCGAAGCGGCTGCCGCCCGGCGTCTTGATGGAGAGGATCTCGCCGGCGTCGGCCAAGAGATTGAGGTTGCGGTAGACCGTACCGCGGCTGATTTTGTCATCCTGCGCGCGCACGACGTTGTAGATTTCGTCGGCGGTGGGATGGTTATAGCTTTGGCGCACGGCGTCAAGAACCAGCTTTCGCTGCTTGGTATTCCTTCTTTGCACCGCCATGCGCCTCGCCTCTTTTCTATCAACGGTCGTAGGTAAATGATACCGTATTTAGCACACAATACTAATAATGAGGACTGAAACCGTCTTCATTGGCAAGTGGGGCTCGGGCCTGGGCGTCTACGAGGCGAAAACGCGTTCCCATGCGCTCATAGGAGGCATGAAGTGCCTCGAGATGAGATAGGATGTCTGCCGGAGCTCCCTGTATCTCCATCTCGACTGAGCCGTCTTCCATGTTACGCACCCAGCCGGTGAGGGAGCGTGCCTGCGCGAGGTTGGCGTTGGTAAAGCGAAAGCCAACGCCTTGGACTTGCCCCGCCCAGCGCAGGAAATAGCGCAGGGGAGTGTCTAGAGTGGCCTTGTCGCTTGCGAGCACAGTAAGTCTGCGGCGCAGCTCGAGCTCGACGTTTGATGGTTTTTGAGGTTCTCGACTGCCGCCGGTGACGCTGGAGAAGAACGTATCGAAGAGACCCATCGCTATGCCTGCTTGCCTGCGTCGGCCGGGAAGATAATGCCGGCCTGCTGGCGCACGGCATCCATGATGCGCAGCGAGACGAGCGTGACATCGCGGTAGTGGCCAAGCTCGTGGCGTCCCGCCGGGGTCTCCCAAATCTCTTCCTTAACGTTATCGATGCCGCAGATGGCGGTGATAAAGTCTGTGAGTTCGTATTCCATAGTGTTGCTCGATTTGGGCAGGTCGAGCACGCGGCCGTTCTCGCCCTGTTCGCGCGGTGCCTCGGTCGCCGAGCCGCGTACGACGTCGCCGCGATAGTCGATGCGGACGTTGCGGGGCGTGGACAGATGGTCGATCTGGATAGTGCCACGCTCGCCTTCTATCTGCGAGGGCAGCAGGTCATTCGTAATTTTGGAGTGCGCGAGCTCGACGGAGATGCGGCCACCGCCGTAGCTGGCGAGGATGGAACCGCAGCCGTCGATGGGGCCGTGCGTGAGCTGTCGCGTGGTGGGGTCGAGCAGAGTAGTCATGCTCGTAAGGCCGGAGGGCATGCCGAAAATCTCGACCATGGGCTCGACGGTGTAGACGCCAATGTCCATGAGGGAACCCGATGCCATATTGCAGTCGAAGATATTGGTGGCGCGTCCCGCGAGAATCTCGTTGTAGCGCGAGGAATATTTGCCAAAGCGCAATGAGGCGCGGCGGATGGGGGCGATCTCGCCCAGGGCATCCTCGATGGCGTGGAAGGCGGGATCGTGGAGGGGACGCATGGCCTCGAGGGCCACAACACCTGCTGCCTCGGCAGCGCGGAAGACTTCCAGCGCCTGCGCTTCGGTGGCGCAGAAGGGCTTCTCGACGATGACATGCTTGCCACCGGCGATGCAGGCAAGGGCCTGCTCGTAGTGAAGTGCATTAGGGCTGCCGATATAGACGGCGTCGACGTCGGCGGCTGCCGCAAGCTCATCGAGTGACGTAAAGTTTCGCTCGCCACCGCGCTCGGCGGTAAAGGCGGTACCGCGATTGGCGTCGCGTGAAAGCGTGCCCACAAACGCGGCTTGGTCGTTGGCGTTGACGACTTGGATAAAGTCGTCGGTGATCATGGATGTGCCGATGGTTGCGATACGCAACATGTGTCCCCCTTGCGTTGTTTGGCTTACAGGACGAGTGTAGCGCGGGAGGACACAAAAGCGTGCGAAAACGCCGTTACAGGTCGCTCTCGTTAAAGCCGGCGTCGATATCGAGGTTGCTGCCGTCGGCCGCCGTGGTGGCAAGCTCATCGCAGCGCTCGTTGAGCTCGTGGCCGGCGTGACCCTTAACCCAGATGAACTCAACCTTGTGCTTGCTTTTGGCGGTGAGTAGGCGCTCCCACAGGTCGCGGTTCTTGACGGGCTGCTTGTTGGCGGTTTTCCATCCGCGCTTTTTCCAGCCGTCGATCCAGTGTTTATTGAAAGCGTTGACGACGTACTGCGAATCGGAATGGACCTCGACCTCGCAGGGGCGGTTAAGTGCCTCGAGCGCCACGATGACCGCCATGAGCTCCATGCGGTTGTTGGTGGTCTTGGCGTAGCCGCGCGAAAGCTCGGAGGTGAAGGTCTTGCCGGCGGGGTTGGTGTATTTGAGCACGGCGCCGTAGCCGCCGCGTCCCGGATTTGATCGGGCCGAGCCGTCGGTATAGATGATGACCTTCACATGGTTCCTTTCGTTGGGTACGTTTCGTGTGAGTGACCATTGTAGCGCCGCGTTCGTCGAGGGCTAGCAATCTACGATTTCTACCCCGTCTTCCGACAGTTAGTTGGCATGGATGATGCGGTTGAGCTCGTCGAGGTATTGCTGCAAGAGGGGAGAGGGCTTGCGCTCGTCGTGCATGATATAGCCTACGTGCATCGTTGGGGCGTCTGCTAACGGGATCGATGCCATACCCCATTGCATTTCATTGGAGAGGACACCGGTCGACAGGGTGTAGCCGTTCGACGTGATAAGTAAGTTAGTAAGTGTTCCGCGGTCCGAGATTCGTATGTTGCGGTCGCAAGGGATATAGCTAAAAGGTTCCTCGGCGTAATAGAAGGAGTTTGAGGTTCCCTGCTCAAAGCTGTAGCGCGTATATGGTGTGAGGTCGGCAAGGGACAGCTGCGGGCGGCGGGCAAGCGGGTGGCGCTCGCTAACGAAGACGTGGACCGTCGCGTCGAATAGGGGATGGAAGCTCGCGCGCGCATCGACAAAAGCCTTCTGCAGAACGCGGGCGTTAAAGTCGTCCAGATAGAGGATGCCGATGTCGCTGCGAAACGCGCGGACGTCATCGATGATCTGCGATGTGGTGGTCTCGCGCATGATGAACTCGAACTTGCTGTCGCGGCAGCGCTCGACTACGTTGACAAAGGCCTCGACCGAAAAGGCGTAGTGTTGGGCGGAAATGGCGAGGCGGGCTTGCGGGGTACCGCCGTCCTCGTAGCGGGCCTCAAGCATGTTGGCCTGCTCTACGACCTGGCGTGCATAACCCAAAAGCTCGGTGCCGTCGTTGGTGAGTGCAACACCGCGGCTAGAGCGCGTAAAGATTTCGATATGAAGTTCCTGTTCCAGGCTTTTGACGGCGTTGGAGATATTGGACTGTGCGGTATAGAGGCGCTGAGCTGCGGCGTTGATCGAACCGGACTCTGCCACGGCGATCAAAAAGCGAAGCTGCTGGAGGGTCATCGGCGCCCGTCCTTTCGATAGTTATCTATAAAACAGATAACAAGTTAGCGCTTTTAAGTGATTGACCGAGGGAAACAATGCTCGTACTATTCAAAACACACAAAGGCGGTAGGTAATTAAGCCAACCACGGAACCGGGATGCGAAAGGAGGCCTGCATATGAATTGCTTACCAAGACGAATGCCGGGCTCCTGTTTGCGCCCGTCGGCGTGATCAGGAGACAGCGACTTACTTCTCTCTTTTTATTTACTTTTGTTCGATCAAGGAGATCATCATGAGCCAGTTCATCAACAACCCCGAGCACACCTTTGGTTTCGATACCCTGCAGCTGCACGTTGGCCAGGAGAGTGCCGATCCTGCATCCGACTCCCGTGCCGTGCCTATCTACCAGACCACGAGCTATGTGTTCCGCAACTCCCAGCACGCCGCCGACCGCTTTGGTCTTGCCGACGCCGGAAACATCTACGGCCGTCTGACCAACTCCACCCAGGGCGTCTTCGAGGATCGTATCGCCGCGCTCGAGGGTGGCGTGGCAGGTCTTGCCGTCGCCTCCGGTGCTGCTGCCATCACCTATACCCTGCAGGCCCTTGCCCAGGCCGGTGACCATGTGGTTGCCCAGAAGACTATCTACGGTGGCTCCTACAACTTGCTGGAGCATACGCTCTCCCAGTTTGGCGTCGAGACCACCTTCGTCGATGCCCATAACCTGGAAGAGGTCGAGGGGGCCATCAAGGACAACACCACGGTCATCTATCTCGAGACGCTCGGCAACCCCAACTCCGACATCCCCGACATCGACGCCATCTCCGAGATCGCCAAGAAGCACGGTCTGCCGGTTGTCGTCGACAACACCTTCGGCACCCCGTATCTGTTCCGTCCGCTGGAGCATGGTGCCAACATCGTCGTTCACTCCGCAACCAAGTTCATCGGCGGCCACGGCACCTCGCTGGGCGGTGTGATCGTCGACGGCGGTAACTTCGATTGGAAGGCGAGTGGCAAGTACGCCCAGATCGCTGAGCCCAACCCCTCCTACCACGGTGTTTCGTTTGCCGAGGCTGCCGGTCCCGCCGCCTTCGCAACCTATGTCCGCGCTATCCTGCTGCGTGACGAGGGCGCCTGCATCAGCCCGTTCAACGCCTGGGTCCTGCTCCAGGGCACCGAGACCCTGTCGCTGCGCGTTGACCGTCATGTCGAGAACACCAAGAAGGTCGTTGAGTTTCTGGCTGGTGACAGCCACGTCGCCAAGGTGAACCACCCGAGCCTGCCCGAGCACCCCGATCATGAGCTCTATCAGAAGTACTTCCCCCGTGGCGGTGCCTCGATCTTTACCTTTGAGATTAAGGGTGGCCAGGAGGCAGCTTGGAAGTTCATCGATCATCTGCAGGTGTTCTCGCTGCTCGCCAACGTGGCCGACGTCAAGTCGCTCGTCGTGCACCCGGCTACCACCACGCACTCCCAGCTGTCTGCCGAGGAGCTCGCCGAGCAGAACATCACGCCCTCCACGATCCGTCTTTCCATCGGTACCGAGTACGCCGAGGATATCATTTGGGACCTGAAGCAGGCCTTCGCCGCGCTGGACGAGTAGGGCGACTTGTGCAAGGACCCCTTGCGACTCGATAGGTATAACTGCATAAAATGCCTGCTCAAGGCGCCTGTGCGAACAATGGTTGCACAGGCGCCTTTTTTGCATAGAGCGGGTGCAAAAACAGGGTTTTTGACACGCTTTATGCATTCGAGTTGTGGAAAACTCCTGTTGAGAGGATGTGAGTTTTACGCAATTGACGTGCGCCTTTTGAGTAAAACCGCAGGTCGCGATTTGCTCGGGGTACTATGCAGCGCAATCGAATCACACGCAGCTCAAACGCAGCAAAAACGCACTACGGAGGTTTCCAGCTACATGAGGATCGATTCACGAAAACCGAAAGCCGCCGCCCTTTCCGCCGCTCTGACCGTGGCACTTTTGGCGGGCGCCGGTGCAACTGATGCCCACGCCGCAACACTGTCCGATACGGTTGGATCTACGCCGTCCGAGACGACGCTGGTGCAGCCCGTTGACTATCGCGGCGATGGTTATGGTTCCATGCAGGAGTGGAACGCCTCGATGGAGGCCAAGCGCGATTCCCTGGAGATGCGCGCTCAGATCATCATGAACATGTACGGTGACTATGCCACCGATGACGAGCGCGCTGTGCTGCAGGGCTGTATCGATGGCGCGGGCAGCCTGTTGACGATGGGGGAGGTCGATGCGAAGTCGACCGAGCTCGATGAGCTGCGCACTGCGCTTGAGGATGCCAAGCGCGAAGCGCTCGAGGCTGCTGCCGCCGAGGCGGAGGCTGCCGAGGCCGCCCAGGCTTCGTACTACAACGCCGGTTACACTTCGTCCTACGCGTCTGCCGCGTCCTGCGCGAACGGATCGGGCCTGACGCGCTCTGCGGGTGTCAATAACTACAACGGGCGCCGCGAGACCTATTACAGCAGCAATGTGCTTTATCACTATCGCACGGGCGAATGGACTCAGGATTCTGAGGGCTTTTGGCGCGATTCCGACGGCTATTACGTTGTTGCCGCGGGCGATATGGCCCAGGGCTCGACCTTTACGGGCTCCAAGGGTGATTGCAAGGTCTATGACTCCGGCTGCGCTGCCGGAACCACCGACTACTACACCGGTTGGTAATTTTTCTGCATCACGGATATTTGGCGGACGGGCGTCTTTACCGAGCTTTAGGGCAACGTAAGGACGTCCGTTCTATGTATGCGTTTGAGTTAACAGAGCCCTTACCGTGGCGGTACGCTGGGCGAATGGATGCGGAGCACACTGGTTCTTGAGAAATAAGGTCTTTCTCTTGGAGGAAGTGGTCTTGTGAATGCTCGAGATATTGCCGTTGCCGCCGTCGCGTTGATGCTTGGCTGCCTTGGTCCCACGGCCGCGCTCGTCGCGGGCATGCAGGGGACATGCGGGGCTGCTCCTATCGTGGTCGGCGTGCTGATCGCGGCCACGCTGCTGGGAAGCGCCGGTGTTGTCCTTTGTCGCGACGATGAGGACGAGGTTCCGGAGTCGCAACGCTAGCTGTTGTGAGATTGACCGCCGGTCATAGACGAAGATGAAAGCCGCCGTAAGGGGAGTGCTCCTTGCGGCGGTTTTGCTGCTAAGGCTGTTGAATGCGGCGCGTTGGCGTTACCAGCTTGCCTCGATATCGCGAATGCGCTGATAGAGCCATTCGTTCTGCGGAACCTGGATATCGTGCTTGGCCGCGAGGCGGCGGACGGTGCCCGCGAACTCCTCGACCTCTGTTTTGCGCTGCGCGATGCGGTCCTGAGCCATTGAGGGCATACCGGCGGGGTCGATTCCCTCGATGAGGTGCACCATTTGCGTCAGGTCTGCTTCGGTCAGCTCAACGCCCTCGGCGTTGGCAACCGCAAGCGTCTCGCGCATGGCGGAGACAAAACAGCGGCGCTGCTCGGAGCCCGGCTCCGTGGCGCTTCCGTAGGTCCCGCCGTAGGCCATGCAGGTCTGGTTGATGCCGTCGTTGAGCATGAGTTTGGCCCACATGCGGTGCGCAATATCGCGCTCGACGGTATGGGCGATGCCGCAGCGCGTGTAGAGCCCGTCGATAGCGGCGACGGTCGCGGGGTCCGTGCCGGCCGCCGCGCCAAAGCGGATCTCGCCCGCATTGGTAAAGGTGAGCGCGCCGTTGAGGAACACGGCGTCCATGCCCTGGCAGATACCCAGGACGGTATGCTCCCAGCCAAAGCGTTCGGCAATCTTTTGCTCGCTCGTAATGCCGTTGCATAGCGAGGCGATGAGCGTGTTGGGTCCCACGACGCGCTCCATAGTCTTGAGTGCTTGGTCGAGACCGGTGGTCTTGACTGTCAGGATGACCAGATCGGCGGGCGTCGCCTCGCTGGCGCGGACGGACGTGAGATCGCAGGGCTTGCCGTTGACAGTGAGCGCATCGCCCGCGTGACGCTCAAAACGGGTGTCATCCATGATGTATTCGACGGCGTCGTTGCCGAGCGCCCGGGCGATCATGCTGCCGTAGAGCAGGCCGACGCCGCCCTTGCCGATAAAGGCGACCTTGTTGATCTGCATGTGAATCATCTCCCCATGTAAAAGGCGCCCGCGTAAGGGGCGCCTGATGGATTGTATGCTGCCAGGGTGATTGGTGGGTGCGCGGGGCGGCTGTTATAAAAAAGAAACGTTTGCCTGGACGCTACGCTGCAGGGCAGACCGCAAAGACATGCGCGTGGTCATGCCCGGCTCCTTTCATCGGGCTTTTTGCTGATGTTAAAGCGGTGCCGTGACAGCTCGATTTCTGCTGCGTTACGATACGTTCTCGATTGCGATTCCACGATGTTTCGGCTGCGTGACCATTGTGTTTCGCCTTGCCGGGGCGCTGATGGCGAAGGGAGGGGCCGTGCAATATCGCGTTGACCCCAAAAGCGGCAACCGTATCTCGGCGTTGGGTCTGGGCTGCATGAGGTTTCCCGGTGCGCCGGGACGTCCGGATGCGAAGACAGCCGATGCCATCATTTCCCGTGCGGTGGAGCAGGGGATTAATTATCTGGACACCGCGTATCTCTATCCCGGTAACGAGGCGTGCGTGGGCGCCTCGCTTGAGCGCTTGGGGCTGCGTGACCGGGTGTTGCTGGCGACCAAGTTGCCGCATGCTTCGTGCAAGTGCGCGGAGGATTTCGACCGGTTCTTCGATGAGCAACTGCGGCGCCTGCGGACCGACCATATCGACTATTACCTCATGCATAACATTACCTCGCCCGCCCAGTGGGAACGTGCGGTGGCGTTGGGCATTGAGGACTGGATCGCGTGTCAAAAGGCGGCGGGGCGCATTCGCCAGATTGGTTTTTCGTACCACGGCAGCGCGGTGGATTTCCTGACGATGCTTGACGCATATGACTGGGATTTTTGCCAGATACAGTACAACTATGCCGGCGAGCGTTACCAAGCGGGAACGGCAGGACTCATGGCGGCTGCGGAGCGCGGGCTCGCGGTGTTTGTGATGGAGCCGCTGCTGGGCGGGCGTTTAGCGGGCAAGCTGCCGCCACGGGCCCGCGCTGTGCTCGATAGTGCCCGTGACCCGCATTTGCGCACTCCTGCCGCCTGGGGTCTTTCGTGGGTGTGGAATCATCCTCAGGTGACGATGCTGCTTTCGGGTATGACCGATATCGCGCAGGTGGATGAGAATTCGTCACTGGCAGACCTCGCGTTGCCGAATTCGATGACTGCCAACCAGCTCGACACGATTGCGCGCGTGTTGATGGAGTTTGAGAAATCGAATCGCGTGCCGTGTACGGGGTGCGGCTACTGCATGCCGTGCCCCAAGGGCATCAATATTCCCGGTTGCTTTGGCGCCTACAACGCGAGCTACGCGCATAGTTGGTTTACGGGGCTGTCTCAATACTTTACGGCAAGCGCGGTGCGGACGAACGAGCCCAAGTTGGTGAGCAATTGCGTCAAGTGCGGCAAATGCGCGCGTCACTGCCCGCAGCACATCGATATTCCCGAGCGTCTCGACGATGTGCGCCGACGTTTCCAGCCTGGCCCCGTAACGGCCGCGCTTAAAGTCTTTTGCAAAACGCGCTCCTGATGCCCCTTTTATAAGTTGCGGTGGAATAGTTCCTGTTTGCGGCAGAATAGGGGCCAAACAGGAACTATTCCACCGCAACTGAAGGGGGCTGTCGTGGACCATCGGGATTCATGTGATGATTTGCGTGAGGTTCGTTGGGGCGTTTTGGGCGCTGGGCGCATTTCGCATCGATTTGCATCGTCGCTCAAGGAGGTGGACGGGGCACGGCTTGTGGCTGCCGCCGGTCGCACTCCTTCGCATGTTGAGGAGTTTTGCAGGGCGTTTTCGATTGATGCCGCGCACAGTTATGCCACGGCTGACGATAGCGGTGATGCGGCTTATGATGCGCTGATTGCCGACCCTGATGTCGACGCAATCTACTTGGCTCTTCCGCATGGCATGCATGCGCATTGGGTCTGTCGGGCACTGCGCGCGGGAAAGGCCGTACTGTGCGAAAAGCCGGCCGTTTTGAGTGAGGAAGAGGCTCTCTCGATTGCCTCCACCTCTCGTGAGCGCGGCGTGCTGTTTATGGAGGCGATGAAGAATCGGTTTTGCCCGATGCGCACTCGCGTGAAGGACTTGCTTGCGTCGGGTGAGCTTGGCCGTATTGTCTCGATTGAAAGCGTGCAAAAGCTCGATTACGGCGAGCCTCCTTCGGGCTATCTGCTTGATTCGTTGCAGGGCGGCTGTCTATATGACATGGGCTGCTATGCGGTCGGTTGGTTTGAGGATTTGCTCGCGGGCGCGTGCGAGGTTTCATCCCGTGAAGTTCGCTGGCGTGACGTATCAGGCGGCCGCGTCGATTGGGCCGACGAGATCCGTATGAGCGTCGGCGGTATACCCATTCATATGGTGTGCGACGGCAAAGCAACATATGAAAGCCGCTTAACGATTGTCTGTGAGCGAGGCTCGTTGGAAATCGAGCGTCTCCATCGCCCCGAGCTCGCCCATGTGAAGTATTCCGACGGTCGAACGCTCGAAATAAATGCCCCGTTTGAGATCGATGATTTCTACGGCGAAATCCAGCATGCGACCCAGCTCATCCGGGCGGGGAAACTCGAGAGTCCCGTCATGCCCCTTGCCGCCACGCAGCGCTGCGCGCGCATTATCGATGCGATTCGCTTGAAACTTTAGTGCGTGGGGGCATGGCGCCAGCGCCTGGAATGCCTTGGAGGCCTTTGCCCCTGATGCCCCTTTTATAACTTGCGGTGGAATACGGTCTGTTTGCGCCAAAATAGGGCACCAATAGACCGTATTTCACCGCAACTGATGAGGGGGAACTGGGGATGCTGACGATCGGGTGTCACCTATCCACGACGAAGGGCTATCGGGCGATGGGGGAGACGGCGCTGTCTATTGGCGCCAATACCTTTGCATTCTTTACGCGCAACCCGCGCGGCGGCAAGGCGAAAGATCTTGACATGGATGACGTGGCGGCCCTGCGCGAGCTTATGGAGCAAAACGACTTTGGCCCGCTCGTGGCTCATGCCCCATATACCTATAACCCCTGCTCGGCCAAAGAGCGGGCGCGCGAGTTTGCCCTGGAGGCAATGGCCGAGGACTTGCGGCGCATGGAAGCGCTGCCCGGCAATTACTACAACTTCCATCCCGGCGCGCATGTGGGGCAGGGCTCCGACGCTGGCATTCAGATGATCGTCGACACCCTGTGTCAGGTGATGTTTGAGGGCCAGCAGACGACGGTGCTGCTCGAGACCATGGCCGGCAAGGGCACCGAGGTTGGCCGCAGCTTTGAGGAACTGGCGCTCATTATTGAGGGCGTTGCCGACAAGCGTCCCGAGCTGTCGGCCAAGTTGGGCGTTTGCCTGGACACCTGCCATGTGAATGACGCCGGCTATGACATCGTCCACGATCTTGACGGTGTGCTCGACGAGTTCGACCGCGTGGTGGGTATCGACCGCTTGCATGCCGTACATATCAACGATTCGAAGAACCCTTGCGGCGCCCATAAGGATCGCCACGAGTGCATCGGCAAGGGCTACCTGGGTAGTGAAGAGTTTGGCGGCGGTATGCAGGTTATGCAGAATATTGTATCGAATGGTCGCTTGCGTTCGCTGCCGTTTATTTTGGAGACACCGAACGAACTTGCAGGTTATGCGGCTGAAATCAAACTGTTAAGGTCGTTGCAGCAGTAATGACTGTCATAAAGTGGAGTGCTCCATTCACGTTATGGGTTTGTTTCAATCAGTTTTCTAATTGCAGATTCGCATTTACGGGTGCATAATATCCAACAGTTTTTGCAGACCTCTGAATCAAACGGGGTCACCGGAAGGAGACTGATTATGAAGCTCAAGAAGCTTGGCGCATTTGCCGCCACGGGCGCCATGGCGCTCGCCCTCGCACTGACGGGCTGTGGCTCGTCCAACGCCACCTCTGGTTCTGATGCCGGTTCCAGCAGCTCTGACGACGCTAAGGTCGAGAAGGTCGACGGCTCCAAGGAGTACGCGCTCGTCAAGGACGGTACGCTGACCGTCGGCACCTCTGCCGAGTACGCTCCGTTTGAATACAAGGATGACAACGGCGATTATCAGGGCTTTGACCTTGAGCTCATCAAGGCTATCGGCGATAAGCTGGGCCTGGATGTCGAGTACGTCAACAATGATTTTGACACGCTGGTTCCGGGCGTCGCTTCGGGCGCCAAGTATGACGTCTCCATCGCGGCCATCACCGACACGCCCGAGCGTGAGAAGGAAGTCGCTTTCTCTGATTCCTACTACATGGACGATCAGGCTATCGTGACCAAGGTCGATAACACCGACATCACGGCCGACAACTACAGCGAGAAGCTCAACAACGCCGACGCTACCATCATCGTTCAGTCTGGCTCGACCGCCGAGGCCTTTGCCCAGGAGAACTTCCCCAAGGCCAAGATCGTCCCCTACAAGGACGCTACCGAGTGCTTCAGCGCTCTGCAGTCCGATAAGGGCGACGCCGTAGTCACCAACCGCTCCGTTGCCAGCCAGCTGACCGCCGAGCAGTTCAACACCTGCCAGACCATCAAGCAGATCAGCACCGGCGAGGAGTACGCCATCGCCATCAACCAGGGCAACACCAAGCTCAAGGACGACATCAACCAGGCCATCAAGGACCTGACCGACGACGGTACCGTTGACGCCCTCATGTCTAAGTACAACATCAAGTAAAATAGTCACTTGATAACGCGCGGGCCCTTTCCGTTTTGGCGGAGAGGGCCTTTGCGTTTCTTGAACGGGCGTCGTCCCGTCTCGTAATGTCGGCAACTTATACGTTAGGAGCCACCTTGTCTCGATTGAACGAAGGGGCCATGGGTCGGCGTTTCCCGCTGTCCTCGATGCTCCAAAAGCTAGCCTGCGCCCTGGCTGTGGCGCTCGCTTTGGTGTGCGCGGGGACAGCCGTGCCTTCGACCGCTCAGGCGCTCGAGACCGCAAAGATCACCGCGCGTCCCAATACCGGTTCGGGCAGCGACGTGGTCGGCGGTACCGAGACGCGCATTACCTGGGAGGTCCAGGCCGATGCCGACGAGGAGCTGAGCGGTCTTTCGGTGACGTTTGTCGACGGTACGACGTTTGGTGCCGATGACACGCGCCTGACGATGCTCTCGGGCGAGGACCTCATGGATCGTACGCCCATGAAGCCCACGTGCAAGGCTGACGGCCAGACGCTCAAGATCGACTTTGGCGAGACGGCGCCGGCCGGCGGCTATTTTCGCGTTGAGGTTTACGGCGTGACATTTCCCGTCGAGGGCGGCGATGAGGCCTTTAGCGGCACCTATACGCTTGCCGACGGTTCGACCAAGAAGATTTCCAAGATTCCTTCCGTCGAGATTAAGGGCGTGACGGCATTCGATAACTTCCTGGCCGATCTTAAGGAGCAGCCGTGGGTCGAGGCCTGGAACTCTAATATGTTCCTGCGCCTGTTCTTGAATCCGGTCATTTTGGTCCAGAGCCTGCCGATCGTCTTTAAGGGCTTCCTTATGTCGCTCTCGATCGTGCTTGTGGCATTTCCGCTGGCGATTCCCTTTGGCTTTGCGCTGTCGCTCATGCGCATTTCCAAGTCGCGCATCCTGCGTTGCCTTGCCGGCATCTATGTGAATATCATCCGCGGTACGCCGGCGTTCCTGCAGATCTATATCGCGTTCTTCGGTCTGCCGTTGGCCGGCGTCAAGGTTGACGACTATGTGCTGGGCGTCATCGTCATGGCCATGAATTCGTCTGCCTATCTGTGTGAGATCTTCCGCGCCGGTATTCAGTCGATCCCCAAGGGCCAGAACGAGGCCGCGCGCTCGCTGGGCATGAACGCCTTCCAGACACTGCTCTACGTTATGATTCCGCAGACGTTCCGCAATGTTCTGCCTACGTTGACCAGTGAGTTCATCCTGCTTTATAAGGATACGTCGCTGCTCGCTGCCGTGGGCGTGGTCGAGATTGTCATGAACGCCCGCACCATCGTTGCCACGACGGGCTCCATCACGCCGTATGTGGTTGCCGCCCTGTTCTATCTGGTCATCACCCTGCCGCTTGCGCGCTTGGTGAGCGGTCTTGAGGCGAGGCTTCTGGGGACGGCCGAAACCAAAAAGAAGCGTCCCACCAAGAGCGCCGGACAGGTCGTCGCGACGCCCGCCGATCACATCGCCGGTCTGTAAGGAGGTCCTATCATGAGCGAAACCAATAACTCGAACGAGGTCGTCGTCAGCATCAAGAACCTCCAGAAGGCCTTTGGCGATAACGTGGTCCTGCGTGACATCGATCTGGATGTGCACAAGGGTGAGGTCGTCGTGGTTCTGGGCCCCTCGGGCTCGGGCAAGTCGACGATGCTTCGCTGCATCAATCGTCTGGAGCATCCCACGAGCGGCTCGATTATCGTTGAGGGTGTGGATGTGTGCGCCAAGGGTGTCGACCTCAACAAGGTACGTACGCATCTGGGTATGGTGTTCCAGCAGTTCAATTTGTTCCCGCACCTGTCAGTCAAAAAGAACGTCATGCTTGCGCAGCAAAAGGTGCTCAAGCGCAGCAAGGAAGAGGCCGAGAAGATTGCTATCGAGGAGCTGACCAAGGTCGGCCTGGCCGAGCGCATTGATTTTATGCCGAGTCAGCTTTCGGGCGGTCAGCAGCAGCGCGTGGCCATCGCCCGCGCCCTGTCGATGAATCCGCACGTCATGCTCTTTGACGAGGCCACGTCGGCGCTCGACCCCGAGCTGGTTCGCGACGTTCTGGGTGTCATGCGCGACCTGGCACGCGACGGCATGACCATGATTGTCGTGACGCACGAGATGGGCTTTGCCCGCGACGTCGCCGACCGCGTGGTCTTTATGGATGGTGGCGTTATCGTGGAAGAAGGCACGCCGAGCGAGGTCTTCGACCATCCCAAGAGCGAACGCACTAAGGCGTTTTTGGGCAATATCTCATAGCGGCGCATCGAGGTTGTCGATATAACAAACGGGGACCGGATAGTATCCGGCCCCCGTTTTTGTTTGGGCATGAGCTGCTGTTGTTGCGCGGTACTCGGCTGTCAGTTGCCTTGCGGCTTTCTGGCGGCTTCGTTAGGCCAGCTCCGCTCCCAGAGCCTTGCAGGCCGCCTCGCCCTCATCGTCGGGCGCATCGTAGCAAATGACGGAATCGACGACGTTGACGCCCGCCTCGTCGGCATCGGCCTTCCAGTTGTCCATCCACTCGCCCTCGGCCCACGAGTAGGAGCCAAAGAGGACGACCTTCTTATCACCGAGGGTCTCCTTGACCTCGTCCCACATAGGCTGGAACTCGTCATACTCAAGCTCCTCGGAACCCATGGCGGGGCAACCGAAGGCAATGGCGTCATAGCCAGCGGCCTTGTCTGCGGAGAAGTCGGCGCAGGGGATGACTTCGGCCTCGGCGCCCGCGGACGTGGCGCCTTCGGCGACAAAGTTTGCCATGGCCTCGGTATTGCCCGTGCCGCTCCAATAGACGACGGCGATCTTGCTCATGTTTTGTCCTTTCGGTCGTGCGGCGCTGGCCGCAGCTTGTACGTTCTATCGGGCTGCCTGGGCAAGTTGCGCCAGGCTGCAGCCCTGCTGATAGACAAAGGTGAAGTATTGGGTGCAGGCACGGTAGGCATCAAACGTCGCAAGCGCCTGCTCGACATTTTCGTAGACCTTCCAGGTCCCAAAGACCTTGTAGTTCTCGCCGCGCTGGACGATAAACTCGTGTACGTCGTCGTAGGGATATCCAAGGAAGTAGCCTATTTCGTGCGGAAACTCGCAGGTGCAGTCTTTGCTGCAGCTAGTTTGCTGGGGCAGCGCACATCGAGTCTGGCTACAGGCGCATTCCGCGACGTTATTGCTCGCGAGCGTGATGCGTGATGCCAAATGCACGAGGCATGTCGAAAGGTCTCTCGTGTCGTAGCCTTCCGAGGCGAGCGCCGTTTGGGCGCGAGGGTCTGCGAAATAGGTGGTGAGGCTTTTGGCTCGGTACATATACACGAGCGCTCCACAGGGCCGCCAGACCAAAACACTCAGGTGGATGCCGAGCGGGTCAAGGTCGCGATTGCACTGGGCGATAACGTTGAGTAGGCGTGCTCGGCGCTCTGCGATGGTTTCGGTTGCGGTCGAGCCGTCCCCGTGGGCATAGGTGCCTGGATAGGTAAAGAGCGATGCCGGCTTGATGCCCGCGAGCGTGGGAGAGCAGTTGCGCACGACTGCTGCCTGAAACGTGGGGATGTCTATGGTTCGAGTCACGGCGCTCCTTACAGATCAAAACTGTTAGCCTAGGAAAACTTATACACGAAAGTAAGCCATGGTCAACAAAAAAGTTTGAAGCGGGAAACTAATTGACCGAACGGACATGATTTTGGGTTAAGATGGGGACACCCCATGGGGGTATCTAGATAGTGCTACTTGAAAGGGGAGCGCATGAGTGACTTGCTCAACCCTGCGAATCTCATCGTGTTGGCCGTCATTGCCGTTGGCATGTTCTTTGGGCTGCGGCGTATTGTCGCTTCGACACACGGAAAGAGTTGCTGCAGCGATGGTGCGAGCGGCAAGAAGGCCAAAAAGGTTGTTGTGGTGGATACCGATGCGTCACACTATCCCTATACCGATGAGCTGCTCATCGGTGGCATGAGCTGTGACGGCTGCGCTCGAAACGTTGAGAATGCCATCAATGCGCTGGATGGTGTGTGGGCTACGGTAACGTACGCGGATCACACAGCGCGCGTGCGCTCCAAGCGGCCGATCGATCGCGGTGTCCTTGAGACGGCCGTGAGAGATGCGGGTTACTACGTCATGACGCTGTAGACCTTGCCTTGGATGCGCGTCCTTGTCTAGGCTCGTCCGCGTAGCTCAATGTTCTGGATGTCGTCGAAGTCGATGGCGATGTTTCGGAGCTTGAGTAGCTTGAAGGCGGGGAGCACCTCGTCAAGGATGCCGGTGCGGGAGCGATAGCCGTACGTATCGTAATAGGTGACGCGGACCAGGTCGCCGCGTTTGAGGCCCTCGAGCTTTTCCGAAAGCTCGAGGGCTTTTTCTTCCGTGAGTTCGCATTTTGGTTCGACGGTGATCTCTTGTTTGCGCACGAGTTCGTAGTATCCCGTGAGGGCGGCGAAGGGCATAAACTGCGCGGCACGGCCGGCGCGGACGGCGCCGTTGGTGGTGAGCTTGGGGTCGGCGGATCGACGTCTTCCCTCGGGGTCCGCTAGACGTTCAAAAGGCGTCGGTGGCCGCATCGGCTGTTGTTGGGACTTAGGCACGATGTCCTCCTACCTGATCGTTGCGTTCGCGTGCGGTGGCGCCGGTGGTGAAGCTTAATCCCTTGACGAGCGCGTTCTTGCCGTACTTGCCCTTCACGGCCAGGACGGCGCGCGCCAGGTCGCGCTCGCGCTCATCGGCCTTAACATCGCTAAACAGATCGATGGTGGCAAATTCCTCGGGCATGAGGTTGCCAAATCCCAGGTTGATGCGCTTGACCGGTCGTTTGGGATCGACAGTCTGCGCCCAGAGCTCATCGAAATAGCCCATGATCTTCTTAAACGAATTGGTGCGCTCGGGCAGCTTGCGGGATGTATTGGAATGTGCGAACAGCGCAGCATAGCCACCACGCGGTTTGCCGCCGTGCTCTCCCACAAAGATGCCGTCGATTGCCTGTGCTTCGCGCACCAGGCGGTGCCGTTCGTCATCGCGTTGGACGGGCTTGGGCGCACGGGGTGCGAGCTCGGGGCCGGCGGTTGCGGCGGGTTCGATGCTCGACGTGCTTGAACGCAAATGCCCGCATCCGTCTACATATTGCGCTGTGCCGCTGGCGTCGAGGCGGCGTATGTCGGCGCGCTCGCTCGCGTAGCCTACAAAGAGCGAGATACTGTCGCACACCACGTGCTTATCGACTAAGTCCAACACGGCGTTGTCGACCATCTCGCGCAAGACGGTGTAGGCCTGCTCGTAGGCATAGCCTTTCGATAATACTTGCCCCGTGGTTGTTGAGGTTGCCTGCGGGCGATAGGCCTGAATATCGGCGATAGTTGTCGGCTCGCGCCCAAAGGCGTGGTCGATAAGATACTCGGCATTGACGCCGAGCTCGTCGTAAAGCAGATTTTCGTCGAGCGCGGCGACACCCATCAGATCGTAGACGCCGTACTTTTCGAGGCGGGCTGCCACGCCGGGGCCGATGCCCCAGATATCGGTGATGGGACGATGGGGCCAGATCTCCTTGCGAAAAGTTTCGTCATCGAGTATGCCGATGCGGCTGGGTACGTGCTTGGCAGTAATGTCGAGCGCTACCTTGGCCTGGAATAGGTTGGGGCCGATGCCGACCGTCGCCGTGATGCCGGTGCGCGCGAGGACCTCATCGCGCAACATGCAGGCAAAGCCTTTGGCATTGGTGTGGTAGAGGTCTAGATAGGGCGTCACGTCGATAAAGCATTCGTCGATTGAATAGACATGAATGTCTTGCGGGCTCACGTATTCCAGATAGATGCCGTAGATTTGCGCCGACACTTCCATGTAATGCTGCATGCGCGGTACGGCCTTGATGTAGTCGATACCGTCGGGAATCTCGAACAGACGGCAGCGGTTGTGTATCCCGAGGTCCTTCATGGCCTGTGTGATGGCGAGGCAGATGGTCGTGCGCCCGCGCGATTCGTCGGCAACGACCAGGCACGTAGTGAGTGGGTCGAGTCCTCGGTCGACGCACTCGACGCTGGCGTAGAACGTCTTAAGGTCGATGCAGATATAGGTGTGACGCTCGTGCCCCACGCGTTCTCCCATCAAACACATGTTCTTATCGAATACCTGTTCGATAATACCCGCTCGTCCGGACACCGTCAAAACCTGTCCCTTTTTGGTGGGTATGGTCGTGCGGTTGGATCGGGTTTTAACGCAGCTCTAAAGAGCGTGAAACAGCTCGGAAAACCTCGCTTCTTAGCATGAGCCTAACGATTGATACCGCCTATACGCACGGAAGGGTTGTGGGAAAGATGGTCAATTATGGGTTTGGTATGCCGACACGCCTTGTTGCGGATGGGGACGTGGCTCGCTGGTGCGGACGATTGGTCGCTCACTACGGTGGCACCAAGGCGCTGGTCGTGTTGGGCGGTGACAAGCATACGCGTGATGAGCTCGTCTCGGCGGCACTCGGCTCGCTCGATCGCGCCCTGCTCGAACGCGTGCTTTTTCGCTGCGACTCGGTTGAGAGCGACGGGGGAGACGAGCTGATCGACGAAGCCGTGGCCCTGGCGACCGACGAAGGCGTGGACTTTGTCCTGGTGATCGGAGATACCGATACGGCGGGCTTTGCGCGCGAACTCGCTCGTCGCATGGCCGTGCTCGATGCCGGCGAAGACGGTTTTGTTCCTTATGGATGTATTGTCTCGGAGGGCAAGGTGCCTGCCGTCGTGGGTGCCGGCGAGGTTCCCGTTTTTGCCATTATCGCACCCGAGCTGCTGGAGGGCATCGGCACTCCCTTGCGTGAGTTGCTCGGCAGCGTGTGCGCCGCGGCCTAGTACCTGCCAGGAAGGGACAGGTTAATTTTGGTAGGTAAAGCGTTTGACCTGCCAAAATAAACCTGTCCCTTTTTGGTCGGTCGCCGTTTGGGGGCGGATTGGCAACGCTCGCTGATTACGGTCTTGACCTGCGCTAGAATAGGGGCATCTGATTATCCGGGCGCATGGAGGTATGCGCCCGTATGCTGAGGAGGACTTTATGGCAACTGTTGCCGCACCTATCGACGCTACGTCGACCGCCGCTTGGAAGGCGCTCGAGGCCCATCAGGAGAAGCTCGAGGCCGAGGGCATCGACCTCAAGGCCTGGTTCGCTGCCGATCCCGAGCGTGTGAACAAGCTGAGCTTTGACGCTGGTGACCTGCACTTTGACCTGTCCAAGAACCTGGTGACCGATGAGACCGTCAAGCTGCTGTGCGATCTTGCCCGCGAGGTGAAGCTCGAGGAGCGCCGCGACGCCATGTTCTCCGGCGAGCACATCAATACCACCGAGGACCGCGCCGTTCTGCACACCGCGCTGCGCCGCCCGGCAACCGAGAAGGGCCAGCTCATCGTCGACGGCCAGGACGTCGTCGCCGACGTGCACGAGGTCCTCGACCGCATGTATGCCTTCGCCGAGCGCGTTCGCTCCGGTGAGTGGAAGGGCGTTACCGGCAAGAAGATCGAGCACCTGGTGTCCATCGGCATCGGCGGCTCCGACCTGGGCCCGGTCATGGCCTACGAGGCCCTGCGTCCCTACGCCGACGCCGGTATCGACTGCCGCTACATCTCCAACATCGACCCCAACGACCAGGCCGAGAAGCTCAAGGGCTTGGATCCCGAGACCACGCTCGTGATCATCGTTTCCAAGACTTTCACCACGCTTGAGACCCTCACCAACGCTCGCGAGGTCAAGACCTGGATGCTCGAGCAGCTCAAGGCTCAGGGCGCCATCGACGGCTCCGAGGAGCAGAACGCCGAGGCCGTGGCAAAGCACTTCGTCGCCGTTTCCACCGCACTCGAGAAGGTCGAGGCCTTCGGTATCGACCCCGCCAACGCCTTCGGCTTCTGGAACTGGGTCGGCGGCCGCTACTCCGTCGACTCCGCCGTGGGCCTGTCGCTGATCGTCGTGCTCGGCCCCGAGCGCTTCCGGCAGTTCCTCGAGGGCTTCCACGCCATCGACGAGTACTTCTGCAACACGCCGCTCGAGAGCAACGCCGTCGCACTGATGGGCCTGCTCAACGTCTGGTACGTCAACTTCTTCGGCTCCAAGAGCCACGCCGTGCTTCCGTACTGCCAGTATCTGCACCGCTTCCCGGCCTACCTGCAGCAGCTCACCATGGAGTCCAACGGCAAGCACGTCCGCTGGGACGGCAGCGCTGTGACCTCCGATACCGGTGAGATCTTCTGGGGCGAGCCCGGCACCAACGGTCAGCACGCCTTCTACCAGCTGCTGCACCAGGGCACCGTGGTGGTCCCGGCCGACTTTATCGCTTTCGCCAACACTGCCAACCCCGCAACCGACAGCGGCCAGGATGTCCACGAGCTGTTCCTGGGCAACTTCCTGGCCCAGACCAAGGCGCTCGCCTTTGGTAAGACGGCCGACGAGGTCCGCGCCGAGGGCACGCCCGAGCAGATTGTCCCGGCCCGCTGCTTTGAGGGCAACCGTCCGACGACCTCGATCTTCGGCGACACGCTGACCCCGTTCGCGCTCGGCGAGCTCATCGCCCTGTACGAGCACATCACGTTTGTCGAGGGTACGGTCTGGGGCATCGATTCCTACGACCAGTGGGGCGTCGAGTTGGGCAAGCAGCTTGCCAAGCAGATCACCCCTGCCTTCCACGACGATGCCGCCAAGGCCGAGCAGGACGCTTCGACCCAGGCGCTCATCGAGTTCTACCGCGCTCACCGCAAGTAGTCGCTGCTGTTAACGCATCGCGCCTTATAGTCAGGGGCCCGTATCCTATCGGATGCGGGCCCCTTTGCTTTGCCGTGGTCCCGGGGCGCACGGGCTTTTGGAACATCGCCGGGGCGTCGCGCGCTGCGAGAACCCTGCGCCTAGATCTCGGCCTCCGCTTGGCCTCGCTGCGCCTCGGGCAGCTCCCCGTAGAGCGGATGGTCTTCGAGCCTAAAGCGCTCGACCTGTTCGGGAGTGCGACCGCGTACAAAGAGCCACGAGCGATCAATCGGCGTCGCCATGAGCGTGCTGGGCAGCGCGTCGGCGCGGTCGGAAAACACCCGGGCACTCTCGGGATCCTGGAACGCCAGCACCAGATGCGTGTCGCAGTTGCCCATGATGGAGCGTGCGCGTGCCTCGCCATAGAGCGCATCGAGCTGGTTGGTCGACTGCAGCAGCAGCGTTGCCCAGATGTTGCGGCTTCGGATAATCGAGAGCACGTTGTCGATCTGGGGGATCTGCAGATTTGCGAAGTCATCGAGCATAAAGCGCACGGGCACGGGCAGGCTGCCGTCGGGCTGCCTATCGGCCTCACGAATGAGGCCCATAAACGCCTGCGAAATAAAAAGGCCGGTCAGCGGATCGAGATTGCGGTCAATATCGCTCACGGTTACAAACAGGGCGCAGAGGGTGTGTCCCATGGAAGCGAAGTCCACCTGATGGCACTCACGATAGAGCTGTGCCGCACCGTCGAATCCCAGACACATGACCTTTTCGGCAAGGATGCCGACGATGCTCGCGTGCATGCGCTCGGCATTTTGCGTAATGGCGTAGCGCCGCCATAGCGAGAGGGCATAGCTTTGGGGGTCGGTCGTGATCAGGTCGTCAAACAATCGACCCGTGGCACCGTCCTGCAGGTGCTCGATCAGCTTGATGACCGAGCTGATCGTCTGCTCGTCGGCGGGTAGCTGTTCGGTGACGTAGGCGATAAGACACGACAGCAGGTTTGCCGCCGCATGATCCCAAAAAGGCTGGTTGTTGTCCTCGATGGGGCAGATGGCCTTTGCCACCGAGAGGATGTCCTGCTGGTTGGGCCTGCCGTCCGCCTTGCGGCGAATGTGCCTCAGGGGGTTGTAGCCGCAGCGCTCGATGCCGGGCGCAAGGGCCGGGACGGTGTTGAGGTCGGCGAAGTTGAGACATTGCACGCGGTAACCGTGGGCTGCCAGCACGGGTTCCACTTCGCGACAGAGCGTGCCTTTGGTGTCGAGCACGATGTAGCTTGCGTTCATTTGCAGTAGGTTGGGCTTGAGGACGTTTCGGGTCTTGCCGGCTCCCGAGGGGCCGATCACAAGTGCATTGTTGTTGAGTCCCGTTTGGCGGGTGTCGCAGGAAAGCGTTCGATCCTTGGCGAGGATGGTGGACAATGCGGACTCAGATGCGGCGAGGCGGCTGGCGAGGTTAGACATGGGCGACCTCCTTGGTGGTCGAGAGGATTTCGTGGGCAAAGCCGAGCTCGACGGCGCGCTCGGCCGAAAGGTAGGTGTCTTTTGCAGTGAGGGACTGGATGCGCTTGGGCGTGAGGCCGCTGCGGTCCGAGAGGATTTGCGTGAGGGTCTTGCGGGTCTGCATGAGACGCCGGCTGGTTTCCTGCAGCGCAAGTGCCGAGCCGCCTGCCCCCTGGGGGATCAGCGGGTCGTGAATCATGAGCTCTGCATGGGGCGCCATACGGCGATCGTCGCCGCCCATAAAGATCACGGCGCCCATGGACGCGGCGAATTCCAGGCAGACGGTGCGGATGGGGCACGATGCGAGGCGCATGGCGTCATAGATCGCAAGACCCGATCGCACGCTTCCGCCGGCGCTGGCGACAAATATGGTGATGGGACGGCTGGGGTCGGTGGCATCGAGCAGGCGGATCTGCTGGCATAGGTCGTGAGCCATCGGGGTTTCGATGTTTCCCATGACGGAGAGCTCGCGACGGGCGAGCATCTCATCGTAAATGCTGGTGAGCGTGATGCCTCGGGCGGATTCACGCATGGTGAGGGGGCTGATGATGGGGGAATGATTGGTGTCCATGAGGACTCCTTTCTGTTGGTTGTGTTGTGGAGGAATAGGATTGTTGCCCGCGGAGGGGCTGGCGGGCTACAGGGTTCGTCCGAGCCTGAGATCGAGTTCGGTTGTGGGGCAGGCTGCCTGTCCGTGCGGCTCGCAAGCGCCAAGGGCTCCAAAGCGATAGAGCGTTGCGGCGGGCGTGGTGTAGGCGAGCCGCAGCTGATGCTCGACAGGGGCACATCCGTCATTTTTGTAATGAGCCGCGTAGTACTGCGCGATGCTGGCGTTCATCTCGCTGCCATTGCGATGGCGCTCAAACTGGCGTCTGCAGGTCTCGATGATCTTTGCTACCGACTTGGGTGCCGTCGCGGGAACAAGGGCGAGATAGCCCTCAAATAGCTCGTTGATGCTCAGGAGGCACAGCAGGTCGATCAGCGTCCTTATGGCTGCTCCCTCGGCAGAAAAGTGCGTGGTCATGCGGTTATATCGGTTGCGGTCGACGATGGCCGCATGGGGTCTTGGAGTTTTCTGCCCCGTGGTCCCGGGCTTTTGCCGCGCCCGTGTATTGAGCTCGACGTTGCAGCGCTTGAGGCCGTCCAACGGAAGGAACAGTGCGGTGCGCAGGGTGTTCCGCTTGCTTTCGAGTTCATGACGCTCGTCGGGTTCCCATTTGAGCTTGAGTTTCGTGTCGAGCGCCGTAAGCATATGGGCTAGGCAGCCTACGGTAAGAACGTACGAATCGTTGTCGCGTTTTGGGGCATAGGGGTCTGTCAACTTGCGAATGTCGGGGTCCCCCATGATCTTTGTGCAGCGCTTCAGCAGTTGAGGGCGGTCGGCCAAGATCGTCGCGAGCGGTAGCGACGCGTAGTTCTTGATGGTCGCGGCGGCAAAGGCGGCGTCATATTCGTTTGCATATGCTCGCTCAATGCGGGCATCCAGAATGCTTTTCTTTTCGCCGTCTTCAGCGTGGTGGTTTGTCATAGCTTCTCCAATCGGTTGATGTTCGTGCTGTTTGTTGATGTGTTGGTTGTCGTGAGTGATGTGCTTGCCGTGGGTGATGTGCTGACGTTGGGGTGCTATGCGGTTTTCAATGAGCCCGTGAGGCAGTTGCTGCAGGGGCGGGATGGAACGGCCCATGCAAGGCGGAAGGCATCGTGCTCAAAATCGAGACAGCAATGCCCTAGGTGCCTCACATGTGGCAGTTACCTCATTAAGTTGTCATTACGTTTGGGGTTGTACTTTGCCGATCTTCCTTCTCTTACACGCTAAAACTCAAACTTCATATGCTCGATCTACTTAAAACCGCAACGGCGGTCTTTTATCAACTTATATGTCGGAACGCGTCTTTGCAAGTACTTTTTTGCCTTTGTTTCAAATGGGGTGGTTTTGCAACCGTCATACGCGCGCTGTGCGAACGTGCCCCGGCTCGGATAAGATAGTGCGCGATAAAAACGATGCAAGGAGGCACATATGGCAATTAAAGCCATCGCAATGGATATCGACGGTACGCTCACCAACGACCAGAAAGTGATTAGCCCGTGTACGCGCGAGAAGCTGCTCGCGGCGCAGGAGTCGGGCATTAAGCTCATTTTGGCTTCGGGCCGTCCCGCATGGGGGCTGCACGCCTTGGCGCAGGAGCTCGACCTTCAGAGTCATGATGGTTTGCTGGTGGCCTTTAACGGCGCTCACGTCGTCGATGCCCAGACCGACGAAGTGCTGTTCGATCAGGCTATGCCTGCCGACGAATTGCATCGCCTGATTGATCACCTGCGTAATTTTGACGTGATCCCTATGATTTCGCTCGGTCGCGATCTGCACGTTGAGGACTCGTACCATTGCATGATCACGCTGCCTGACGGCTCGCAGAAAAACATCGTCAAGTATGAGCGCGACGCGTGCGATCTTAAGATTCGCGAGGTGGAGAGCCTGCATGAGGTCGCTGATGCTTATCCCGTGGACAAGCTGCTGACGGCGGGCGACCCGGCCTATCTGCAAGCGCATCACGAGGAGATGTACGCGCCCTTTACCCAGACGCTTTCGGGTATGTTTACGGCCGACTGGTACTTTGAGTACACGGCGCCCGGTATTGACAAGGCCCGCGCGCTCGAGGGTGCCCTGCCCAAGCTCGGCATCGATGCCAGCGAGGTCGTCTCGTTTGGCGACGGCCAGAATGACAAGTCTATGATTGAGTGGGCCGGAACCGGTGTTGCCATGGGCAACGCCGTCGATGAGGTCAAGGCTGTGGCCCAGATGGTGACCGCCAATAATAACGAAGACGGCATTGCGGTGGCGCTGGATAAGCTGCTGGGTTAGAATCGCCGATAGTGCATGGCTCGGGCGTCCGCTTGCGGGCGCCCTTTTGTTAGGGAGGGTGCCGTGTCCGCATTTCCGTTCGACGCCGTTATCTTTGACATGGACGGCGTCATTGTCGATACCGAGTATTACTACCTGGGCGAGACTGCCGCGTTTGCCAAGGAGCTTGGGCTTAACCTGACTCAAGAGGAGTTGAACGGGCAGGTTGGTACCTCGCATCAGTTCTTCCTGCGTATGCTGGTCGATTGGTTTGAGCGCGCCGGGAAGGGGCATTTAACTGGCGAGGAAGCGTTGATCCGTTGGGACGAGTGGGCGCATAAGCGTCCGCGCGACTATCAGGCTTTGATTAACCCAGGCGCCGTGGATACGATTCGAGAGCTGCCGCGCCGTGGCGTTCGCGTGGCGCTTGCCAGCTCGTCTCCCATGGATAGCATCGAGGAAGTGCTCAATGCGTGCGGGCTGTCGGATGCCTTTGAGTATGTGGTGAGCGGCGAGCAGTTTAAGGAGAGCAAGCCCGAGCCCGACATCTACCTGCATGCGCTGGACCTGCTGGGGCTGCCCGCGAATCGCTGCTGCTGCGTTGAGGATTCGGTGCCTGGCATCACTGCCGGCAAGCGAGCCGGCCTGACAGTTATTGCCAAGCGCGAGGAGCGCTTTGGCTTTAGCCAGGATGCCGCGGACAAGATTATCGACCAGCTGCCGGAGCTGCTCACGCTTTCTTAGGAGCGCGGTAGTTGCGCGTTTTTCGGGTCAGATGAGTAAATACCCGACATTTTGGTGCGGCAGCAAGCATACTTTATGCTAATGCGGGCTTAAGGGCTTGTTGAATGCCCTTAAGCCCGCTTTTGACTTAATTGGGCTGGGAGAGGGTATATGCCACCGACTGAAGGACTAACTGACGGTAAAGCAGCGATACCGCTGTACCAACAGGTTATCGATATCATTAAAAACGAAATCAATTCCGGTGCCTACAAGGCGGGCGCGCGGATACCCAACGAATTCGAATTGGCTGAGAACTATAAAGTTGGCCGCGTTACCGTGCGACGCGCTATTGAGGAGCTCGTCCAGCAGGGCTATCTAACGAAGCGGCAGGGGAAAGGCACGTTTGTCAATGCCCCCAAGCTTAAGCGCAAGATTCGCCAGAAGGATGACGTCCAGAGTTTTTCGGACGCATGTCGCGTTAACGGAATGGAGCCGGGGGCGTGCGTCATTTCGAGAAAGATACTGCCGGCAGATTCTACCGAAGCGCAGTTCTTTGGTGTTCCCGTTGGAACTGATTTGATTTGCGTTGAGCGTGTACGTACTGCCGATGGAGTCCCCGTCATGCTCGAGAACAACATATACGTTTACGAGGACAACGCCTATCTATCAACGGCACCTCTATCTAACCAATCCATTTTTGAGTTCGTGCGCAACCGAACGGGCCGCACGCCCGCGTTTACCGACCCGTGCACGCTCGAGATCGCGTGCGCGTCGCCCGAGGTCGCTCGGCTGTTGGCAGTTCCCGTTGGCGAACCCTTGTTTTATATGGAAGCCTTCTTTTTCGATGAGCAGCGGCGGCCGTTTATCATCGGTCGTCAGCGGATCGTTGGGTCTCGCTACGTTTTTGACATCTAGGACATTGCGAATGGAAACGCCCGGTGGATTATCTCACCGGGCGTTTCCATACCGTTCACGGCGCGAACACAACCGTTCAACCGCGTTGCGGCAACCAGTTTGAAATTATCTTGATGAAGGAAAAAGCTGCTGGTAATCTATGGGACGTCATAGAACGTTTGCCTTATGCAAACGTTGAAGCGAGATGCGATGCATTCTCGAGTTCTTTGGAGGTATCTATGTCAGATACGAAGGCGAAGAAGACAAACAGACGTTTTAAGTTCAAATTACCGCATGTCTATACGATCATGTTCTTGCTGATCGTTGTCTTTGCGGTCCTGACTTGGATCATTCCCTCTGGTCAGTATCAGCGCAAGACGATTTCGACAGCGGCGGGCGAGCGTGAAGTCGCCGTTGCTGGAACCTATGAACAGGTCGATAAGAACTACACCGATTCCGAGACCGGCGAGACCATCAATCTGGGCCAGGATATCTTCGCGGTTCTGCAAGCGCCCACCAAGGGTATCCAAGAGGCTGCCGACGTCGTTGCGTTCGTCTTATTGATTGGCGGATCGTTCGCGATCATCACCAAGACCAACGCTTTGAATGCCGGCATGAGCCGTGTGATTAAAAAGCTCAAGAACAAGGACATCCTCATCATTCCCATCACGATGACATTGCTGTCCATTTGCGGCACTACGTTTGGTATGTCTGAGGAAGCCCTGCCGTTCTATGCCATCTTCATTCCCATCATGATGGGTATCGGTTATGACTCGATGACGGCATTCATCATCTGCTTCCTTGGTCCTAACCTGGGATATTGTGCTTCGACCATCGACCCGTTTAATGTTTTGATCGCCCAAGGCATCATTGGCATCGAGGGTAATCCGCAACTGTGGCTGCGCGCCGTTTCTTGGGTCATCTTCACTGCCGTCGGTATCGCATGGGCCATGCGCTACGCCATGCGCGTCAAGAAAAACCCCGAGTCGTCCATTGTGTACGAGGACGATAAGCTCAAGCGTATTGAGTTTTCCGTGACCGATGCCTCCATCGAGGAAGAGTTCACTATCCGTCAGAAGCTCGTGCTTATCGATTTTGCTTGCGGTATGGGCATTATCGTCTGGGGTCTTGTTACCCAGGGCTGGTACATGAATGAGATTTCCGCCGTGTTCCTTGGCATGGGCTTGCTTGCCGGTATCCTGGGCGGCCTTGACCAGCAGACGATCGCAGAGGAGTTCGTTAAGGGTCTCGCCGACTTTGCGTACGCTGCCATCGTTATCGGTATCGCTCGCGGTATTCTGGTCATCGCCGAGGGCGGCATGATCATCGACACCATCCTCCAGGCGCTCGCTACCGCGCTTGCCGGTGCACCCGCCGCCGTCTACACCACGTTTATGTATATCGTCCTTGGCCTGCTCTCTTTGCTGGTTCCCTCGAGTTCTGGCCTGGCGGCGCTCACCATGCCCGTTATGGGCCCCCTGACCGAGCTCATGGGCCTCAATCCCGAGGCGGCCGTCACCGCGCTCCAGTTTGCCAACCAGACCATCAACACCATCAGCCCCGTGGCGGGCATGACGGTCGCCGGCCTTGCCGTGGCTAGGATTTCGTTTGGCCAATGGTGGAAGACCATTTGGAAGTTCTTCATTTTCATGGTCGTCTTTGGCCTGATCGTAACGGCAATCTCTGGCATGCTTCCGGTGTAGGTGGTTGTGATGTCTGATCGTTTGACGGTCCTGACGTCTAAGAGCGTCTTTACCGGTACGGGGGACCTGCCGTTTGAAGGTTTCGTAGCGGTCCGTGGCAATCGAATTGAGGCTGTTGGCACCAAGTGTGAGGTAGCTTCGTATTTGACCCAGGCGGACGAGGTAGTTGACCTGGGCGACCGCACCGTCATGCCTGGCCTGATCGACGTGCATACCTTCTATACAGGCTGGGCGCTGCGGACATTGGGGTCTGATCTGTCCGGCATCGCCGATGCCAAAGAGGCCGTGTCGCTCTTGCGTGCATGGAAAGAAGATCATCCGGATTGCGCGGCGGCTTTTGGCCACAACCTACCCGAAACGTTGGCATCGGATGCCGAGAACGCAAATACAGCAGCTGTGTTTGACGATTGTTTTGGCGATATCCCCGTCGTATGCTTTACATCGGGTGCGGAGACCTGCGTTCTCAATGCTGCCGCTAGTGCGCGATACGGCTTTACACCCCAGGCGTGCTATGCCGAGAAAATCTGGCGCATGATGAGCGATTTCCTCGCGCTGCCCGAGGTGCGTGCCGGGTATTCGGACTACATGAACATGCTTAACGAGCGCGGCGTTACCGCCATCAAGGAGATGGCGTTTGATGACTATTACGGCTTTGCCGACGAAATGGCTCGCCGTGAGGAATCTGGTGAGCTGACGGTTCGCGTCTCTATGATGTCGCAGCCGGTGGGTGCCGGTGCAAATCTGGCATATGCCCGCGAGGCGCGAGAGCGCTTCCGGGGACCGTTCGTTCGTTTTTCTGGCTTCAACCGTATGACCGATCGCGGCGTATGGGCGGGGCTTGCCGAGATGATAGACCCCTATGAGGACTCGGCCGATGCGGGCGCTGCCGGCAAGACGGTCGTCGAGGAGCCAGAGTGGGATCTGATTAAGAACGAGCTGCGTGCAATTGATGCTGACGGCTTCCGATATTCCTTGCATTGCCAGGGCGATGGCGCCGTTCGTCGCACCGTGGCGCTCTATGCCTCGCTGCCTCGAGACGAGCATGGACGGATGCTTCGTCGCCATGCGATTACCGATCTCGAGAACTCTGACCCGACCGATCTTGTCGAGTTTGGCAAGTTGGGTGGAATTTGCGAGGTCTATCCGCAGATTCTGACGCTGGACCGGCGCGAGGATTGCCTGTCGATGATGCGTCGACAAATTGGCGAGACGCGACTTTTGCACAGCTGGAATCGCCGCGGCATGGAAGATTCCGGATGCACAGTGTGCTGTGGCACGGATTTACCGCTGCTGATTCCGAGCCTGGGCGAGTCAATCTACAGCGCGTGCGGCGGATTCTTCGCCGACGGACTGCCCGTGAATGAGGCCAACGCGCTGACGCTTGTCGAGCTCTTGCGCGCTTGGACTGCCGGGGGCGCGTACGATCTGATGCGCGAAGACGAGCTGGGTACGCTTGAGGTTGGCAAGATTGCCGATATCTGCGTGCTCGATCGGGATGTGTTTGACCTCGATTATCGCGACGCACGCGATCTTGCGGTTGATATGACGATGTCGGACGGACAAATCGTGTTCGATCGAAATAAGGAGGCATAAGATGTCTGAATCCAAACCGACGCTGCACCGCGAGCAGATTGCGGGCATGAATATCCACTACATCATGTGGTCGCTCGATTACTTCCTTGATGTGCAGCAGCGTTTGGGCTTTGAGTCCATTGAGCTGTGGTGTGCGGAGCCGCATGTGACGCTCGACCACACGGGCTACTTTGAGGCTGAGGTCCTGGCGAAAAAGGCTGCAGACCGTGGGCTTAGGTATCGTACTCTGTGCCCCGAGAATATTGTCTATCCTTGGCAGTACTGCGCACGCAAACCGCTGCATGAACAGCGCAGCCTGGCGTACTTTAAGCACGGCATTGAGCTTGCCGAGGTACTTGGGTGCGACCGTATGTCCGTCAACTCGGGCTGGGGCGACTGGGACGAGGACCGCGAGGAAGCCTGGAAGCGCAGCCGCGAGCACTTGTCCATTCTGGCGGAGTATGCCGGCGAGCACGGTCTGGTGCTTACGATGGAAAGCCTGCGTCCCGAGGAGAGCAACCTTGTGACGACGGTTTCCGATGCGAAGCGCATGATTGAGGAGGTCGCGAGCCCGTACTTACAGCCCATGGTTGATACAACCGCGATGGGCGTTGCAGGCGAGACGCTCGAGGACTGGTTTGCCGCCTTTGGTGATGGGGCAATTCACGAGATGCACTTTATCGACGGCGACCCGTATGGCCATCTGGTGTGGGGCGATGGCAAACACGATATGGACGCCTTCGTCGCCACACTCAACGCCCATGGTTTCGACGGCATGCTGGGCCAGGAAATCACGGATGGTCGTTACTACGATGACCCGGCGGCGGCAGATGCCAAGAACATGGCCGCATTCGAGAAATATCTGATTGACTAAAACAACTATCGGCCACGCAACCAACGTCATTGATTGCGGGCCAAAATAAGAAAGGAACTGGATATGAACGCACACGATCTGATCAAAGAGGCAATTGCCGAGAAGGGCAAGTTCGACAGCGTCTACTGGATTGCTTGCGGTGGCTCCATGATCGATTTGATTCCGGCTCATGAGCTTCTGCAGCGCGAGGCAACCACCTTCACTTCGTATATCTATACGGCTCGCGAGTTCGATATCATGCGTCCGCGTCGTCTGGGCGAGAAGTCCCTGGTCATCGCTTGTAGCCACAGTGGCAACACCCCTGAGGTCGTCGAGGGCTGCGAGATTGCCCTTGCTGTCGGCGCTACGGTGATCGCCCAGACCGACAACGCTGGATCTAAGATCGACACCGGTAAATGGACCACGTGGGTCTACCCGTGGGGCGAGGGCGTGCCGCAGGCCGAGGTCCCCGCTGGCATTTCGCTGTCGCTTGCGGCAGAGCTGCTCGATCAGCAGGAGGGTTACGCCGATCTTGCCGATATGTATGCCGGTATCGCCGAGATGGATAAGATTCTTCCCCCGGCACGCGAGAAGGTAAATGCCGAGCTGGGCGATCGCTTTGCCAAGCTTTGCCAGGAGCACGAGTTCTTCTATATTCTGGGCAGCGGTCCCAACTTTAGCCAGACCTACGGTTTCGCTATCTGCTCTCTTATGGAGATGCAGTGGCAGCACTGCAGCTACATCCACTCTGCCGAGTACTTCCATGGCCCCTTCGAGGCTACTCAGGATGGCGTTTTTTACTTCCTGCAGATGGGCTCCAGCGAGTGCCGTGCTATGGACGAGCGCGCCCTGGCGTTCCTTAAGACGCATACCGATACGCTGATGGTGCTCGATGCCAAGGAGTACGGTATGGAAGCCGTGCCGGCGAGCGTCCGTGCCTATCTGGACCCGGTGCTGTTCTACGCCATGAACTGCGAGCTGCGTGCCGCACGCGGCAAGGTGTTTGATCACGATCCCGATTTCCGTCGCTATATGGGTGTTGTCGAGTACTAGAAGGAGCAAAGGCCATGGCATTTAACGTTAACGCGCTCGGATTTGGCGACAACGTCGTCGATCGCTACGAGCATATCCACACCATGTATCCCGGCGGCAATGCGGTGAACTTCGCCGTTTATGCCAAGAAATGCGGTGCCGCACGCTCCGCATACATGGGCATTTTTGGCAATGATGCCGCTGCCGAGCATGTCATTGCAAGCCTCGAGGATGAGGGTATCGAGCTTGACAAGTGCGAGCAGATGATTGGCGAGAACGGAGCGGCTCGCGTGACCGTCGTCGACGGTGACCGTGTCTTCCTCGGCTCCAACGAGGGCGGTATCCGTGGCGATGCGCGCTATGTCCTCGATCGCTTTGACCTTGCGTACATGAAGCAGTTCGATGTGGTTCATTCGGGCAACTATTGCTTTACCGAGCGCGAGCTGCCCAAGTTGAAGGCTGCGGGCGTCACGGTCTCTTTTGACTTTTCGGACGACTCCACCGACGAGTACTACGAGCAGATTGCGCCCTTCGTCGATTTCGCTTTCTTTAGTGCGGCGGATGCCGCGAGTGAGGACGAGATTCGCGAGCGTCTGGCATGGGTGAAGGGCCTGGGTCCGCGTTTTGTGTCGGCTACGGCGGGCGCTGAGGGCTGCATTGCTTACGACGGCGAGCGTTATTACCGCCAGCTGGCTAAACCGGTAACGGATATGAAGGACACCATGGGGGCGGGCGACTCGTTCCTCACCTCGTTTTTGATGTGCTATCTCGATTCCGCCAAGCGTGGTGAGGATGGCGCCGAGGCCATCGAGCGCGCGCTCGACTTTGCTGCCGGGTTTGCCTCGACCGTGTGCGGCATGGAAGGTTCTTGGGGCCACGGAGCACCAATCGTCGAATAGCCGAGCTGTCCCGGGGAGCTGTATTGGTGCCTTCCCGTGACTCGGTGGTTAAAAAAGCCAAATATGAGTACTGTGACTAATTTAGTCGCAGCAAAATCGACCCCTTCAGACGTGATTTGAGCGTTTGGAGGGGTTTAAGATTGCGAAAATGCAGGATGAGTGACTGTAAAAGTGTTAGTTAATGGACAATCGTAGATTATTCTGGTGGTCGGAAAGCTCAGAGTAATGTATCCATTTCGCTAGCAGTACTCATATTTGACGTTTTTTGACCACAGGGGTTAGCGAAGGCTAAAAACAGAGTGTGCATTCGCTAAAACCGCCGACTCAATATGCTTTGCGTCGCATTTTTTGAGCGAGGCGACGTGTTCTGAGGCGCTTTCGAGCGATCTGATGAGTGACTGTGCGCTTATTTCTGCGTTTGCCTCCGCTGGTGCATCGGTCTCGAGCAGTAAACGATCGAGTGGAATTTGTCGTACGTATTCGCGTCCTCGTTTAGATGCGAGCATGCGTTCGTTGACGGAAAAATAACAGCCCGCATTACGCGCGCGGACGAGTTCGTCCGAAGTACCGCTAAACCAGTGGAAGATGATAACGGGGGAGTCGGGGTTTGGGATGAGTAGTCCATGCGATTCGAGGACGTCCAGTACGGCTCCTGCCGAACGAACGGCGTGAATTGATATCACGCGCCCGGTAAGAGGATGCTGCACGAGCGCATCGCAGAGCCGGTTAAGTGCCTGTATTTGTAGCGGCTCACTTCCAGCAAAGCGCGCGGAAAAGTCGAGTCCGACTTCGCCGATGTAGTGCTCTTGGGCGGCAACTTCGCAAAGCAGATTGACTTCGGCAGGACCGCAGCGGCCGTCGGCGAGCCACCAGGGATGGAGGCCGACGCCCGCGATAATGTTTGGGTAGCGGCTGGCACGCTTTTTTGCTGCCGCGAAGTCGCGTGGGTCGACCCCGCAATCAAAGACCCCCAGTCCTATAGCCGCAGTTTCGTCGGCAACAGCATTCGGGTATGCCATCAAATCAAGATGGCAGTGTGCATCAAATAACCGGGGCTCCATCTCGGCGCGCTCCGCTAGTCCAGGCGCTGGCCATCGGAGCGTACACGTTCGGTGCCGCGCCCGCTGATCTGGCGGATAACCTCGCCGGCAATCATCTGACCCATGATGGGCGGCATAAAACTGGCGGTTCCGAGCTCGGTACGCTCGTGGATGTTGGAAGGGTCGCGGGGCTGTGTCTTAACCGATTCCTCGCAGCTAAACAGCACGTGCAGGCTCTTGATTCCGCGCTTCTTACATTCTTTGCGCATAATGCGGCTCATAGGGTCACGTACCGTATCGAAGATGTCGGCAAAGCGGAGACACTCGGGATGGAGCTTGTTGGCCCCGCCCATGGAGCTAACCAAACGAATGTCGTGGTCCTGAGCATATTTGGCAATGGTGAGCTTGGCCGAGATGGTGTCGATGGCGTCGATGACGTAATCGAGCTTGCCGCCTGTCTGCTCCAAAACGCTTGCGAAGAATTCGTCGATGTTGTCGCTCAGCAGGTATTCGGTACGCTTGATGACGGTGGCGGCAGGATTGATGTCTTTGATCATGGCCTCCATAACGTCGACCTTGCGCTTGCCGATGGTGCTGTGAAATGCGATGGCCTGGCGATTGATATTGCTGGGCGCGATGATGTCCTTGTCCAGAATGACGAAGTGACCGATGCCGCCGCGGGCGAGTGCCTCGCAGCAGTTGGAGCCCACGCCTCCGCAGCCGAGCACCAGCACCGTGGCGTTGGCGAGCTTATCGAGTGCCTCGCGGCCCATGATGATCTCGAGCTTGGTGCCGCGTGTCTCGATGGGAGTTGCGGCTGTGGTTTCGGTCATAGATATCCTCCGATGGGGAAGCGAATCGTGTTTTAGCTATCGTCATTATAGGTAATCGCCCATAGGTTGCGATGGCGTTTGCTTTGATGTGGTTTGAAGCATTGCGATTAGATAGTTAGACAAACATCTAAATATCGAGTATAGTGTGCACGTCATGAGAGATGATGAGAGGAGGTCTTATGCCGGGAGAGGGTTTTAAGGCGCTTGCCGATCCAACGCGACGGCGCATTTTGGAGTTGCTGCGCGAGGGCAATTGCACGGCGGGGGAGCTTGCCGAGCATTTCGATATCAGTAAGCCGTCGCTGAGCCATCACTTGGCGACGCTCAAAAACGCCGGGTTGGTGGCCGACGAGCGCCATGGCCAAAACATCGTATACAGCTTAAACACCACCGTCATGCAGGATTTAATTGGCTGGTTTATGGGCTTTACAAACACTGAAGGTGATAAGGATGAATAACGAAAACAAGGGCATTCACCCCACGGGGGTATCGTCGCGCGTGTGGATTGCGCTGGTCGCTCTGTGCGTCGCCAATGTCGTAGCGCACCTCATGGTGATGCCGAGCTTGCCTACGCAGATTCCCACGCACTGGGGCGCGAACGGCGCCGTCGACGGTTGGGGTCCTAGCTGGATGGCCTCCGCGCTCGGCGTGCTGCCTCTGGCGCTTCTCGCAATGTTCCGCATGGTGCCGCGCATCGACCCCAAAGGTGAGGCATATCGAACCTCGGGCAAGTTCTACCAGGGCTTCGTAATCGCCTTCACCTTGTTCATGTGCGCCATAAGCTGGCTGGGAGAGCTTACGGTCTGGGGCGTGGTGCCGGCGGTCGGTTCGGTTAACGTGCTGATTTCCGGTGTTGTCGGTTTGCTGTTCATCGGCGTAGGCAACTACTTGCCGCGTGTGAAGCAGAACTATACGCTCGGTATCAAGACACCCTGGGCGCTTGCCGATCCCGAGAACTGGCGCCGTACGCAGCGTTTTGGCGGCGCCTGCTTTATGGTGCTGGGTATTGGCCTGATTGTGATGGGCGTGGCGGGCAGCGTGCTTTCGAGTGAAGTCGTCGCCGCGGTGATTGCGGTTCTGGCGTTTGGTTCGGTTGGAGCCGTCTACGTCTACTCGTATCTGTTGTGGCGCAAATCGCAGCGAGCCGCTCGTTAAGGTTGCGGAAAACTAGCGTACGCAGTTCATAGTATGTTCCGGGGGACTTTTCCCAGGTAGTATTAGGGGGTGTGGGCAACCATGCCCCTTTTTCGTTACGTTTCAGAGCTGGTTCCCTCATTTCGTTTCCACTAAAGCGAATCAAGAATAGGGAAACAGCAGGTAGAAAGGATAGAACAGACATATGGCGGAGTTTATCTACCAGATGTATCAGGCTCGCAAGGCCCATGGCGACAAGGTAATCCTTGACGACGTGACCCTGAGCTTCTACCCCGGTGCCAAGATCGGCGTCGTGGGTCCCAACGGCATGGGTAAGTCGACCCTGCTCAAGATTATGGCCGGCATCGAGGAGGTCTCCAACGGCGATGCCAGGCTCACCCCCGGCTACACTGTGGGCATCCTGCAGCAGGAGCCGCCGCTCGACGACGACAAGACCGTCATCGAGAACGTGCGCATGGCGTTTGGCGATATGATCGCCAAGGTCGATCGCTTCAACAAGATCGGCGAGGAGATGTGCGACCCGGATTGCGACATGGACGCCCTCATGGCCGAGATGGGCAAGCTCCAGGACGAGATCGACGCCGCCGACGGCTGGGATATCGATTCCAAGCTCGGCCAGGCCATGGACGCCCTGCAGCTGCCCGATTCCGACATGCCGGTCAACGTACTTTCTGGCGGCGAGCGCCGTCGCGTGGCCCTGTGCAAGCTGCTGCTCGAGGCTCCCGACCTGTTGCTGCTCGACGAGCCCACGAACCACCTGGACGCCGAATCGATCCTGTGGCTCGAGCACTTCCTGCACAACTACCAGGGCGCGGTGCTTGCCGTCACGCACGATCGCTACTTCCTGGATAACGTTGCCGAGTGGATCTGCGAGGTCGACCGCGGTCACCTTTATCCCTACAAGGGCAACTACTCCACGTATCTGGAGACCAAGGCCGCCCGTATCGAGGCGCAGGGCAACCGCGACGCCAAGCTCGCCAAGCGCATGGAGGCCGAGCTCGAGTGGGTACGCAGCTCGCCCAAGGCTCGCCAGGCCAAGAACAAGGCCCGTCTGGCTCGTTACGAGGAGATGGAGGCCGAGGCCCGCGCAAGCCAGAAGCTCGACTGGACCGACATCCGCATCCCCGTGGGCCCGCGTCTGGGCAACAAGGTGCTCGAGGCTCATCACCTGCACAAGGAGTTCGACGGTCGCGTGCTCATCGATGACCTTTCGTTCACCCTGCCGCGCAACGGTATCGTGGGTGTCATCGGCCCCAACGGTGTGGGCAAGACCACGCTGTTCAAGACCATCGTGGGCCTGGAGCCGCTGACTTCGGGCGAGCTCGAGGTGGGCGAGACCGTCAAGATCTCCTATGTCGATCAGAACCGTTCCGGCATCGACCCCGATAAGAACCTGTGGGAGGTCGTCTCGGATGGCCTGGACCACATGATGGTCGGTGAGACCGAGGTTCCGAGCCGTGCTTATGTGGCGAGCTTTGGCTTTAAAGGCCAGGACCAGCAGAAGCGCGCCGGCGTACTCTCCGGTGGCGAGCGCAACCGTCTGAACTTGGCGCTTACGCTCAAGCAGGGCGGCAACCTGCTGCTCCTCGACGAGCCCACGAACGACCTCGACGTCGAGACGCTGTCCTCGCTCGAAGCGGCACTGCTCGAGTTCCCGGGCTGCTCGGTGGTCATTAGCCACGACCGTATGTTCCTGGACCGCGTCGCCACGCACATTCTGGCGTGGGAGGGCACCGACGAGAATCCGGGCAACTGGTATTGGTTTGAGGGCAACTTCGAGGCCTATCAGGCCAACCGCATCGAGCGCCTTGGCGAGGACGCAGCCCAGCCGCATCGTATTCACCGTAAGCTGACGCGCGATTAGATCGTTACGCGGTTTTCCAAACCGCGTAACTGCTCGACGCTGCGCGGGTCGCAAGCACCCCATCTTGCCGTTCAAGCCGTCGCTCGCGTACCGAAGTACGCGTCGCTCCTCTTTCACGGCAACCTGGGGCACTTGCGGCCCGCTCGCTGTTGGTTACGCAACATCAACAAATAAAAACGGCTCAAATCCTGATTTGGATTTGAGTCGTTTGTCGTTACTGCTCGGGTTCTTCGACTTTATCGATGGCCCAGGTGGATCCGAGGCCACCGGTGGTATTGCGGCGGATGCGCACGGCAACCTCGCGGCGCTCGCCGGCCTGCGTGTAGCGCAGGGGGAAGCTTGCGCGGTTTCGCGCGGCCTCGATGGTACCGCGCTCGCGGGCGATCCAGTAGTACTCGCCGACAATGCCGAGGGTATCGGCGCCGTAGGGGAGATAGGTCGACAGCTGGTGCAGAAGCGGGCCGGGGCAGAAGACCTCGGTTGCGAAATCGACGGGGAAGTCCTCGGGGATGGCGGGCGCTACGGGTGCGGGGGTTGGGGCCTCTGCGAGTACCGAAGCCGGTGCCGGTGCGGGAATTTGGTCGCAAGCAGAGGCGGGCACGGATTCGATGACGGGTGCGAACTCAAGCGTCGTCTTCGGCTTGATTGTGGAATCTGCGGGCTTCACGGTGACGGGCGCGTCTGCAGCTTCAGTTTCAACCTCAACCTGCGTCGCGCTCTGATTCTCGACGCTCGACTTTGCCTCGATGGGCGTGGATGCCATGGTGGTGATGCCGGCGTTGGCGCTCTCGGGGTCATAGACGACCGTGAGCGAGATGGCGGGCTGCGGCGTCTCGGGCCCCGGCGCCGACTCGGTAGCGCCTTGATCGGCGGGCTCGTCGGACTGATCGTCCTCGGCCTCGTTGCCAAAGACATCGCTGTTTTGGAACGCAGACGGCTCGGGTTGGTCAGCGGCTTCTTCGGTTGTCGACTTGGGCGCTTCGTTGAGCTCCACAGTGGCTTCCTGCTCGGATATGACTTTGGGATCGGTCGTGGCGGCGATTTCGGTTTCGGCTTCTGCCGTTACCTCAATAGCGACTTCGATCTCTGCCTCGGGCTCGGGTTCCGGCGCGGCTTCAACCATGACTTCGGGCTCGGGACGCTTAACGTGCTTGGGGCGCACGGCCTTGAGGTCCTTCTCACCGCGCTTTTTCTTTTTGTAGGACTGCTTGGCGTCCTTGGCGGCCTTGGGCTTGTCCTCGCCCTTGGCAAGCGCAGCATCCCAGGCCTCGTTGGCGATGACCGTGGCATACAGGCGGCCGCCTTTAAAGACGGTCAGCTTAATGCAGTCGTCGAGCTCCTCGAGCAGCTCGCGCGTGGACTCGAAGCCCAAGTCATAAGCGGTCATGTCGCCAGCGGCGAGCGCCTCCTCGACCTGCGTCATAAACGTTTGCTTGCCACATCCAATCGCATCGCGCAGCAGGCGATACAGATAGATGTGGTTGCCCAGCGAAAGCGTGGGCCTAACTATTGTCTTGCTCATGGCAAATCTCCTCTTTACACATGTAAAGCATCTTACCATCGCATGGCGTTCGCCATGGCGGCGCCCAAGGCAAACGGGCGCGAACCGCTTTCGATTCGCGCCCGTTGTACAGGTCGGTTATCTATGAGAGGCAAACGTGCTTAGTTGCCCGATGCCGTGCCTTGGCTCGAGTTGTCAGATGCCGTGCCGGACGCGGTTCCGCTCGAGCTGTTCGAGCTGTTGGTGTTGCTGCTGTCTGTTGTGCCCGTTCCCGACGTGGTGTCGCTCGTCTGGCCGCCCGTGCTCGGCTGCGAACCGTCAGTCGTTTGGCTTGAGTCGGTCGTGCCGGACGGCGTGCTGCTGTTGGCCGTAGAGGAATCGGTGCCCTGCGATTGGTTTTGGGCGTTCGAGGACGAATTGGCAGAGGTAGAACTGTCTTGCGTATCGTCCGTCTGTGCCTGCTGATCCTGCGACTGGGTGTTGCCATTTGCATCGCTCTCGGTCGTGCGCGACGAAAGGATTGGCTCGGGACGCTCGCCCAGACCCTCACCGGCAGTGGTGATAAGGATGGCGCCAGCGCAGGCGATGACTGCGACGATGGCGATGGCGATCGAGAAGACGATGACCTTCTTTTGCGTCTGGCTGCGCTCTGCCGCGGCCTTGGCGCGCAGGCTGTTGGGGGCGACACGCGCCGTGGTCGCGCGTCCCGCAACCTGGCGCATCTCCTGCGTGGTCGCGGCGCCACCTAGGTGCTCCTCGACATCGGGCTCAACGGGCTCGTAGGCGCCGGCAGGGTAGTCGACAGCGGCATGCGTGCCCTTGATTGCTTCGGCGCTGGCAGAGATAAAGTGGCGGTAGACCTGCGAGGACACAACGGTGATGACCGAGCTCACGGCGGCACCAATTACTGAACCAGCGATACCAATCTTGGAGGCAAGCGCGACGCTCGTGGCAGCAGCTGCGGCGCCGGCGATGATCTGGGGAATGGAAATGTCATCGAACAGGCCCTTTTTGGGCGCGATGGCCATGGTCTGTCCGATGGAATGGTTCTCGTGCACGCCGTTGTTGAGCGATGCCGGCGTCATGACGCGCGTACGCGGCGCGTCGGTGTACTTGGTTGTCATACGGGGTCCTCCCGGTGTAAATCTGCTTCGTTTCGTGTAGCCATCAGGGTACCCACCAGATGTGAATCGTACGTGACATTTAACAGATACCATCAACTCATCAATAGCTCACCAAGTTGGTGGGATGCGGTTACACCCGGCGGTTGAACTACAATAGGGCTTGCTAATTGTTGTGAATGGCGTTTACGCACGGGAGCATTCTTATGAATCTTCACCTTTCTCAGTCTGATGGCTTTTTGCGTGTGGCGGCGGCCTCGCCCAAGATGCGTGTGGCCGATGTCGAGGGCAATGCCGAGGTGGCGCTGGCGGCTGTTCGCGAGGCTACCGAGCGTGGCGTTCGCGCGCTGGTACTGCCCGAGCTTAACCTGACCGGCTATACCGCGGCCGATCTGTTCCATAACCGCACGCTGCTGCATGCCTGCGAAGCAGCGCTGGTGCACATCCTCGATGAAACCCGTGAGCTGCCGATCGTCTTTACCGTTGGCTTGCCCGTTGCGGTGGCTGAAAACATCTACAACTGCGCCGCCGTGTGCTGTGCGGGTGAGCTTTTGGGTCTTACGGCTAAGAAGTATCTGCCCAACTATGGCGAGTTCTATGAGCGTCGCTGGTTTGCTCCGTCGCCTGCGGATCCCGTGTGGGTTGAATTTGCCGGTCAGGGTCCGGTTCCGCTGGGTTCGGAGCTTGTCTACCGCTGCTGTGATGAGGGTGCCGAGGATATGGTGCTGGGCGTTGAGGTTTGCGAGGACCTGTGGGTACCGGCGCCGCCTTCGACCGAGATGGCGCTTGCCGGTGCGACGGTGATCCTCAATCCGTCGGCTTCGGACGAGATTATCGGTAAGGCGGATTACCGCCGCAGCCTCATTTCCAACCAGAGCGCGCGCCTGTATTGCGCCTATGCCTACGCGGACGCGAGCGAGGGCGAGTCCACGACCGACATGGTCTTTGCGGGCGAGAACCTCGTCTACGAAAACGGCTCCAAGCTCGCCGCGACCAAACTGCTTACCTGCGATATGGCCATCGCCGACGTTGACCTTGACCGCCTGGTTGCTGAGCGCCGTCGCTCGACGACATGGACGCGCGCGGACGATGCGCCGGAGGCCGTGACCGTCGAGTTCTCGTTTGAGGGCTCGCTCGCCGAAGAGCCTGTCCTGCGCGATGCGCTCGGCATAGACCGCGTTTTCCCGCGCGCGCCCTTTGTGCCGGTCGACCACGGCGACTTGGCCGAGCGCTGCGAGACGATCCTCGATCTGCAGACTGCGGGCCTCAAGACCCGCCTTGCCCACACGGGTACCAAGGCTGCGGTTATCGGCCTTTCGGGCGGCTTGGACTCCACGCTAGCGCTGCTTGTGACCGTGCGTGCCTTCGATGCACTGGGGCTGCCGCGCACTGGTATCACAGCCGTGTCCATGCCCGGCTTCGGCACGACGCATCGCACCAAGTCGAATGCCGAGTCGCTCGCTCGCGACCTGGGTGTGAGCTTCCGCGAGGTTTCGATCCACGCGGCTGTGGAGCAGCACTTCAAGGACATTGAGCATGATCCAGCTGTGCAGGACGTGACCTACGAGAACAGCCAGGCGCGCGAGCGTACGCAGATTCTGATGGATCTGGCCAACCAGGTTGGCGGTTTTGTCATTGGCACGGGCGACCTGTCGGAGCTGGCGCTCGGCTGGGCTACCTATAACGGCGACCACATGAGCATGTACGCCGTCAACGCGAGCGTGCCCAAGACGCTTGTGCGCCATCTGGTACGCTATGCCGCCGATGTCTTTGGCGGGCGCATTGCCGAGGTCTTGCTCGATATCCTCGATACGCCGGTGTCCCCCGAGCTTCTGCCGCCCACGGGCGACGGCGAGATTGCGCAGAAGACCGAGGATTTGGTGGGCCCGTACGAGTTGCACGACTACTTCCTCTACTACCTGCTGCGTTTTGGCTTTGAGCCGGGCAAGATCTACCGCATGGCGCTCAAGAGCTTCGAGGGCGTCTACGACGCCAAGACCGTCCACACGTGGCTACGTACGTTCTACCGTCGCTTCTTTGCCCAGCAGTTTAAGCGCAGCTGCCTGCCCGATGGTCCCAAGGTGGGCTCGGTGACGCTCAGCCCGCGCGGCGATTGGCGTATGCCGAGTGACGCTAGCTCGCGTCTGTGGCTTGCGCAGATCGACGCGCTCAATCCAGTTGACTAAGGTTGGCTAAATTGAACCAATACGGGGGTTGCAAGCGTTACACTTTTGCAATCTGATGGCCCGTATCGCGCGGCGCTCTTGTCGGAGCGCCGCGTTTTTCATATCGAAAGGTGGCACCATGCAGGCATCGCAGCGTCTCGACCGCTTTGGCGCGGAGGTCTTCGCCTCGCTCAACAACAAGCTTCTCGCGCTGAAGGCTCAGGGCAAGACCATTTACAACATGAGCGTGGGCACGCCCGACTTTAAGCCGTACGACCACGTGGTCGAGGCGCTCACGCAGGCAGCCCAAGATCCCGAGACGTGGAAGTATGCCCTGCG
>DBGDEA010000013.1:0-30476 GCA_048342875.1 Collinsella sp. | reverse complement strand
AAGAGCTCGCTGATGATATTCGACAGGCACGCCAACCTCAAGTACAAGTTCGGCAACAGGAAGTTCTGGTCGGAGGGCTACTACGTGTCCACCGTCGGCCTGAACGAGGCCACCATCGCGAAGTACATCCGGGAGCAGGAGAAGGCCGACATCGCGATCGACCGGCTGAGCGTCAAGGAGTGCGAGGACCCCTTCGGTAGGGGGCCGGGGCGTAAATAGCGCCGGTTTGACCGGCCCGTCACGGGTCAATCTGCAGTGCGGCCCGAACCCCGTGAGGGCCGGCGCCTTTAGACGCGTGCCGGAAATCCAAGGGTTATACCCTAAGAGCAAACCACCCCTTTTAGGGGTGGTTTTGATGCCGAAATTCGCTAGGAAGGGGATCGAATGAGGCAGTTTATCGTGGCGTCCCATGCTCATTTCGCGTCTGGAATCGTCGAGAGCATCGGCCTGCTTTCCGGTGAGCGCGAAAACGTCCATGCGCTCTCTATGTATGTCGACGGAAACGAGGACCTGTCCAAGGAGGCTGCAGCGATTCTGGACGGCTTTGCCGCGGACGACGAAGTTGTCGTGTGCACTGACCTCTTTGGCGGCAGCGTCAACAACGAGTTCACCAAGATCGTCCAGACGCGTCCCAACACGCACCTCGTGACCAATATGAACTTGCCACTCCTTATTCAGCTGCTGTTCGTACCCGATTCCACTCCGATCGACGAGGCCATTCGCCAGATCGTCGAGGCGGACGACACTAAGGTCAAGTACGTCAACGACCTGCTGGGGCAGGCCGAACTCGATGAGTTTTAATCGTTAGGAGCACATCATGATTCAGATGATTCGTGTAGATTATCGACTGCTTCACGGCCAGGTTGCCGTTAGCTGGACCTCGGCTCTGGGTGCCGACTGCATCCTGTTAGTGAGCGACACGGTCCTCAATGACAAGCTTCGTCTGCAGGCCCTGTCCCTTGCAAAGCCCGAAGGATGCAAGGTCGTCGTCAAAAACACCGAGGATGCTGTCAAGGCGCTCCAGAGCGGTGTGACCGATAAGTACAAACTCTTCGTGGTTTGCGAGACGATTCAGCAGGCCGGTGCCGTCGCCAAGGCGATGGGAGTCAAGAAGATCAACCTCGGCAACGTTGCCTTTAGCGAGAATGCCCGCCAGGTCTCGACGAGCGTGTTCCTCACGCCCGAGAACGAGGCCTACGTGAAGGAGCTGCTCGGCGAGGGCTATGAACTGTTCATTCAGATGATTCCGGCAGATGCGAAGACTGACGCCGCGAAGGTCATCGGTTAGGGGCCGTCATGGTTATCAAGACAATCCTGATTTTCCTTATTGCCCTTTTGGGTTATTCCGAGTGGCTGACGGGCACGAGCTACCTCCAGCGCCCGATCGTGCTCGGACCTCTGGTTGGCCTTGTCATGGGCGACATGGTGACCGGCGCGATCATGGGCGCCACGATGGAGCTTGCCATGGTCGGCGCCATCTCGGTCGGCGCCTATAACCCGCCCGATACGATTTCCGGCACTATCCTGGGCGTATCTCTTGCCATGCAGGCCGGCGCGGACGCTTCGGCGGCCCTGACCCTGGGTATTCCTATCGCCACGATCGTCCTGGCGCTCGACACGGCCCTGGGCCAACCGGTCATGCTGCTGCTGGTGCACCGTATCGACAAAAACGTCGAGGACGGAGACACCAAGGCCATCACGCGCAACATGCTCATCGCCGGTTACGCGCAGAGCTGGTGCGGCCTGCTGATTATTCCCCTGGCATTCTTCTTTGGTGCCGATGCTGTTGCCAGCCTGCTCAACATCATCCCCGATTTCGTTCAGACCGGCATGGATGTCGCCGCCGCCTTCTTGCCCGCACTCGGCTTTGCGATGCTGGCGCAGATGATTATGAACAAAACAGTGGCTCCGTTCTTCTTCGCTGGCTTCTTCCTCGTCGCCTACTTTGGCATTAGCACGACGGGCGTGGCGATCTTTGCCGCGATCATCGTCGTCGCGATGACGGTTTTGGGTGATAAGAAAAAAGCGGAGCAGCCCGCAGCGGCAACCGAGGATCCTGCGATTGGGAGTGGGTTCGATGAGTTTTAAGTTTGAGTCTTCTTACGACGGGCTGATTTCCCGCGCAGACCTTAAGAAGCTGTTCTGGCGCTCGATTCCCTATGAGCATTCCTGGAACTACGAGCGTATGGGCCATATCGGCTTTATGTGGGCCCTTATGCCGATCCTTCGCAAGCTGTATCCGCAGGATGCGGACTTTAAGGCCGCCCTTAAGCGCCATATGGAGCTCTATAACGTCACGCCGTACATCTCGACGCTTCCCATGTCCATCGCCGCTGCAATGGAGGAGGTCAACGCTACTGACGATAGCTTTGACACGAGCGCGATCTCTAATGTCAAGCTTGCTTTGATGGGGCCGCTGTCCGGCGTGGGCGATGCTTTCTACTGGGGCACGCTGCGAATTTTGGCAACGGGTGTCGGCACGTCGCTGGCGCTGCAGGGCTCTATTCTTGGCCCGATTTTGTTCCTGCTCGTGTTCAACGTTCCTCACTACATCATCCGTTACCTGCTGACGTTTGTGGGATATCGCTTTGGCTCGGACATGATCAGCAAGGTCCAGGAATCGGGCATTATGGACACGATCGTCAAGATGGCCTCTATCATGGGCGCCATGGTGATCGGTGCTATGACCATGGAGATGGTCACCGTGGACATTCCGCTCATGGTCGGTGCGGGCGATGGTGCTCAGACGCTCGCCGAGCTGCTCAACGGAATCTTCCCGGGCTTTGTCACGATGGGGCTGTTTGGAATTGTCTATCTCATGCTCAAGAAGAAGATGAATCCGCTGCTCATCATGCTCGTGATCCTGCTCGTGAGTATCGCTGGCGCGTTCTTTGGAGTGCTTGGTGTCCAGTAGAGTATCCGTCATAATGAGAACAATGTAAGAGGGGGGCGTCGCGCACACTGTGCTGCGGCGCCCTTTTGCCGAAAGGTGGACAAGATGGAGTATCCGCAGCTTGCCGTCATGAATATCAGCCATCGTTATTTTGACCTTGAGGAATTCTTTTCTTCGGCAGCGGCCTCGGGCTACACGTGTTGCGAGCTTTGGACTGGGGCGATGCATCTGTATGTCGATTGCCATGGATACGATTCGCTCGAGCAGGTGCGGGAGCTGTCGCAGCGGTATGGGGTTCGGATTGTGGGGCTTTGTCCCGAACAGAACAACCCCAAGCCGTGGAATATCGCGGCGCGCGGGAATGAGGCGCGTGCCCGCACGCTCGCGTACTTTAAGAACGTTGTGGATATTGCGGCGGAACTTGGAGCCGAGCAGGTCATGGTCTCGAGCGGCTGGGCATTTTTGAACGAGCCGATCGAGGACGCGTGGGGTCGCAGCGCCTCGATGCTGCGTGCGATTGCCGAGCATGCGGGAGAGCGCGGCGTGCGACTGGTGCTCGAGGCCCTACAGCCGGTTGAGTCGATGATCGTGAACTCGGCAGCCGATACGAAGCGCATGATCGAGGCGGTTGATCATCCGGCACTGAAGGCGTGTCTGGATTTGGGCGCTATGGCGGTGGCGGGGGATACCATCGACGATTATTTCGATCTGCTTGGCGATGATGTCGCCCACGTGCATTTTGTCGATGTTGCGGCAGACGGCACGACGCATCTTGCCTGGGGTGACGGCGACCGCGATATGCGCGCCGACCTGGATAGGCTGGTGGCGCGCGGCTATCGCGGAGTTGTTTCGGCCGAGACCTATGACTGGCGCTATTTTGCCGACCCCGCAGCTGCCGATGCGCAGGTAATGGCAGAGTATCGTCGTGCGATTGGCGCCTAGGTGGGGTTGGGTTGCGGCGATCTGCCCTATGTTTCCAAATGAATACGCTGTGAGCCGAGGAGGACGATTTTCCCCGCAAACACTCTAGTATGCTAAAGTACCCAGAAGACCGGCGGAGCTATGCCGGTCTTCTGTTCTATATGAAACGCAGTTGAGGAGGCTCACCAGATGACGGCCACACCGTGGGGATTCCGGGACATATTGCCCGAGGAGGCTCAGGCGCGCGAGGAGATTGCGCTGACGGTGAAGGGCTGCTTCAGGGAGCATCATTACCTGCCGGTCGAGACGCCGCTGCTCGAGGACAAGGGTTCGCTCGGGGAAGGCGGCCGCATTGCGGACACGCCGTTTAAGCTCTTTGATGACGACGGTCGCCTGCTGGTGGTCCGTCCCGACAACACGCTGCCGATTGTGCGCTTGGTTTCGACTCGCATGCGCGCGGCCGATCTGCCCCTACGCCTTCGCTACGAGGCGCCGGTGGTTCGTGAGTGCCAGCGCAATGCCGGCGGCTCGCGCCAGTTTACACAGCTGGGCTTTGAGCTTATCGGTGCGGGCGATACAGCGGGCGATGTCGAGATCGTCTCGCTCGTGGCCGAGGCGGTGCGCAGGCTGGCGCTGTCCGATGCACGCATTGTCGCAGGTAGCGTGCGTCCGTTTAAGGAGCTGCTCGCGGCGTGCGAGAATCGCGAACTGGCCGCCGAGGCCCTGCGCTGCGTGCACGCCAACGACTTTGTGGGCCTCGATGCCCGCGTGGCAGCAAGTGCCGAGTCCGATGCCGTCAAGGCTGCCATTAGCGAGCTACCGCGTCTTCACGGCGGCGCCGAGGTGCTCGACCGCGTGGACGCGCTGCTGGAGGCTGCCGGTATCGCCGCGCCGCTCACGCGCGAGCTGCGTGCCCTGGTCGAGGGCCTGGCTCCCGAGGACGCCCAGGTGCTGTCCTTCGACTTCTCCATCATGAACTCTTTTGATTACTACACGGGTCTGGTCTTTAAGGCCTATGCCGGCGGCCTGCCCGATCCGGTGGGCTCGGGCGGTCGCTACGACTCCATCTTTACCGGTGCATTTGGCGACGGTATCGAGGTGCCGGCGGCGGGCTTCGCCTTTTCGCTCGAGCGCCTGGAGGCCGCACACACCTCGGCCGAGGACGCCGCTTCCGACGGCGATCACGCCGCGGGCCGTGGCGCCGAGGGCCCGCTGCGCATCGCCGTGCCCAAGGGCTCGCTTAAGGCCGATACGCTCGACGTGCTCGAGGCCGCGGGCCTGGACGTCTCTGAGCTGCGTGACCCCGGCCGTCACCTGATCGTGCGCGGCCGCGACACGCGTGTCGGCGAGGGTACGGTCGGCGATATCGAGTTTGTCATCGTACGCCCCAGCGATGCGCCCGCCTTTGTGGGCTGCGGTGGTGCCGATTGCGGCATCTGCGGTTGGGACTCGCTCATCGAGGCCGACCTCAACTTGCTGCAGCTGGTCGATCTGGGCTATGGCCTGTGCACGTTTATCGAGGCGGAGCCCGCGTGGCGCGCCGGTCAGGCCGAGCGCAACTATGCCCGCCGCGGGTCGCTTCGCGTGGCAACTAAGTACCCGCGCATCGCGAGTGCCTGGTATGCCGAGCGCGGCGTGAACGCCGACATCGTTTCGCTGCACGGCAACATCGAACTGGGCCCCATCGTCGGCATGACCGATCGCATCGTGGATATTACCGCCACGGGCGCCACGCTGCGCGACAACGACCTGGTCATCACCGGCCGCATCATGGACTGCACGGCCCGCTTCTTTGTCAATCCGGGTGCCGCGCGCTTGGATCCGCGCGTGCGCAACCTGGCCGATCGCCTGGCTGCGGCCGTTAAGGACAAACATTTTGAGCCCGTCGCGGGCTCGGCACAATAGCGCGAGCACGCACGGGCGCCCCAACGTACGGGCTGCGGGCCGACTGGCGCCGCCGCCCGGCCTCTCGTTTTTCGAACACAACCTCGACCGATAGGGGATACCGATATGAAGACCATCAAGCTTGCTCCCGGCGAGCGCCTCGTTACCAATCAGCTCAACCGCAAGGGCGTGCTGCCGCAAAACATCGTCGACGCCGCCCGCGATATCGTGGCAAACGTGCGCGCCAACGGCGATGCCGCGGTGTGCGATTACTGTCAGCGTTTTGACGGCGTTGAGCTGCAGAGCTTTCGTCTGCCGCAAGAGCAGATCGATGCCGCGCTCGAAGGCCTCGACCCGGCCTTTGTCGCCGCGCTCGAGAAGGCTGCACGCCAGATTCGCGAGTTCCACCAGCGCGAGGTCGAGCAGAGCTGGTTTACCACGCGTGCGGACGGCACGATGCTCGGCGTTAAGGTGACCCCGCTTGCGGCGGCCGGCATCTACGTGCCGGGCGGTCGCGCACAGTATCCCTCCACGGTGCTCATGAATGCCATTCCCGCCAAGGTGGCCGGCGTCAAGCGCGTGGTCATGGTGACCCCGCCGCAAAAAGACGGCCTGATCAGCCCCTACACGCTCGCCGCGGCAAAGCTCGGCGGCGTGGACGAGATCTATATGGTGGGCGGCGCCCAGGCCGTGGCCGCGCTGGCATACGGTACCGAGACCATTCCGCGCGTCGACAAAATCACCGGCCCGGGCAACGCCTTTGTTGCGGCGGCCAAGCAGATTGTCTCGGGCGATGTGGGAATCGACATGGTCGCCGGTCCGTCCGAGGTCTGCGTGCTGGCCGATGCCACGGCCAAGCCCATGGTGGTCGCGGCCGACCTGATGGCCCAGGCCGAGCACGATCCGCTGGCAGCCTGCTATCTGGTGACCTGCGACGAGCAGTTTACGCGCGAGGTCGAGGCGGGTATCGACATCCTGGTGGCGCAGTCCCCGCGTGCCGAGATCACGCGCGCCTCACTCGATAACGAGGGCACTATCGTGGTGGCCGCCGACATGGCCGCCGCTGTCGAGGCGGTGAACACCGTGGCGCCCGAGCACCTGGAGCTGCACTGCAAGGATGCGATGGGCCTGCTCGGCGGCATTCGCAACGCCGGCGCCATCTTTGTGGGCGCTTGGAGCTCCGAGCCGCTCGGCGATTATGTTGCCGGCCCCAACCACACGCTGCCGACCGGCGGCACGGCCATGTTCTCCAACCCGCTTTCGGTCGAAGAGTTCGTCAAGCGCTCGAGTGTCATTTGCTATACACCCGAGGGCCTGCTCTCCGACGCTCCCGCTACGCAGCGCCTGGCCGAGGCCGAGGGCCTGTGGGCGCACGCGCTTTCGGCCGCACTGCGCCGCCGCGTGCTGGAGCAGGGCGAGGATGCCGTGAGCGCCGCGTCGTTGGCCGCGGCCGACCTGACCAAGGTCGCCTGGCCGGGCGACGCCGTGGCGACGGTTGCCGAGGGTGTGGACCTGGCGGCGGCTGCGGGCGGTGCCGCTGGCGCGGTCGTCGAGGAGGCCTAATATGGCCGAGCTGACGCCCCGTATGAAGGAGCTCGTCCAGCCTTACCTGGCCGGCATTGAGCCCTACGATCCCAACTTTACGCCCACGCGCATCAACCTTTCGGCCAACGAGAACACCTATCCCGTGCCGGCTGGCGTGCGCAAGGCGATCGACGCGGCCCTGGCTGCCACGCCGCTCAACCGCTATCCCGATCCCATGTCGAACGACTTGCGCGACGAGCTTGCTGCCTGGCATGGCGTGACGCGCGAGAACATCTGCGTGGGCAACGGCGGCGACGAGCTGCTCTATAACTATCTGCTGGCGTTTGGCGGCGCGGGAAGGATTCTGCTCAACTGCCCGCCGTGCTTTAGCGAGTATGCGTTCTTTGCGTCTCTGTGCCAGACCGAGGTGCGCGACGTGTGGCGCGACCCGGCGACCTTTGAGCTCGACCAGGCTGCTGTGCTCGCGGCGGCGCTGGAGTGCAACCTGGCAATCGTGACCTCGCCCAACAATCCCACGGGTGACGTGGCACCGCTCGGCTTTGTTGCGGCGCTGTGCGATGCGTGCCCCGGCATGGTCATGGTCGACGAGGCCTACGTTGAGTTTGCCGACGATTCGTTTGGCGCGGCCGCCACGGCGCAGGGACTTATCGCCGAGCATCCCAACCTGGTGATCCTGCATACGCTGTCCAAGGCGTTTGGCGCCGCCGGCACGCGTCTGGGCTATGTGATTGCCGCGCCCGAGGTCATCGACGTGTTCGCGGCGATTCGCCAGATCTATTCGGTCAACGTGCTGAGCCAGGCGGCAGCACTTGCCTGCGTGCGTGCCCGCGATGCGTACGCGCCCGTGGTGGCGCAGGTCGCATCCGAGCGCGAGCGCGAGCTGTGCGTCCTGCGCGCGATGGCTGCCGAGGGTCTGCCCGTGGAGGCGTGGCCGAGCGCGGCGAACTTTGTGCTCGTGCGTACGCCGCATGCCACGCGCGTGCGCGAGCGTCTGCGCGATGAGTATTCGATTTTGGTGCGCGACTTTAGCTACGCGCCGGGGCTCGCGGACTGCCTGCGCATTACCGTGGGCACCCCGCAGGAAAATGACGAGGTGCTGGCCGCGTTTGCCGCGCTGGTGAAGGAGGAGATGTAGATGGGCCGTTATGCCGAGGTAACCCGCAAGACAGGGGAGACCGATATTGTCGTCAAGCTCGATTTGGATGGAACCGGTACGTGCGATATCTCGACCGGCGTGCCGTTTTTCGACCACATGCTCAACGCCTTTGGCCGCCATGGCCTGTTTGATTTGACGGTGCGCGCGGTGGGCGACGTGGAGGTCGACGCACACCACACCGTCGAGGACACGGGCATTGTGCTGGGTGAGGCGTTTTGCCAAGCGCTGAGTGACAAGGTGGGCATTACGCGCTTTGCCGACGCGGCGATCGCCATGGACGAGACGCTCGTGATGGCCGCCGTGGATATCTCGGGCCGCGGGCAGGCTTACTGCGAGCTGCCCGTGCCGACCGAGCGCGTGGGCACCTTTGATACCGAGCTGGCTGTCGAGTTCTTCTACGCCTTCGCGCGCGACGCCAAACTCACGCTGCACGTGCGCGAGCTGGCGGGCGGTAACTCGCATCACATTATCGAGGCTGCCTTTAAGGCCGTGGGCCGCACGATGCGCCGCGCCTGCGAGCTCGATCCCCGCGTGCAGGGCATCCCCAGCACCAAGGGCTCACTGTAACCTGTCCCTTTTTGGCGGGTTTTGAATGGGAAAAGGGAGGGGTCGCGTGGGCGAACCGAAGATCGTGGTGGCCGACTACCACAAGGGCAACTTGTCGAGCGTTGTGCGCGGGCTTGCGCGCGCCGGCGCCGTCGCCTGCACATCGGACGATCCGGAGCAGATCCGTAACGCCGACGGCTTGGTCATCCCGGGCGTGGGTGCGTTCTGCGACGCGATCGCCTTTATGCGCGAGAGCGGCGAGGCGGACGCGGTGCTCGGCGCCGTTGCCGCCGGAACTCCGCTGCTCGGCATCTGTCTGGGCCTTCAGCTGTTTTTTGAGCGCGGCAACGAGGGCGTGCCTGCGGACGAGGGCGCGGTTGCCGACGGCAACACCCCCGAGCAGGACGGTGGCCCCTGGGTCGATGGCCTGGGCATTATGCACGGCTCGTGCACGCGCCTGGAGTCGAGCCGTCTGAAGGTGCCGCACGTGGGCTGGGACCAGGTGCACATGACGCCCGCCGGTGCGGCCGATCCGCTGCTCGCCGGTTTTGCCGAGGGCGCCAATATGTACTTCACCCACAGCTATGCAGTGGCCGACGACGCCGATGCCGCCGATGTTCTGGCGCGCACGCACTATACGCGGAGCTTCCCGTGCATCGTGCGCCACGGCAACGTGTGGGGCTGCCAGTTCCATCCCGAGAAATCCTCTGCGCTGGGTCAGCGCATTCTTAAGAACTTCGTGAGCATCGTCGAGGAGGCCGGCCGATGATCCTGTTTCCCGCAATCGATTTGATCGGCGGCAAGGTCGTGCGCCTGGAGCGCGGCGACCGGAGCCGCTGCAAGGTATATTCTGACGACCCTGTGGCCATTGCCCGCTCCTTTGCCGAGCAGGGCGCGAACTGGGTGCACGTCGTCGACCTGTCCGCTGCCTTTGGCGAGGACGAAGACGCGTGCGCTGCCAACTCGGCGGCGATTAAGGCCATCTGCAGCGTCGACGGTTTGTCCGTGGACGTGGGCGGCGGCGTCCGCTCGCTCGCGCGGATCGACGAGCTGGCCGGCTATGGCGCTCGCCGCATTGCACTGGGTACCGTACTGGTGACCGAGCCGGGATTTGCCGAGGTGGCGGCTCGCGGCTTTGACGAGTTGCTGGTGGCAGATATCGCCGCGCGCGACGGTCAGGTCAAGGTGAACGGCTGGCGTGACGGCGCGGGCGTGGCACTCGACGACGCCGTGGCGCAGCTCACCGAGCTGGGCTTTAAACACCTGGTCTATACCGATATCGCGCGCGACGGCATGCAGACGGGCATCGATGTGGCGGCGTATCGCCATGTGGCCGAGGTCGCGGGCTTTCCCGTCGTGGCTTCGGGCGGCATCTCGACGCTTGATGACATCCGCGCGCTTGCCGCGGTGGGCGAGGATGCCATCGAGGGCGCCATTACCGGCCGTGCGCTCTACGAGGGCAATTTTACGCTGGCCCAGGCGCTGGCCGCCGCCCGAGGGGAGGAGTAGCCCATGCTTACCAAACGCGTGATTCCCTGTCTGGATGTTAAGGACGGCCGCGTGGTCAAGGGCGTCAACTTTGTGAGCCTGCGCGATGCGGGCGACCCGGTGGAGCTGGCCCGCGCCTACGACCGCGAGGGTGCGGACGAGGTCGTCTTCCTGGACATTACCGCGACGAGCGACAACCGTGCGACGACTATCGAGATGGCGGCGCATGCGGCCGAGGAGCTGGCCATTCCCTATACCGTGGGCGGCGGTTTTCGCGACTTGGCGGGCATGCGCACCATGGTTGCGGCCGGTGCCGACAAGGTGTCGCTCAACTCGGCCGCCGTGCGCGATCCGTCGTTGATCAGCCAAGCCGCCGCGGCGTTTGGCAGCCAGGCCGTGGTCGTGGCGATTGATGCCAAACGCGTCGGCTTACCCGGCGCATCCGGAGCCGACAAGTGGGAGGTCTTTACGGCGGGCGGTCGCAACGCTACGGGTATCGACGCGGTGGCGTGGGCCGAGGAGGCGGCTCGTCGCGGCGCCGGTGAGATCTTGCTCACCAGCATGGATCGCGACGGCACCAAGGCTGGCTTCGACCTGGCACTCACCCGTGCCGTGGCGCGCGCGGTGCCGATTCCCGTCATCGCGAGCGGCGGCGTGGGTACGCTCGAGCATTTTGCCGAGGGTGTGATCGAGGGCGAGGCCGACGCCGTGCTGGCAGCCAGCGTCTTTCACTTTGGGACGTTCAGCATTCGCCAGGTGAAGGAGTATATGGCGTCGCAGGGTATCCCTGTGAGGTTGGACTTCTAGTGCTGCGGGCTGCGCTGCGGCTTGCCCAGGCACCGCATCTTGCCGCTCAAACCGTCGCTCGCGTACCAAAGTACGCGTCGCTCCTCTTTCGCGGCAACCTGCGGTACCTGGACAACCCTCGCCGACCTGCGAAGTTTGAATTTGGGGAATTGAAATGAAAGAAATTACTACTCCAGCGGATCTTAAATACGACGCCAGCGGGCTGATTCCTTGTGTGGTTCAGCAGTATGACACCGGCGAGGTGCTTATGGTTGCTTGGATGAACGAGGAGTCGGTGGGGCTGACGCTCAAGACCGGGACCACGTGGTTTTGGAGTCGCAGCCGCCAAGAGCTCTGGAACAAGGGCGCGACGAGCGGCAATATGCAGGAGGTCAAGGAACTCTGGGCCGACTGCGATAGCGATACGCTGCTGGTCAAGGTTGACTCTCCGGGCCCGGCTTGCCACACCGGCAACCGTACCTGCTTCTTTAAGAAACTCGCCTAAGGCGGGCGTCCTGTTGGGCGCTCGGTAAAACGGAAAGGATTGAACTATGGGTGTGCGCACCGCAAATGTTCAGGATGGAAATATCGGCGAGACGCTGACGGGTCTGGCCGAGGTGATTCACGGTCGTCGCGATGCGTCGCCACAGGAGAGCTACACCGCTCGTCTGTTGACCGACGTCGAGGACGAGCTGCTCAAGAAGCTTGCCGAGGAGGCGAGCGAGGTCATCATGGCCTGCAAGGATAACGATCACGATCACATTCGCTACGAGGCCGGCGACCTGGTCTACCACCTGCTCGTAACGCTCGAGCGCTACGGTATCACCCTCGACGAGCTGGCCGGTGAGCTCAACGCTCGCCGCCACTAGTCATTGGGGACGTTCTTAAACGACTAGTCGTTTGGGACAGTCTTTGCCGGGCCGCCAAATAACATGCCCAATTACTACGATGAAGCTGAACCTACTGACTAATCGGCGGTTTTGAGCAAATCGTCAACGCTTCTACCTGCGATTTTATTTTTCACATTGAGCCGATGGTCGGAGGTTTGCGGTTTATCGTAGTAATTGGGCGTTTTTTTGGCGAGCGGTACCGCACGGGTGTTGACGGCGAACGAAACAATCTGTTTTCCACCGCCCCCAAGGGGTCATTTGTGAAGAGTGTCCCCAATGACTAGTCGTTTAAGAACGTCCCCAATGACTAGTCTTAGGCGAGGGGTGTGGGTTCCCATTCGCCGGTGGGGTGGGGGATGTTGAAGGTTCGATAGCCGCAGTCGTAAGCGTGGGCCTGGGCCTCGCGGATGTTCCAGCAGATATCGCTGGCGCGGTGTGCGTCCGAGCCAAAAGCAATCGGCACCTCGGCGTGGGCGAAGCAACGCAACAGCCCGGTCGCGGGATAGTAGTCGTCGAGTCCCTTGCGCGGTGCGGCGGTCGAGACCTCAACGCGGCGACCCGTATCGTGGGCGCATTCGGCCATCTGCTCCCAAAACGGCGTCGGGTCAAAATCGGGCGCAAAGCCCTCCTTCGAAAAGCGCATGACCAGGTCGGGATGGGCCATCACGTCAAAGTTGAGTGAGCTTTCGCAAGCACGGCACCAGTCGTCGACGTAGCGCTCCCACACGCCGTGTACTTCCAGGTTTTCCCAAACGTGCAGGTTGGTGTCGTCGTCGATCCAACCGCAAAGGGAATCGGGTGTATCGGGGCGAGTGACGTTTTCCGTTCCCGCCGTACCCGCGGCACCGGCCGCAATATCGCCGGGGTTGCCAATCCAATGCACGCTGCCCAGACGTACGACGGCGCCCTGGGACCAGCGCTCAACCAAAGGCTCGCAGCCCTCGTACCAATCGCATTCAAAGCCATAGATAAAGCTGAGCTCCGGCGCAATCTGCGCGGCAAGCTTGCGAGCATCCTCAAAAGCCAGACGATGTGCCGGCAGGTCGCCCTCGGTAACCTGCACTTCGCAGTTGGCGTCCATGCTGGCGGGCAGGGTGAGATGGTCAGTCGAGACCATGACGCGGCAGCCGGCCGCAGCGGCGGCGCGAACGTTGTCCTCAAACGAGGCATGGCCGTCCGAAAACGAGGTGTGGGTATGGCAATCGACCAGCGGGCATGCGGGCATGGCGACTCCTTTGCATTTGGCGAATCCGCTCCATTGTAATGGCGCAGCCTCGGCGCGTCGTGCGCGCGGGGTGCCGAAATCGACTGGAAAGGGTGCGCGGTGCGACCTCGCTTGCTCTCAAAACATGTACGTCAGCCTCCAAAACCGACAAAAAATGACATGTTTGGAGGCTGATGTACACGTTTGGATAGGGGCGAGGGCGACGACGGACGAAAGTCACACCTGTGCCACGTCCGATGTGCTAGCGTTTGGGTGAACAAAACGAGCCCGTGCGGAAAGGATCCGGACCGTATGCAACGTGGAAGCACATCTCCGCTGTCCCGCGAGACCGATGCGCCCGAGACCATCGTCAAGCTGGAATGCGACATCGACGACGCGTCGCCCGAGGTGCTCGCCTTCGCCGCCGACCGCCTGCGCGAGGCCGGTGCGCGCGAGGTACATTGGCTGCCCCTCTATTGCAAGAAAGGTCGCCCCGGCTGGCAGCTGCAGGTAATCTGCACCCACGAGGATATCGAGCGCCTGCAGACGATTATCTTTTTGGAGACCACGACCAACGGCATTCGTCGCCAGGTCATGGAGCGCGTCTGCTTGCCGCGCCGCTTTGAGCAAGTGACGACGCCTTGGGGCGAGGTGGCCGTCAAAGTAGCCACCCTGCCCGACGGCAGTGAGCGTGCGGCGCCCGAGTACGAGGACTGCGCCCGTCTTGCCCGCGAGCATAACGTGCCGCTCCAGCGCGTGATGCAGGCGGCACAAGCCTCGGCACTGCGATTTGAGTAACGCGGTCGGCGACATCTCGCGCCCAGCCCCATCAACCCCTCCCGAAAGGACCACCATGAAATACCTCATCGCCTCCGACATCCACGGCTCGGCATACTGGACCGAGCGCCTCTGCGCCGCCATCGAGTCCGAGCAACCCGACCGCATCGTTCTGCTGGGCGACCTGCTCTACCACGGCCCGCGCAACGACCTTCCGCGCGACTACGCCCCCAAGCGTGTGATTCCGCTGCTCAACGCCCTGGCCGACCGCATCATCGCGGTGCGCGGCAACTGCGACGCCGAGGTCGACCAGATGGTGCTCGACTTCCCCGTCATGGCGGACTACGCCACGCTGTTCGACGAGACCGGTCGTGAACTGTTCCTGACGCACGGCCACGTCTTTGGCGCCGGCATGCACAACAGCGTCGACCACGCGCCCGCGCTGCCCGAGGGCTCCGCGCTCGTCTACGGCCACACGCACATCAAGGTTAACGAGGAAAGCGCCGCGCACCCGGGCCTGTGGCTCTTCAACCCCGGCAGCGTGAGCATCCCCAAGGACGGCTCGCACAGCTACGGCATCTACGAGGGTGGTGCGTTCCATCACGTGATCATGGAGGAGGACTAACCATGGCGCAGCATATGGCTCAGCAAAATGCCGAGGGCTCGCGCGATCTGTCCACGCTGGTCGACGCGTCGGCCGAGCTGCAGCATCTGGTGCAGACCATCTGGCGCCTGCGCCAGCCCGATGGTTGCCCGTGGGATCGCGAGCAGACACACCGCAGCATCGGCAAGAACATGATCGAGGAGGCCTACGAGGCGCTCGATTGCATTGAGGCGGACGACGTGGCGCATCTGCGCGAGGAGCTCGGCGACGTGCTCATGCAGGTAGTGCTGCATGCGCAGATTGCGGCGGATGCCGGCGAGTTTACGCTGGCCGATGTGGCACGCGATATCGACGCCAAGCTCATCCGCCGCCACCCACACGTGTTTGGCGATGCGGATGCCGATAACTCCGACGAGGTGCTCAAGATCTGGGACGAGGTCAAGCTTGCCGAGAAGGCCGCCAAGGACAAAGCCGTGGCGGCAGGCGAGGCTGCGCCCGAGGGCCTGCTCGACGGCGTGCCCACGCACCTGCCGGCGCTGATGCAGGCTCAGAAGGTGTCGCGCAAGGCGGCTGCCGTGGGCTTTGAGTGGGAGACGGTCCAGGATGTGTGGGATGAGGTCGCCGAGGAGCGTGCCGAGTTTGAGGCCGAGGCTCCCGGCTCGCCCGAGCGCGAGATGGAGTTTGGCGACCTGCTCTTTGCCCTGGTCAACGTTGCGCGCAAGGAGGGAATCGACGCCGAGAGCGCCCTGCGCGCGAGCACGGCCAAGTTCCGCCGTCGCTGGGCCGCGATGGAGCAGATGGCGGCCGATGCTCACGTGGATCTTGCCGAGCTTTCGACCCACGGCCTCAACGACCTGTGGGATGCCGCAAAGGCGGAGGAGTAAGACTGCGGGAACGACGGGCTGACACGCCTCATCGTTCCCGCTAAATTTTTCGAAAATCAAGTGTATCCCTCAGCTAACTTAGGGCATAATGCAAAAAGTGCGACAAGGCTAACTTATGAACCTGCGCGCCTCTACAGCGTGCAAGCCGCGTCGCCAAGCATTCAACCCGTTTCCAAGTGAGAGGGAGACAACATGAGCGATATTTTGGACGTCTACGGTCGCGAGGTGCTCGACAGCCGCGGCAATCCCACCGTCGAGGTCGAGGTCGTGCTCGAGGACGGCAGCTTTGGCCGCGCAATGGTGCCTTCGGGTGCTTCGACCGGCGCCTTTGAGGCCTGCGAGCTGCGCGATGGCGACAAGGGCCGCTACCTGGGCAAGGGTGTTTCGCAGGCCGTCGAGCACGTCAACAACGAGTGCGCTAACGCCGTCGTGGGCCTCGACGCCTTCGACCAGCGCGCCGTCGATGCCGCGCTGATTGCCGCGGACGGTACCCCCAACAAGACCAAGCTCGGTGCCAACGCCATCCTGGGCGTGTCGCTGGCCGTCGCCCGCGCCGCTGCCGAGTCGGCGGGCCTGTCACTGTACCAGTACCTGGGCGGCGTCAACGCCCATCTGCTGCCCACGCCCATGATGAACATCCTCAACGGCGGCGTGCATGCCGACAATAACGTTGACTTCCAGGAGTTTATGATCATGCCGGTGGGCGCCCCGAGCTTTGCCGAGGGCCTGCGTTGGTGCGCCGAGGTCTACCACACCCTCAAGGGCGTGCTGCACGAGGCCGGCCTGGGCGGCGGCGTGGGCGACGAGGGCGGCTTTGCGCCCAACCTTAAGACCAATGCCGAGCCGTTCGAGTACATCACCAAGGCCGTGGAGAAAGCCGGCTTTAAGCCCGGCGTCGACTTCATGTACGCCATGGACCCGGCCTCGACCGAGTTCTACAACGCCGAGACCGGCATGTACGAGCTCAAGGGCGAGGGTGTTGAGTACACGAGTGCCCAGATGGTCGATTACTGGGAGAAGCTCGTCGACACCTATCCCATCATCTCCATCGAGGACGGCATGGCCGAGGAGGACTGGGACGGCTGGGTCGAGCTTACCCGTCGCATTGGCAACAAGGTGCAGCTGGTGGGCGACGACCTGTTCGTCACCAACACCGAGCGCCTCAAGAAGGGCATCGAGCTGGGTGCCGCCAACGCGATCCTGGTCAAGGTCAACCAGATCGGCACGCTCACCGAGTCGCTCGAGGCCATCGAGACTGCCAAGGAGGCCGGTTACGCTTGCATCGTGAGCCACCGCTCCGGCGAGACCGAGGACTCCACGATCGCCGACTTGGTCGTGGGCGTCAACGCCGGTCAGATTAAGTCGGGTGCCCCGTGCCGCAGCGACCGTATCGCCAAGTACAACCAGCTCATCCGTATCGAGGACGAGCTCGAGGGCAGCGCGCGCTACGCCGGCAAAGCAGCGTTCTACAACATTCGCTAGGCAGCGGCGTGTGCGGGGGCGGGGCTGACTCGGATTCGCCTCGCTTCCGCCGGGCACTGTTGAGCACCATTGGGCGCTGGGCCATACGGCTCAGCGCCTTTTTTATGTCGAGCAAAGGCTGGCGAAGGCGATGCGGGCGCTCGTGCTATAACTAAAAGACTAAGCGCAAACAAACCTCAACCGCACAAGGCGCACATGGATCAGATTTACGACAACAGGTATTATTCCGCCGGTTCGCGCGAGCCGTCGCCTCGACGCGCACAGCGTCCGACAAGTGCCTCACACCCCCGTGCTCAAATGAATATGCCGACGGACCGCCCGCCACGTTCGGCGCGCCCGACGCATGCTTCGCGTACGCAGCGCCCCTCGGCTCAAACACACGAAAAGTCGACCAGGCCCTCGAACCGTCTTTCGGGCTCGGACTTTATGCACTACGCCAACGACAACGCGGTGGTCAAGGCGATCTACGATTTTACCCATGGACCCCAGCGCGGGCTGTTTATTGGCATTGTCGTCGTCCTGGTGCTCGTGAGCCTGTACTTTCCCGTGCGCGACCTCTACGTTGCCAAACGCTCGAACGATATTTTGGCCAAGCAGGTAGAGATTCGCCAGCAGTACAACGACGAGCTGCAGAAAAGCGTCGACAAGCTGCTCTCGGAGCAGGGTATCAAGGATGCGGCATCCGAGGACCTGGGCCTGGTGATGCCCGGCGAGAAGAGGATTGAAGTGCAGGGCCTGGACAACGATTCGGACGCGTCGTCGAGCAAAAAGTCCTCGAACGCCAAGAAGGCCAGCGAAGTTGCCAAGGAGATCGAAGAGGTTGGCAAGGACGCACCGTGGTACATTCATACGCTCGACATGCTGTTTGGATTTAACGGCGTCGAGGGTCAGACGGTCGTGTCCAACGGCAAATAGGTGAGTAGCGCCCAGAGGGGAGCCTGCAATGACGAATTGCAAACGATATAAGGTGGCGGCGATTGACCTGGGAACGGTGTCGTCGCGACTGGTGTTGGCCCAGGTCGAGGGCGGGGCGATCGTGGAATCGTCCAAGCATACCGAGATTACCGACTTGGGCGAGGGCGTGGATGCGACGGGGCGCTTTTGCGAGGCGGCCGTTGAGCGCGTGCTCGCTGCGTGCCGCATGTTTGTGGATGAGGCCCGTGCCTTTGGGGCCGCGTGCGTCTGCACCACGTGCACGAGTGCCGCGCGCGATGCGTCCAACGCTGCGCTGCTGCTGGACGGCCTGCGCGATTTGGGGCTTGAGCCACAGGTGATTCCGGGCGAGGTCGAGGCGCGCCTGACATTTTTTGGCGTGGCGCACGACTTTGCCGGTGAACGCATTATCGTCGCCGATTCGGGCGGCGGCTCCACGGAGCTCGCGACGGGCGTGTACGCGCCGGAGCGCGGGGTCTTTGCGCTGGAGGGAACGCGCTCGCTGGACATCGGTTGCCGTCGCGTGACCGAGCGGTTTTTCTCTGCGCTGCCGCCGTCGACGAACGAGCTTGCGGTTGCCGCCGCGTGGGCGGGCGAGCAGTTCTCCGCCTATTTTGAGGGCCTGCCCAGCGACTTTGAGCGCGCCGAGCGCCTCGTCGCGGTGGGCGGTACCGTCACCACGCTCGTGGCGCTGGTCCACGAACTGGAGCCGTACGACTCGAGCTTTGTGCACCTGCGCGAGCTTTCGATGGAGCAGATCTCGGCCGCCATCGATCGTATATCTACGCTGGATGTGGAGGGTATCGCTGCGCTGCCGGGCGTGCAGCCCAAGCGCGCGGGCGTGATTCTGGCCGGCGTCGTGGTGATTCGCGAGCTCATGCGCGCCGGTGGCTACGATGCGCTCACCGTAAGCGAGAACAGCCTACTCGCTGGCATGGCCGCCACCATCAACGAGGTTCTCGACGGCGCGACTCCCACCATCGCATGGACTCCCAGCCTCAGCGCCCTCTAAATAAGTTGCGGTGAAATACGGACTAAAATCGCCCTTTCGGGCGCCAAACAGTCCCTATTCCACCGCAACTCAACAGCCGGCACCTGGGGACGTTCCTTTTCTGCCGGCACCTGGGGACAGTCCTTGCGGGGCGTCCCTACAGCGCCTATGCCAGCTTGTCGATTTGCCCAATCTCCCAAAGCGGAATATTGACGAGCATGCTCTCGTCTCTATATGCCGCTAGGGAGGTCCTCACGCAACGCTCGAGTTTGTTTTTTTCGCAGGCTATTTTCAGACTCTTCGCTTTAAGGTTCTCTGCCGCCTTGACCTCAAGCGGAAGCACGGTTCCCGCATGGTCGATGGCAAAGTCGGTTTCGGCATTGCCAGAGGTAGAGGACCAATACGCGGGATTTTTGCCTTGCAGCAAGAGTTCCTGCGCGACGTATTGCTCGGTGAGCGAGCCCTTAAATTCAGTGAAAACAGCGGGCCCGTTAAGGACGATGGCAGGTGGGAGGTTGGAGAGCGCTCCGAGGATACCGGTGTCAATGCAAAACAGCTTGAAGCCCGAGAGGTCCTCGTAGCTCGAGAGCGGTGCCCTGAGGGCGGAAACGCGCGGCACCTTATGAATGATTCCGTAATCCATGAGCCACTGGAGACTCTCTTCGAAATCGCGTGCGCGCGCCCCGGGGCGAAGGGCTCCGTAGACGAACTTTTTGTTTTCCTTTGCAAGCTGGCCGGGCAGGGATTTCCAAACCAACCTCATGCGCTCGACAATGCGGGCGGGTGCATGTTTGCCAAAATCGGATTCGTAAGCCTCGATGATTTGCTGCTGAAGCCTACGGGCTTCGATGAAGTCGCGTGTCTCGGTGAAAGCGGAGACAACTTCGGGCATACCACCGACAACAAAGTATTCCTTAAGCAGGTGCTCGAGCTTTTCGGTAACGTTTGCCAGAAGGTTCATGTCTGCGGCAAGGATAGCGTCGGCGAGCGGGTTGCCGTCGACGGCACGAACGAACTCAGCAAACCCCATGGGACGCATGGTGAGCTGGTCGATTTTACCGACGGGAAATGACTCGTTTTCGCGTCGAAGTGCGAGGCCCATATAGGAACCGGCAGCCACGATGTGGTATTCGGGTGCAAGCTCGTTGAAGTACTTGAGCGAGGTGATGCCGCGTGGCGCCTCCTGGATCTCGTCGAAAACGATGAGCGTGTCCGCCGGCGTTACGGTTTGGCCGCGCAAGAGTTCTATCTGAGAGATGATACGCTTGGGGTCGAGGTCCCCATCGAACAGCGAGCGTGCGCTCGGCTCGAGCATAAAGTCAAAACGAATGACGTTTCGATACTGCTGGCTTGCGAATTCGTTAAGAAGCCAAGTCTTACCTGTCTGGCGGGCCCCCTTAAGCAAGAGAGGTTTGCGATTCGCCCTTGATTTCCAAGCGATAAGTTCACTCATAAGCTGTCGCTGCATATTGCCTCCCAACCCTTTCGGATAGTATAAGGCCATATGCGCATTTCCCTTGAAAAATGTGCGAGACAACCACGTCTTTCCATCGAAAAATGTGTAAGACAACCACGTTTTTCCATCGAAAAATGTGGGAGTATCAACCTAAGTTGCGGTGAAATAGTTCCTAAATAGGCTGGTAAACAGCATAAACAAGAACTATTTCACCGCAACTTAGAGCCCCACCGGCGTTCAAAAGAAACGAGCCCGCATCCCTTGGGGACACGGGCTCGAAAGCTCCATGTGGTAGGGGCGGTGGGACTCGAACCCACAATCCTTGCGGCGAGAGATTTTAAGTCTCCTGCGTATGCCAATTCCGCCACGCCCCCGTGAGACTAGAAGTCTAGCACAAGCCGTCCGTTACGCGTTGACGGCCATCGAGTGTTGGCCCGACTTCTCCAGGAACTCCTGGAACTTGGCTTCGTCGCCCTTGTTCTGGTACTGCAGGGCCAGCAGGTACTCCAAGCGGCAGCGCTTGACCGGGTCGTCGCCGACATCCTCGAGCATGCGCTCCAGCTCGGGAATGTCGTTGTGGCGCTTGAGGATCATCGTGTCGTACATCAGCTGGCACTCGTGCGCAACTGCCTCGGCCTGACCGCCCTCAAAGCCCTTGATCTCGTGCAGCAACTCCTTGGACTTTTTGCGGTCCTCCTGGCCAACATAGTAGTTAAAGGCTTTGATCACCAGGTCGACGCGCTGCATCTTGGGGAGGTTGAGCCCCAGCAGCAGGTCGAACATCTCGCTGGCACGCTCGTGGTCCTCGCGCAGCAGATAGGAGTTCAGGCGCAGGTAGTCGCGGTTGTAGCGTGGGTACAGCATGCTGGTGAGTTTGCCGTCGAGCAAACGATCGAACTCGTCCCACTGCTTGGCGGCCATCAACTGCTGCAGACGCTTGAACGTGGTGCGTTTTTTGACGCTAAAGAATACCGACACGGCGATACAGATGATAACGACGGCGGTCCAGAGGGTGCGGGAATCGGGCATATTAGGGTCCTTAGTCGCTCATAAAGCGAGCGGTATGACAACACGTACTAGATGTATTATACGCAGCGCGCAAGCAAACTGGCATAAAAGCTCATCGAGGCTGAGTGCCATCGCTCGCTGCGGTACACTTACCTAAAGTAAACCATGAAGGGAGACATTACCTATGAAGAAGATCGTTTTGGCTTGCGGTGCTGGCGCTGCTACTTCCACACTCGTTGCCCAGAAGGTCGCCACCTTGCTCGACGCCAACGGTTACGCCGACAAGTACGAGATCGTGCAGTGCGCCATCTCCGAGGCCAAGGACTACTGCGACGAGGGCGCCGACCTGCTGATCGCCACCACCGTTGCCCCCGAAGGCCTCACCTGCCCGTACGTGAGCGGCGTGCCCTTCATGACCGGCATGAACCGCGTTGCCGCCGAGAAGGCCGTTCTCGACGTCATGGCTCAGTAGGCGCTGACTGCATGAGTGAGCAGAACGCCAACCCGGTAGAGCTCTTTGGTATGCGCGTTGCCCATGTGGGCATTAACGCCACCGACCCGGCAGACGCCCTGGAGATCGCGGAGCTGTTCTCGACGATGATGGGCCTGCCCGTCATCGAGACCCCGGTTTCGTACTTCAACGATTCGCTGGTCGAGATCATGAAGCAGAACGGGCGTGGCACCAAGGGCCACATCGGCTTTGCCGTTAACGACATCGATGCAGCTGAGAAGTGGTTTGCCGAGCGCGGGCTCGAGGTCAACGAAGAGTCGCGCGCGCTGCTGCCCGACGGTGGTACCAAGCTCGTGTACTTTAAGCGCGAGTTCGCCGGTTTCGCCGTGCACCTGTGCCGCGAGTAGCGCACAAGCTGCCATAGCTGGCAAAAAGGGATAGGGTCGCGTGGGCCTATCCCTTTATTTATGCCGAGGGGCTTCCTATCGTGGCAGGCGAATCGTAAAGCGGCTGCCGACCCCTTCGACCGAGGTCACACCGATGACGCCGCCGTGGCTGTCGACGATCCACTTGGCGATTGCAAGCCCCAGACCCGAACCCTGTGCGCCGGCATCGCGCGCGTTGTCGGCACGGTAGAACCGCTCGAACGCGTGAGCTGCGGATTCCTGGTTCATGCCGATGCCCTCGTCCTCAACACTTATGTCGATCGTGCCCGCGCCCGCATCCGGCGTTATGCCAAATGTGACGGTCGTTCCCGCATCCGAGTACTTGGCGGCGTTTTGCACGATCACGCGCAGAGCCTGCTTCACGAGCGCCACGTCAACGGGCGCGTCGCAGCGCGGGTCGCTGACAAGCACAGCGTCAAAGGCCAGTCGATACGTGTGCTCGGTATCGATCATCTGCGATTCCTCGCATACCTCGCCGACCAGTGCGGCCAGGTTGGTATTCGCGCGCCGTAGGACCGTGCGCCCGGCATCGCCGCGCGCCAAAAACAGCAGCTGCTCCACGAGCTCTTGCATGTGCTCGCTTTCGGCCTTAAGGGACGCGATGGATTCTGCCAGCACGTCCGGGTCGTTTTTGCCCCAGCGGTCGAGCATGTTTACGTAGCCCTGAATCACCGCGATGGGCGTGCGCAGCTCGTGGCTCGCGTCGTTGACAAAGCGCATCTGCTGCAGCTTGGCCTCTTGCATCTGGCGCAGCAGGCGGTTGAGTGCGACCTCGATGCTTGCCAGGTCGGCGTCGCCGGTGGTGACGCTCGGCGAGTCGACGCTTGCGCGCTCGATGGCCTGCTCCAGTGTTTCCATTTTGCCGCCGGCGAGTTGCATGCGGCCGAGTTCGTCCACGCGCAGGGCCAGATCGTTGAGCGGCGCCATGGTGCGGCGCACGCGGCGGGCGCCGCCGAGCATGTTGAGCACGCTGATGACCTGCCAACCCACAACGACAAGGTAGAGAGGCCATAGCGTGACGAGGTCCTGCGCGAGGGGGAAAGTCTTGGTGGTACGCGCAAGCTCGACGGTATAGGTGAGCGTTGTCAGGTCCCAGCCGCGCGCGGGCGTCAGCGTCATGCCGCGAACGGTGGCGCTGGGGATCCATCCTGCGGTAAACGCGCCGTTGGGCAGCGTCTGGTTGTATCCATAGACAAGGATCGCCGCCACAATCACTACTAGCAGCAGGTCGAGCCAAACGTAGCTCATCAGGCGGCGCCACATATAGCTCCAGTTGATGGCGCGGGCGATGGAGGTGACGCGCTTGGCCTCGGCGTTACGCGCGGCAGACATAGCCCACCCCGCGCACGGTTTGGATGATGCGGGCGCCGCCGGCGTCCTCGATCTTGGCGCGTAGATGCGCGATGTGCACGTCGACGTTGTTGGTGTCGCCCATGTATTCGTAGCCCAGCGCTTCGTGCGCGATGCGTTCGCGCGTGAGCACGGTCTCGGCATGCGCCATAAGCAGGGCGAGGACATCGAACTCGCGGGCCGTGAGCGCAATGGGCGAGCCGTCGACCGTGACTTCGCGGCGGTCGGGGTCGAGCGCAACCGAGCCCACGGCGAGCGTGGCGGGGGAGAGCGAGGCGGAAACCTGGGTCGAGTCACTGACCGGGGGCATCGCAGTGGCGCCGACACCCGTGCCGCCTGCCGCGCCCGTCCCGATGCCGCCAACGCCCGAAGCAGCCCGCACGGCCTCCGAGCGCTTCAACGCCACGCGGATCCGTGCGAACAGCTCCTCAATCGCAAACGGCTTGGTCAGGTAATCGTCGGCGCCGGCATCGAGCCCGGCCACCTTGTCCATCACGGCATCGCGCGCGGTGACCATAATCACCGGCACATCCTTGTGCTTGCGGACGCGTCGCAGCACCTCCATGCCGCTGAGCTGAGGCAACAGCACATCGAGCAGAATCAGATCGTAGTCGCGCTCCAGTGCCAGGTCCACGGCGGTGCGGCCATCGGCGGCGTGTTCCACCTGGTAGCCCTCGTGCTCCAGCTCGAGCGTCACAAAGCGGGCGATTTTCTCCTCGTCCTCTACGATCAGGATCCGTGCCATGCGTGCCCCCGTTTGCGATTACTTGTCGTCGTTCAGATTTTGCTTGATGTCGTCCGCGGCGTCGGCGGCGTGATCCATAAGGTTGTTGATGCTGCCGGGCACGTCGCCGTCGCTATCGATGCGGTAACGCATGCCAAAGAACAGGCCGATCAGCATCAGCCATATCGTGGCGCCCCAGGCAAACAGGGCGATGATGGGGATCAGGATGGGGATGTTGAGGATGATTGCATCGCGGCGCGTGGCGATAAACTTGGTGTCCAGGCTCAGGCGGAAGAGCTTTTTGAGGTACTCCCATACGCTGTCCATCTTCTTGGAGAAGTCGGCCTTTTCGCTCGACTTCTCGTAGGCGGCCTGCGCGGCGACCATCTCGGCCGAGGGTTCGTCGACCGGCGCGGACTCGGTGGCGGCGTGCGCCGACGTGGTCTGGGTCTTGCCTTGCGACTCGAGCCAAATGATGGCGTCCAAAACGTTGCCGTCGGCGGCGTCGAGCGCGGCTTTGGCATCGGTGTAGCTTACGTTGCACTTGGTGCGGATGGTTTCAACTTTTTCGAGGTCGTCCATGACCTGTCCTTTCGTTCGATGGGCGCGACGCCGGGCGATCTGCCCGGGCGCGAGCGTTGCGTTCGGCGGCCTGCGTTGCGCGGCGCCGCCCCGCCCTTGGTCGAACTCTATAGTGCAGGTTATAGATTAAGCGATTCTTGAGCCAAGATTAACGTTGGATGAGTTTTTGGGTAGCGGTGGGAAAAGTATTAGACCTCGATAGCGGGGGATGTGGTGCCGGTGCAAAACGGCGTCAAAGGTTGGTCGAGCAGGCGGTTTCTCCATTGATGTCCGCACAGCATGTGACACTTACCCTGCCGCCCCGCTCTGCCGCGGCGGCATGCGTCTGAACAACGACTCTCTAAGGAGTTCGATACCGATGAGTGACAACGCAAAGCATCTCGCAAAGAAGTGCGTAAAGGACGCGGGGCCGTGCCTCGCGCTGTGCGTAGCCGGCGCAGCGGTCGCGCTGCTGGCTGTTCTGGGGCCGTTCGACGTGCTCCGAAGTGCCAGCTTTCTGCATGTTTGCATGGCTCTTGCCGGCGCCACGATGACCGGCGGCGTGCTCGATCTGATCTTTTGGGTGTTTGACCCGTTTGGATGGAAGAGCGAGGGGTAGGTCCCAAAGGATGGAAGGGCTGGAACGGTTGACTTAGTGATCGTGCAGAATGTGGGCTAGCGACTTACAGGGAAGTGGTGATCCGATGACGGTCTATGTGACGGGCGATATTCACGGCGGCGTCGACATGCAAAAGCTTCGCGACTGGGATCTTGGGGATGGTCTGACAAGTGACGACTATCTCATCATCGCGGGCGACTTTGGCTTTCCGTGGGATTTCTCTGCCGAGGAATGTGCCGACATCGCCTGGCTGGAGTCGCGCCCCTATACCGTGCTGTTTGTCGACGGCAACCACGAGCGTTTCGATCACTGGTCGGAGCGCCCCATGGAGCTGTGGCACGGCGGCCTGACGCAGCGTCTGTCGGACACCTCGCCCATCCGACGCCTGACGCGCGGTGAGGTTTTTGAGCTCGACGGCTCAACGATCTTTACCATGGGCGGCGCCACGAGCGTGGATAAGGAATACCGCATTCCGTATTCCAGCTGGTGGCCGCAGGAGCTGCCGGACGAGCGCAACTTTGAGGAGGCGCGGGCAAAGCTCGACAGCGTGGGTTGGAAGGTCGACTATGCGATCACCCATACCTGCTCCACGCGCATGCTTTCGCCCACGCTTTACCCGGCACCTGGCTGGAATTATCCCGATGTCGATCGACTCACCACGTTTTTCGACGAGCTGGAGGACCACCTGGACTACAAGCGCTGGTACTACGGGCATTTTCATCGTGACGCCAACCCAGCCGAGTGCCACACCGTGCTCTACGACTGTATTGTCCGCCTGGGCGACGAACTCCAGCCCTGGGATGTCGCGTAGGGGCGGGGTGGCTGGCTACTCGACCGTTACAGTGATGTTTTCCCGATGCGTGCGGATAACATCCCAGCTAAAGTGCTCGACCAGCTGCTCGGCAGAGCGCGGTGTGGCGTCCGGCGCGATGCCTGTTTGCCCGGCGAGCCAGCCCAGTAGTGCCTCGGGCGCGCCAAAGCGGGTGCGGAGCTCGCCCAGGTCCAGGTCGCGGTCGCGCTTGGAAAGGCGGCGGCCATCCGGCGACATGAGCAGCGGAATGTGCGCGTAGTGCGGCGTGGGAAGTTCCAGCAAATGCTGCAGGTAGATTTGGCGCGGCGTGGAGCCCAGCAGATCGCATCCGCGCACGACCTCGGTGACGCCCATGGCAGCGTCGTCGACCACCACGGCTAGCTGGTAGGCAAAAACGCCGTCGCTGCGGCGCACCAAAAAGTCGCCGCATTCGGTGGCGAGTGCTTCGCATTGGGCTCCATACGTGCGGTCCACGAATTCGATCACATCGTTTGCGAGGTCGTCGACGGCGGGTACGCGCAGGCGCGTGGCCGGAGCGCGCAGAGCGCTGCGGCGGGCAACCTCCTCGGCAGAAAGGTCTCGGCAGGCGGCGCGGTAGATGGGCGTGCCGTCGCTCGCGTGCGGCGCGCTCGCGGCGTGGAGTTCGGCACGCGTGCAAAAACAGGGATAGGTGAGGCCGGCGTCTTGCAGCTGACGCAGGGCGTCCTCGTACAGATCCAGGCGATCGTGCTGGTAGTAGGGGCCTTCGTCCCATTCCAGTCCCAGCCAGGCCAGGTCGTCAATCAATTGAGTGGCAAGTTCCGGGCGCTTGCAGCGATCGTCCAGGTCCTCGATGCGCAGCACGATGCTGCCGCCTTGGCTGCGGGCCGAAAGCCACGAGCACAGGCAGCTGAACACGTTGCCCAAGTGCATGCGGCCCGAGGGCGACGGGGCAAAGCGGCCCACGACGGGGGTGGGCGCTGCCGTTGCTGGTGCGTCCGCGGCGTGTGTTGCTATGTTGCGTGCGTTGATATCCATGCGGACGAGTATAGCGCGGGGCTTGGCAGGGAAGGCGTTGCTGCGCTCACAAGTTGGCGGCGGTACGCATTGCGCACGGTGGGTTTGCGGCTCAAGGTCTCGATCGCTGCGTACCGACTTAGCCTCACAAACGACAGAAACCCCGGCAGCTCTTCGCAACTGCCGGGGTTTCCGCGGAAAAGGGGGACATGATCCTCGAGCGAACGGCAAAGGGGCAAACCGTTTTCGCTCAACTGCTTTATGCCCCTCGGCTGGCGGCTCAATCAGCGCGTGCCGCGCCCACACAAAGCCGCTACACCTGTGACGGAGCTGTGAAGTGGTATCTATTGCCGGGGCGGGCTATGCCAAGGGTGTCCCTAATGACTAGTCATTTAAGAACGTCCCCAATGACTAGCTGCCGGGGTGCGGGTGTGACTTTCATCCCGTTTGGCGCTCCGGTCGCCTAGATGTTCGCCATGCGTACCCGCAAACGTGGGACAATGGCGCTGTTGGTTTTACAGACAAAGGATGTGCCTATGAACACCCTCGCCGCCAAAGTCAGCCGGCAGCGCCACCTGTTTGCGCGATTCGCTTCCGTCTGCGTGCTCGTCACGCTTGCGTTGTTGCTGCTGCCTGTCGCCGCGCACGCCGACGGCTACTCCATGACCCAAACTTATATCAGTGCCACGGTTGAGGCCGATGGATCGCTGACCGTTGTCGAGGGACGCCAGTTTGATTTCGACGACGACATCAACGGCGTGTTTTGGGAGATCAATACGGGCACCAACCAGCAGGGCGGCACGGCGGGCGTTGACGTGCTGAGTGTCGAGGAAGAGGACACCGCGTTTAACAAAGTCGATAGCGCGAACAAGGGCGATTCTGGCGTCTACACGGTCGAGCAGACCGGTGACGGCGTAAGGATTAAGGTGTTCAGCCCCCACGAGAGCGGCGACAGCGCGATCTATTACGTGAGCTACACCATGACCGGTGCGGTCATGAACTGGGCCGATACCGCCGAGCTCTACTGGAAGTTTGTGGGCGACGGCTGGTCCGCGGACTCCGATGACGTTGAGATGGAAGTGTACTTCGCGAATGCCGCTGCCGGGACGGCGGCCGTCAAGGGCGATAACTTCCGCGCATGGGGCCACGGCCCGCTGACGGGCGATGTATCGCTCGATGCGGACGAACCCATGGTCACCTATACCATTCCCTGCGTGCATCAGGGCGAATTCGCCGAGGCACGCATCGCCTTCCCTAGCGACTGGGTGCCGCAGCTTGCCGCTTCGGGCGAAGAGCGCATGTCAACGATCCTGAGCGAAGAGAAGGAATGGGCCGACGAAGCTAACGCCCGCCGCGCTCACGCTCGCATGATTGCCAATGCACTTGCCGTGCTAAGTGTTGTTGCGGCGGTGGTCTTTACCGGCACAATCGTTATGCTCAAGCTGCGCAAGCGCAAGCCCAAGCCGCTTTTCCAGGACGAATATTTCCGCGATGTGCCTTCGGCCGACCATCCCGCCGTGCTTTCGGCCCTCATGAGCTGGAACGAGGTGCCCGACCAGGCATATATCGCCACGCTCATGAAGCTCACTGACGACCGTGTGATCAAGCTGGAGCAGGCGACCGTGACCAAGGCCAAGAAGGGTCTGTTGGGGCGTGAAAAAGAAGAGCAGACGTATCGCGTGACGGTGAGTGATGCGGGCTGGAAGTCGGCCAAGGGCATTGACCACATGGTGCTCAAGGTCTTCTTTGCCGGTGCTAAGCCTGACGAGAACGGTGACCGTTCGCGCACGTTCGACGAGCTGCAGCACTACGTCAAGCAGCACGCTACACCCGTGGGTGATAAGCTCGAGGACTATCAGAACACCGTTAAGGGCAAGCTGGCCGATAGCGAGTACGTTGCCTCGGACGGCATTGTTGCAATGGTGTTTTGCCTGGTTCTTGGTATCCTGATTGCCTTTGTTCCCGTGGGATCCATTTTCTTTACCGATGGCGCACAGGCGAACATCACCGCCGCGGTTATCTCGGTGCCGATTGTGCTGGTGGGTATCGGCGTGGGCCTTACGTTTCGCCGCTTTACGCCGGAGGGCGCCGAGGTGGCGGCTCGCTGCAAGGCACTTAAGCATTGGCTCGAGGACTTCACTCGTCTAAAGGAAGCCGTCCCGGGCGATCTGGTGCTGTGGAACAAGCTGCTGGTGATGGGCGTGGCGCTGGGTGTTTCCAAGGAAGTGCTGCGTCAGCTTGCCGAGGCCGTGCCGCCCGAGGTGCGCGAGGCCGACGGCTTCTATGACAATTATCCCTGCTACTGGTGGTACTACCATCATTACGGTATCGAGTCTCCGCTCGATTCGTTCGATGACGTGTATCACGAGAGCATCCGTGAGCTGGCGTCGAGCTCCGACAGCTCGGGCGGCGGCGGAGGCGGCGGCTTCTCTGGCGGCGGAGGCGGCGGCGTCGGCGGAGGCGGCGGCGGAACGTTCTAGCGCGCTCTGATTTTTGGGATGGATCTTCTCCGGCGACTGTTGGCGGAAAATCTATCCCATTTTTATGCTTTGAAATGGGTCTTTCCGTTACGGATCCCCACACAGGGGGCAGTGGGCAAAAAATGCCAAATATGAGTACTGTTGCCATTATAGTGACATATATTTGCACTAAATAATGGGCTCCTAATGAGATTATCTCTCGTTAGGGGCCCATTTTATTGAACATTTGTGGAAATACGTCAGCTCGCCTGACTGGCTGCTATGTCTAAAAGCCTCTAAAATGCCCCAAATCGCTGCTACTAAAAAGGTAACAGTACTCATATTTGATGTTTTTTGCCCACAGCTATTTGCAGACCCCTCTATAGGGCGACGCCAACGAGGGTTTCGTCGACTGTGCTACCCAAGAATGTCCCCAACGACTAGGTGCGGTTGCTGCCAAGGAGTGTCCCGGGGTGCCGGCACAAAAGGAACGTGTTAGCGTCAATATAATTTTCACCATTTCCACCAACGCATTTTCGCCAATCGCGCCAACGCGGATACGCCGGATCCGCCAACGCGGATGTGCCGCTTTCGGCGCCTAGGCGCCCTCC
>DBGDEA010000012.1:0-20601 GCA_048342875.1 Collinsella sp. | reverse complement strand
GCATTTGGACAATCTGACGTTCAACTTCAAGGGCGCGACCAGAAGGTCAGCGCCCTTTCGTTTCACGTCACCTTGTCTCAAATGCGACCCGCTCGCTGTCCGTTCTCTACCTGCGGCGTTGCCTTGTTCCGGATGCGGTATGCTCAACCTGCGGCGCCTTAGAGGTGGTCATTGGGGACGTTCTTAAACGGCTTGGTTGGGCTTATTGCTTTGAGATGTTGTTCGATCGGCTTTGATGGCCGTTAAACTGTCTACCTGCTTAAAGCAATTAACGGTGTGCATCTGCTATTGGAAATATTGCTCGAAAAATCGTCCAAGAAGTCGTGGGGCGATTTTTGACGCGTCGCACGTCAAGTGATTTGGCAAGTTCTTGGTTAGATATTGGTCAGTTTTGGGTCAACCTTGCCAAAAGGTTGACGAATGCAGATTTTGACGTCGACGAATGAGCACTTCAGGCAGGTTCCAAGCAAAAATCTGGGCTGATTCTCGATAATCGCCTTCAATCGTCCCTTGCCAAGCGCTGGCCTCGCGTACAATCTGCTCCGACATTCGCGCGCCGTCCGGCGCTTAAGAGGGGAGGGCCCCATGGCAAACGAGATTTGGACCATCAAGCGTTGTCTCGAGTGGACCAAGGAGTACCTGGCCGAGCGCGGCGAGGAGCACCCCCGTCTTTCTGCCGAGTGGCTGCTCTGCGCTGCCACGGGTTTGGCACGCATCGACTTATATATGCGCATGGACGAGACGCTTAACGCGGCTCAGCTCGAGACCATGCACGCGGCCGTTGTTCGTCGCGCTAAAGGTGAACCGCTGCAGTACATCACCGGCAGCACGCAGTTTCGCATGATCGACGTCGCGTGCGCCCCCGGCGTGCTCATTCCGCGCCCCGAGACCGAGATGCTCGTCGAGGAAGTCCTCAATTATCTGGATGCCGAGGTGCTGAGCCCCGAGGCTGCTGCCCGTCAGCGCGTGGAGCTGCCTTGGAACGATGAGGTCGAGGAGGCACGCAAGGCCGAGGCCGCGCTGGCAGACGAACGCGCGGCCGCCGAGCGCCGTGCCGCTAACCTGACGGCTGCCGATGAGGCGGCGCTAGGCGGCGACGTATTGGGCAGCCGCGCCTATGCCGAGGAGCTGGCCGACCGCGAGGCCGAGGAAGCCGCCGCGCAGGCAGCAGAAGCCGAAGCCGCGGAAGCCGCCGAGCCCGAGCTCGACGAATACGGCATCGCCATCGAGGGTGCCGGCCAGGAGACGGCTTCGGCTCAGGATGCCGCTGCGCCTGCCCCAGCCGAGCCCCGTATCGCCCGCGTTCTCGAGGTCGGCTGCGGCACGGGTTGCATCTCGCTCTCCCTTGCCTGGGAGCGCCGCGGCCACGTTACCTGCACCGCCACCGATATCGAGCCGCGCGCCATCGATCTGGCCACCAAAAACCGCGACGCGCTCGGCCTCACGGCAGATGAGGTTGCCTTTAGTCTCACCAACCTGGTGAGCTCCATTCCCCGCGAAGAGTGGGGCACCTTCGACGTGCTCGTTTCCAACCCGCCCTACATCCCGACCGGCGTCATGCGCTCGCTGCCGCACGAGGTCAAGGACTTTGAGCCCGATCTGGCGCTCGAGGGCGGTGCCGACGGTCTCGATATCTTCCGCCGCCTGCTCAACGCGGCGCCCTACATGCTGCGTGCCGGCGGCCTGTTTGCCTGCGAGCTCTACGAGGGCGCGCTCGACGCCGCGGCCGAGCTCTGTCGTCAAGCAGGCCTTTCGGACGTGCGTATCGTCCACGACCTCACCGATCGTCCCCGCATCGTTCGAGCCATCGTCACCGAGCCCAAACAGCGTATTTAAGCTGAATAAATAGACATTTGCGCAAGTTTGTCCTTGCAATATACCGTAAAACTTCTACTATAGAAGGAGAAAGGTATGTCAAATCAGCTGCATCGGTACCGTATCGTGCTTGATTACATTGAACCTTGGCTTGATGAGCAGGATGAAGCTACGCTGAAGCAGATTTATGCAGACCTTTTGGTGCTCGAGAAGGAAGGTCCCAGCCTTGGTCGTCCGCTGGTTGACCGCGTAAAGGGCTCGAAGCTTCATCATTTAAAGGAGCTGAGAGTGACGTCGTGTGGTGGGCAGGTGATTCGCATCCTCTTCGCCTTTGACCCCAAGCGCCAGGCGGTATTGCTATTGGCGGGTGATAAGTCGCGAGCGGGATCGTCAAGGGCAAAATGGAACGGTTGGTATGCGATCAACATTCCAAGGGCCGAGCAAATATACCGTCGCCACGTAAGGAGGCTCGATCGAGATGGAACTGCATGAGTATATGGAATCTCGCGGGATAACACGCGACTCCATTACCGCCGAGCAGGAGAGGACTCGCGATCGTATCGAAGCCTATAAGCTTGCTCAGATTCGCAGGTTAAAAGATCTAACACAGGCGTCGGTCGCCCAGTTGATGGGCGTTTCTCAAAAACGTGTATCCGAGCTCGAGCGTGGGGAGTTGGGTTCGATGAGGCTCGACACGCTGAGCAGGTACGCAGAGAGCCTCGGCGGAAAACTGGTTGCAAGCATCGAGTTTCCCGATCGTACCGTTACGCTTGCGCGCTAAAAATCTTCAATTAACCCCCTCACTTTCACCGACTACTAGAGCCGCTCACCAAACCAACATGCGCTCTGGGCAAATAGGTTGAATGTTTCGTGCGAGAATGCCCCACAGTAAACAAACTTGCACCGGAGCGTAAGGGGCTGGCATACACATGCAGACGGTCTATCGGGTATACGAGGGAACGCGCGAGCCGCATCGGCTTGCCGTCGAGCGCACGGCCGAGGTGCTCGGCCGCGGCGGCGTGGCCTTGATTCCGACCGAGACCGTCTACGGTGTCGCCGTGGCAGTCAACGCCTTCTCGGACGCCGTGCCCCAAGATACAAGCGAATTCCCATCGTGGCCGCGCGATCCGCAGGCTGCCGTCAATGGCGCCGCAGTTCCTGCGCTCGGCACCGGCTATCGCCGTATCTTCACTCTCAAGCAACGTGAGCTCACGCAAACCGTCGCTTGGCTGGTCGATGGCGTCGAAGCACTCGACCGCTATGGCGTGGATATCCCGGAAGATGCCCGCGTACTCGCGCGACGATGCTGGCCGGGAGCCCTGACTATCGTGGTCAAGGCAGCCCCCTGCGTGCCGACCTTTATGCGCGCTGCCGACGACACCGTGGCCCTGCGCGCTTCGGCCTCTCCCGTGGTCCAAGCGCTCATCCGCGCCTGCGGCAGTCCCCTTGCCTGCACGAGCGCCAATACGCACGGCGCGCCTTCGCCGGCAAGCTTTGCCGCCGTCGAGGGTCGCATCCTGGAGGGGGTCGATGTTGCCGTCGACGCCGGTGAGACCCCGTGTCGCGACGCCTCGACCATCGTGTCGTTCCAGCACGGCGGGCTCCAGATCCTGCGCCAAGGCGCACTTCCCGCATCAGAGATCGAGCGGGTCCTGTCCGACCCGATGCAATAGAAGGGTGTAAGCGATGTCGTTGAATCTGGGCAGCCTGGGCATGGAAGATGCCTCGTTTAACTTTGGCGGTTCCTACATCATGGCGCTCGACTGCGGCACTACCTCGGTACTCGCGGCCATTGTCGACGAATACGGCTGCATCGTTGCCCAGGCGCGTCGTAGCGTCAAAACCAGCTTCCCGCGCCCCGGCTGGGTGGAGCAGGATCCCACGGAGGTGCTTGCCAGCCAGATCGGCGTGATGATGGAGGTTCAGTTTAAGAGCGGCATCCATTCCGATCGCATCGCCGCCATCGGCATCTCCAACCAGCGCGAGACCACGGTGGTCTGGGACCGCGTGAGCGGCCAGCCCATCTATAACGCCATCGTATGGCAGTGCCGTCGTACCGCGCCGGCGATCGACGCGTTGGTTGAACAGGGTTGCGAGGAGCTGGTGCGCTCCCGCACGGGACTTACGCTTGACCCGTATTTCTCGGCCTCCAAGGTGCAGTGGATTCTCGACAACGTCGACGGCGCACGCGAGAGCGCGGCGGCGGGCGACCTCATGTTTGGCACCATCGACACCTGGCTCATCTACAACCTCACCGGCGGCCAGGTCTTTGCCACCGACTACACCAATGCCAGCCGCACGGCACTCTTTAATATCCATACGCTCGATTGGGACGACGACCTGCTGGCGCTCTTTGACGTTCCACGTTCCATGATGCCCGAGGTTCGCTGGAGCTCGGGCGACTACGGCCGCGTCGCGAGCGACATCATGACCAACATGCCGCCCATCATGGGCGTGGCGGGCGACCAGCAGGCATCGCTGTTCGGCCACTGCTGCTTCTATCCCGGCCAGACCAAAAACACCTATGGCACGGGCTGCTTTATGCTCATGAACACCGGCGACGAGATCGTCGAATCCAAGAACGGTCTGGTCTCCACGATCGGTATCGCCGCGGACGGCAAGATCAGCTATGCGCTCGAGGGCTCTATCTTTGCCGCCGGCTCAACCATGAATTGGCTGCGCAACAACATGGGCATTATCTCGAGCGTGAGCGAGTCCGCGCAACTCGCCGTTTCGATCAACGACAACGAGGGCTGCTACTTCGTCCCCGCCTTCGCAGGCCTGGGCGCTCCCTGGTGGGACCCGCATGCTCGCGGTATCGTGTGCGGCCTGACCGGCGCCTCGAGTCGCGCGACCATTGTGCGTGCGGCCTGCGAGTCCATGGCCTACCAGAGTTATGACGTGCTACGCGCCATGGAGCAGGACGTGGGACTTTCGATTGAGCGCCTGTCTGTCGACGGCGGCGCCTCGCGCAACGAGTTCATCATGCAATTCCAGGCTGATCTGCTGGATATCCCCGTGCTGCAGTGCGAGACGGTGGAGACCACGGCGATTGGCGCCGCGTACTTGGCGGGCCTTGCTGTCGGCTATTGGGAGGATTTGGAGGAGCTGGAGCAAAACGCTCAGATCGTCAAAGTCTTCCATCCTCACATGTCCGCCGAGCGCCGTGAGAGCAACCTCGCTGGTTGGCGTGATGCCGTCAAGCGTTCGCTCAACACCGCTCAGTAGGGTTGCGACGAGCTGCTCGATACAACAAACCGTTAAACTTATGCACGGCGCGAGGCAACAACGTCGCCATGCGTCTTGTCAGCAAGGCCATCTTCCGGCCGCAATGAAAGGGGCATCAACCCATGACCGTCACCTACGATACGTCCCGTGTGACCCTTGTCGATCACCCACTCGTCCAGCACAAGCTGTCGATCTTGCGCGACAAGAGCACTGGCACCAACCAGTTCCGCCAGCTCGTGCGCGAGCTTGCGCTCTTTGACGGCTACGAGGCCATGCGCGACCTGCCCATGGAAGACGTCGAGGTCGAGACTCCCATCACCACCGCCATGTTTAAGCAGCTTGCCGGCAAGAAGCTCGCCATTGTTCCCATCCTGCGTGCGGGCCTCGGCATGGTCGATGGCATCCTCGACCTGGTGCCCTCCGCTCGCGTGGGCCACATCGGTATGGAGCGTGACGAGGTTACCCACGAGCCGCATGAGTATTACTGCAAGATGCCCAAGGATATCGACCAGCGCATCTGCCTGGTTGTTGACCCCATGCTCGCCACGGGCGGTTCGGCCGAGATGGCCATCAGCTACCTGCGCGAGCGCGGTGTTAAGGATATTCGCATGCTGTGTATCGTCGCCGCGCCCGAGGGCCTCAAGTCACTGACCGAAAAGGACCCCGACGTACATATTTATACCTGCGCCATCGATGACCATCTCAACGAGGCCGCCTACATCGTTCCCGGCCTGGGCGACGCCGGCGACCGCATCTACGGTACGCTCTAGTCGTTGGGCCTTGTCGGCTACGGTCACAAATACGAAGAAATGGTGCGCGCGGGCGAGCAAAAGTCGTCCACGCGCACTTCTGTTAACGGACGTTTTGCGCTGAGGGGTTCGAAAAAACGTATTACCGTACCTGCGGCATAAAGAAGGCCTTAAGAAAACGTACAGGTGCGTATTAACCGTTTGTTTTACGGTTGTACTTTAGCGATTGGCTCGTACAATAGTCACCAATGTTTGGCTGGGACTGTGCTGTGAGGCGTAAAAAGGAAAGCGAGGAAGCCAGTGTTTCAGATAGCCGATCTGCTCGCTATCGTTGCAGGCGCCATCGCGGGCGCAATTGCCTTCCTTCCCTTTGTCTTTACGCTCAAGCCGGTTCTTGACGATAAGCAGAATGCGGACATGCTCAAGGGCATGGTGAGTCTGGCGGTCTCGGCAGTCGCCCTGCTCGTCTTTACCTTGGTTGTGTTTGCGTTGTTCGGAGAGGCATTTCGCATGTTCCTCCTGGGCGAGGCGATCGGCTTCGTGGTCTTTATGGCCGCCTGCACGGTTCGCGTCGCCAAGGCGCTGCGAGATCCTCATGAGGTCGAAAGGTAAGTCGTGGAAATTTTTGAAAAGCTGCCTGATGAGATTAATCATCTGGTCAGCGAGTTCAGCTCCACCCCTGTCGTGGGCGATCTGAGCTGCGGCATCACGCAGTACTCGTTTTGGCTGATCGTCTCCACGATCGTGCTCCTGATCGTCCTGGCCGTGTTCAAGAAGAAGCAGACCCTGGTTCCCAAGGGCTTCTTCGTCAACGGTTTCGAGTACATCATCGAGTACGTCGAGAACGATATCGGCAAGGGTGTCGTGGGTGAGAACTGGAAGAAGCACTTCCCGTTCCTGTGCTCGCTTTTCCTGTTCATCCTGATCAATAACATGATCGGCCTGATCCCGGGAATGAAGCCCGGCACCGGCGCAATCGGCTCCACCGCCGCACTCGCCATTTTCGCCTTCGTGTACTTCATCTACTACGGATGCAAGGCTCACGGCGTGATCGGCTACATCAAGAGCCTCGCCCCGCAGGGCGTGAGCTTCCCGATGAACGTGCTCGTGTGGGTCGTCGAGCTTTTCTCGACCTTCCTGCGCCTCATCACGCTTGCCGTCCGTCTGTTCTGCAACATGTTCGCAGGACACGTGGTCATGGGCTCGTTCGCCATCATGGCGAGCATGTTCATGCAGCCGCTGCTTCAGCAGGTTTCCGCGGCCCACGCCGTCGGCGCCCTGCCTTCGCTGGCCTGGCTTGCCATCCTCATCCTGATCTATGCGATCGAGCTTGTGGTCGGCGCCATCCAGGCTTACGTCTTCACGGTCCTTACCGCCGTGTATGTCTCCGAGGCAGAGGAGGTCGCGGAGGAGGAGTAGTCTTCCGTTCGCGCCTTAAAGGTAAGGCAATTCGTTAAACCGCCGGTGCCCGTACCCATGGAGCCCGGCAGTTATAAAAAGGTTATCCTGCGTGAAATAAGACACGCACGACAAAGGAGGAATCGTGGGAGTTATCGGTTACGGTCTCGGTGTTATCGGCGCTGGTCTTGCTATCGGCCTGTCTGCTCTGGGTGCTACGGGTGCTATGGCCCGTCAGCCTGAGGTCCAGGGCCGCGTGTTCACCGTCTTCATCATGGGCTCCGCCTTCGGCGAGGCTCTGGCTCTGATCGGCTTCGTTGTCGCGCTGATCGTTAAATAGCACGGAGCGTCAAGTATGAATCTTTCATCCCAGAAGAGCGCGATCGCACTCTCCGCGTCCGCGGCCGCGCTGCTCATGCCGGTTTCCGCGTTCGCCGAGGACGGCGCTGCCGGTGCGGACATCCTCATCCCTAAGATGGCGGAGTTCATCCCGGCGCTTATCGCCTTCCTGATTATCTGGATCGTGCTGGCCAAGGTCGCCCTGCCGGGCATCATGAAAACCATGGAGGAGCGCGGCAAGAAGATCGAGGAGAGCCTCGACGAGGCCGAGAAGACCAAGCAGGAGGCCATCGCCAAGCGCGCTGAGTCCGACTCGATCGTCACCGACGCCCGTCGTCAGGCTGCCGACATCGTTCTCGAGGCCCGTAAGGACGCCGAGTCCGAGCGCGCCCGTATCATCGAGGCTGCTCACAAGGAGGCCGAGGAGATCATCGCCAAGGCCCATACGACCGTCGAGGACGAGCGCAAGTCCATCTACGCCGGTGCCGCGAGCTCCATCGCCGACCTGTCCGTTGCCGTCGCCACCAAGATCGTGGGCGAGGCACTCGAGGACGAGTCCGAGCAGAAGAAGCTCATCGAGCGCTACATCCAGGAAGCAGGTAGCCTGAATGCCGACTAGCCGCTATCAGGACAAGGTACTCGAGACCTACGCGCGCTCCCTTTTGGAAGCCGCCAAGGCCGAGAACCATGTGTTCGAGGACCTCGAGATGATCGAGCGCCTGGCTAGCGCCAGCCCCGAGATCATCGCCGTGCTCGACACCATGTCCAAGCGCGACCAGCTCGACCTTCTTCCCAAGGTGGCAGCTGCCTTTAAGTATGTTGCCGAGGAAGACGAGGATGTAGTGGGCGTGACCGTCACCACGGCGATCCCGCTCGACGACGAGCTGCGTCAAACCATCACTAAGAAATGCGAGCAGGACTTCGGCCGCAAGGTATTCCTTATCGAGCAGGTCGACCCGTCTATCGTGGGCGGCCTGGTGCTCGAGGCCCGCGGCGAGCGTCGTGACATTTCCGTCAAGACGCAGCTGCGCGTCGCGCAGGAGACCCTCGCAAACTCTGCTAATTCGTACGGAGGTGAAGCCTAATGTCCGAAACCCTCAATGCCCAGGATATCGCCAAGAAACTGCAGGAGCAGCTCACGAGCCTCTCCGCGACGGTCGATACGCATGAGGTTTCAACGGTCGACGAGGTAGGCGACGGCATCGCGCGTGTCTCCGGCCTCAAGAGCGCCATGGCAGGCGAGCTTCTGGAGTTCAAGAGCTCCGATACCGGTGAGACCGTCTTCGGCCTTGCCCAGAACCTTGACCGTGACGAGGTCGGCGCCGTTCTGTTCGGTGCCGTCGACTCCATCAAGGAAGGCGACGAGTGCCGCACCACTGGCCGCATTATGGATATCCCCGTGAGCCGTGCCATGCTCGGCCGCGTCGTCAATCCGCTCGGCCAGCCCATCGACGGTCTGGGCGACATCGTCGCCACGCATCGTCGCCCCATCGAGTTCAAGGCCCCCGGTGTCATCGACCGTACCCCGGTGTGCGAGCCGGTTCAGACCGGCCTGTTGGCCATCGACTCCATGGTGCCTATCGGCCGTGGTCAGCGTGAGCTCATCATCGGCGACCGTAAGACCGGTAAGACCGCCATCGCCATCGACGCTATCCTCAATCAGCGCGGCAAGGGCATGGTCTGCATCTATGTCGCCATCGGCCAGAAGGCCTCCACGGTTGCCAACATCCGCGAGACCCTCGCTCAGCACGGTGCGCTCGACTACACCATCATCGTTTCGGCCACCGCTGCCGATTCCGCCCCTATGCAGTACATCGCGCCTATGGCCGGTGCCGCTATCGGCGAGTTCTTTATGTACAACGGCGAGGACGGCAAGCCTGCCAGCGAGACCAACCCCGGCGGTCACGTGCTCGTCATCTACGACGACCTGTCCAAGCAGGCCGTGGCCTACCGTCAGATGTCGCTGACGCTGCATCGTCCGCCCGGACGCGAGGCCTATCCTGGCGACATCTTCTACCTGCACTCTCGTCTGCTCGAGCGTGCCGTCAAGATGTCCAAGAAGAACGGTTACGGCTCCATGACGGCTCTGCCGATCATCGAGACCCAGGACGGCGACGTCTCGGCCTACATTCCGACCAACGTTATTTCCATTACCGATGGTCAGATCTACCTGCAGTCCGAGCTCTTCTTCCAGGGTCAGCGCCCGGCAGTCGACGTGGGTATCTCCGTGTCCCGCGTCGGTGGCGATGCACAGACCAAGGCCATGAAGCAGGTCGCCGGCAACCTCCGTCTGGACCTTGCTTCGTACCAGGAGCTCGCCGGCTTTACGCAGTTCGGCTCCGACCTCGACGAGGCCACGCAAAAGCAGCTTACCCACGGCGCTCGCATGACCGAGCTCCTGAAGCAGCCGCGTTATAAACCGTTTGAGGTTGGCGAGCAGATCGTTACGCTGTTTGCTGGCAACGAGGGCTTCCTGGATGACCTGGAGATCGCCGACGTGCTGCCTTTCCGTGCCGAGCTTATCGAGTATATGGACAATGGCTTTGGCTCGCTGCTCGACAAGGTTCGCGCCAAGAAGATCGACGACGACACCAAGGCCGAGCTCTTGCGTGTCATTGGTGACTTCAAGCAGCAGTTCATGGCCAAACACCATGCCGACACGACTGGATCAGAGGAGAACTAAGCCCTATGGCCAACCTTCGCGACATTAAGAAGCGAATCTCCTCGGTTACCACGACCAAGCAGATCACGCGCACGATGGAGATGGTCTCTACGGCCAAGATCCGTCGTGCCCTCGATCGCTCCAAGCAGGCCGAGCCCTATAAGGAGGCGCTGACCGACGTCATGCTGACGGTTGCCGGCGACGCCTCCTGCTCGGGCACCGATCCCATGCTGCAGAAGCATGAGAGCGTCAAGCATGGCCTGATTGTCGTCATTGCTTCGGACCGCGGCCTTGCCGGCGGTTTCAATACGACGGTGGAGCGCACGGCCGAAAAGCTCGCCGCTTCTTGGGCGAACGATGGCATCGAGTGCGAGATCATCGCGTGTGGGCGTAAGCCGGCCACGTATTTCCGTGACCGCGCAAATGTCATCATGCATTTTGAGGGCAATTCCTCCGAGCCCGATTTCAATCAGGCTCGCATGATCTCCTCTCATATCTGCGATGCGTATCGTGCCGGTGAGCTTGACCGTGTCGAGCTTGTCTACCACCACGCCAAGAACCGCGTGGATCAGGAGCTTCGCGTCGAGCACTTGCTGCCGCTCGATCCCGAGATGATCGCTATGGCCCACGGTCCGCGTAAGAACGAGACCGACGCCCCTAAGCGCATCTCGTCCACGTTCGAGTTCGTGCCCTCTCCCGAGCATGTTCTCGGCAAACTTGTGCCGTCATATATCCTGACGGTCATCTACCAGGCCCTAATCGATTCGGCGGCCGCCGAGCAGGGTGCGCGCCGCAAGGCCATGCACTCCGCAACGGAAAACGCCACCGCGATCATCTCGACCCTTACCCGCACGTATAGTCGCGTGCGCCAGGCTTCGATCACGACCGAGATCAACGAGATCGTCGGCGGAGCCTCAGCATTGGAGGAACAGTAATGGCTAATAACACCGTAAAGCTTGCGGTCGAGGAAGCCACCAAGAAGACGACTGCCGGCGATGGTCGCATCGTGCGTATCATCGGCCCTGTCGTCGACGTCAAGTTTGACGGTGCGGTGCCCCCGATCTACAACGCGCTCACGGTCGAGGCCGAGACCCCGATCGGTCATCTGAGCACGATCCTCGAGGTCGAGAGCCAGCTTCCGGGCGGCGTCGTCCGCACGGTCGCCATGTCCTCGACCGACGGCCTGCAGCGCGGCCTCATCGCCACCGATACCGGTGAGCCCATGAAGATGCCCGTTGGCCCCAAGACGCTCGGCCGCATTTGGAACGTCATGGGCAAGCCTGTCGACGGTAAGCCCATGCCCGAGGTGGAGGAGTTCTATCCCATCCACCATGCAGCGCCCCGCTTCGACGAGCTCACCACCAAGACCGAGATTTTCGAAACCGGCATCAAGGCCGTTGACCTGCTTGAGCCCTACATCCGTGGCGGCAAAACGGGTCTGTTCGGCGGCGCCGGCGTCGGCAAGACCGTTCTGATTCAGGAGCTCATCAACAACCTCGCCCAGGAGCACGGCGGCACCTCGGTGTTCACCGGTGTCGGCGAGCGTACTCGTGAGGGCACCGACCTGTTCCTCGAGATGAGCGAGTCTGGCGTTATCGACAAGACCTGCTTGGTCTATGGTCAGATGAACGAGCCGCCTGGAGCACGTCTGCGCATCGGTCTGGCCGGCCTTACCACCGCTGAGTATTTCCGCGATCGCGGCCAGGACGTTCTGCTGTTCATCGACAACATCTTCCGCTTCTCCCAGGCCGGTTCCGAGGTTTCCGCACTGCTGGGTCGTATGCCGTCCGCCGTCGGTTACCAGCCTACGCTGGCTACCGAGATGGGCGACCTCCAGGAGCGCATTACCTCGACCAAGACGGGTTCCATTACCTCCGTCCAGGCTGTCTACGTCCCTGCAGACGACCTGACCGACCCGGCGCCTGCCACGACGTTTACGCACCTCGACGCCACTACGGTTCTTTCGCGTAGCATTTCGTCGCTCGGCCTGTTCCCGGCTATCGACCCGCTCGCGTCTTCCTCCGACGCTCTCGATCCCTCGATCGTCGGCGAGGAGCACTACCGTGTCGCCGTCAAGGTCCAGGAGCTCCTGCAGGAGTACTCCGACCTTCAGGACATCATCGCCATTCTGGGTATGGACGAGCTGTCCGAGGAGCAGCGCCTTACGGTCAACCGTGCCCGTAAGATCCAGCAGTTCCTCTCCCAGTCCTTCCACGTCGCCGAGAAGTTCACCGGCAACCCCGGTGTCTACGTTCGCGTCGAGGATACCGTCCGCTCCTTCGCCGAGATTGTCGACGGCAAGGCCGATGACCTGCCCGAGCAGGCATTCCGCTATGCTTCCACGATTGAGGACGTGCGCGAGCGCGCCCGCAAGATGGGGGAGAAGTAGGTTATGCGTATCCGCATCGTGTGCCCCGTGAGCTGCGCCTATGAGGGCGACGCTGCGTTTGTGTCGATTCCGTCCACGGATGGCGAGTTTGGCGTTCTGCCTGCTCACTCCAGCGAAATCTGCACAATCGACCGCGGTTACGTTCGCGTTTCCGATAAGGCCATGGGCACTGTCGACCACACGTTTGCCGTGGCCGGCGGCTATGCCCAGGTTGCGGACGATGTCGTGACCGTCCTCGCCGAGCGCGCTTGCGATTTGGCGACCGTCGACGCCGACAAGGTTAAAGCTGATATTCAAGGTTTTGAAGAGAAGCTGGGTAATTTGTCGGAGGATGATGCACGCCGCGCCTACCTCTATAATGAAATCGCATGGTGTAAGCTCAAGCTTGCCCAATAGTCAGACGTTTTAGCGTTCGACCATTTGCGAACACATCATGCCCGGGATGGCCCAGCCACCCCGGGCATGCTTTTTGAAAGGGTAGACCTTGGATATTATCCGCGTTGAGGGTGGCCACGCCATCGGAGGTTCCGTGCCTGTTTCGGGTGCCAAGAACTCCGCGCTCAAACTTATGGCGGCAACGCTTCTGGCGCCGGGCAAGACGACGCTGCAGAACGTGCCTGATATTTCCGATGTCCACGTGATGGGCAAGGTGCTCAAGGGTATGGGCGCCACGATTGATGTTCTCGACGAGCACACGCTCGAGATCGATACCTCCCAGGTCGATTCCTGGGAGGCTCCCTATGAGCTCGTCGCTAAGATGCGTGCTTCCACCGCCGTCATGGGACCCCTGCTGGGTCGTTTCCATCGCGCCAAGATCGCCATGCCCGGCGGCTGCAACCTGGGCGCTCGCAAGATCGACATGCATATCTTGGGTCTTGAGGCCTTGGGCGTTGAGTTCGATACCGCCCACGGCTATATCAACGCCAACGCGCCCCAGGGCCTGCACGGTACCACCGTCACGCTCGAGTTTGCCAGTGTCGGTGCGACCGAGAACCTCATCATGGCTTCCGTGTGCGCGCAGGGTACCACGGTTATCGATAATGCCGCCCGCGAGCCCGAGATCGTCGATCTCGCCAACATGCTCAACGAAATGGGTGCCAAGATTGTCGGCGCCGGTACGCCTGTCGTGACCATCGAGGGCGTAGAAGAGCTGCATCCTGTTACCCATTGCGTGGTGGGCGACCGTATCGAGGCCGGTACCTTTATCGTTGCCGGCGCGTTGATGGCCGACGATCGCGGTGTCGATGTTACGGGCTTTTGCCCCATTCATTTGGGCATGGTGCTCAAGAAGATGGAGCTCATGGGTATCGACTGCGAGCGCGTCGAGGATGGCGTCCATGTGAACCGTGCCGAGCGCATCAAGCCGGTCGACATCCAGACGCTTCCGTTCCCCGGGTTCCCGACGGACATGCAGGCGCAGATTATGGTGCTCTCCGCCCTGGCCGACGGCAGCTCCGTTATCACCGAGAACATCTTCGAGAATCGCTTTATGTTTGCATCCGAGCTGGTGCGCATGGGCGCCGATATTCGCATCGAGAGCCATCACGCTATGATTCACGGCGTCAAGGGCTTCTCCGGCGCTCAGGTAACCTCACCGGATCTTCGTGGTGGCGCGGCACTCGTCGTTGCCGGCCTAATTGCCGACGGCACGACCGAGGTCTCGGCCATCCATCACATTAAGCGCGGCTACGAACAGTTTGTCGAAAAGCTGCAGGCGCTTGGCGCTCATGTCGAGCACGCCACTGTTCCCGATCCCGTCATCTACTAATGCAGGTTGCCTATGTTTAAGAAAAAGCCCATTACGGAATCTCGAAGACCTTCGACCGGCGCTCAGGCAAAAATCTATAGCCGCGATAACGTTGCCCGCTATTCCGAGCGCGCCCGTCAGCGCCGTCGCGGTCATACGGTTCGCCGCGTTGCGCTCATTGCCGTGCTCGGTGTGCTGTTGAGCGCTACGACTGCCGCCGGCCTGTGGTTTGCCACCATTATGGGCAAGCTCGGCGATTCCAACGTCATTACCGACAACCTGCGCCAGATCCTGGTTGATACCGACGAGGCAAAGGACCCGTTCTACGTATTACTCCTTGGCACTGACGGTCGCCCGGGCGAGGATACATACCGCGCCGACTCGATTATCCTGGCGCGTATCGACCCCACGCAAAAGCAGGCGACGCTCATCTCCATTCCGCGCGATACCAAGGTCGTCTACAACGGCTCGACCATGAAGATCAACGCCTGCCATACCTACGGCGGCGCCGAAGCCATGGTCCAGGCGGTCAACGAGCTGTGCGGTGTCCAGATTTCGCACTATGCCGAGGTCAGCTTCGACGGCATGCAGTCGCTTATTGATTCGGTCGGCGGCATCGACATTAACGCAACCGACGATGTCGACGACCCCGAGCATCTCGACATTAAGATCACCGCCGGTCAGCAGCACATGGATGGCGCGACCGCCCTTACCTATGCCCGTTGCCGCTACATCTATGCCGATGGCGACTACACACGCATGCGCCACCAGCGTCAGGTGCTCGGCGCCCTCGCCAACCAGATCCTCAACAACTTCGATGCCACCAAGGTCTTCGACCTCGTCAATTCGCTGTCCGACATGCTCGTGACCGATATGAGCGTTCGGGACATCGTCTCTACGGTCAATGCCATGCGCGGCATGGATGTTGACGGCATCTATTCGGCCAACTTGCCTTCGTATGCCGATGCCAGCACCATGATTGATGGCGTGAGCTACGTCTTTGTCTACGAGGACGAGCTTAAGGAAATGATGGAGCGCGTCGACGCTGGTAAGGATCCCAAGGGCCCCAATACCATGGGCCAGTCCGATGGCTCCAGCTCTACGATCGGCGACCTGAACAACAACACGTCCGATGATTACGCCAACGGCACCGCAACCTCATCGGTCAGCTCTGACGATTCGGACGATTCGACTGATTCGAGCGATTCGGACTACTACGAAGAGCCCACCGGCGACGGCAACGGCTACGAAGCCAACTACTAGAGTTACGCGGTTTTACCAAACCGCGTAACCGCTCGACGCTGCAAACCCGCCAGAGCGGCAATCTGCCTTTCAACTTCGGCGGCATGATCAAAAGATCAATGCCGCCTTGTTTCAAGGCACCTTGCTCGCTCTGGCGGGTTTTCGCTGTCGTTGCCAAAACATCGGCGTTGCCTTGGTCCGGACTAGTCGTTGGGTAGTCATTGGGGACGTTCTTAAACGACTGGTCAAAGGTGACACTCTTGCTGCACTTGGCGCTTGGCACTTGGGGACGTTCCTTATGTGCCGGCAGTTTGGGACACTCCTTGTGACAAGAGATTGGCGCGCGTCAACCTGTCCTCATTGCAGCAAAAAATCGCCCCGTTCTCTGGTGAGGAGGGGGCGATTCGTCTTTTGGGGTTGTGCAGCCAGGCTTATGCGAAGCGGGCGACGAGTTCCTGGAGGACGTCGGTCATCTTGACGAGCGAGCTGACCGGGACAAACTCGTTAACGCCGTGGTAGCAGTAGCCGCCCGTGGAAAGGTTGGGGCAGGGCAGGCCGCGGAACGACAGCTGCGCACCGTCGGTACCACCGCGAATCGGCAGCACCTGGGGCTCAATGCCGCAGGTAAGGTAGGCTTCCTTGGCGACATCGATAAGCTCGGGGTAGTCACGCACGATCTCGGCCATGTTGCGGTACTGCTGCTTGATCTCGACCGTCACGCGTTCATCGCCCAGGCGCTGGTTGAGCAGGGCTGCGGCGGAATCAATCAGCGCGAGCTTCTGCTGGAACTTTGCCGCATCGTGGTCGCGGACGATATAGCGCGCCGTAGCGTGGTCGACGGTTGCAGACACGCCCTCAAGATGATAGAAGCCCTCGTAGCCCTCGGTGTATTCCGGGCGCTGCGCATAAGGGAGCAGCGCGTTAAAGTCGCAGAACAGATTGCCCGCGTTGACCATGCGGCCCTTGGCGTCACCGGGATGGATGGACTGGCCCTCAAAGTGAACGGTTGCCTCGGCGGCGTTAAAGCACTCCCACTCCAGCTCGCCAATGGGACCACCGTCGACCGTGTAGGCGTACTTGCAGCCAAAGGCCTCGATGTCCAACAGCTCGGCGCCGTGACCGATCTCCTCGTCCGGGCAAAAACAAATGCCGAGTGCGGGGTGGGGCAGCGAGGGGTCCCGAGCGATACGCGCGACAAGCGCCATGATCTCGGCGACGCCGGCCTTGTCGTCGGCGCCCAGCAGCGTGGTGCCGTCACTGCAGACCAAGTCCTCACCCACAAGGTCGTTCAGGGCGGGAAGCTTGGCGGTGCTCATGGCCACGGGCTTGCCGTCAACGGTACCGCAGACCAGGTCGCCGCCTTCGTAGCGCACGATGTGCGGCTTCACGCCGGCGCCCGGCGCAACCTCGGTGGTGTCGAGGTGCGCGATCAGGCCCAGGGCGGGCTTGTCCTCCGCGCCCGCGCTCGCAGGAATATGCGCGCAGACGTAGGCATGCTCGGTCACATGGGCATCGGCCGCGCCGAGCTCGCGCAGCTCCTCGGTCAGCACATTAGCAAGGTCAAACTGAACGGTGCTCGAAGGCACCTGGTCGCAGTTTGCATCCTCGGATTGCGTGTTGATTTGGACGTAGCGCAAAAAGCGCTCAAGGACGTCGGGGTTCGTGGTGTTGTTTTCCATAAAGACCGCTCCAATCTTGGTCGTCGTGTGCAACAAGAACTCTAGCACGGTATGCCACAGCATACCGCGACGGGCGGATGGGGTAGAATCAGCCTTTGAAAGCAGAAGGGACGGAAGGTCATGGATACGACAAATAGCTCGCGCGAGCTGCACCTAACGGTGGCGAACGAAGACTACTTGGAGTGCATGGTTCGCATCGAAAACGAAGAAGGGGAGACCAATGGTGTGCGATCGGTCGACATCGCGCAGCGTCTTGGTGTCTCCAAGGCATCGGTCAATAAGGCGGTTTCGGCGCTTAAGGCGTCCGAGCTTGTCGAGCAATCGCATTACGGCAAGGTCATCCTGACCGACCGTGGTCGCGAGGTCGGCACGGCAATCTGGTACCGTCATCGCCTTATCCGCACGTTTTTGGTCCAGGAGCTCGGCGTCGATTTTGAGCGGGCCGATTCCGAGGCGTGCATGATGGAACATGCGCTTTCCGAGGACACGATGAGCCGCTGGCTCGCCTATCTCGAAAAGCAGGGAATCAGCGTCGAGGAATAGCGAAACACATATATGGATACGAGTTATTACAACCGCCCCGGCGGCGAGGAACTTATGCGCCGCATGTCGAGCGAGACCCTGTTGACGCAGGGCCCCATGGGCAGCGTGCTGATGAGTGAATACGATGCCGCCGACATCCCACCGGCGTTTTGGAACCTTGCCGAGCCGCAGACTGTTTCTCGTATCCATCGCCTGTATGTCGCCGCCGGTGCGCAGGTGCTCATTACCAATACCTTTCAGGCATCAAGCTATGCCCTCAAGCAAGATCAGATTACGCCGTCCGTGGCTGAGGTCAATCGCGGTGCCGTCGACGATGCGCGCCAGGCGCACCCTCAGCTGCTGCTGGGCTCGATGGGCCCGATCGGCATTGAGTGGTTTGCCGAAGACTCTGCCGAGTATCGAGAAATCCGAGGCATTTCGCGAGAGCAGGCATACGCCCTGCTCAATGCTGGTGTTGACGGTCTGCTGATCGAGACGGTGACGTCTATCCGTAATTTGCAGCCCATGCTTGCCGGCGCCCAGGATGCCGCCGACGGCATGCCTGTTTTGGTAAGTTTTGTCGTTGACGATAAAGGCGACCTGCTAGGCGATGGCCTCAACATCGAGGCTGCCGTTTTGTACGCCGAAAAGCACGGTGCAAACTCGGTTGGCGTTAACTGCTGTTCACTTGCGGCCGCGAACGTGGCAGTGCCCAGGATGGTTGCATCGGCGACTACGCCCGTCACGGTACGCCCCAATGTGGGCGATCCGGTCCAAACTCAGGATGGCCCTGTGTGGCGCGAGAACCCCGAAGCCTTCGCGCGCGCTTGCATCGAATGGAGGCGTTCCGGTGCCGCAATGGTGGGCAGTTGCTGTGGAACCACGGCGATCACCACGGCGGCGATGGCCGAAGCGCTCGATATATAAAGGTCAAAACCGCTCCATACGGGGCGGTTTTTTATTGCTTGCACATCGTCGGTAGCATTTGCCCAAATAGTGAATGCCGGTTTTGGCAGGTTGCTGGGCGAGCGTTGCGGGTATACCCCATGCGTACCATGATCCAAACACTGTGAGGTGTCTGCGCGTGTGCGCGATAATTCATTTTGGAACTGATGGTTGGCGCGCCCGCGTCGACGACGACTTTACCGCCGACAACGTTGCCCGCATTGCCGATGCCGTCGGCGAGTTGTGGCAAAAGATCAATCCCGGCAAAACGGTATATGTAGGGTTCGACACCCGGCCGCAGGCGCGCGAGTTCGCTGAGCTTGCGGCAGGAGTGCTTGCAGCTCACGGATTGGACGCAGTGCTCGCATCTCGGCCTGTCCCGACCCCCGCCCTCACGTGGGCGGCGGCGTATGACGGCGAGGCCTGCGGTGCGCTCATGGTGACGGGGTCCCATCATCCGCAGGGGTATCTGTGCCTTAAACTACGCATGGGAGATGGCTCGACGGCCAATCAGGATGTCATCGAAGAGCTCGAAGAGACCATGGCCCCCGAGCCGATGGGGATCGTGGAACGCTATCGCACCGCGGATATTATTCCTGACTATATGCAGGCGGTGGCATCGTTTGTCGATGCCGAGGCCATTCGAGCCGCTCACCTGCGGGTGGTAGTTGACCCCATGGGCGGCGCGGCTCAGGGATATCTTGCCGACCTGCTGCGGGAGCTAGGCGTCGAGGTGCACGAGATTCATGCCGGACAGTCGTCCGATCAAGAGGACATTTGCCCCGACCCTGTTGAGCCATGGGTGGACGCTTGCGAGCGTGTGGTTGTCGAGGACGGGGCGTGCGCGGGTCTGGTGACCGACGGAGATGCCGATCGTATCGGCGCGGTCGACGAACGCGGTAGATATATACATCCGCATCAAATCATGGCGCTTGTTTTGGGCGACCTCGTTCAATTCCGCAATTTGGAGGGACGTGTCGTCGTCAATCTCTCGTGCTCGACGCTCGTGCGCCGCATTGCTGAGGCGCTTGGCTGTCGTGTGACCGTTAAGCCGGTCGGTTTCAAGTATATAGCTGCAGAGATGAAGAAGGGCGGCGTCCTCATGGGAGGCGAGGAGGCCGGCGGTATCGGCATCGCCGCGCATATGCCCGAGCGTGATGGAATCCTTGCTTGTCTGATTCTGTGTGAGCTTATGGCAAAGACGGGCGCGCCCTTGGGCGTTTTGGTCGATCAGCTCGAGGCCAGTTTTGGTAAGACGAGCTATGGGCGTCGCGATTTGCGCCTTGAGGCAGAAGACGCTGAATCGCTGCGAACACTGCTTCCTGGCATGAATCCCAAATCGATTTGCGGCAAGGCGCCGCAGGCTGTAAGCCATATGGATGGTTTACGTTTGGCATTCGAGGATGACACCTGGCTGTTGATCCGCCCCAGCGGGACCGAACCGGTGGTTCGCGTATACGCCGAGGGGTTCTCGGTGGAGGAGCGCGATGAGTTGCTCGATGCCGGCTGCGCCTTGGCTAAGGGAGCCTATCAGCTTTAGCCATATGACGCTTCACTATAAAGAGGCCCTCGGCGAGTGGTAGAGAACGGCTGGCAAACGTAAGCTGAGTATAAATATGTGTAGGAAATGTGTACGTCCAGATTCCCGCCCGCGGCGCCCCTCCGGTCTGGCAATATATCTCCTTGCCGCGCGGCCCGGTCGAACCGGATGAGCCGCTAAGCGTGCACCTTGAGAACCGGATACTGCGAGGATGGACACTTACTTCAGTGTCGCATCCGGGCAGACATCGAACCATTTGAAATGGTCTAACTTGGATTTGTTTTTCGCAAGGCCGCCGAGAGGCGGCCCCGAGAAATTCCTTTTCCTATACTAGAACCATATGAAT